>NZ_JAUSUB010000016.1 GCF_030813235.1 Cytobacillus purgationiresistens | reverse complement strand
TTTTTAGCTGGCCAGCTCAGGACACATTCATCTTACCAAGAGGTCTTTTTTCATTCAAATCGCATTTTCAGTTATTACAGGAATGCTGCCCCTTTAGTTACATAACAAAAGGACTCCACTTTTTCAAGGAAAGCCCCCGTTAGTACAATAAACCCCTACACTGCAAATTAATTTAATAATTATTAATAATCAGAATATTTTTCCGCTGTTAACCTCTTATCTTTCTTTTGAAATCGGTTGAAATAAGTCAAATGCGTTACCATACAAATCTTCGAAACCTACACCTTTTCCGCCTGGAACATTCTTCGGTTCCCCATGAAAGGTCACGCCACGGTCTTTCATTTCAAGATAGTCCTTTTCAATATCGTCACTTAAAAACATAATCAACACCTGATTTGCGGCTTGTCTACCAATAATCGCTTCTTGCCCCGGTGTGTCTGCTTTAACTAATTCTAGTCTCGTTTCATTTGCAGAACTCGGTGAAACGGTTAGATACTTCCATCCCGGAGAAAACTCTATTTCATCTCGAACGATGAACCCTAATTTTTTGGTATAAAATTGTTTTGCTGCTTCAAGATCCTTAACTAAAATAGAAACTTGCGATGCTTGTGTAATCATCTCAACATGTCCTCCTTTATCAATTATCTTACCGACTATTAGGCAATTAACACATTAACAGACATTTTATAAGCATTTTTTATTTTTTCTATGTTCTGTTCTAATGTTACAAATTCCAAAGTATCCCTCCTATACTTCTCTATTCGCTCATGTTGTTGTAGTATCCTTCTTCTACTAACCTGCCGCGTTTGTTCCATTAAAAATTTTGGTATACGTGTATCCAATTTAGGTTCTCTAATTGCAGTAGCAGGATTTATTTGAATGTGTAGTTCTCTTCTTGAGCCCATTTAAACAATGACTTTATAAATCTTATACGGTGACATAAACTAGATGCCTTCAGCACCTATGCCACTTTCCCTAAATATAGTTTTAGCGACTCGGTAGAAGTCTCTTTAATTGAGATATCTCCAAAGTAATTAATGAGTAGTGATAACTGAATATCATATGCTTTTAATGTTTGGCCATGTGTTTATCCGCTCTATATAATTGCCATGCCTTTGAGAAAATCATAATTATTCCCCCATACTAGATCCTTATATGGTTTAGTATAATCTTTTTCTCTGGTTTTTATACTAGATTAATAGTGAAACTTATTTAACGATAGCCCCCGTTAGTTGAAGAAAGTGTATTATAAATTCCCCAATAAGAAGAATCCATTTTAGATTTCCAAAATGGATTCATATCGAAAAAGTTATGCGGTTATTCCTTACTTTTGTTCAGTAAATATAGACTCATTAATAGCATAATGATTCCAATCCCTAAGAAATAGAGTGGCATCGCTAGTAGTGTACCGTTATGGAAAACACTCATACCGTAGATTGTGGCACTGACGAGCATATAATACCCTAAACTAAATACGGCACCTGCGGAACCGATAGCATCTTGAAAGTCAACGAGAGCTAGACTTAAACAGTTTGGTAAAGCAGTACCTGTTCCAAACAATATAATGAACACATTAACAATCATGATTGGCATTTGTATTGAAGAAGGTAAGTAATGTACCGATGTAGCCAACAATATTCCAGTAAGCATAATACCTAATCCAAATACGATTACCCTCTCAGGTTTCATACGATTAACAAGTTGTTTAGATAACATCGCACCTGCAATTGAAGCAAGGGCAACGATAATACCTAAAAGCCCATACGTCGCACTTGTTAGTGAAAAATATTGTGTGAAAATATATGGTGCTTCACTATAATAACTAAACAGTATACCATTGATACCGCCAATCAAAATGCCATATAACCATAGACGAAGATTTGTAATTATTCTCTTAATTAATGGTAGCAGAGGTTTTTGTTCTATTATTGTCGGTTTTGTCTCGGGTAAGCGCAAAAATGCATAGCAGAATATAACAATGCTCATAGCAACTAACACTGCAAATACGTACCTGAAACCCAAGTGATGTTCGGTAAAGCCACCTATTAATGGACCAATGGCAGGTGTAAAGGCAAGGGCAGCAGAAAGTTGAGCAAATAATTTATGCCGTTTAACTCCATGAAAGCTTTCACGCAAAATCGTTTGTGTCACTATAGAACCAACGCTTGCACCAAATGCTTGAATAAAACGACCAATTAATAAAACCGTCAAATCACTTGCTATTAAACAAAATATGCTACCAAAAAAGTAAAAAAGTAACCCATAAAGCATTGACTTACGACGACCAACTCTATCAGATAAACGTCCAAAGAAAAATACTCCCAAAGCAAAAGCAATGAAATAAATACTCATTGTAAGCTGGGCATTACTCATAGAAGTTTCAAATGCTTCAGCAATAGATGGTAATGAAGGGCTAAAAATCGTTTCACTAATTTGTGGAAAGCCTATTAATCCAATTATTAATAAACTAGGTGTTTTGTTTTCGATGTTTTTCTTCAAGAAAATCCTCTCCTAGATAATTATAGGTTTGAGAGAAAAACATCGTAGCTTGGGAAAAGGCGGTTTCACGAGTTTAATTTTTTCTAAATCACTCATGAATTCACATCCCTTCAATGTAGTACACTGAAAATCATACTATCTTTTTAGTACATATTAAAGTTCAACTAACCTGCCCTATAGTGACATAGGGAAGAAGCTCTCCTTTATTTTAGGAAAGCCTTCGTTTGTTTAAGTACATTTCATCACAAAGATGAACTACTTCCATCTAAAACCATAACCAAATTTATTTCATATTAACAGAAAACCACCACACAATAAGGATGATACTCACTATCCCCCAAATTGTGGTTCCCACTATCCACCAAACTATCGATTTAGTTGAACTTTTCTTATTTTCCATATTTCTTATTATAAAAGCGAGCTTACTTTCCATATTTTTTTTCATAGAAACGAGAATAACAAATCCGATTATGATGAAACCGACAGTAAACAAAAGTAATAAATCCACTTTTTATCCCCCTTTTTTGAGAATTAGTTTACTAACCTGCCGTTTTTGCTACATAAATGAAAGCTGTCATCAGACAACCTAATCCTCATAAAATTCAAACAAACAAATCATCCATAAGAAAAGGATAATACCGGTTGATCAAGTATTGCCCCAGTTAGTCAAATAAGTAATGCCTCTTTTGTTACTGAATACAAAGTTAGGTGGTAGTTTCAATTTTCAACTCTACTGCCCTGTTTGTGACATAAGAAAAGCGATTCTTCGTTATGAAGAAACGCCCCCGTTAGTTTACGAGTAATTCTTCACAAATACATAAAATAAATATACATTCTTAGAATGAGCTGAGAATAAAAGAACTAACTAGTCTCGTTTGATTGAAATATTTCTTCCTTGTTTTCCATAATTCTAGCTACTTTCATTTTGGCTCTAGGAACACTATCTTGCTGATAATAATCAAATAAAATTGGTTCTACTTCATTTTTCTCTGTTCCAAGTATCTTAGGAGAAAATTGTTGAACAACGGGATCTCCGCCTCTAATAAAACAGTTTGCCATTGTATCAAGAGCAATTAAACTTAACGGTCTACCTTTGATTAACCACATTTTCATTCTATCCCAGGTAGGAAAGCATAAAGCTGCCAACCTCCCCCAATTCTCATTATATATAGTACAATTAGCTTCCATCCATTCGAGTATGATTTCTGATCTGAACCGATAAAGACTACCGAAAGCTACAATAGGCAATTCTTTTTCTTTTATAGATTCCAATTTATTAAATACATTATTTAAGCCCTCTTCAATTGGAATACTACTAGAAGTTGCCCAAGATATTGGGTACAGCAATTCCTTATCATAGTTATCCCAAAGGTCTCTAACCCAGCTTGATGCTGAAGTCCCTAATACATCAGTCACGATTTCTAACATTCGAGTTTTTATTTCGTAATTCTCTGATTCGTTAAATCTAGATTTTACAGATTTTAAAATCGTAAGGTTATCGTACTCTTTAAATGCTTTTACTACATCATCTTCAAGAAACCATCTGGTTATAGAAAAATCTATTAAAAGCTCTAAGTTATTTTTAATATCATCCAATGTTGGTGCTTTATCTTTATCAGTTACAATTACATCTTCTTCTGGTTGGCTAGCTTCTCCATCTTCATCATAAAAATCATCGTGTAGTAAAAACCTATTGGTAGAATGTACAACCGATAAGTTATACCATTCGAGAGGCTTTAAGGATCGCTTTAATAACCTATCGTGACATTGAAGGCACAATTTGTAAGGCTGATTATTATCATCAGAAGTTTCTTCAACTATAATCCCACTTGCTTTACAAGCTTCACACAAGTCCACTACTATCATTTGAATCACTCCATAATCCTAAACCCCATTAATAAGAACAAAAGTTTAAGTTAAGTATTTCTGCAAACCTATAAGCCAGCCCTTTGTTGGCCTTAGTAAAATTGTACTTATATGCCTTTTTTGTATAGTGAATATGAATACATAAATGGTAATCCAACAAGAACGGCTACTAATAGAAGAGTTATTGGTAGCCAGTTTATATTCAAAAATCCTCCAATAACCATACATACTCCACCAAATACCCACAAAAAACCTGCCATACGATGTGTCCTATTCCAATTTTCTTTACTATGAAGTGTCCAAGGCAATTTAATACCAACTGTATAACTTTGTTTGCTTTTAGGCAAATAATTTCCACACACAATGATAATTACACCTACCATCACAGGGACTAAAGTTTGAATTGGAATGTTATAACCAATAGCTTTAAATAAAGTTACTGGAATGATAATCACTGATGTTATAGGTAAGATCCATAATCCTAACTGCTTTAATACAGAAGATGCATTAGCATTTTTAGGGTCATTTTGTATCATAAAATATGAAAATATATTAATTCCTGCCATTAATAGAGGTAATCCCCAAACAGCAATTGCTTTTGGAGCAAAATTATCAGGAGTTCCAGCAGAATCCCAATGAATGGCTATTTGATCTGGCAACTTATTATATAGAACAAATGCAAGTACAATAGGTAGCAAACAAATCAAAGTAGTAATAATTAACGTCCTATCAATTTTTCTTGTCATTTTCTTTTCCTCCAAACTGTGAGAACCACAGCATTACTTCTTCAAATACTGAAATGTTAATTTCGTAATAAATGAAGTTCTTATACTTAGTCTCAAAAATTAATCCTGCTTTTTTTAATTGTGACAAATGGTAAGAAATTGTAGCGCCTGTCATATCAAATCGCTTTCCGATTTCTCCTGCTGACATTTTCCCATCTTTTAGCATTACTAAAATCTCTCGTCGCACAGGGTCCGAAAGTGCTTTAAATGTTTCTGGAAACCCCACCATAACACCTCTCACTTTTACTATTTAGAAATATCTCTAAATAGAATTATATAATATTTTCCGTAAAAAGTCATTATCTATTTAGAAAAAAATCAAAATAGATAATGACTTAAAATTAATAATTCTTATAACTATTTATATCGCTAATAATGCCTTTTGTGCTAACATGCCCTATAGTCCTATAAAAAAAGGTTGCCGCAGCAACCGATTATCGTTTTTCACACAAAAAAGCTACAACTGAATTTCAGCTGTAGCTGCTCATTTATTTTTAAAGATTTTCTTTATAGAAAGCTTCCAATTTTTCAACATCCACAGATAACTAAAAGCATTAATTTGATAACATAAATTGGATATTGAAATCTTCTCCACTATATTGCCACTTCAGTTAGATAAGAACCATACTATGATTAATAATACAGACCAAGGCCATTGCCTATGAAATTATTTTTTATTGTAGAATTGAAGAATAGGTCTTGGCAGTCTTAGAGCATTGCATTCGTAATAAAAAAAAATCAGTTTCATTATGTTGGAAAGGGAATCGATAACGATGTATGAAGACTTTTACATAAAGCAAGGAGGAATGTATCTGCAAAGCATGATGGCTTTCGTTTGTCAGTAAGGAAAAAAGTTATCTGGTGATTTATAATTTGATGACCGTGTCAAACAAATGCTTCTTGGAGTTTTCCATTAGTCGAATTATTATACTGTTAATCATATGCGAAGTTAAGATAAGCACTTATGCTTCTATCCGTTTAACTTTCTTCCACTGTGAAAAAATTTCGAATAATGAAATCATTAATACTATCCATAAAAATCCATTATCGAATGAAATACCAGAAGACGATTGACCTCCTAAAATAGTAAACAATCCCATCAAAAATAAGATATAAATTGTCGATAAAATTTCCCATTTTAGTATCTCCTTATTGTTTGTATCTCTGTATTTTTTAAACAGAAGACTAAACAAGAATAGTCCTAAAATAAGTGCAACTAGAACACCTTTGGGAATGGAATTAGCAAGTAGGGTATTAGGGAAGTAGTCATAAAGGAACAAAAGCGTGAAAGCCAAGATAACAATGAAGTCCAATGGCTTTAGAAATTTAATAAGATTCCCCCCTTTTTTTCTTAATCATACCCTAACTAATATCAACAAAGTTTACGGAAGCAGCCAATAGCTAACAGTCCAAATACTAACAAAGAAAGCACTATAAAAGGTCCCTTTTTACACAATCAACCACATTTTAGACTTTAAAAAAATAATAAAGATAAACGAGTTTTTTACAAATAATAGTCTTGCTAAACTACGAATAAAAAAGGCTGCCGCAACCCATTATTTAATAGAATCTCCCTATAGCTTAAATACATAATATCTCAAATTAGGACTGCAAAGCCCTTATTCATTAATAACAATGTTCAATTATTATTTTCTTTAAACGATCTTTGTTTTCAGATGAAACATTTTCAGATAACCTTGCTCCAGCAATAATGGGAGCCCATTGAAAAACTTCATCTTGTGAAAGTCCAGATTTTTTGCAATAGGTACATAAATACATTTTAGCTAACTCTAGTGATAATTGTGAAATCAATAAATATGTTCGATATACATCTGCTCGAATATCACCTGCACTAGAATCAACCCAATCAATAATTGTTACTTTGTCATTACTCAATATTAAATTATAGGGATGAAAATCTCCGTGGCAAAGCCTTGATTCAAATTGGATTGAATCCAATCTTCTTAATAATATATTCTTTTGTAATTCATTTAGATTTTTTCCTGATTTAATTTGACGCTGCAATTTTTCTGACATTGGTTCCAGTAAATCTGATTCAACAGCTACATTATGTATTTTCATTTGCACATTAACACAAACATTCAGATAATGCTCAGCTAATTCCATATTATTTATTAAGAGATTCCCTACCGTCTGGCCTTTTATATATTCCATTAAAATTGCTTGTCTTCCATTAATTTCTGTAACCTCATATATTTTCGGAACATCCAGTCCACATAAATAAGCGAACTCCTGTTTCTTTGCCTCATACAAGGATTCTGTATGTGGTAAATGTTCTTTAAACATTTTTACAATTTTATTATCAATTCGATATAGCTCTGCTGTATTACCATTTGCAATTGGATTCCCTAGATTCACTTTTTTATCTCCCTGAATTTAATAATAACTATACTAATAAAATTCGGTGAAATATTATGATATCCTTCTTCCAAAACCTGCCCCGTTTGTTGCATTAGAAAAAAGCTCTTCAAATCATTAACGATTGAAAAAAATTAAACCAATTAAGTTCGCAAATATTGGCTCTTTTCCAAGTACCTTTGCCCAAACTGATAGTTGACCTATATAATATACTTCGTGAACAGACAGGTGTAAAAGAATTTCGATATAATGATGAGATACCTTTTCTCCTTTTTTTTAATTGCATTCAATAACTCACTGTCCTGTTTAGAATAATAATTGTTTAAAAACTTCAAAGAGTATTCTTTTTTGTATGAATATTCAAAAAATATTTTAACTAATAAATTCTACTTTCCGATTGCGCTAACATATCCCGTTTGTAAATAAGAAAATACTGCCTTATTGACAACCTAGATCTTCTGCTAATACTTTCGTTTTTAACGGCAATCATTAACAGAGCGTAATATCAATCATATATATTGCTTTTATCTTAATCTCTGCCTTCTCATCCACTGTGTTGCAACCCATTTTTCCCCTGTTATTACTGGTGCTCCACCGTGTAAAGTTTGCTCGTTTAAGTCTGTATCGTTATAGAAGTATTCGAAGTAAAGCGCCATACCCTTACGCGGGGATACTGAAAAATTCAGTTTAGGAAAAAAAGTTTCTCCACCTTGCTCTACATCATTTAAGTAGATTACGATTGTGCTAATTCTATTATTGAGACTTGCTCTATTTGTCGATGAAAAAAAATCATAATGCGCTTTATACTCTTGACCAGGAGTATATTTGAGTATTTGGATACCGTCGCCATGTTCCATTGGAATATTCATAATAGCTGATATTCTTTTTTCAATTTTGATAATAGTATCATTTTCACTCTCTTGGAAAAACATCCCATCACTTGTTCTTATCTGATTAACTTCGCGTTTGGCTCCAACTTTTGAACGGTTCATTTTATCTTTTGACAACATAATTAGCTCGTCACATTCTTCATCGCTCAATACGTCACCTAAAATTACTATTAGCGGTTCTTCTAGCCTGGCAATTACGTTAATCTCTCTATCTTCTGTTTTGATTTTATTCCCAATGTGATGGAAAATAGTTTCTTCCTTCATTTTAGCGTCCTGTGTCACCTTTCATCAGCTCCTATTTAATTTTCACTCATGTAAAAGCGTTGAAAGTATTGAACAAGCCTCGAAGACTTGATTTCCCATAGTATAGTTTAAGTAATAATGGGTTATTAAACACATTGTTTATTTCTTTTTGTGTAATTTCATCGGAATCTCTTTATATTTTCTGTGCTGACTTTGAGTTGCAAAAATATCTACTATTAAAACAGTATTCTTAAATCGAATAAAACCTTATTATTCACCTGCTCCAGAACCTATATTTCCAGTATAAAGTATTTTGATGTTGTAGAATATATTTTCAATTATAAATCATCTCCTATTGGGAACTAATTAACGTTATGAATAAATATTCCACTACTATATTATGCATACCCTCTTATTGAACTATCCTTCCTCTAAACAAGACTGATCAACTAAAATATCTCTTTAGTACAATAAATAATTATAATTGACATAAATTTTTTATTTCCTACCTTTATTATTATTTTTCTCATTGTTTTGATGGTATATCTTTAGGAGAGTAGAATTAATATTAAACAAACTTAACGAAATAAATCCTAACATAACAAAAGTAATAATTTCCCCCGTGAATATTGATACAACTCCCAAGATTAATGCATAAACAATATACAACCAATTACTCATTACCCATATTCTCCTCTTTTATTACTTTAGCCACACTCCCAATTATAAGCTGAATCAATATTAGATTAGCAGCTATCGCTGTAATTTTATCAATTTCAATTCAGACATATTCGAATACCTTTATATCCAAAGAATCAATCATGCCTATTTCTTCATTTAAGTCCCAAAGCTTTATACACGATATTTCCCCATTTACTCTAAATGGTTGAAGTTTATCAATTAGTGAGAAGTAAACTGGATTAAATTTAATGGTCCCATTCACTAAGTTTTTGACTTTCAATCATCCCTTAAATTCTAAATCTCTCACATTTTGTCCAGTTTCTTCGTTAAGTTCTCTAATTGCACATTCCCAACTTACATTTATTAATTATTCCCTTACCAATGATCTGTGTGGTTGATATTAGGTGGATTATGTTTTTGTGTTTCATCTTTTATTGCTTCTTGCCCTTCTTTTGCCTTCTTATCAGTTACTAATTTATAACGGTCGGTTTTTTTATCAATAAAATAACCAAATAACAAAAACGACACGACTAAAAGCAAGACAAATCCCCAAAACCAAAACATTAACATTCCCTCCTTTATTATTAAATGTATTCTACAACCTTTCAGTAGTTTCCTTTATGCAACTAAATAGCAATATTATTTTTTAAACAAGTCAAATATGCATTTTTATCTTTCGTAATAAAAGTACAACTACTACAATTACCCACAGTAAAAATAATAAAGCAATATATGGATAAGATGAGTGGTTAAAAGCAAAGAGTGCTTTTTCAATTTCTGAAGGAATATTATTGTACTCAATCGCATAACTACCTACAATGCCGCTAAATATATAGCATACTATAAAGCCAAAAAAACATATAACAAGTTGGAAATAATAAACACCATATTTCACGCCAACACCTCCAAATACGATTAGTGTAAATTTACACTTTGTGAATTTGGAAGTAAATATGTAAATAGCCTGATTTTTTGTTTTTTTTCAAATTTCATTTTACCTACTTGTTCAACAAAGCTACTCATTCGATCCTTCGTATTGAAGAAACGCCCCTTTTCTTTAAGTACAATCCTTCACAATCTTTTAATTCACGCTTTCATAGTATAATCTAGGTCCAATTCATTTTGTATTTTCAATGTCAGTTAATTTTTCTTATCCATTTTTTGCAGAAGGGATATTATCTGTTTGTGCTGCTCAACTTGAATTTCACTATTTATTTTAATTTGGCGAACCCACCTTAAAACAAATGCCAATATGAATAACGGCAAAAGAGTTATTAATGCCGGAATTATGTCAATCATTTATCTTACCTCCAATTTTTTTATATCAATTTTACTATTTATTACTTAAAGAAAAAGAGCTTCCTTTCTTTAAGTAAAGCCCCCGTTAGTTTAAGAACATAGTTTGTAGTCGCAGTTATGCTAATAGTTTTTAATCCATCTTTTCTGCCTCTGGGTAGTACAAGCGGAGCTTTCACCACACGCAATAAAGAAATGTCAAGATTACAATAATTTCTTTAAGTTTATTACTTTAAACACGTATGCCCTGTCCTGTTTTTCGATGGGGTAACAAAAAATTGTTGAAAATGAATGTATAAAGCATACATGACTTAAATTTTTCACTTTTTCGTTTAATTTTTAAGCCCTTGTTTGGGGGTATTAAAAAATATTAACTTGTTGGCAATGGGGAGTTGAATTCATGATGATCACCTAGTCATATTTTATTCAATCTGCTTAATGAGGGAGAGGTTACAATCTATAACCGGAAAATTCGTTAATATAGGGACTCGTCCAATCAGAATGATATTTTCATCATAGAATAGTTACTGATTAAGAAATGAAAGGAGTGTATTTTAAATGCTTTGTCAAAAAAACAAAAAAAAACCCACTTTTGAAATGAAATGTGATCAGAAAGAAGGTAGGCATGTAAGCGAGAAATCTTCTTGTTGCCCAGAAAAACACAATCATGATTGCTCTTCGGATCCCTGTACATTTACAGGATTAAAGCATCATCTTTCAAAACATATTGGATCTTTAGTAGAAGTTGAAACCCCCGCAGGTATAGTAACGGGTGTATTATCTGTAGTAAGAGAAGACTATGCGGTCGTAACAGTAGGTACGACAATATGTTTCATGCATTTTCAAAATATTTTAGCAGTAACAATCTTAAGTTAAGGGGGATAATTATGGGTAAAAACACATTTGCACCTACACTATCTCAGCATTTAAATTCGTTAATTGGTGAAACTATCGACGTATATTCATATTCTTCATTTACAAGTGGTGTTTTAACAAAAGTTGAGAGCGATGTAATAGTAGTAACAGAAATGATTACTGGCTATATTACAGATACGAATGAAGTAATTATACCAATGAATATGATTTGCTATGTTGAATTAGATAAATAAGCCACCTGAATCACCCTTTGGATAAGGGTGATTTCTTATTTATTAACATTTAAAGTAATTTATACTTAAGAAGAACTCCTGAATCCCATAAGCTAAGAACCCCTGCTGTTCCTGGAAAATCCATTTGAGGTCCGATTTCTTCACCATTTACCTCGTCAGACATTGAAATAGGAAAATGTTGAGGACCTTTTTTTATTACACCTTTGCAGTCATACGCAGCACTTAGTAATCCATCACCATCAGTACCAAAAACTGAAGTAACTGAAGATTCACATACCTTTGAATTAGAAGGTAAAGTTTACACTCTAACTTTAGTAACTGAAGCAGACACACAAACTGCTTATATCAAGCACGAAAATGGCGAAGTAGAATCTGTTTCATACAATCAATCAAAAGATGAACTACGTTTTAATAGTGAGTTAGCGGATGCCGACCTTTTTGTAGAAATGAAGGAAGCTGCTAACGAGCTAGGAGGTTCTGACACAGAATATAGTTCTGATGAAGAGCTAAGTCCTCAGTTTGAAACGTTCAGTAATTATAATTGGAGACATGTAAAATCTTATAAAAATAGTTTTAATGTAAAACTATTTACAGTATTAGCTATTACTGGGATAATCTTAATGTTACCAACTGGTACAGGTGCTCTCATGGGTGTTATATTAACTGCAAAAGTTATATCAGTACTTGCTGCTGCTATTTTTTCAGCTTCCCAACAAAGTAAATATTACTATACTTTTGATACATATTATAGTCCCCTAAATGGTTACTATAATAACAAATTTGTTATGAGAGTCTATAAAGATAGCAAAAGAACAAAACTAATTAAATCGGTTTCTCACATTACTCGTTTGGGTAATATACTATGCTGATTTTAAAAGCTTACAATTAAAGTTTGCATTTATTGAATTAAAAGGTTTTATTAATTAATGTAAGTTACCTCACAAGTTTTTCCTTTCACATCTCCCCGTGATTACTAACTTGATTAATCCAACCTTTTTAGTTTCGACATTTTATTTTCCTCCAAAACAGAGAAAGGCAGCCAACCCCGGCTGTCTTTTTCAATTACATCTGGAAAGAAGGTTAAAATATGAAAAAGAAAAAGAAAAAGAGAACAATCGGTGAAATTACAAATACTAGAATGCAATGAGCTTCTAATCCTTCTACGCGTGTTGCTAAAAATAAAAAAGGTAAAGGTTCATATAAAAGAAACAAGAGCATTCCTGTTGAATAGGATGCTCTTTCCTTTATTTATATGCTGTTAAGTTTATTAACAAATAATTATGATATAATGGACATATAATATCAAAGACAGGATGCGTGAACACCCTGTCTAGTAACTTTTCGCCCAGGCGGGAGGTTACCTATTTGTTTCGTTTTTTGTTGGAAACCACCCGAGACTGGGGAGTCTTTTTACGGGTGGTTTTCTTTTTGGATTTTTTACGAGGTATCTTGCTGAATAAAAAGGATTTTAATAATCAAGGTTGGGAGACTTTTAGGCAAGCTATAAATTTTTTAGCTATTTTCTTATTATTAACAACAACTTATAGCAAAGAAAACACAACAAACCTCTTTGGGCCTCAGGGGAAGGACTCTGTCGGAAGTCACCTATTCATTCTTTCCTCACTCTAAAATGGGCGTCTTCCGCCTGCTAAGCTTATCAACTTAATAAAAAATAAAAAGAATAAGCTCTGTAAAATTTATTCACAGAGCTTTCCTACTTATAGTATTCTTACCAAATCTTTTTTTACACTCAGCGAAACATCTTCACTTAAATGTCCTATATGTTCCTCATCAGAAATATTAACAACCATCTCTTGAGACTCTGATTCAAGAACAACCAATTTTTTTGATCCAACAAAATGAACATTTTTTATTTTTGCTTCTAAACAAATTCCATTTTGCTGTACGCGATTTTTAGTAGTTATTTTAAAATGTTCAGGTCTTATTACAAGTTTCTTTTCTGAATTTATCAGTTGTGGAAACTCTTTTAATAGGATATCCTTATTCAATCCTTGTAATGAATCTACATCAATAAGATTAGTTTCACCGATAAAATCGGCAACAAATAGTGTATTTGGATTACTATAGATTTGCTGTGGTGTATCAATTTGTTCAATTCTTCCTTGGTTCATGACAGCAATTCTATCTGACATGATTAATGCTTCCTCTTGGTCATGAGTGACATAAATGAAAGTGATTTCAAATTGCTCGTGAAGTTTTTTTAATTCGAATTGCATCTTCTTTCTTAACTTCAAATCCAATGCCCCTAGAGGTTCATCAAGAAGTAATACTCTTGGCTTGTTAACCAGAGCCCTTGCTAATGCAACCCGTTGCTGTTGTCCTCCTGATAATTGCCTTGGATATTTCTCTCTATGCTGCTGCAATCCCATAACTTCAATCATTTCATCAGTTTCACTTTTTATCTGTGACTTCGGTATTTTCTTTTGTTTTAAACCAAAAGCAATATTTTCATATATGCTTAAGTGAGGAAATAATGCATAGTTTTGAAAGACCGTATTAACTGGGCGATGATTCGGTGGTAAATTCCCTGCTTCTTTATCGTCGATCTTTATACTTCCTTGACTTGGTAGTTCGAAACCGCCAATCATTCTAAGAGTAGTGGTTTTCCCGCACCCACTTGGCCCAAGAAGAGAGATAAATTCCCCCTCCCTTATACTCAGTGAAATATTATCTACCGCAGTTGCCTGGCCATATTTTTTCGTAACGCCATTAAATTCAATGATGCAACTCTTATCATCGGTTTCTTTTAAAATATTTTCTTCTATGGATTGAACAACTGACAAGAATGATACCCCCTTAACCTCCAATTATTTCTCTATTCCAAAGATTGTTCCACTCTTCTCTATGTTCATTAATAAGATTATAATCTGGCATGTTCAAATCCTGAATAGATCCATCTTTCCCGAATGGCATTCTTTCCAGTATTTTTTCATCTAAATCAACATCTTTATGAATTGGTGCTAAATACAAATCATTAGCAATTCCTTCCTGTGCACTTTTAGAAGTAGCATAGTTTAAAAATGAATAAACCTGTTCTACTTTCTCAGTCCCTTTCACAACATGCCAGAAGCTACCTGCACCTAATACTCCTTCTTCTGGTATGACAAACTCAAGAGGAAGACCTTGCTCTTTCATGACATATGTTGGACCTCCGTAGTGCGCCCCAACCGAAGCTTCCCCGCTTTGATATAAATTAGTAGCCGCACCAGAGCCATCAAAGTACGCAACTACATCTAATTCCTTCATTTTATCGAGGCCTTTGTCTACTGCTCCCTTTGCATTCCCTTCAATCTCAGATATTTTCATTAACAAAGGAAGGCCCCCTGTAGTTGCTGGGGTAGGTACAGTTAGTTTTCCTTTATATTCATCATTCCAAAAATCCTTCCAAGATTGTGGTGGATTTTTTATAACGTCTTTGTTATAAACTATCCCTAATCCCCAATATCCAAGTGCTACACCATATGCTTTTTCTTCGCTACCATTAAATGCTTCTGGCAATAAAGAATTGTTTTCTTTAAGTTTACTTTTATCGATAGTTTCAACAACGGACTCGTCGTTTGATAATTCAGAAATACCAGAATCCATTAAAGCTATATCAATAGTTGGAGAGCTTTTTTCCTGTAATAGACGTGAAAATGTTGTAGTTGAATTCCCTTCAATGATGTTTACCTTTATACCCGTTTCTTGTTCAAATGGCTGAATGATATGTTTTTTTATCGCTCCCCCCCAATCACCACCAAAAATAGCAATTGATATTTCATCGTTTTTTACATCTGTTTTAGCTCCTGACGCCTCATTATTGGGTTGAATAGGCTTTCCGCATCCGCTAAGTACAATTAAAACAGCCGTAAACAAGATTAAATAAACATGTATCTTCTTCATAGAACCTCCCCTAGTTCCAGGTTTATTTTGAAGCAATATTCTCAATTCCTACCAACATATCAATAATAAGAATTAAGATAAATGCTATGTAAATCGTTATAGCTGAAACAGCAGCAATCATTGGATCAATACTATACTGAACATAATTAAACATTTTCACCGGAAGTGCCATCTGGTCAGCAGAAGTTAGGAAAATTGTCACTTCTACATTTATCCATGAAACTGCAAATGAAAACAACGTTGCTGCGACAATACTTGATTTCATTAGAGGTAAAGTTACAAAGAAAAAAGTTTTCCATTGCCCTGCGCCTAAATCTCTTCCTGCTTCTTCGATATATGGGCTTATACCTATAAAACTGTTTACACATGTTCTAACTACATACGGCAACGTAATAATGATATGAGCCACCACCAAAGCTAAAAAACTCTGTGGACTATTCGTAAAGTAGTAAAAAAACTGCAACAGCGCCAACCCTAAAAATATTTGAGGAAGCAAAAGGGGAGATGAAATAAGATTCATCACAAAGCCCTTGCCTTTGAAATTATTCCTTGCCAAGGCATATGAAGCTGGAATACCAATTAATATTGCACATATGGTAGCAACCCCAGATAATTTGAAACTGTAGAGAAAGGAATCAATGTATGATGCATCCTCAAACACCTTCTGATACCATTTCAGTGTAAATCCTTCTCCAGGAAAACTTAAATAATTCAGTTCTGTAAATGAAACATTAATAAGTACTAGTAAAGGGAAGGCAAGAAATAAAAGTAGGAAACTACCTATTGTCCACATAGCCACTTTAGAGATCAACGTCTTCCCTCCTCAACCCAATCAGATCTTAATAAATAATGATTTAACCCAATTATTAAAAAGCTAAATATCAAGACGGCAAACGCAACCGCTGAACCGAACTGATAATTAAACACTTGCATCATCTGTTCATAGATTACTGTAGCAATCAACTGAACCTTTCCTCCAGATAGCATGGCAGGCGTTACATAAGCACTTATAGCTAAAGAAAAAACCATCACACTTCCAGCCAAAATACCCGGTACTGTTAGAGGGAGCGTAACCTTTAGGAAAGTTTGAAAAGGACCTAACCCTAAATCGGAAGCTGCTTCTTCTAATCTGCTGTCTATATTCTCCAGGACTGTTGTAATTGATAAAATCATAAATGGAGCTAAAATATATACTAAACCTATTATGATTCCAGTTTCAGTATACAGAAGCTTTATGGGCTCTGAAATGATACCTAACGCTAATAATGTATTGTTAATGAATCCGTTGTTCCCCAAAATAACCATCCATCCAAATGACCTTACGACTGCACTTGTAAATAATGGTGATATGATTACAATATAGGCAACCCTCTTAAGTTTTTTACTCTTAATATACCTTGTTGTGAAATATGCAATAAAATAACCAATCAACAAGGTGATGAACGTTGCCAATAAAGAGATTTTTATGGATTTCCATGTAATGGATAAATAATGAGAATCTTTAAAATATTGAAGATAATGATGAAATGTTATACTTCCAGTTTCATCCATAATTGAATTATTAAGAACAACAATTAAGGGAAGAACGAAAAAACCTAGTAGTATCAAGACGGAAGGAGCCAATAAAAGAAGGACAGTTTTTTTGGACATGATTAGCCTCCTTTACTCTATTTTTTTGAGTAAATTAAAAACAGTCTCGATAATAAGTTCCACTTTGTCATACTCAATCTTTTCCATAGTATCTGTCGGACGATGATAGTCTGGTAACCTCCAAAACATAAGCAGAGCTGTTGGTATCCCTTCTAAATGGAACATCCATTCATCCGCACCAGCTTTAGGTGTATCAATGTCAATTTCGAAGTCCTCTCTATCGTAAGCACCAGCTTCTCTAAAACTTTCTTCTACCTTTTGACGGAGTTCCTCCGGACCAACCCAAGACCATACTTTATCACCTGCACTAATTTGGTCTAAGTTGATTACTGTTATGATTCCATCAAGTGTTCCTTTCTCTTTCAGATCGTTCACATAATAATCAGCACCTATGAAACCAACTTCTTCATTGGAAAATGCAATGACATCAATATCAAAAGGGAAATCATGATTAATGCTACTTAACCTTCTAGCTACTTCAACGATTCCAGCAATACCTGATCCGTTATCATAAGCACCAGGCGTATTTAATGTAGTGTCTGAGTGAGCACAAACAATCACTTTTTTCCTATTTTCAGTATTTGTTGATTTATAAGGATGACTAATGATATTTGCCGATTTACACTCCTTGATTTCTCCTTCTACTTTTACGAACACCTCAATTTTCTTGCCTTCTTTTAATAGCTCCTGAACATGAAGATGATCTTCATAACTCATTACCACAGCAGGAATTGGGAATTTTGCTCTTGGATTTAATAGTGCAATTGGATCACCCCCACTATTGACAACAACTTGAGCTAATATATCCCCTTCATCTCCTAAGACATTGTAACAAGGCATATCATAAACACCCGGAATCAAGCCCTTGACCCCGTGATATGTAAGTTTTCCTTTAATTCCTGAATTTGGAGTAGACCCAGAGAATAGTAGATAGGCTGTTTTTAATACTTTGGAAATTGGTGAAATAATTTCCAGTTCGGGTGTACCCTTAGGCTCCCAGCCTACATATGGATATACTTGCTTTTCTGTTTCTATCCCTAACTCGCTAAGTCTCTGGTGAATATACTCTGTACCCTTCCACTCTCCTTCAGTTCCCGCAAACCTTTGCCCTACCTCTTCACTTAACACTCGGATTGTTTCTTTAATTTCCTCACGGATATTTGTTGTATCAGTTTTAATCATTAGATTTCCCCTATTCTATAGTTTTATATTTTTCTTGGTCTAAAGGTGAATTATCTTCTAATACCACTTTTGCATAATCTGATATTCCACTTAAATGTTTGATAAAGACCTCTTCAACTCTCTCTTCATCACGACTACATAATGCCTCATAGATTTCAAAGTGCTCTTTAATCGATCTTTCCACCAGATGGGGTCTACTTAAAAATGAAAACCTAAAATGAACTATATAATCATGGAGATTTTCTAGAATGTTAACTAGCCTATTTAAACCTGAAGATTTTATGATTTCAGCATGAAACAAATCATGTATCTTCATCAAATCATCAATTTTACCAAGTTGAAAGAAGACTTGAGACTGCTCTAAATAGTTTTTTAATTTTAATAGTTGTTCATCAGTGATTTTACTTGCTGCAACCTTTGCCGCTTTAGGCTCTAGTAATGAACGAATGAGGATAATTTCATTGATGGCTTCGAAGGTAATACCTTTGACAAGGCAGTGTTTTCTGGGGAGTATTTCTACTAAACCTTCTTGTTCTAATCGTTGAATAGCTTCTCTGACAGGAGTTCTACTAACTCCTAAGTGATTAGCTAACTCCATTTCAACCAATCGCTCCCCGTTCTTTAACTCACCATTGATAATTTTAATTCTGAGCTGATCGAAAACCTCTGAAGCAATTGAAACAGATTTTATTTTATTTAGCTTCATCGCATTGTTATACCCTCCTATTATTTTTGAATTAACTATTCCCTATATTGTATACAATACACAATATTCTAAACATTGTAAATATTAATAAAGGTAATTTGGGAATTTTTTTATTTGTTCTTTTTTATAGAGGTGCTCACTAAGTCTAATGAGGAATAAAAAACTTTTTTAAAGTTATTCATTCTGGTGTTATTTTTTTCTCAAGAAAGGTTCATTGAAGGAAGAGCAAAGCAAGTGCTGTACGTGGTGGTAACCTTTTATATTACAATTAATACCCTATGCTATTTTTAAAAGCTTATAATTAAAGTTTGCATTTATTAAATCAAAAGGTTTTAATAATAACCTCACAAGTTGAGAACAATCGGTGAAATGACAAATAGTAGAATACAATGTGTGTCGTTACCAATGGGGACTAAAGAAAATGGTCCCGGTACAATACCGGGACCACCTATTAGCTGTTTAGGCACTTTCTTATACTGTCCGAAGATTGGGGCATAGTTCACGTTAAGGGATTTGGCTTTTATATTGGTTAGTTTTTATTTAAAGGTCTTAGTGAATTAGCAGATAATCTATTTGAATCAAATTTATATTCTCCTAGAAAATTAATATGTTCCCACCCTAAAGGAGAAGTATGTGGAAGCAATTCTTCCCTTAGGTTATTATTTTTCTTAAATTCCTTTGTCACTTCACTTAAATATACAGTATTCCATACGCTTATTGCATTGATTAATATATTTAATGCGCTAGCTCTTTGTAGCTGATCTTGTATGCCTCGCTCTCTGAATTCACCACGTTTACCAAAAAATAAAGCTCTAGCCAATCCATTCATGGCTTCTCCTTTATTTAGCCCACGATGTAAAATAAGTTATTCATTAGGGGGATCATCACTATGATTAATTCCATTGGCGAATATTGAAGCTCAAATTTTAATTGATGCATTAAGGGGTACAGACAGGGCATCGCCAAGATTTTGACAATTACCAACGTTTTGTTCCAAAATGACCTGCAATTTTAAGTACTTTTATTGAATTCATGATGATCACCTAGTCATATTTTACTCAATTCTGCTTAATGAGGGAGAGGTTACAATCTATAACCGGAAAATTCGTTAATATAGGGACTCGTCCAATCAGAATGATATTTTCATCATAGAATAATTACTGATTAGTTACTGATTAAGAAATGAAAGGAGTGTATTTTAAATGCTTTGTCAAAAAAACAAAAAAAAACCCACTTTTGAAATGAAATGTGATCAGAAAGAAGGTAGGCATGTAAGCGAGAAATCTTCTTGTTGCCCAGAAAAACACAATCATGATTGCTCTTCGGATCCCTGTACATTTACAGGATTAAAGCATCATCTTTCAAAACATATTGGATCTTTAGTAGAAGTTGAAACCCCCGCAGGTATAGTAACGGGTGTATTATCTGTAGTAAGAGAAGACTATGCGGTCGTAACAGTAGGTACGACAATATGCTTCATGCATTTTCAAAATATTTTAGCAGTAACAATCTTAAGTTAAGGGGGGTTAATTATGGGAAAAAACACATTTGCACCTACACTATCTCAGCATTTAAATTCGTTAATTGGTGAAACTATCGACGTATATTCATATTCTTCATTTACAAGTGGTGTTTTAACAAAAGTTGAGAGCGATGTAATAGTAGTAACAGAAATGATTACTGGCTATATTACAGATACGAATGAAGTAATTATACCAATGAATATGATTTGCTATGTTGAATTAGATAAATAAGCCACCTGAATCACCCTTTGGATAAGGGTGATTTCTTATTTATTAACTTTAATGTAATCTGAAGAGAATATGTGTTGAAAGAATAAAAGCGAATAGTTTGGTTTTCTGTAAGGTACGAATATAAATCTTCACAATCGGTCTTCGGCACTCAAGTCGAAACGGTTGGTGATGAGTTGTAGTTCATTTCTTTTTGAATCGATGATAAGTGAAGCTGTTTTTTGATTGTTTGACAGACGAGACTTTTTCCTATCTAGACTGCGTAAAAAAGCGGTCATTCACGAACCAGAAGACTTCGAACCACCAGAAAACGTTCGTGATCCCATTAGCAACGGTCAAAAACACTCTAACATTGATAGCTCCATTTATCATCAGGGGTCTTTTATTTTTATTAAACAAAACTGCCACATTTGTAGAATAAAAAAAAGAAAAATACCTGTTAAAGCATTGCCCTTATCTCCTAGATGAGAATCAGCTCGTTAAGATAATTTATTTTTATATTCCATAAAAAACGTAACTGTAGTCATTGAAATGATAAAGACAAATTCCTTGTCTTAGTAATTTAATAACATTTAAAGCTTATGCTGTATTCTCATATTTTTACTCCATCTTTTAAAGGGAGTGTTTAAGGGGATTGTAATATTCTTCGAGCCAATCCTTCTTTGGTAAAACAAATGAGTAAAGGAACTTGTAATCAAAACCAGTTATTTGATTAACTACATTAGAAATATTTCCCATTTATAGATATCCATGATTCCAATAACCTTTACTTGATTCTGAAGGGTTTTCATGCAACCAAGATACCTCACTACATACTAGATAACCTCCTTGATTACCTTGCTTATTTTGCAGGGCATGAGACCACTTCTAACTTAATTGCCACTGGTACGATGATGTTTATTTGAGCATCCAGAACAGTTAGAAAAGATTAAAGCTGATCTTAGTTTAGTTCCATCAACTGTAGAAGACTATTACGCTTCAATGGTCCTTCAACGAGTGCTGGACCACACTTTGCAAAAGAAGATATCCTTGTCGGTGGAAAGCAAATCAAAAAGGAAGATTTAGTTCTTGTGATGGTAAAAGAAGCAAATTGAGATGAGAAGGTTTTTACTGATCCAGAAGATCTAGATAATTTTGCGCAAAATAGATCGTCATCTCGCCTTCGGTCATGGTCTCCACATGTGCCTAGGTTCTCCACTTGCGCGTGTAGAAGGAGACATTGCATTTACCACCCTTTTAAAATGGATGCCAAACTTAAGGATAAATATTCATGAAGAGAATGGCAGTTTTCACTTTCATCCAAGGGGCTTGATTCACTCCCTGTTGCTTTTTTGTATCTTTCCAAATCAAAAAGCCCAAACCACTGATTAAATTAATCAAGGTTTGGGCTTTTTAATTTCAACAGATAATTATTTAGATATTAAACTGAAAAAAAGTTACTATAATACCTTCTTCCACTATTCTGCCACTTTTGTTCCATAAAAAAAGGACAATGCCTTTGCTTAAGTATTGCCTCCATAGTCTTAATAAAAATCACAGTACACAATCCAATCCTGTTTTTCTTGATTGTAGAAAAAATAGAAACTACCACTCTCTACTATGTTGAATTGAGCTTTTTCATCAGAACTTATTTGAAATACAAATGGGTAATCTTCTCCAAAATAGACTCCACTTTGGGTAAAAGAAGGATACCCCCCTACTTTATGAGTGGAATATATTTTTTCTACAATATCTTCGTAATATTCCATACCTTCCTCTGATTCAAGCCGTGATATTTCATCTTCAATTTCGGGGGCAATGCTGTTAGAATCTTCCCAAGCAGGAGTATCATTATCAATAAATAAAGGAGTTAATGGAAAAGGTATTATCTTCGTTGATTGTTCATTTATCTTATGTAATTCATCTATATTCGTATAACAAATTATCTTAAAAAATGAAACTAAATTATCCATATTTAGATTATTAAATACATCGAAATCCATATAAATTGTTAATAGTTGATAGCTTATTAATTCTTTTGGTACATAGGGTAATTTGTTTATAAATATTGTACAGATAGGGTCAAAATTGGATGGTATAGTTTCTCCCTCCGTTCCCCATAAAACCTTACCAATCCAACTTTTTCCTAATTCTTCTGTTGGTTGTAAACCACCTGTTTGAAAGATTGTGGCTTGTTTAAATAATGCATCTTTAACTTGAGTAATATTCAATGAATTCCTCTCCATTATATGTTTTAGATCTCATTATAGATAAATATCCTAGTACAAATTCAAAAGAACTTTTTAACTGTCATTTCGATATGGAAACCATCTTTATGAAAATCCTTTTTCAACTAAGATGCCCCTTTAGCTCCATAATAAAAGGGCATTCCTTCTTATAGCGAAGTAATGCCCAATCAAGTTGAAATAAATCCTTGCCCCTATTCTTTATTATCGTTAAATATAGATGACGCTCGCCTGTATTTGTTACCGGTGCTGGCTTTCAGTTTTAAAAATGTGCGGTTATTACATGTAATTAAATAAGTTCTTTTTCGGCTTCTTTTGTATAGTGATTCACTTGATCGAGTTTACCGTTTTTGAGTTTTACTGCCCATTCTGAATCAGCGAGTAACGCTCGGCCGACTGCAACATAGTCAAATTCTCCTGCTTTGATTTTTTCATCTATAATTTTAAGATTTTCTTCTATCGTTACATTTTCATTATCCTGATTGCTTAGAAAAGCGCGATTAATTCCGACGGAACCGACCGCTATCGTTGGTTTTTTAGTAATCCGTTTCGTCCAGCCTGCCAAGCTTAACGATGGATCTTCATCTATAAATTCCGGCTCCCATATTCGCCTTGTGGAGCAGTGGAAAATATCTACGCCAGCTTCAACCAATGGAGTGAGAAATTGTTCAAGCTCTTTAGAGTTCTTGGCTAATTTAGCATTATAATCGGTCGATTTCCATTGTGAATAACGAAAGACAATTGGAAAATCATGACCGACTGCTTTCCGGCATGCACGAACAATATCTGCCGCAAATTTCGTTCGCTCGCTTCGATCCCCGCCATACTCGTCAGTACGCTTGTTCGTTACCTCCCACAAAAATTGATCAATTAAGTATCCGTGCGCTCCATGCAGTTCAATTCCGTCAAAGCCGATGCGTTTCGCATTCGCTGCAGCTTCGGCATATGCATCAATCATTTCAGTGACTTCTTTTTTTGTTAAAGCTTTAATTTTCTCGTTTTTTCGGCCTCTTAATGTCATTCCAGATGGACTCACAGGAGGTGAGTCAACATTTGGAGCACTGCCTACTCTTCGTGCTGCTCCTACATGCCATAATTGTGGAATGATTTTGCCACCTGCTTGGTGGACTTCAGAGACAACTTTTGACCAACCATTTAGAGCGTCCTCACCATAAAAACGGGGAATATCGGCGCCCGCTACTGCAGCTGGATGGTTAATCGCTGTCCCTTCTGTTACGATGAGTGCGACTCCATTTTCTGCACGGTTGCGGTAATATTGAGCAACATTTTCTCCTGGGACACCCTCTGGCGAAAAGCCTCTTGTCATTGGTGCCATTACTAACCGACTTGCTAACATCTCATTTCCAAATGATACAGATTGTAACAAAGTATGGCCAACATATTTCTTTCGTTCCATGGTGAACACTTCCTTCCATTTAATCCGTTTTATCGAACTTACTTTATTCTACAACCTCACTATACAGAGTTAAACTGATAAGTCCTGTGATATTACTGAATAATAAAAAAATCTTGGCACTCCAGAGATACCCCATACATTTCGGAGCTTTTGTAAGCTAAGCGAATTTCAACCAAAAAAGTCGAATTCCTGTATGCTTAGGAAACGACATTTTTGGTTGGCTTGTTCAAAGAAAGCCCCCGTAAGTTGAACAACAATATATCTTTGATCCTTATAATAGCTTTGTAATTATTTGATTACGTTTGAGCAATAGACAAGAAGTCTAGTCATTCTGATGCTTTACAACTTTCCAGTCTTTTGGTCTTATGTTTTCTCTGATCCATTGCTCGGGAGGTGCATTATAGGGGGGAGATGCCACTAAGTATTCATTCTGCCAAGTAGCAGTAGCAGGATAAGTATCATTTACTTTTCAACGCGACTTCTTGCATTATCAATAGCAACTAGAGGATTATCTATTTGAGGTCCATGACCAGAGTATGCTTTTTCTATTTTAAAATTAGATAAATTATCTAAACTTTGTAATGACATTTGAATAGAGGTGGTGCCTTCTCGAAGAATGTTGAACCAACCGATATCATTATGATGAAAAAGATCGCGACAAATTAAAACTCTTTCTTCAGGACAATATAAAGAAACATGTCCTAATGTATGTCCTGGTGTATGTAATACTTTAAGTTTTCTACTACCCGTCTCGATCTCATCTTCCTCAGAAAGTCGAATATTAACTATGGTTCTACAGGTTGATCTAACCACTCTGCACTACAGGATTCATACCTACATAAATTAATAAGGTCTGCATCCCATTTATGAGCCGCAATCTTAGTTTTATATATTTATCTTGAAAGTGATGATTTCCACCTACATGGTCACTATGATAGTGTGTATTTATTATCAAATGTAAATTCTCTGGGGATATTCCAGCTTCAGTTAATAAACTTTCGGTCTCTAGTGCATCACTTCCAAAAACCAGTATCTATAAGGATGGGAAATTGATCATCAACAAGAACCATATTGGCACTAGGAAATTTTCTTTCCAAAAACATTATTTGAGAATTTATCACTACGTGATCCTCCTAATGATTTATGTTTCTACTTTATAGATGAATCTTAGCATCCTAACCTTCGTTCGTTAAAATCGTTATCATTAATGACTATATTTTATTTCCTAACTCCAATATTACTCCTGCAAAGTTTCCACTCATCACTTCTACTCTGTGTTGATTCATACAATTAAATGAAGCTAGCATAGAAATTTTCCCATTCTCTTTCTTATCATATTTCTCAATTGTGGCTTCGCATACTATGGTGTCATCTGTAAAGACTGGTTTTAAAAATTTAAAGTTCATAGTATGAGCTAAGACATTATTTTCACCTCCAATCTTGGTTGGGAGGGTAGCTGTCAACAACCCCTGAATCACAAGCCTTCCCTGCTCATCAGGAGTCGTATGATGACTCCCTTCATCCCAAGAGACCTTTGTAAATAATGCAACATCTTCTTTTGTAAAAGTTCTCTGAAAAGAGATAGTATCTCCTACTTGTAATGACATTAATATCTCTCCTTTTATTCGTTGAAATTAGAGACAACATTTAATGAATGATTCAAGGTTTATATTACAAATTCCTTCCTAATTTAACTGCGAGTTATATTCAAACGCTGTCGTTCCATAAATTCTTTTAAAATGTTTATTTAAGTGAGTTAGGTCAACAAATCCACATTCAGTAACAGCTATATAAACGTCTCTCTTGTCTTCAATTACTTTTTTAGCACGTTCAACCTTACAGTTTAGATAATATTGATATGGTGATATCCCTGTTTGAGCGTTAAACAATCTTATAAACTGATAGTTGGAAATTCCCAGTTCTATGCATATTTCTTCAAGCTTTAATGTCTTTGATAAATTAGAGTGCATAATCTCCTTAGCTTTCTTTATACGTACATTTTCAGCTTTATACTTATTTATAGGATCAATTTGTACTACCTTTCCTATTAAATTTATAATTAATTCACAACATAACACATCATCTTTTTGGCTAGTTATAGAGTTATGAAGGTTAATAATGCTTGAGGCTAGTTCTCGATTATATACAATTGGTTTCTGGAATTTAATCATTTCTTTTTTATTTACTACTTCTAATATGATAGTTGGATCTATATATAGCATTGCATAGTCCAAGGCAGAATGACCGCCAGCCATTCCATCGTGAGTCTGCTCTGGGTTAAATAACATGACTCCATTTTGATATGATAGCATTGAAGTTCCATCCAGATTATATTTCTGAACTCCGTTTAAAGTAACACCTAATGCATACTCTCTATGAGAATGCTTTTTATATTTAAAGTCGGTGATACTAGCAGATAATGCAGTCACTCCCTGAAATTTTTTATAGTTAAATTTATTCATCAGATCACCCCTAAATTTAACAAATTATAACCATATCATAATGGCTGCATAAACTAAGAACAATGACAAAAGTATATTAACAAATTTACTATACTTTAAAAGAAGCTTTCTAAACATTTTACCGAATAGTACCCAAGAGAGGAAAGCTACAAATCCAATAAGCGTTATTAATAAAACATTAAGGATAATCTCTTTACTTGTCACATAGTAGGGCAATATAAAACTAGGAATTACCGTCATAGTAAACAAAACCACTTTTGGATTTAAAAATTGCATGAACAAACCAGAATAAAACGTTCCTGTTCGACTTACTGGTGGTTTAGTCGAATCAGTTGAGTATATTTGATAAGCTAGGAATAGCATATACAAACTACCAATAATCTTCATATAAATTAAAATATTAGGGATTACTGATATAAACATAGAATTCAACGAAGCTGAAATAAAAAGTAATAAGGCAAATGCAACTGTGGCTCCATATGTATATTCCATTGCTTTTTTAATACCGAAATGATGAACCGTTGAAAGTATAACAATATTAGTTGGCCCCGGGGTAATGGTCATAATAAAACTGTAAAGAATAAAAGATGTATAAGTCATATGACTTCTCCTTATTTAAGAATTTCTCACTTATTTATACATCTTCATTTCATTTTTATATAGTACATTATTGCGGATTAGATACTATATCTATATTAAAAATTTATAATCCTTCTTTAACTACCTCCCTTGTCCAATAAAAAAGTTTGCCGTAGCAGCCTGCTGTTGACCCAATCATCCGTTTGTTCAAGTAAATTATTTCACAATCTTTTTGTTATAAATTTATTTAATTATCTACATTCGATCTTTTATTTTATTACAAAATAATGCAAATCATAATCATTATGATTTATGTTGACAGATGATTTAAAACACAGTATATTCATAAAGGTGTAAAAAAGAATTATTACGATTTGCATAAAGTATCATAATTTCTTTTAATAAAATAACTAAGGAGGATAAATCTTAGGAAAGTTCTTTAATACTTTGTTTTATTTGCTTACATTAGTTAATTTTTACCCACTAAAATTCTTTAGGATCATTAGCTAAATAGGATCTAATGTACATAATTCAGAGTGAAATAATCTAATGTAAATCGTAATTGTTACTATTTAAGCAACTGATTACCCATTTAACTAAGAAAATACTAATCTGTGTTCATTTTTTTTAACTATTAAAAAGGAAAAGGAGAGTTTTTATTTATGAAAAAAGAACTTATAAAAGCAATAGTTGGATTTTCCTTATTAGGCGCAATACTGGCAGGATGTCAAGAAAAAGAAGCTACACCTATTGAAAATGCTTCTTCTGATTATGAATCTACTGAAAGTACCGATCATGCCCATAATCATAGCCATGACCATAGTCACGATGCTGAAAAACAGCAAGAAATATATTCAGGGATATTTGAAGATGACGAAATTGAAGATAGAGAATTAACAGATTGGGAAGGAGATTGGCAATCAGTCTACTCATACTTGTTGGATGGAAGTTTAGATGAGGTCTTACAGAAAAAAGTAGAAACAAACAAAGATAAAACCTTTGAAGAATACAGAGAATATTATACAGTTGGGTATGATACAGAAATTGAACGGATAGTTATTGAAGATAATACTATGACTTTTTATAAAAATGGTGAAGGAAAAACAGGAGAATATAGGTATCATGGATACGAAACTTTGTCTTATGAATCTGGAAATAGAGGAGTTCGTTATTTATTTAATTTAGTTGGAGAAGTAAATGGAGTGCCAAAGCATGTACAATTCAGTGATCATGGTATTTATCCTACAGAAGCAGAACATTACCATATTTACTTTGGGGATGAAGAGCATGACACTCTTTTAAATAGATTAGATAATTGGCCAACTTATTATCCTTCTAATTTAAATGGAGAAGAAATCGCAGAAGAAATGAATGCGCATTAATTTTGTAAAACTGTATGTTTATTATTTATATTTTTATAGCATAAAATTGATTTTTCTACTCTTTGCAATTACACATCAACCATACAAAGAAGCGGAAGAGTAACTCAGTATTGAAAGAAGCCACTGTGTTTTAAACCACGGTGGCTTTAACTTTGTAGGCTTCCTCGTCTCACTTTCTGTATCAACAATATTAGTCACAGCAAATCTTAGCCTTTTAGAGTCAACCAGCGAATTTTTCAAAAAAAGAACCCTTGATCCCAAAGATAGATCAAAGATTCGGTATTCTATTTCAATGATTTTCTATTAATTACTATGAAAAATGATGCTTAAACCTTTTCATTCAATCCCTTTGTTTCTACAACCAAAGATTTAACTTAAGGTCCGTTTTTTTTCGCTTAAACCAAGCGACTGCGCTGTTGAAGTATGAACTTCGCGCAGCAGATCTGGAGTTTCCAATAGTGACACGCCATAAGAAGGAATCATTTCTTTAATTTTCCGTTCCCACTCACTTATGTGTTCAGGGAAGCATTTTGTTATTACTTCCAGCATGACGTGAACAGCGGTAGAAGCACCTGGAGAGGCGCCGAGCAATGCTGCTATCGATCCATCAGCGGCACTAACAACTTCCGTACCAAATTGGAGCGTTCCTTTACCTCCAGCTTCAGTATCTTTAATCACTTGCACACGTTGGCCCGCTACTACTAAATCCCAATCATCGCTCTTGGCGTTCGGGATAAACTCACGTAGCTCTTCCATTCTCTTTTCTTTTGATAAAATAACTTGCTGTATTAGGTATTTTGTCAATGACATGCTTTTTGCACCAGCCGACAACATAGTTAAGAGATTATCCGGTTTTACGGAAGTTACCAAATCAAACATTGAACCAGTTTTTAAAAACCTTGGTGAGAAGCCGGCATACGGTCCAAATAATAATGCTTTTTTATTGTCGATAAACCGTGTGTCAAGATGCGGAACAGACATTGGAGGAGCACCAACCTTAGCTTTGCCGTATACTTTTGCATGATGCTGCGCTACAACATTCGGATTATTACACACCATAAATATCCCGCTTACTGGAAATCCTCCAATATGTTTCCCTTCAGGAATACCAGATTTTTGCAGTAAATGCAGGCTTCCTCCGCCGCCTCCGATAAAGACGAATTTTGCAGTATGCCGTTCGACAGTACCGCTATCGAGATTCCGCACTTTCAATTCCCACAAGCCGTCTCTAGTACGTTTAATATCATTCACACTATGGTTGTAGTTTAAATCGACATTGTTACTCTCTAAGTGGTCAAACAACATGCGCGTTAAAGCGCCAAAGTTAACATCTGTTCCAGAGTCGATTTTTGTTGCCGCTAAAGGTTCATTCGATGTGCGTTCTTGCATAATTAGCGGAATCCATTCCATTAGTTTTTTCGGATCATCGGAAAATTTCATTCCTTGGAACAGAGGGTTGTTTGAAAGCGCTTCAAAACGTTTCTTTAAAAACGTTACATTTTGTTCCCCTTCTACTAAACTCATATGAGGCAATGGCATGATAAAGTCCTGTGGATTATTTATCAGCTTACTGTTTACAAGATAAGACCAAAACTGCATTGAAACCTGAAACTGTTCATTAATATTGATAGCTTTACTAATATCTACAGATCCATCCGGCTTTTCGACCGTGTAGTTAAGCTCGCACAATGCGGCATGCCCCGTTCCCGCATTATTCCATTCATTCGAGCTTTCTTCTCCTGCTTTTGAGAGCTTCTCAAATACTGTAATTTTCCAGTCAGGTACTAATTCTTTCAAAAGTGTCCCTAAAGTCGCACTCATGATTCCAGCACCAATTAAGATAACGTCTGTTTTAGTTTCTCTGTGGCTCATTTTTACCTTCCTTTATACCCCTAATATTCGCAGAAAGGATGTAGGCGCTCCTGCTTAGGTGTTACATCAATCCAAGACCGACCGTCCGTCACATACCTTTTCTGTCTCAATTATAACCATATCATAAATATTACAATTATTTATAGATTAAAACATATAACTATTATATGATAATTATAAATTATTTAAAAGCTGCTTAACACTTCCGTTGGTTTCTAGTCGATTATTTTTTCCGAAAAAATACAGATGAGTATTAGGACCAACAATGAAAAGCAGTGGTACATAAAAATTATCAAGAAGAGTATATAACTCAACTTTTGGTATTTCACCAGACATTCGACCCAAAACCTGAAGATAGCAAAAGAAAATCCACTTTTTAACAAAGAAATCAACCATGATATCCTTATAATTAAAGCGCCTAAAAGTGTTTATGATTTATGATTTCCTCCTAACTAACATTCTTCTTATTCTGAAATTAATGTTATTATACAATTACTTTTATTACATTAAACTTCCGTTTTTTCCCACGAGAAAAGGCGATCCCTCTTATTGAAGAAACGCCCACGTAACATATTGCCTTTTATGCACTTGCATCACTTCTTTATTTCAATAAATTCCATATTCATATTTAAATCTCTTCTTTTACTAACCTCCCCTCAATTGTCTAATAGCAACAGATTCCATTCACCAATTTATACATGATTAGATCGATTTTTTTGTTTCAAATATCACTAATATTCCACTGTTACTTAGTTAATTCTTTCTTCCACAATGCACTTCTATTTCTACAAGAAATAAGTGTAAAACGGATTAGGAAGTGCTGGATTCTTATCTAAAATCAGGTAAACCGCTTAAAACAGATTAGAATGTGCTGGATTCTTATCTGAAATCAGGTAAAATTCGTAAAACAGATTAGAATGTGCTGGATTCTTATCTGAAATCAGGTAAAACGAGTAGAACAGATTAGAATGTGCTTGGATTCTTATCTGAAATCAAGTAAAACGCGTAAAACAGATTAGAAAGTGCTGGATTCTTATCTGAAATCAGGTAAAACGAGTAGAACAGATTAGAATGTGCTGGATTCTTATCTGAAATCAGGTAAAACGCGCTAAGCAAGCTGCCACTTAAATCAAAAAAAAGCTGCTCCTGCAATCCATTGTTTAACTCAAGATCCCGTTAGTAAACAGTAGATGGAAACCCCTTCCTTGAGCCGATCTTCTAACTTTCATTCCCTTCTTAAATTTATCTAAGTTAAAAAAATCCCATCAAATTGAAAAAATTTAAAAATCATAATATCAAAAGAACTCATTTAATCCATTCACAAAATAATCATATACGTTTTTATCAATCACCTTTCCTCCATACCCTTCAAAAAAAATATGCTTGTCCGTTTCATTTTCGAATGCATTAGGTTTAGGACGCATAGCTAATGATAGGTCATATCTTGGGTCACCATAAGCTCCAGCACTCCAATCGATTACGCCTGTAATTACTCCGTCCGAGACTAAAACATTATCAATCGTAAAATCTCCGTGAATTAACGTTTGTTTATAGACATTAGGTTTATTTGTTTTAATTCTTTCTAATAATTCCTCCGTTCCATCCACCTTGTAATTTTTCAAATTATATTCTGCCTGATATAGCAGTTCGTCAAGCCACTGCCGTTCATACATTAGTTCATTGGGGCAAGAGGTTGAGTGGAGTTGAGACAAGAGATTACCAAAGTTAAATAACAATTCTTGGCGTTTCTCCTTGTTTTTCTCATTGTATAAAGCAGTTCTTAGAGTTTCCCCTTCCAAAAACTCAATGAGAGCCCAGGATTCCCTCTGGGATTTTTGTTCAACGAATTTCTTCACTTTTGGAATAGGTAGTTTGGTGGTTTCATTAGTCAAACAGTTTAAGACAGCTATTTCTCTATTTAACCAAGAACAAAATAATTCTCCCTTTGCTCTTTTTAGCGCATAAAGCCCTTGGTTACTTTCAATTAATCCTACATTGGAGGTATAGCCTTGTCGTGGAACCTTATAGAATGAATGTGATTAAGATATTCTTTTATTTCATTTGGAATTTCGTCGATTTGTATTGGCTGCAATTAAGTACACCTCGTCTCATAAACAACTTTACTATTAATTCCTTATCAACTTACAAGATTCCTTCTTCAACAAAACTGCCACTTTCTACAATAAGAAAGGCATTCCCTCTATTTAAGGAATGCCCACTTTAGTTGAAAAAGGATAGTGTTCCATTGGCGAAATTACCCTGAGTAAGATCTCGATTTTCTGCTACTGATTAAATGACAATAAAGTTGTAAAGAATGGGGAGTAATTATTTCTTTGCAATGATCATGTATATAACATCTGTTGGATATAATTTCTGTATTACCCTCAATCCTGCATTCTTTATTTCTTGTTCCATAACCGAAGAGGCTATTCTAGGGTGGGTATCGGTAGGATGATCTTTCTTTTCAAATTCAATACATACGAAATATCCATCATCCTTAAGTACTTGCTTAATTTGCTGTAAAGAATGAGATAACTGCTGAACCTCATGTAGAACTAATGAAGCTAGTGCAATGTCAATTGAATTGTCTTGTAGTGGAATATCATCAATACTACCTTTAATAGGTTTGACATTTGTCATATTTTCTTTTTTCGCCTTGGAGCTAATAACTTCTAACATATTAGAATCTATATCTAATGCATAAACTGACCCCTCCACCATTTTTGCAGCAGGGATTGTAATATAACCTGTACCTGCACCTAAATCTAACATACTATCAGCTTTCTTAATTGGAAGCATTTTCAGTAGCTTTTCTGGTGGAATATCTCCTCTTTTTTCAGGATTATCTAAGAATTCAATTTTTTTTGCTAAACGTTTCATTTCTTGGGAATTGCCCTCTTTTTTTTCCATATAATTTATTCTCCTTTTTAATTAAGTTATAGTGTGTAATGCATAGGGGGTACTTTTGTTTCATGATGACCATAATAGATATCATAGATCTTTTAAGTCTATAATTAAATATAGAATATCATCTCAATAGATGAATTTCAACTCTAATGTTTCCAAATGTATGATATTAACATTTAATTAGAAAGATTAATAATAGGATTTAATTATCATTCCAGAAAAAACAAAGGGAAAATCCCCCTGAATATTTGTCAAAAAAGCCATTCCTTCATATTGAAGAAAAGGCCTTTTAGCGGAAAAAGAGCAGAACGACAATCCACCATCAATTAGTGATGAAAAATTGTAGTTATGCTCTTTATAAGAAGATTTCCTTTAAAAATCTTCCTTTGACATGATGAATCTTAGCTATTATGGTTCTTATTTTTTGCAAGTTGCTCTTTATCCAAAGTTCCAGGCGGCTGTTCTAGCCATTCGTTTTGAATCATTATATCGGCACCATCTTTTGCATATTGAGCAATTTCAACCGATAGACGTTCGTAATTGAGTATTAGATCACTTCTCTGACTTGAGGCTGCTGCTGTTGCATAATTTCCTGTCCCTACTGCGCTTAATAAACCCATATGGAATAGCATTAATTTGTCAGAAAATGTAGGAGTTGTTGAATCGGTAATAGCAACCTCGGATGAAATAGGTGGCTGCAAATCATTATCTGCAAGTATCTTTGTATAAATTTCAACGTGTTTTTTAGAGATATCTCTTCCTCTTATCATCCATTTTTGAATATCTTCACTTGGTGATGTTTGAGCAAAACTTAGTGCCAAGCTTCCTCCTATAATGTTGGTTTGTGTATTCATATGTAAGTAACTTATTTCAACTGCATTGAGAGGTCTTTTGGGGGTAAATGGATTTAATCCACTTAAGTATTTTTTGCTGTCTATGAAGTCTGTTTTCGTCGGATAAGAGATGTAGGGAGCTCTTACAAATAAGCCCTTCGAAAGGGAAACCTCTGCACCTATATTGTATAAGCTAGATACTTCTTGAAGACCCTCAGTAAAATAGGCTCTTATATCTTCTCTAGCACTCATTGCAACAAAGCCTCCGTATGCAAATAAACCTGCTCTTGAAATGTGCCCAATATATTCAAGCATAAACGTATCAGTAAATAAACGAGGGGCGTTCATATTGACATCTTCATTTGTAAACCCTATTGGTAATGGGAGTTGTTCTCTTTGATATATTTGAGAAAGCTTTTCTATATGTGTAGATGAAAGGTCATAAGCATATTGGATAATCGTACGGATTTCTTGGTCTTCTATATTTTTTAAAAAAAATCCTAAAATACACTTGGACATACTATCATTCAAATAAGCAGTCCAAATACAAGCTATCTCAGCCGAAGTAAGTTGAGGATGTTGTTCAGTCATAAAGTTACCTCCAAAGAATAATTATCATGCTTGATTATTCTTTGCATTTAACCGTATATTATGACAAGGGACAAGAAAAACAAAGTATTCTTTGACTTTACGCTAGGAATTATTAAGTTTAACCTCTATGTTAAACATAGATCCATTGTATCTGACGTAATTTTATTTCATTCTAATCTATAGCTATTAATGCTATATAAAAAAAATGGCTGCCGCAGCAACCCTTGTTAAACATAGTCTTCCGGGAGTTTAAGAAGAAACTTCCGTCTAACCTTCCCCTTTAGTGAAACCCACTTTTATTCCCCTTATAAAATAAAAATAGCGCCAACTTCTCTTTAATAGAAATCGGCACTTCGTTATTCGCTATACGTTTAGCGTGACGCTTTTGGCGGTTGACATACGTCGCATTTACGTTGGTTATTATTTTTAAATTTCGTTAATGTTTTTTCAAAGTTACTACCACATGCACATTTAAATAATAATTTTTGAGAAAAACCATGATATTCCGTCGTTAGCAACTTACTTTCCGAATTGTTCTCAACAAATTCTCTAATTTTACCAATCGTCCATCGTTTATTCATTCTCTTACACCTCCATATTTTATCGCTAGGCGGAGGCTTTTATTGGCATCCGTTCATTATATAAGTAAAAGTCATAATTATCCTAAGTTCCTCATTATAACATGAGCTGGCAAACAATTAAACAGATGGGAGGTATCTTATTAAACTGCCCTTCACTTTTAAAGCACTCCCTAAATTTAAGGAAGGCGGCCGTTACACAATAGAACGCTAAATACCATAACTATCGGTTTTTTATCCACATCGATTGGCCATGCACCTTGTTAATTACTATGATTTGTCCAGTATCATGACGGAAGTAGGTATTACCCTTGATGAAGTAATACCTTGTTGCTTTTAAGGTAGGATTTATTTTGACTGTTTCCTATACTTTGTTGCTTTTCACAATAGCCGTTGATTTCCTCTCAATTCCGCGGGGCGTCGGTGAGCCTCCTCGTCGCTATGCTCCCGCAGGAGTCTCGTACCTTCCGCTCCAATCAATTTTGTTATCAATGGTTTGTCAGATCAAAACCTATGAAAAAACTACAAGCTTTTAGAAAAGAGCCTTATTTAAGGAAAGCACTTAAGACTTTCACGAAGGAAAATTTAGTTGCCACGATACTCCAAACCGATCATTTAACCAACCAAACCTTTGACTAAAACCATATTCACCAATTGGCATGAGTGCTTGTCCACCATCAATAAGTTTCTGATAAAGGTTGTTAATTTCTTCCTCAGTATCACATGTAACAAAAATTGAGAATGAAGGAGTAAAGGAAAACTGATGCTTCACATTACTGTCAATGCACATAAACTCTTGCCCTTTTAAGGAAAAAGTAGCCTGCATTACAGTTCCCTCGTCTCCAGCTTCATTCGCTCCATAGCGAACAATACTTGTAATTTCTGAATCGTCAATGATTGATATGTAATAATCCATCGCTTCTTCTGCTTTACCATCTTGAAACATTAGGAATGGTGTAACTTTTTCCATTAAAAATCATCTCCTTTAGTCTTTTAATTTAATAATGACATTACAAAAAAAATAATTCAATCCGAGTCATACTTCTTCTTCAACCAGCCTGCCACTTTTTCACATGACAGCTTCGATTGTGGGTGAGTAATTTTTAGATATCATTGATCCCCCAGAAACAATTGAAGTAAGTCCTATCGTAGAGAATTGTATAGCAGTGTGCCCAGGCAGAAGTAGGAGAAAAAAGGAGCTTTAAATGGTATGACTATTTTATTTGTAATAGAAGGGACAATCAAGGATTATTGGGTGTCTTCAAATGGCTTGCATCTCATGGAGCAACTGGGGATGGTTTGATTAGTAAAATACGCTTTGAGATATTATTAAACTGGGCGCTTTTCTTATAGTTCAGTACGAACAAACTGTAACTTTTGCTTCTTCCACTAAAATGCCCCCTTAGTTTAAAAAGAAAAAGGATACCATAGCAACCCTATATTTAACTCAATCCCAATTTGTTATAAGCATCTACTTTTTCCGAATATAGTAGAGGTTAACTAAACTAAAGTAAAGCACCGCAGAACTAATAATAAAAGTTAAGAATCCCTTTATTTTATTTGTTTCCATCAGTAATTCTTCATCACGAATAAATTCCATATTCTCACTTATAGATATTGGAACAGTAAATATTGATAGAACTAAGCCTATACAGGCAAAGACACCATATATATTTAGGAAAGTCCTTGTTTTTGTTTCTTTTTTAGTTACGATCTTGATCTTATGTGATGTTTGTGGGTTTACTTCCAAAATTGAACCTCCTATTTAATCCTCTAAATAACTGTACGAATACCATTAAGAAAAGTTTCCTTCTTTTTCAAATATATTCCACTCTCTATCCCCATTGCTGCTAGAATGAATGCGACTAGATATTGCATATTTATCAAGTGTAATTCTGTTTTTCACGTCAAAACGACAGTGTAATCTAACATTGCCTAAAATAAAAGTCACAAAACTGTCACTTACGTAAAAGTTTTTGGGCATATATAATTCAATTTATGTTCTAAAAGGAAGGATGTTTTTATTTGCCTAGTAATAAAAAGGAAGGCATTATTTTCGGATTATTTATGTGTTTTGGAATGGTTCTTATTATGTCAGTTTACAACACAGCTTTACACGGATTTTCATCATTTACAGTAAGGAGTGCAGTGATTCAATTTGTCGTAACATTTATCGTTGCTTTTATCGCAGAATCAGTAGTTGAGCCAAAAGCGAGTAAAATTGCCTTATCACTACCTTATGATAAATCGAAAGAAATCAACTTTATTGTGGCACTTGCTTTTTGTATGGTCCCTATGATGGTTCTTATTATGTCAGTTTACGGAGTTATTTTAACGGCTTTATTAACAGGAATTGAAGGTTCAATTTTCACAACCTATCTTAAAACAGTTGGTCTAAACCTTATCGTGGCGCTTCCATCACAGTTGCTAATTGTTGGACCCATCTCACGTTGGCTATTAGTTAAATTCGTTAAACCCTCGACGCAAAAGCCACAATTAAACGCGTAAAAACAAGCAAGCTACCAAAATGTAGCTTGCTTGTTTTAGGGATAGAAAGTTCTCATGTTCTTACACAATTTCATATTACCTTTATTAAATTCACCCCTGTTGATTAACAGAAGATGACTTTAGTTGAAAAATCACAGGGTTGTCATTAATCCATATCATTTAAAAACAAAAAACTACATTTTGAATAAAGATTGATCCAAGTAGAGTTAATTCTTTAAATTAAGCATGAGACTCATTTCAATGAACTTTATTCCTCTAAAACCCCCCGATTGATAACCACTCTACTAATATATAGCATTTTCTTTTCTTATTTATCAATATGTAAAAAAAAATAAGATATGGTATTGTTTTCTATTTTATTTACTATATAATAAAAATTGTTCTGAGAATTTAAAAAACATTCGCAAAAAACTCGTCCAAACCTAGAATGGTTTACTTGTAAGAGATAATAATCTGGCTACTATTCTCATACCTTCACTGTGATACCTCAATTAATAGTTTAATAAATTATAAATAGGAGTAGATGCAATGAAATTGAATACTATTACACAATTATTTAATATGAAGTCAATGTGGATTATTGCTGTGTTAGTTGTAATAGCAAATTTTACGTATACTTCTTTATATATATATAAATATACTTTGTATGAAAAAATAATTAATCTTGATCAAGCAACATATTCTATATTAAAGAATTTAACTATATCCTTAGATATTGCTACTTCTAGTATATTTATATTATTCATTATAAGCACGTGGATAATTTTAAAGAAAAAAGATGATCATCTTTTACTAAATTATTCTTTCTTGTGTACTATTCTATTTGTTACTTTATCATTTTGTAACTTTTTATTGACTCGATTGTTCTCTGTGTCTTTTTATGAGATTATTTGGAATATGAATAATTTCATAGTACTTAGTGCCATTATCTTAATATATGGTTTGATAAAAATATCATCAAAAAGATGGTACTTAAATTTAAAAAAATCCTAGGCTTTCGGAAAACTTTATGCGCTAAGCAAATTTTAACCAAAAAAAGTAGATCCTCTGTAAAGGACCTCACTTTATTGCAAACAAATCCACCTCTATTAACATAGAAGTGGATTTGTTTTTAGATAGATTTATATATTTTTATACCTTTTCTTTTCATTTAAAAAATCCTTATAGACTAAAACAGCCACAACAATAAAGCTTAGACTGACAACCCTGAAGATCGTCTCTAAACTAATCCATTCAGCTAACATGCCTAATACAAATGCGCTAACTCCGACACCAACGTCAAAACTGGAAAGAAAGGTTGCGTTGGCTGCACCACTTTTTTCTTCACTTACCTTCTGAACCGTCCATGTTTGTAAACATGGCATAACAGTTCCGTAACCTGCGCCAAATAAAATCGCCGCAATCATAAGGTGAAGATGATTGGTCGTATAAGACAGCGTAACAAGTGACAAAAATCCTAGCACTGCTGACACAATGATGATAGCCCACGGACCCTTTTTGTCATACCATTTTCCTGTAAACGGACGTAGTAAAGTTGCGATAGTTGCATTGATAAGGAAGAAAAGAAAAATATGATCTATTCCCTTTTGTTTCCCAAAAAGAACTAAAAAAGTAATAATCGCTCCAAAACCAAGTGTTGTAATAACCGTCAGTAATGCCGGGAACCATGCGTCTTTTTCAAAAATTGCTTTAAAAAATCGGAATGGTTGCTTCTCATGCCTTTCAGGAGTAGGTGAATAGACAAATTGAAGCGCAATTACAGCCATTAGGCTAAGTACTGCTGACGACCAAATTAAAATATCAAAGGAAAAAGAGTCATAGATAAGGATACCTATACTCGGTGCAATAATAGCCCCGACCGTTGTTGAAATAGAAAAATACCCCATTCCTTCTCCTAACCGTGTCTTAGGAATTAAATCGACTACCATTGTACTATTGGCTGTGGTTGATACGCCCCACGCTACGCCATGAAAAAGTCGTAACAATAGCAAAAACCATATAATATTAAGAGAAGGATACAATATCGTAATAATCATTAAAGCTGCACTTGCAATAATAGCTAGACTTTTCCGTTGGTTATCAATTAAATAGTACCCAACAAAAGGTCTGATTAGAACAGCGCCTAGCGTAAATAAAGTTGTCATTAAACCTATTTGAATGGAAGATGCATTCATGCTTAACAAATAGGCTGGTAAAATAGGGAGCAACATTTCAAACCCTATAAAAACTAAAAAGTTGCTTATAAATAAAAAAAGAAATGATTGATTAATGATTCTTTGATTTTTCATATTATTATTCCTCGCTTCTAATTATTTTTCTAAATTAGAAGCGCTTGGAACACTGAAACGTTTTTCAATTGTCTAAGGTTTTTATTCAATTGAATCACCCTCTCTAAAACTATTAAAAATTTATAAAAAGAAAAAAGACAACTCACCTAGATTGTCTGGTTATTAATTATACGGATTCCATTTTCATAATAATTTTTTCATTTTATCCTATTTCTCATTTATTATCAACCAACTTTTTACAAGGATTCTACCTCCGTTGCTTAATTCATTGATTGTAGTTTTACATCACTTACTATTAAATGCATTCCCTATACTAGAGAGACGCCTCTTTATTATTAAAAAACCAATGATGCTCTCAAATCACTAACGCCATTTTCCAAATAGCTCTTTAAACATGATAGCATATATACCCAGCCTTCTTTTTGTCCTATCATTTTGTTTACTATCTCAGGGTCATCTTCTTTCAAACCTGATTCGTTTACTTCAATGATTGTACTCGTATTATCCAATTCTTTTAGTGTAATTGTAACGACTGTTTCTTCAGCATCTTCTCCTCCCCATGAAAAAACGATTTTCTTATTCCCTTTGATTTCTAATACCTTTATTACCCCTTCTGCCCCGTATTCAACATATTTCAATGTAATTGTTTTGCCTTGTTCCCATCTTTCTGAACTCGATGAGAACCAATAATTCCCGATTTCCCTAGGGTCTACTATGGCTTCAAACACCTCTTCAGCTGGCTTGTTTATTTTAAATTTTGTAATTACCTGAGTATCCATCATTCATTCAACTCTCTTTCGGAATTTTTCATTATTCTTTCATTTTTATTGGTATGATATACATTCTTTAGGTTTAATAGAAACCCTTTCCTATTTAATATTCTTGACGGTGATCATCATTTTTTAACCATTTTTTATTTTTATAATATTGAAAGAGTGTTTTGATTTCGTATAGTTGAGACAAGAAGAAATCTGCACTTTTTTTATTTCTTGTTCTAAAACCTTCAATAATTCTGGATCAAACTTCATGTTAAATCCACCTATTTATTTTTCCTTAAATTAGATTGATTGAAGCCTTCTCCAAGCAAAGTTATTGTCCAGCCGGAACATAATATTATGAAAATCCCCACAATCTTTTAACCTCAACCAAATCCTGATCATTGAATTCCATTCTATATATATCTGGCTTTGACGTACTTAGTAAAAAATCTAATCCATATCCGCCGTCATAATATCCCATCATTAAAGTCATGACAGCCCCATGAGTGCCTATTACTACTTTCTGTCCTTGGTGGGTCTTTAATAATTCCTTTAAAACCTTTATAGCCCTGTCCTGACAGTCGGCATTGGACTCCGCACCCGTTAAAGCATGATTCGGTTCAGAAAACGACTTGTGCAACAAAGGGAACAAGTCATTATCAGATAATCGTCTGTCTTCAGCAGAAAAAATTCTCTCTTTGAGGTCTTCGTAAATTAAAACTTCTTGTTCCAAGCAGTCAGCCAATTCCTGAATAGTTAGAATTGAACGGGTGTAAGGACTTGAAACAACAACATCAATACCCTCTCCCTTTAATAGGTCAGTGACGCGATAAGCATCTAATTTTCCTTTTTCCGTTAACCCTCTTGTTCTATCATTTTCTTCAGTCTTTGGTGATTCCCCATGTCTTACCATGTAAATGAAAGTTTTCATAACATCCTCCATTATTTTAAAAATCCGCCATCTTAACACCTATTTTCAGTCATTCTCTCTAACGATCCATAGTTATTGAAGGGTTTCATTACTTGAAATACAAATAAACCGTAATTTCGTATGATAAGGAGCCTTTTGAAGGTGAGCGGAATTTTTTTAAAACTAGTCGCTTCCTTTGATTTTCTTCAAAATGAAGAATCACTTAGTTATTTGTCACTTTTCCTAATTAAATATGTAAACAAGGTCATGATTGCCAAAAGAACACCTAAACCAAACAGAACACTGCCAATTATTAAGAAATGGGTATAATAGTACATTCCATATTGTGCAATTTTAAACATACAAAACAGCCCTATTAGTATTATTAATAACGAAGTAAACCCTAGCGCTTTATATTGATCATTATTCATTTATGCACACCTCAATCACAAGATTACTGACCTCTTTATAAATTGTTCTATTTCCTTATTTATTAATTTAAAAACTTCTCAATTACCCCAATACAAAAAAGCTAAAGTAAACCATAAAATCACAAATCCAAATTCAACTAAGTAGACGCGTTTACTTCCTCGCTGAACTAAGCTTTCTATACCATCTATTAAAGAACCAATTCCTGCTACAATAAAAATAAACTTGAAATAAGTAAAAGATAATCCATTGATTAATCCCATAATCAACAAAATACCCATTGTTATCACTATTAAAATCCTTAATAATACAATTGATTTCGCACTCTGTTGTTCTCTTTTCTCAAAGAATAACCCCATATAAAAATCACCGCCTATCATCATCCAAATCAGCTAATGCTAATAGCTAAATACCATTTTTTAATTTCCTACAAAGACCCTTAATCAATTAATACTTTTTTATCATAGGAACCTTCCTGTTTATTTCAACCCAGCACCTCGTTTGATAAGCATATTTGTCCCACCAAGGAACACCAACAAACCCGTGCTATTCATAATGAAGTTCCCACCATTGCCCAATCCATTACTTGTTAGCCCCATAAATAAGGCCCCTATTAATATAAAGAAAAAGCCAGTTGCTATTTTCATTGATCCTCCTCCGTACCATGGAGTATGAAACGATTGTGTTCATAGATTATGTTTCAGTTTAATTTTCATTTCTTTTTACTAAAAGAAAACCTATGAATAATATAAGACCAGATAATGCCGTTAAAAAAACGATATCGAATCACCTGACATGCTGAATGCGTCGACAATGAATCCTTCGATTAATAATTAAATAGCTGCGACTATAACTAATAATAAGGAGTTTACTATTATGTAATTACTTGCTTTGATTTTATCCTTCAAGAAAATTAGGTATGCAAAGTTACAAAACAAAATAATAGTAATCAAATAAAACACCGGTCTTAAATAAGTAAATGTTTCACCAGCCATTTCGAACTTCCTTTCTGTTAACGTAATACAGTTTATCAGAACATAAGTAGAGTGCTATTTAAAAAATCTAATAGCTTCATAATACCAGAAAGAAGTATAATTGACATATATATGTATAAAAGGAAGTTGAAAGCTTATGGATGCAGGGTTGAATGAAATTTTAGGATTAATGAAGAGCAATGATTTAGACGATCGTCGCGAGGCTATCAAGCAATGTATTGATTGGACAGGAGAAATTGATGTGGAAGACTGCCTCACCTTATTCGCCGAAGCTGCCAAAGTGACTCCTTTAAGCAGAGAGGAATGGGATGATCCCTCGAAGGCATTGGTTATGGCCGCTGGCACTTTTTTACTAGATGAAATGATTCCAGTCATTGAGAAGCATATTTTTCAGTACTCTTATGAAGCTATCCACATTTCAATGAGTTATTTGCTCATCAAAAATACAGAAGATTCACTTGCCGCTTATAAGAGACTTTTCAAACAGCTCTATTCTCAAATTCAGATTATCCCTGTCTATCGAGAGAGTAAAATATTTGAGAATAAAGACAGTATGCTTACTGCATTGGAAGCGCTCATTGAGAATGAGGTCGTATTCCATGAATGGTATATAGAATATTACCATTACTTACTCGCATATTGTGTTGCTTATGAATATATTAAAGTCTCCGACCAAAATGTAGACAAAGACTTTGTCTCAGGTCAGTTGGCCGTCTTGATTGAGGATTACAAGGAATATGATGAGGTATTTACAAGGGAGTATGACTTAGAAGCCTGGAAAAACACATACTCAAAGATGCGCTTTTTTCTCAGGGGTTACTTAATTATTAAAAACAGTTATTGTACAGATGAAGAAATCCTATCCTATGATTTTATCCTAAAATGGAAGGACCCTTATATTAAACTCACTTATCTCATCATGCTGTGGATAAGAAAGCTGGACGCCGATCCTCAGATTGCTATCGATATTTTAAAAGGAAATTATGGAACAGGTTATGCTTATGGAGTACTCCAAGAATATAAAAAAGAAGCATTACCCACAGACTTATCCATTCAAGATTACTTTGTTATTGAAGCAGCTGACTTCACTTTCTTCAACCATGAAGAAGGTGTCGGCAAGTTTCCGGATGAAACCGAAGTGATGGGATCGTTTAAACGCAAGGATTATAGGTTTGGGGATAATTATACTTATTATATCGTTCGTTTTCGTTCAAGTTATCCTGCTTTTGCAGGCAAGGGCTGGATGCGGATGATGATTGGTCCATACCATACTGGCAGTTTGCCGACACCTCATACTATCTCGGACCAGGATGCCAACTATACAGATTTTATGCCATGGGAATCACAATCGCTGGACAAGCATAAAGAGGATTTTAACAATGTGCTGAAGGAAAGCTTTGATACTCCTCAGCATGAAGAAAGGATTTTTGGCAGTTACGTACCAAGCTTTAATCGGAAACATCATACAATCGCAATCCTCTTATTCGTTCTATCTATTCTTTCAATTGTATTAATTGATAATGATTGGATTGCACTTAGCCTATTTATAGCACCAATATGGCTCTTGCTGACCTATGTTCACGCAAAGGTTTTAGAAAGAAATGTCTTCGTTCAATTAAGGGAACATAGTTTAGAGTATTGCCATTTCGGTGATCATACCCATGTGCAATTGCCGCATATCGAATCTGTCCATTTCGAAAAAATCCGGCCCTTGGTTAAAGATCGATTTTGCCTCCTCCCTATTAATCAATGGCATTTTGTTTTTTATGACAATGAGGGAGATATCATCTATCAGATACCAAGAAATTATATAAAAGAAGAGTACTTCTTCGGACATTTTAAAGATTTAATAAGTTATTATCATCATCCTCCCGTTATACGATGGGAAGCTAATGAAGACGAATAGCTGCCTAGACTGGGCAGCTATTTCTTTAATTGGCAATAAATGAGCGGCGATAAGCTAAGATAACTGCTCCAATCCAAAGAACAGGTACGATCATAAATGTTAATAAATATCGATTAAATGCAGCACTATTTAGTGGTTCCGTCAGGTCTGATAATGTAGCTAAACATGGTACGAATAATAAAAGAGTAAATCCACAAATACTTAAACCCATCATTACGACATGATCTGGATAAATTTTAGAAACAATGAATACGAATAAAATGACAATCATTATGATAATCCCCACAAATAAAACCGTATTTAGAGATATTAGGCCATTCCTTAAAAACACCGTACCAAATAGAATGAGGGCTGTGACAATAATCATTAATAAATTTTTCATGATTTTCTTCCTCCTAGTATGGGATAACTACGCCTGTTCGAACTACGCTTACCGGTTCTTTAGTTGTGTAGGGCAAAACTTCTTCTACTGTTCCTGTTAAAATGACTCCTGCTACCGGAATTTGATCAAGGTCGTATTGTTCCAATGTTTTCAGCACTTCTTTTGCATCCGAGACGTGATCTGACCTTTCCTGAAGAAATGTTGTATATTGTTTTGCTGATTCTTCAAAAGAAGCATTTTGTTCGATTGAAAAACCAAGTGCTTCGTCTCCATCAATTTCACTAAAATCTTGTTTAAACGATAAAGAAACTCCTTGGTTCATGTCTTTGAATGATGACGCCTCTTCATATAAATCGTCCTGCAGCAGCCAAACCCAGCTGGCTGTTGGAAAGGCTTTAACAACTTCACTAATCGGTATTTCTTCATGAAAGGATAAACCAATTTCTACACTATAAAATTCCGGCAATGTTCTCAAATAGCTCAAGTCGTCATAAACTGCCTCTTCATTAGGCAGATGAAATTTCACCATTTTGTAATCATTTTTATAGGAGCTCTCATCCACTCCTATAAAGGATGATGTATTTAAAACAGCCTTCGTTCCTAGAATCGTGTGAAATGTACTTCTTGAATCCCAATTGATTAAATGGCCGTTCACCTCTTTATAGGCATATGCATGAGATCGGCCTGCTACGAAAAAATAATCAAAGGTTGCTCCATTTGAATGTACATTTGCACCATACATCTGATAATAGTCATTGGTTTCATCTGTGTCCTTAAGCATCCTTTCATACATAAAATATTGACCAATATACAAAAGTGCCCATAAAAGAATTAAAACGGTAAGTGTGACCAGCAAGGATATAATAACGCTTCGCTTAATCGATTTCCGTTTGGCCTTTCTCACTAAATCTGAGAAATCATCATCTGGCTCAAACATTGATTCATCCTTCATTCTCTCTTCCCTCCTCCAGTAGTTTCACCATTTTCTGCTTCGCTCTTGCCAACTGTGTTTTTATCGTTTTATCAGAAGTATGATATAACAGCGCAATGTCCTTTAATGAAAAATTTGCGCTGTATTTCATGATCAGCAGCTCCGCCTCTTTTGGTTTTAGCTGTCTCAAAACCTGTTGAATATCTTGCTGCAACTCACTGCGCAACAATAATTGCTCCGGTGTGTCAAATTCAAACAGCTGGTTCATATCAAATGCCAATATGTATTGATCATGCGATTTCTTTTTCTTTAGCGAATCATAATATTTATTAATCGCTACCCGGTATAGCCAGGCCTGTGCAAAATCAATATCAATTCCATCAATATACTGGAGGAATTGAATGACTGTATCTTGTGTAATATCTTCAGCATCCTCTTTACTTGCCCCCATTTTTATTAAGGTTAGGTAGACTGGGTGCAATTTTTGCTGTAACTTTTTTCCGAATGCATCATTCATATCGCCCCTCCCTCATGTATAACGATTGAATTATTAATAGGTAAACAGATTTATAGATTATTTTTACAAAAATAGAAAAACATTATATATTTCATTTTAAATTATTAAACAATTCAATTGTAATTTGTTATAACTGCTGGGAAGTATTCCACTAGATGGGCGTAAGGAGTGAAACGATTGCTAAACATCCACATTTACAACTGGCAATGGTCATCAAATTCATCCCATTAGATTTAATCATTAGATACTACTCTTAAACACCATAAAAAAAGCGATTTCTTTTAAAAAGAATCGCAATTCCACACTTTTGCTCGGATAGGACGAAATTGATCTATATCCCAGTCAATCCATTCCGTACAAAGTTGCCCATTTGATCAATTCTCTTTTTAACTTGTTCGAATTCGGGATATCCATTGATTGCACCCTATAGGGTCTGCCGCATCATCACCCTCCACTTTTAAATCATATGGTTTATCTTGTTCGCAAAGGCATTCCATACTATTTCCCCTCTCCTCTAGAACGAAATCTCATGCTTTTACGTCTTCACTATCCCTTTTTCTTTTTTTGGAGAATAACTAATCCCCACAAATACAAGCAGAATTCCGAGAAGTTGGTAGATATCCGGGCGATAGTTCAATATAGTAACATCGAGCAAGATGGCGACAATTGGATCAACGAAGACTAATATTGCAATGGTTTGAGCTTTTAATTCTCTTAAGCTGCTGAAAAATAAGTAGAACACTAATCCGGTATGAATAAATCCTGTTATAAGGATATATAACCAGTTTTCAAAGGTAAGATGCATAAAGTTTGACCAATCCACAAATGGAATCAACAATAAAACACCTAAGCTTGTTTGAATAACTGTTGTTGATAAAGGACTAAGCGATTGGATTCCTTTACCTGTGATTGAAGTAAGTGCATAGAAGAAGGCTGCTGCAAACGCCCATATCACACCTGTTGATACAAACTCTGCAATGGTAGCATAACGATGAATTCCTCCGACTAACAATGTGCCTAAAAAACAAATAAGGAAAAAGACCAGTCCAGTCTTCGTTATTTTCTCTTTAAAGATAAAGGAACCTAGAAGAAGGACAATAACAGGTGCTAGATGATAAATAGATACCGCTACTGTGATTGGCATGACCTCTAAAGAACGAAAGAAGAAAACCCAATTTATTATAAGAAAAACACCGCATAATAATGCTAGTACATATTCCCTGCGTGGAATAAAGTTAGGCTTCTGCTGTTTTGTTTTTAGTGTACCGATTCCCCATATTGCACCTAGAAGAAGGCTGGCACAGAGGCAGCGGATAAACACTAATTCAATTGAGGGCAAACCTGTTTTGAGTGAAAAAAGACCGATTGAACCAAATATAGCCATAGAGATGGCAAATTTCAATTTTGCGTACATGTAAACTCCCCCCTTAGTAGTTATTAATCTAACCACTAATATAGTGTGATAAAAAAACAGCTCTATACCAAGCTGTTCTTCCCTGTCATTACATGAATCAAATCTTCGCGTGCCTTCCACATTTCATCCAGCTTTTCTGGTCCGAACGCCTGTGTAATTTCTTCTACCATTATGTCGTGGCGAATGTATTCGGTCGCAATTAAAACAAGTGCAGGGTCTGTTGACTTTACAGCCCACTCTGAACCTTTATCACTAAACTTAGCAATCAGAGCTTCTTTCTCATCAATTACGAGTATAGTAAGGTATCCGCCCATACGTTTACTCACAATATCTGGTGCCATGTAGTTGTGATGATAGGTGTGCCCCAATATCTTATCTTCAGCTCCAAATAATACTGTAAAAATTGGAATGGTTCCTTCTTTTTCTCTTACAGCTTTTTCAATGTCCTTCAACACTGGAGACCAAATCGATAGCCAAATCTCTGTTTCTGCCTGCCGGATCATTGACAGCATTTCTTGAACAATATGCTCATACTGAACAATTCTAGTTACGACATCTATTTTTTGATCACTTTCCAAAGATGACAGTGACGTTTCCAATAATTCTAATGACGCATTCATCTCTTCCTTCAGACGAGAAAGCAGTTGTTTTGGAGTTACCGGCTTATAAATAATAGGATCTGAAGGAACCGTTTGAATGGCTCCTTTATCGAGTAACTTTCCCAATACCTCATAAATCATTGAACGTGGGACACTAGATCGCTTGCTCAGTTCATACCCCGTGATGGCAGGGGATTTTAATAAACCTATATAGGCTTTGCATTCGTATTTTGAAAAGCCATGCTTTTGCAATTCGTCAATGATTTTATCTTCCATATATCCTCCATTATAGTAGTTATTGTATTAACTACTATAGAACAATTATATTAAAATGTCTATATTTTTAGATAATTACACAAAATATGTCAATAAAAAGAGGACGGTTCCTCATCCCATAAAACACATAACTATAATCATCGGAATGATGTTGATAGACGCTTATTTCTTGTTTAATCATCTTCACCACATCAAGCGCGCTTGGGACCTCAACATACTTTTTCTCCATGTTTATGAGATTCAGGTTAAGCGGGTTATAATATTCCTCCATCCAATCTTCCTTCGGCAAAACGAATGAAAAGCCTTAAGTATATCCATGTTCGACGATTTGATTGATTTTGTTGGAAACTGTGTCGATTTCGGGATACCCTTGCTCCCAAAATTGCTTGCTTTAGTTGGGTTGGAATGGAGCCATGAGATTTCACTGCATACTAGGTTGCCCTCTCCCTTTAATAAAGATTTCCATTGTTTCATACCTTCTTGGAATCCTACAATATAAATCGACCCTTCAGCCCAAATAATTTCTAAAAGCATTAAATAAAAAAATCATTTCATCCCCTCCCTCATAAATTAAATCATTCAGCAAAGTGAGATTAAATCCTTTTTATTCTTTTTGGAAAATTTACCTTGCATTACAAGATATACGATGATACTATTTATCTATCTTGTATTACAAGACATATGAAGGAAGGTCAAAATATTGTCTACAACTCAAATGCTCAAAGGCATTATTGATGGCTGCATCTTAGCGATCATTCACGAAAAAGAAGTGTATGGGTATGAATTGGCAGAGAGACTTGAGCAATACGGATTTGATTCTTTCAGTGAAGGCACAATCTATCCTCTGCTGATGCGCATGCAAAAAGAAGAACTTGTCACTTCTACTTTAAAAAAATCAATTGCCGGACCAAAAAGAAAGTACTATTCACTTACTGTAAAAGGGGAACAGGAATTGCAACAATTTATTGTTAGATGGGAATCACTACAAAAATCTGTAAACAGCGTGTTACAAACGAAGGGGCAGAAAAATGAATAAAAACTTGTCAAAAGAAAGTCAAAAATTCTTAGATAATCTACAAATCTATTTGGTTTCAAGCGGAAAGAATGAAAGAGAATCAAACGAAATCGTAGAGGAATTAACCGATCATCTTAGACTAGCTGAATCAGAAGGCAAATCAGTGCAACATATCATCGGCCATTCTCCAAAAGATTATATGGAGCAACTGGCAGCGGAAATGGCCTTTGATAAAAAGGCCTGGATAAAATTCATCGTTACGATTATCCTCGGTGTCTTCTCTTATACCATTTTAACGAGAGCTGCTAGTGGGAATCTTTCCTTCTCATTACTAAATGTGATAGGTTTAACCTTTATTGTTGCATTACTGATTGGAGCAGTCTTTATGATGTTTAAATATATTGCAGCAAATTCACTATCAAAAACAAAAGAGTATAGCCTTTACTTTCTCTATTCCTTGTTCTCGCTTTTATTATTTATAGGTTTGATTCTTTTAGATCAACGAATCACTACTCCGGTTGTCAATTTCAGTGAGATTAGTACATTAATCATCGCACTATTAACCTTCGCATTCCTAGTCGCTGTATCATTTTGGTCTAAGACTTGGATCGTGTTAATCTTTTTAGCTTTTCTCGTCTTACCAGATTTGGTTCTCAATCAAATGAGCATTGATCCTAAGACGCAAATCTCGCTCTCAACAACTATAACGTTTGGTGGAATTGCTGTTTACTTATTTGTTGTGACTAAAAGGCAGAAAAAAGCATAACCTTTGGAGAATCCATTTATAAAGAGATGGGTTCTTTTTCTTTTTCCGAAAGTTAAGAATTAATTACTTTAGTAATTTATGGTAAAATAAATGCAACATAATTTCTATATATTGGAATTAAGGATGTCCGTTTCGAAAAATAAAGCTATTTAATCGGAGGGGTTATGATGGAATGTAAAAAGGTTAAACAAGTTTTTAAGTTAGTAGGTATTAAAGGACACGGATCCTTTGAGGCCTTCGGTGTGGAAGTCCCTGCTCTCGCACAGCAGTTCTTAACTAGGTCCAAAGAAGTTGAAAGTCGTTCGTCAACTGAAATTGCTTTATTTGAACCCAAAAAAAATATCAATCATCTAGAGGGCAACTATTATGTCGGATTGATTGTTAATGATACTTTAAATGAAGTTCCTTCTGGAATGGAGTATATTGAGAAAGATCAGCATTACGTAACAGCTAGAGGGAAAATAACTGATATCAGTAACCTTCACTTACATCTACTAAATTGGGCGAAAGAGCAGAATTATGATAGAGACTTAGATTCTTATATTGTGGAAACCTATCATCCTGTAGAAAACTCAGAAGAAGAAGTCGAGGTTTACTTGCCAATCCATTCTTAAAAGTATAACTTCAAAATTACACATTAAAAGAATGATTAGTTAAAAACGCTTAGAGCTTAAAACACTCTAAGCGTTTTTGTCAATTATCTTCGTAAAATCAATGTCAAGGATAGAAAAGGCTATCTTATATCCTCCCAAACAGTATTTATTTCCTGCTAAAATAAGGGCCATAGTATCCCGCTTCATGAGTTTTTACATATGTCCATTTAAAATCTTTATCTACAATATAGATATCCTCTTCCTCCAGTATATCTTCTGCCTTCATCCTGTTGGCTGATTGCAGGATCATTGCATCATCAGAATGCTGGTAAAACAGATAACAGCTTCCCTTTATTTGCTGATTAAAAGCTGCCACTGCCTTTTCTTCTTTAAGATGATCTCGTTTTTCATAACTAAATACATGCCATAAAAATCCTGAAGCATACCTTTCATTAAATAGATAGATTGCTTCTTTTTCTTCGGTGCTTAAATGATGAACATAGTGAAGCTCCCATTGTTTTCTTAAATAATAGCCCCACTTAGGTATTTCCTGTATTTTCATCTTTTTTTGCTGCAATTTATCTATTAACTGCATATCTTTCCCCTGCTATCCTTCGTTTTTTCTTCATTCAGCTTCTCCATAAACCGTACTATCCGCATCGGTGGTTTCAATTTCCTGTTTTAAACGATTCAATCCAATTATAATGGTTGGATTTCCCTCATGTAAATGATTGTCGAAGCTTCTCACATATATGACCGTTTTGCGAAACGCCTATCACTGTGACGGTTAAACTCCTATTTTTACGCTTAATTCTTTACTCACAAAACATATAAGGGCATAACACCACCCCCCACCTAAAAAACCAATTAAATACATGCTTAAAAATATATGCAGATGTCTCCCCCTTATTAAATAATCTATTTAACAAAGGCTATCTATTAGTACTTACTTCCTTACAGGAAAGATAGGATCCAACAACTCAATCGGCCTTTCTAATTTACTGCCTTCCTGGCAAAACTCTAAAGTCCATGCCTCCATAGACCGCTGTAGTCCTTGGTTGTTCATCTGTTCATGCAAATACTCATAGCTCTCTCTAACTAAGTGGCTTGGTCCCGTATGAATGATCGAGGCATATGTTTGTGGTGGAATTGTTAATGAAGCCATTCCCTTAGGGATATCTTTGAATTCAGTTACCTCTATTCCCATCCAATAGCCATCTTTATCTCCACATATATCTTCTGCAACGCCATCTGCACATCAGGCATTTGCGAATGACTAATTTCACTTTTTCTTTCCCAGCATTTTTCAACTTTGCGTATTTCTTGTGGGTATTGTTCTCCCTCACAAAGGATATGGAAGCCTACTATCTTCGTTTCTCCGACATTTTTAATTCGCATCTTCCTTAGCTCTCCATTTAAAGTTTTTATCAAAGGAATATTCTACAAAATCTTACAATCCCCTCTATCTCTTCAAAGGATTCATTCTTATTGGTAGAGAATAAAAGAGTAACCCATATGTTAGGAGTTGATTAGAATTGAGTGAATACGAAGTAAAACTGGCTCAAGGCAAGGATGAATATCTATTAATCCACTTTTTAAAGGATGTCTCCTTTTGGTTAAAAGAAAAGGAAATTGATCAATGGGGGTTTCTCGCCGCAGGCGGTGAAGACGATGAAATCCGAGAGGCTATAAGGAATAAGCAAACTTTTCTAATGAAAAAGGATCAGAGAATGATTGCTACTTTTACTCTCTATGATCTACAAAGTGAATGGGATATCCATACCTGGGGAAAGTTAGATGACCAAGCCGTATATCTTCATAGATTAGCAGTTTCACGACTTAGCATTGGGTCAGGGATCGGCAAAATTGCCCTACGATGTGCAGAGGAATATTGCAAGAAAAATGGAAAATCAATCCTAAGATTAGATTGTATTGAGAATAATAAAAAATTGAATCAATTTTATCTAGATAACGGCTTTCATCTAACAGGAGTATTCGATGAACATTGTAAGTATGAAAAAAGACTCTAACTTTCTATCAGTAGTAGCTTTATGCTGATATTCTTGATTGTTGCAGAAAATCGTATGAAAATTTATGTTAATAGACTGTTAACTCCCCTAATAAAACACCTATAACGATGATCGCATTGATTACTGCTAATACAGAAATGAGAATTTTATAAGACAAATGAATAGGTTTAATCGACCATTTAGCTCAATAGTAAACTATAGAATAACAACGGATATTACTATAGTAATGAGATCTAGAGACCTAAATGGTTTGCTTATATATAAATTAGCAAAGTACCCGCCTGTGATGAGGATGCTGAATAATAGTAACTGAGACAGAAAATAAATAATAGCGTTCAATCCACTCTCTCCTTCAAATCATGCAGAAATCATAACCGACATAATTAAACACATTATTAAAGCCAAGGCTTTCGGCAATTGCTTTAGAAGGATAATTATTTTCCATGCAGTCCCAATAGGGAATCATATCTTTCTTAAAACATTCTTGGACAAAGAAATGAGCCAGTCCTTGCGCAATTTTTTTACCTTGATGAGCGCTTTTCGTTTCAATATCAATGCCATGTACATTGTCTGCAACAAAACCAGAAAAACAAGTGCTGACCATTTCCCCTTTATGTAGTGCACAATAACCGATTCCCTGGCTAAAAAAATGCTTTGGTGAAGACCAAAATTCATCTATCTTAGAATGTAGAAAACTAATATTATTGATGGATTCATCTTGGTTTTCATATAACTCTGCGGTGATCTTTTGCAAATCATAGCCATCTGGAGTGGCTGGTTCACTTTCCGATTGATAATCCTCTATTTTTAAAGTATAAACCTTTTGACTCCAAGTCCCATACTTGCGATGATTGAAAATTACCGGTAAGGTTTGATCCCAGCCCGAATGATTCCCCATACCTTCAAACCATTTTAGATTTCTTGCTTCTGGTGCCACTTCTTCATCAATCAATCGGTTGATATCAGTATTAAATGCTTCATTTCGTTCATGTCCAATAAAGATGAATCCATCATTATTGCCAAGCCATATCATTCCAGTGGAGGGTGAAGCAAGATCATCAACAAATAGCGGCCTGGATTGATTCCAGCTACTACTGACCTCACTTCTAATTGGCCACACTGATTAATTATTTTTCTACATCTGTGGAAATCGCTTCTGTTTAATTCTTTTATCTTCATTTTATCCCCCTCCGCTTTGATAGGAATCCTAACTTTCCGACCCTGCAACATCATTATCCATTTTCTCAAAACATATATTTACTGTTCTCTCATTAGAACGTGTTCTATGCATCTTATTTGCAGGTACAGTAAAGTTATTGTCAAAGAACCATTCGACAAACCGCAATAACACCTTTGAAATTTCCAATGGTATAAAAGATCCTTTTTATGATAAAGCATTATATTTAAACAATTAGAAACTAATAACATCAAGTGCAAGTAGATGGTTAAAGAGAGTATGGGCACTCCTTCCCCGAAGACCTTAATCAGTTGCTCGAAATGATATTCGATAAATTATAGCGGAGCTTGAATGGTCCAAGCTCTGCTAATCCTTAACCATTGGCAAATCCCTGTTTTTTTGCGGATTATATTTTAATAGCCACTTGTCCGATTCTTGTTTCATCCATTCACCGAACTTGCTAAGGAATTGTAAAAGTTCCGAGCAATTGCTTATAGGATCAATCGCATAAGCTAGAGCTTGTTTCATATTGGACTTTTGATCACGATAATGTTCTGCAAACAGTAAATAAGCCGGATATAGATCCCTCGTGTATTTGTTCTCCGCAACTGCCACCAATGCCAAGCCAGCTCTGACAATGATCTTCATAATCCATCGGCAGCAATCTATTATATCTTCTTCATCGTCATTATCGACAAACGCTAATCGCGCCTCAATTAATTGCTCTTCTAGTACAACCAGATGCTCATTGGCAAGAGCAGCATCCACTTTGAAACTTGAAATCTGATAACTCAAATCCTCTCCTTCCACACAGAGACTATAGGTTTTGATAATAAATGCCATCATGGTAAAAGTTGCTCTATTCAGGACTTCATCTTTTGTCACAATGTTCAAATCAACATCCATCATAAAAGGGTATAAACTTAATAGATTCTGCTCAACCTCTTTTAAAATCTCAGTTTCCTCTTCAGTCTGTGCTTCGTTCAAAACGATAATCGCATCCAAATCTGATAGATGATCCACACTTAGTCCTCTAGCAATCGAACCTCTAATATACATACTGTGTACCTTCTCATTAAAAACCTTAGTGAGTTCACTCTTCAGCGCTTCGATGATGTGTATATGCTTTTCATTTATCTTGTTAGCACTTGTATCATTTAATAAAAACCCATTGTCATCTTTACTGCAATAACCGCCAATATTTTTTAGTTCTATCATAAACACCCCATATCATCTCTATTCATCTCTAAAGTCAATCTTGGTAAGCCATTCCTGGAATTGACTGGAAGGGTAGTAGGTCTGGCCATTCAATATAATTTTCGGTGCATTTGGATATTTTGCCAGCAGCTCTGTTATGACACTGCGGTTCAAATTAAAATAATAAATGGAGGTCTCTTTCATTTATAAAATATTGATATTTTGACCCTTTTTTAGGATTTTTAAAATTCCTTAATCCATCATTAATAAAATAGCCTAAAAAAAATAGTGCTAAAGCTATCCAGAAAAAGTTCATTTCTATTTCTATTTCCATCATCCTCTCACTTTCTTAACTCTTTACTAGTTAGGCTGTTTTCTTATACTTGTTTGCTTTTCACAGCAGTTGTTGATTTCCTCTCAGGTGCTCGCTTTCCGCCCCAATCAACTTTTTCATCAATGTTTTGTCTTATCAAAACCTATGAAAAAACAACAATCTTTTTGAAAAGAGCCTTTAGTTAATAACCAATAGCTTTTGCTCTTCTATACAGATACCATAAACGCCAAAAGCTCTGTGGTATTTCTTTGTCTCTCCCATTTGATTAACCTCCATTAGGTATGAATAAATTGTTTCACGTTTTGAAAGATATCAGAATCGAGTCCAAATAGATAATCAACTTACCTAGTAAAAGAATATTCTACAAATTTTTACAATATCCTTGTCTTAAATAAAATGTTGGATTAGGCGAACAGATAAAACAGCGGTTGGCCAGTCTCATATAAAAAAAGAACTGGCAATCACCAGTCTTTTTCGAAACTACTTCAATCCATCCCAATTCCACAATCTAACCTCATCAACTTCAAGTGCACTGATCCATTCTTCATCCTGCAGCTTTAATATTTCCTTTGTAGGACCAGTGATGACAACACCATAATGTTGGAAGCCATTTTTCTCAAGGTATTTAATTTGTTTTGAAAGGTCTGTTTTCCCAAAAAGAAATTTGTTCACTTTCTTTTCATTATCTTCTAAGAAATTCAGGGTTTTTAAAAATTGCTTATGAAGAACCTCGGTATCACCCTCATTATATTCAGGAGAGGAATGACCTTCTGAAATCACTCGGCTGCCGAACAATCCCTTTTCTTCCTCTCTTGAGTCTAGTATCATATCGTCATCATGCCAGATTGGATAGTTAGGAAACCCAAATGGTTCGAAAATGCTCCCATGATCATCGTTTCCTTCGCTGCCAGTATCAACAGCTAACCATAGCAGTTTCATCTCTTTTCCATTAAAATTTTGAAAAACTTGATCTGTATCCAGTAATTCAGCAAAGGATACATATGCGGAAACCACTGTCCCTTCTGGAAGATTTTTTAGTCTATCCCAACCTGACATACCTCTTTCTTCTGATCCCGGATATGAAAAAACGGGTGCTTGTTCAGTAAGACTGCCAAAGTATTCTCTTTCTGGATAACTCATCATGGAAAATAGAAAATTTGTCTTAAGCTCGCCGACTTTGATGACTTCATCGCCGACTCTTTTCTTTAAATCTCTCTGGGTTTTCAAACCAAAATAAGGCGTTGAGTTAGTGCTTGTTCCACCCATATCCCCATAAGGATCTGTTACAGTCATCGTATAATCGATCACACTTCTATAAACCTCCATCCGATCCTGTGTACCCCATGAATAGTAGACCGCAGACAATATGGAAGTAACTATGGTAAACCCGATAAATATTGCGATTGCCATAAAGGCAGTCTGTAGCCTGGCTCTCCATTTGCTCCGCTTTAATATTTTCTTTGCCCTTTTTTCATTCATAGCTAAACTGGTTGTTTCTGTTGGGTGATTTTCTTCCATGAATTCTTGGTAGGCTTCTAATTTTTCAAGATCTTTTTCAAACTCTTCCAATTCTGTATCAGAAAGCTTCCCTTTTTCATAAGCTTCCAGCTTTCTTTTAAAATCATCGCTCATCGCTCTTTGTTCCTCCTCTGTCTGATCCCTTGTCTGCCGCGGAATAACAAAACTTTAAAATGACTCGGCTTCACATTCATCACCTGCGAGGCTTCATTGTAGGATAATCCGTGAAAATCATGCAAAAGTACGGCATATTTATGTTTTTCAGGCAGATCCTTTAACAGATGGATAATCTCCTTGATTTCTTCCCGATCGACAATCGCATCAACAGGATCTTTCTTTCTGTCAAATAATGAAATGAAAAAACCTTGCTCCTGGATGACTGTCCCCTTATGCTTCCGATAATGATCAATAAATGCGTTATGAGCTACAGTAAACAACCATGTTTTTACATTTTCTCCATCATAATTTTCAATGAAAAGATGCGCACGGAAAAACGTTTCCTGAACAAGATCCTCCGTTGTGTGGTGATCCTGGCATAGGGACAGGAGAAAACGATAAATATCATGAAAATAAGTACTATAAATGCCATCAATATTTTCCTTCATTAGCCCCTCCCCACTAATAACACGTATGAGAATGAAAAAGGTAACAAAAAACATGAAATTTATTTTATTGTAATTCATATTTTATGATTTAGTTTCTTTTTTGGGGGGATTTCTTTCTTTGAGGGACAATTATTTCCGACTTATTTGCTCTCCATTTTAGGCTTTATCTTCTGAAGGGCATTTATTTTAAGATTTATTTACTCCCATCATTGCGACTGACTTTCCCTTTGAAGCTATATTTCTCCAAAAAAAAAAGCATCCGCTAAACAGATAGATGCTTGCCATTGGATACTGATACTCAACAACCCGTTTGTAAATATCAATTCAACAACATACTCTCATCTTTTTCTTCAATTATTTCCCCCGTCCCATCCTTCATTTTATACTTAACTTTCACTTTGGCTATTGGACTAATTGCAAACCAAAACCGTTTGTTTTTCTCTACCTCTATTATTTCTGCTTCTTCCTCACCGGCGTATACAGCGGTCACATTTTGATCGCTTAAAGCGCCGGAATAGATATATGGAAACTCGTTCATAGCGGACCATTTTACTGGTGTGTCCCACGCTGCCCCTCTTGTTTGCTTCCATTCCCATTTGTTATTTTCTTTTTTTAAATAGGCAATAAAAATCTGTTCCCCTCGTTCGGTATATTCTTTAAATACAGCGATGGCATCCCCCTTCTGAACCCTATTGAATTGTGTATGGACCAAGAGGTACTCATAATCCTTTTCACCATTATGCATAGCTTGCATTTTATTGTGAAAAAAGCGGTCAAACTCATTAGAGTCAACATTGAGCGGCGGCTGATTATTTATAAAAGGCATAATTAATATCAATATTATGATTGCTGCAGACCCAGCTTGTATAAAGTAGACCCACTTTGATGGTTTTCTTTTTCTATTTGGCAGTGTCTTTTTTGCCCTGATCATTTTAATCCATATTTCATCTTGTTCTTCTTTAGATAAGTGAACCTTTTCACTCATTGATGAAAAGCTGCTATCCAACTCATTCCTCTCTTTAAATGGATTCATGAGAATATCCCTCCTTTTCCAATTCTTTTTTTAAAGCCTTCATTGCCCTAAATAAATGAACCTTTACTTTACTTTACTTTCTGTCCACCCAAGGATTTCGCAGGACTCGCTTATGGAAAATTCTTTTAGTTTTCTTAAAATGATTATTTCGCGATAAGACCTTTTGAGGTTATTTAATGCAATGTATAATAGTTTCTCTGTTTCATTGAACAATAATATTTGTTCAGGCGAATAGTCTGTTGTCATGATGGGTGAGATCGAATCTATTATGTATGCTAAAGGCTTCTTCTTCCTTATATAATCAATGGTCAAATTGCGCGCAATCCGGAATAACCAGCTTTTTATATGATGTCCTTCAAATGATTCTATTTTTGTAAATGCACGAATAAAGGTATCCTGCATCAAATCCTTTGCCAGTTCATGATCACCAACCATAAAAAATAGATATTGATAAACATCATTACAGTATGTAAAATACATTTCGTTCAATCGTTGATCTATAATATCTTGATTCATTGGTTCACCGCCTTTCTAGTTGTTTCTTACATTAACAACGGAATTCTTCATATTAAGTTACACTCTTGCATGAATTTTTTACTGTCATACAAAAAAAGCGATTCCCTTTGTAAAGAATCGCCTACTTTATTATTATTTTTCAATCAGCTGATATCTGCTTTCCCCGTAAGTCCCAATCTTCCAAACTCATCATTTTGAATTCCTCTTCCACATCCAATCTTAAGGGAGAAATGAATTCAATCGAGTTGCCGTCAGGATCATCAAAGTAGATCGCTGCATGTGCTTGCCGATTATTTGGTAAGACAAGCGGCTGATTGTCTGAAGTAAAACCAAAGCTTGTCTTCACTTGTATGCCTCTAACTTCGAGCCATTTTTTTGCTTGATACATGTCATCTTTATCAATAGTTAATGCAATATGTCTGATTGAGGCATGGTAAGGGATATTTACTTGAGCTGTTTCCCACAGCCCGATCCAGCTCTTTCCTTTTTCAATCCAAAAGAAAACCAATTGATCTGACTGATATGCAATCTCCAAATTTAACTTAAGATAAAATTCAATTGAGCGCTGCAGATTCCTCACCGGTAAGTGTGCTTCATATAAACCTTTAATCAATATCCTCACTCCTTATAAGTAAAGAATAGCATTAAGGGAGATTACTAATAACAGCAAAAAGAAGGAGGTGTTCTACGACTTTATATGGAGATTAAAACTCGATCAATTCAGCAAAATACGCCTCGAGCGCCGTCTCAACATCAGAGTACGCAAATGGCCTTTCATCCTTTTCGTCCCATAAAAATTTACACGACTCTATTAATCGAATAGAGTCCTCACACCATTTAATATATTTTACTTCTTGTTCAATCCTGCGTCTTAGAACAGCAGAACTGATAATGATCCTTGCTTTCATCACGTTTCTTTCTTTGATGCTCTGCAAACGTTCTTGTACGGCTTTTTTGATTTTCTGCAGTCTTTGTTCACGTTCTTTTTTATATATCTTCAATTTTAAAATGGCTTCATCGGAGGGAATATAGTCCATGAAAAAAGCATGCATCAAGAAAGGATCTTTTAATTTTGGCTGTTCCGGTGGGGTAAGCAGCCAAGTGACGAGCTCAGCTTTCCCATCGGCAGTAATCGAGTATATTTTCTTATTTGGCTTGCCTGCTTGAACTAACTGCTTGCTGCTAATAAGCCTCTCTTTTTCAAGCTTATTTAATTATTGCTTCAATAGGATATTATTGACCTCCTGGATAAATTTACTTGCCTCCTTTGATAGTTTATAATCCTTCTTCTGTATCCAGCCAAATCTAAACGGGGAATCCGTATAACCTTCGATCTCTAAAGTCTGATATTGATCGATGTGGTCCTTCGGGAAATAAATAGCTGAGATATCATGGCCGATGGACACCGCATCAATCTCAATCACCGCTTTTAAAATCGCTTCAATGCTTGTTGCAGTAAAGAATACTTCCACAGGACCATGCACCCTTTGAAAGTGGGCAATAAATTCCTGGACATACTCGTCTCTATATAAAACAAATGTCTGTTGCTTCAACATGTCTGCTGTTAAGATATCATTCTCAGCTAAGGGGGAGTACCTAGAAACAAAGGCAAGGATTTTCCCTGTTACAACTGGTGTGAATAGCAGATCATTAACAAGATCCATATTCTCTTTCTTAAGAGCAATAAAACCTATATCAATGTCTTCGTTTTGAATGTCATGAATGATTTCCATGCTGCCCTTTTCGTGCACTTCCAATTTGAATATCGGCGTCTTTTCTTTACAGGACAGATACGTATCTATTATTGGACTTGTAAGTCCAGGGATCGCAGAGATTCTTAGAATGTCGTTTAGGCTATTCAGTTGCTTATGCGCTTCTTCTTTAATTTCATAAATGGCATGCAGCGCATTTTGCGCTTTTTCAACTATCCTATCTCCTTCTTTTGTTGTCACAGCCCCTGTCCTTGTACGATTAAATACTTTTAAATTCAACTCAGATTCTAATTTTGTAATCGCCTGGCTTAGTGCAGATTGACTAACATTCAATGTTTTCGCGGCTACTGCAAGCGATTTGGCTTTGGAAACTTCAACGATATAATTCAATTGTTCGATATTCACTCTCATCATCCTTAAGTAATAGTTAATACATATTAAATTATATTAACTTTTAATTAAATAGGCAAATTGATATAATACAATTGTAATAAAAAAAGGGGATGAAAAAGATGAAAGCAGCAGTATGGCATGATATTAAAGATGTTCGTATTGAACAGATTGAGGAACCAGTTGTTTCATCGAGTCAAATAAAAGTTAAAGTAGAATGGACAGGGATCTGCGGAAGTGACCTCCATGCTTATGCACATGGATTAAGTAAAGAGGCACATCCTATTAGCGGACAAAAACCTCCGATTACCCTAGGACATGAATTTTCCGGCACAATTGTAGAACTTGGTGAAGATGTATCGGGTCATCAGGTTGGCGAGAGAGTAGCTATCGAGCCGTTAATCTACTGTGGCGAATGTTACGCTTGTAAAAGAGGATATTATAATCAATGTAACCAAGTCGGGTTTGTAGGATTGAACCGTGATGGCGGATTTGCTGAATATGTAGTTGTAGATGAAAACATGGTCCATGTATTGCCAGACAATGTTTCTTTTGAAGAAGGGGCATTGGTTGAACCAGCTGCCGTATCTTTCTATGCTGTTAGAGAAAGCAAGCTAAAAGCCGGCGACTCTGTAGCAATCTTCGGCGCTGGCCCAATTGGTCTACTAACCTTATTGTCAGCAAAGGCTGCTGGAGCCACCCAAATGATTGTTGTCGACTTGTCTGAGGAACGACTTAAAAAAGCGAAAGAATTAGGGGCAACTACCATCATTAATGGAAGCCGTGATGATATCGCTGCTACGATTTTGCAATTAACAAATGGCGGGGTAAATGTAGCGTATGAAGCTGCTGGCGTTCAGCCTACTATGACAAATGCAGTGGCTTCTGTTCGTCAAGGCGGACAAGTAATGGCGATTGCCGTCTATTCAAAGCCTGTTTCCATCGATATGGGACAGATCATGTTTAAGGCTGCCGATATTACTTCCACACTTGCCTATCGTCATATCTTCCCGGAAGTGATTGATATGATTGCTACAGGAAGATTAGATGTTAAACAAGTCATCACAAAGAAAATTCAGCTAGATGACCTTATTGACCAAGGCTTCAATCAATTAACGAACGATGTGAAACAAGCAAAAATTTTGGTGAAACCAACAAACAACTAAGTAGATTGGGCCTAATGTGAGATAAACATTAGGCCTTTTTATTTTGAAAATAACCTTTACTATAATCAGTCTGATGATTTTGCTGCGACAGAAATGGAATTTCAGGTATAAAAGGGGCAACTTAACAAAGGTGACCCGGGACATATTCAAAATTGGTCAATGGTCATGAATCAATCCTTACTCCACGAAAAGCTGAAAGAACGTGCCCTTACCTACCTAGAATAATTTACACACTTAATTTGACAAACCCGATCCTATTCAATTCAACTAGTTACCCTGTTTCTTCTTTTTCCTGTCATTCGGGCACTAGATGCACCAACTAGTTACCCTGTTTCTTCTTTTTCCTGTCATTCGGGCACTAGTTGTCCCAACTAGTTACCCTTTTTCTTCTTTTTCCTGTCATTCGGGCACTAGATGCACCAACTAGTTACCCTTTTTCTTCTTTTTCCTGTCATTCGGGCACTAGTTGCTCCAACTAGTTAACCTATTTCTCCTTTTTCCTGTCATTCGGGCACTAGTTGTCCAAACTAGTTACCCTTAAATGCAAATTCGCTTTAGCTGCTCAAATGCTCATGAATCAACTTCCACTCACCCTCAACAAATGTAAATACATTTGTAGCCCTTCCGCTCCCTGAAACAAACTTCCCATCTTGATAACCATGATAATGATAGGTATAGATACAGGTGGCTATTTTTTCATCGACCGCGATCCATTGAATATTTGTTGCAGAATATACTTCTTCTTTTATCACATTCCAAGCATGATTAAAATAATGTCCGATTTCATCCAGAGTTGTACATGTTAGATCGGAAAACAAAAAGACAGCTTCTGGGTGTAATAGTCTCTTCACATTACTAAAGTCGTGAGAATTGGTTGCCACAATATAGTTATTTAGAGCATCCTGATATGTTTTCATCCTATCCTCCCTAAGCTCTCTCTTTTCTTATCATCATACCTTTTTTCAATAGATCAATATATAGATTTGTTAATAAAGACCCGCCATTTTTAAGGTGGCGGGTCTAGCATTTTATTTTGATTAAAATCGTTCAGTCGTCAAATCCATATTCACAGCAAACGCCGCTTTGCTTCCAGCTGCTGCTGCAAATAATAATGAAGTGGATCCCCCTTGTTCTGTCTCACCAGCAATATAAATATGATTTTGCGACGTACGACCGGCTCCATCAGTAACTGCAGCACCCGATTCGTCAAGATCACATCCCAGTTGTTCAAGAAAATGGTTTGGCCGGTAAAATGAAGGGGCAACAAATCCCCCTTTTCTTTGTATTCGTTCTCCAGAAATAAATTCAATCTCCTCTAGATAACCGTCTTTTCCATGTAAAGATTTGATTGGTTCTGTCTTCAAGAGAATTCCCTTTGACTCCAGTTTATCTTTGTTAGACTGAGCCATCTCGCCACCGTTAGTAGCTACTACAAGGTCGGTTGACCAGTTATAAACGAGCTTAGTCAGGTGATTGGCATGTTCTTCCTCTTCAGCTATGATGACAAGCGGTTGATCCCGAAGTTCCCAACCGTCACAATAAGGGCAGCTAAACAAGCTTATTCCATAATGGCCTCTTACATCCTCATGCTTAAATTCCTCTTGGACACCTGTCGCCAAAATGATTTTTTCTGATCGATGCTTCTGCCCATCAGCAGTGTGAACTAAAAATTGATTTGCAGCTTCATCTTTCTTAATTTCGTTCACAGTTGCTTGAAAGACGGAGATGGAAGGGTAATTTCTTAATTCACTTAGACCGATTTGGCGGAACTCTTCTGGCTTAATATTGTCTCGTGTCAGATAGCCATGCGCTTCCTTTGTGATCCGATTTCGATTCGTTCCATTGTCGATAACAGCCACATTTCTCCTTGCTCTTCCTAATGTTAAAGTAGCGCTTAACCCCGCCGGACCAGCCCCAATTACTATACAATCATATATCATCATGTGATCATCCTTTCATTCATATTATAGATTTAATAACTCTTTAATATCCGTAATATAAGCAAAACAAGGTGGCTTAGTGATCCACCGTTATTTTCTTGGCAATATCAGCGATTTTTTGTTTTTTTAATTTGTTCTCCATCTCTTCTTCTGCAGACTCCATTACCTGTTGAATCACGCAGTCAGACTGGTGATTAAGATTACAATCGAATAAAGAGTCAGAGCCTTCAATTGCATCAATCACATCCATGAATGATATCTTTTCCCAGCTTGGCTTCAATTTATATCCGCCATTTGCACCGGAAACTGATGCAATCATTCCCGCCTTTACAAGCTTTGTTAATATTTTCGACAAGTATGTGGGAGAAACGTCGAAACGTTCAGCTAACTGCTGTACACCTAGACGTTTATCAGGTGAAACGGCTGCTAAATACACCATTGTATGGAGTGCATAGTTAGTTGCCTTTGAGTACTTCATCAGATTCGCCACCTCTATTACGGACTTTAAGCATCTATAATATCGTTTATTAAATTAAATGTCTAATTTATTGCTCTATATTCATTTATTTTTCCTGATACTATTGATAAACTATAGTTACTACTAAATAAGGACAAAAACATGAATTTTTTTGAAAAATTTCAAACTCTAATCATTTTATTTTCTGTAGGTATAGGCCTTTTATTAGGTCAGTTCACATTTTTTAAAACGCATGCAGAGGCAGTTATCTTACCATTTTTAGTATTCATGCTCTATGGTTTATTTTTAACGATTCCATTGAAAAATTTAAAGGATGCATTTAAAAATATAAAGTTTCTAAGTGCATCAACTATCATAAATTTCATTTGGACACCTGTTTTTGCTTGGGGACTGGGTGCAGTTTTCTTAAGTGACCACCCAGCGTTATGGATCGGGTTTATCATGTTAATGGTGACACCATGCACCGACTGGTATCTTGTTTTCACCTCTATCGCTAAGGGAAATGTTCCCTTAGCTACTTCCATTCTGCCCATTAATTTAATCCTGCAAGTATTGTTGCTGCCTATCTATTTATTTATTTTCGCGGGCACGATTGAATCAGTATCTCTGTCAACAATTATAGAAAGTATTATTTTCGTTCTCTTACTGCCATTTACTTTGGCCCATTTGACCAGATTTTTGCTTAGAAAGAAGCAGGTTCTATTAAAGGAACATCTGATTCCCTTCTTTTCGTCGGCCCAGATTGGCTTTTTATCACTTGCAATTACGGCCATGTTCGCATCACAAGGTTCCTATTTAATGAGTAATTTGGCCGTCATTTATGTACTTATCATACCTGTCCTGCTTTACTTTCTTTTCAATTTCATTATATCGAAACTTATTGGGAAACTTCTCAAATTTTCATATGAAGATACCGTTAGCTTAAACTTAACGGTCATCGCGAGGAACTCCCCGGTTGCACTTGCCATTGCTGTCACAGCTTTTCCTGATCAGCCGTTGATTGCTTTGGCGTTAGTGATCGGACCTTTAATTGAGCTGCCAGTCTTGGCAGCTGTTTCTCAAGTATTACTTCAAACTAGAAAAAAGTTTTAATAAACTAAAAGTCCCCCGAATTCGAGGGACTTTTACTATTACCAACCAAATGGTTTTTTTGGTCCGCATGGCGGCGGACAAGGGTTGTGAGGTTTTCCACACATAATATGCTGCTCTTGAATATCATTTACGACAGATTCAGTATGTGGGAAATAATGCTTGTGAGTAGTCATATGCTTATTAACATTTGTCGTGTGACTAGGATGAACATGATTAATCTCAGTGTTGGATACATTTGTATTCACATACTGTTGAGTAGGTGAGACTTGGGATGGACCTTGCTGAGTTGGTGAAACTTGAGGTGCACAATGTTTAGGAAAACCTTGCCCATTGTTCCATTGATTGTCCCATGCTCCTGCCACCTGTTGGTTAGGCTGGTTGTTCCAATGTTTATAATTCACTATAAGACCTCCATTCTTTTATATTCCTTATTAGGGTATGTATGGACTTTTAAGTTGTCCATTGCATTCACCTATATACAGAAATGTTATATAAGAAAAATGATAGACCCTACAATTTAGAACTTAGTTTGAATACTTGCAATCATCCATCCAATAACAGATCACCATTTCCCTCAAGTTTCCAATAACATCTCATTTCCAACCACCCATCCCGAAGGTTTGCCTTTATCCTTCCATTCATTTGATTAGTATCGGGTATGAAAGACCTGAGCATATTAATCTGTATTTAAATCGTGGATATGGACAATCTTTAGCCAGTCGTGGAGATATTCAACTTTTTGAAATTGATTTAAATACACCCCCAATCGTGCATGAGCTTACACATGTTTTGTTTGAGGATGGGTGGATCTTCCTCCTATGAAAATGGAGCTTTAACACAAGAAGGCTTTGCTGTTTATACTCAAAATGAGCATGGCTCCTCCGCTTTTCCTAATTATGGCGCGCCTATACACGAAATAATGAAGTATTTTATCGATCAAAATAAAAGCCTGCCTATGTATAAAATAGCCGATTCTTCTTTCTCACAAAGCACGCTCCATTCAGCAAGTAAAACGGCCACAGACGATGCGCTTTCCTGGATTTCTATAATCAAGCTGGTTCATTTACCACTTATTTAATTGATGAATAGGATATTGATAAGTTTGAAAATATATACAATTATTCCGACTTACAATTGAATCAGATTGGTAAAGATATATTAATGAAAATTATACAGCTACTTCAGAACAATATTTTACTGGCTACTTAAAATTATTGATTGACGAGATCCATAATATTGATGATACTGTTTTTAAGAAAATCTAAGATTCATTTTTTAAAAAAGGGTAAGTTTTTTTAAATTTTCAAACCTCAAACACGTATAACCCCGTTCTGAGGTAAGGACGGGGTTAAAATAAAATTGTTTAAATTTTCATGCTCAACAATCGCACCCTTTAATGTAATAACCATGAAACTCCTATTTTAAAGTTACCAAACCAAAATATTTCTTCGATCGGTCAACGATTTGATGGCCATGTCCCTTGCATTTTTCTTAATTGAATAATTTGTCCTGTATGATATGCATCATGAAGCATGTTGTCCATAAATTTCCCCTCGAGTGAATTTTGATCAAGCTCTCGGTCGGAAATTGTACTCAATACCTGTCTTAAATTGCGTTGAGCGTTTTCGGAACGTTCAACGACTTTCTTCCATTCCTTATCATCATTAGATTGATCGGTAAGATAAAAGGTTTGATCACCGTCGAGATTATGTGTCCATTCACGGCCTTCCAAGTTTGCAGCAAGACTCTCTTTGTAATAAATAAGATGATTAATGTTCTCCCAAATGGTTTTAGTTGCCTCTCCAGATGGTTTCCAGATAGCCTGTTCGGCTGTAAGTCCTTCTACAGCATCTTTAAACGGTGCATACCAACTCTCTTTATCGAATGTTGAATCTAGTACGTTTAAAAGTAAGTCAATTCGTCTCAAAGTCATCTCCTCCTTGAATATCTAGAATTCTAAAAAAAAACAATAAAAAAATACCTCTATTAAGATTCTGCATTTTTATAAAACATCCTGCTTTTTCTTATTCCACAATCTGTCCCGAGTGTGGAATTACAGAACGGGCATATTTTCCTTTCTGCCTGTCTCCAAACCAAAAAAAGGCCCTAGCAAGGCCCCCTTATTCCGCAGTAAAAGCATAGACAGACAATGGAGTGATTTCATTTGTTACCCTAAAGTCTTCCAGAATCGACATTTGAGAGTGAATAAGCAGCCTAAGCTTGTCCGGCATATCCTCTATTCTATCAAGCTCATCAATCAAGTCCGTTGCTAATTTATTGACTTCCCATTTAGCATCCTGAAGGTCAGGCGAGAAAATGATATGCTCCTTCGTAATCTCCCAGCCTGCGTCTTTAACGACTGATTGGATATCGTAAGGTGTAAATAATGTCCTGATATTCGAATCGGTTTCATGCTTAAATGATTCATATTGTGCTTGTATAAGGACAGATAAGAGATGCGGATATTGCTCCACTGTGCTGATTCTAGTATCCCACTCTGCAAAGCATAGATTTTTACCCCATTTCCTCACTTTGTTCATGACAGCTGCAAATTCATCGATTGAATTTAAGTACCAGGAGCAATGAGAGAAAACAATATGATCAAAAGTTTTTTCCATAAAGTCTACTTTTTCGGATAATATATCCATGCAAAAATCAATATGAATTTGGTTCCCTAGACGGGATTGAAGCAGGTATTCCATCGATTCTCCTAATGTTAATGGAGAGCCATAGGATGGAGAGGCAATATCAACGCCATGTACAAGGCCCATCTCCCCCACTAAAAAAGCGAGAACTGCTGTTGTATCGCCTTGGCCGCAACCGATTTCAAGAATTTTATCGCCTTCCTTAATATTCCAAAATTCTGCTAATTTCAATCGATGTGCTGTTTGCACTCTTTGAACATCCCCACTCGTCGCCATACATTCAGCAATATGATCGACACTATTCATAACCCCACCCGCCACTTCAATTTATTAGAATTTTTGCTATACTTTCAATAAGTATAATTCATTTAACTAATCAGGGGGTAGAAAAATTTGAACACAATCGCAGTCTTTTGTGGATCTGGTGATGGAGCACTTCCTACTTATAAAAAAGGGGCTGAAGCGCTTGGGAAGGAATTAGCCAAGCGAGGTATCGCTCTCGTATATGGAGGATCCTGCATAGGGCTGATGGGAGCAGTGGCGGATGGTGTGCTTGAAGCAGGCGGGAAAGTTATTGGCGTTCTCCCCCGTTTTTTGCAGGATAAGGAAATCGCGCACCCTCATCTGACAGAATTAATTACAGTTGATTCCATGCATGAACGAAAGCACAGAATGGAGCAACTGGCGGATGGGTTTATTATATTACCTGGCGGGACTGGAACATTGGAAGAATTCTTTGAAGTATTTACTTGGGGGCAGCTTGGTTTGCATCAGAAACCCATTGGAATTCTGAATATTGATCATTATTATGATTTGCTTATTTCCTTTTTCACCCATATGAATGAGCAACAATTTTTACAAGACAAATTTGTCTCAATGGCGCTGGTTGATGCCGACCCTGCCCATTTGATCCAAAAGTTTTATACCTATTCCCCACCTGAAGTGAAAACATTTATGAAGAAAAGCCAATCCTGATAAGAAAAGCGCAAGCGCCTTGCTCACCTCCGACAGGCTTAAGACCTCGGGGGGGGGTAGGCGCTTGCGCTAGACATCTTTCTTTTTGAAAAATTTATACTTTCTTATCTTTTAACAACCAATCCTCTATACTGAGGATTGGCCAATATTTTAAAAATGGTTTAGAGTGTTGTGGATCGAGGCTTTCCATAAATCGACGCTATATTTAGGTTTTTAGTCGTTATATTTGAATGATTGGCGATATATCAAAATAAGCGCCGATATGATTCCTAATCTACATTTAGCCCACTTTCATTTTAACGATAAACTCATGGTTACTTTCCTTGATTTAAATCCAAGCTTTTCATATAATTTCACCGCATGATTCTCTACAAATGCACTCAAGCGAACCTCACTGTACCCCTCATCTTTTAGACAGTCAATGCCTGCCTTCATCAGCTGAGTTGATATGCCATTGCCCCGAAATTCAGCGGCGACGAATAATTCATATATAAATCCATATTCCCTTTCCGTAAACTGATCCTTATTAGAACCGATAAGGATCCACCCCGTTATACAATGATTCTCTTCAGCTATTAGATAATATCCGCCTTGGGATAAAATCGCGAAAACCATTTTCTCTATTTTCTCCCGATTTGGTCTCGCTTCTCTCAATGTGCCATCAAATATGGCCTGTGGTGACTGATTTAATATTTGTTCGTATTCTGATTGAGTCGGCTTTCTAATGTTCATTATCCTCGTCCATTCGTTTTTCTTGTAGTGTATCATAGATTTAATTGACTATTAAAATAATATAGTCTATAAAAAAAGCAAACCCTATTCACAACGTTAGGGTTTGCTTTCCTTCCATATTAAACTTTTACTCTCTTCACAAAGAATGAAACAATTAATCCGATAATAGAAGCAATAAAGGCAAACAGGAATGCATTTTGGACTCCAGCAGTCAGTGCTTCAGGCATTACATTAGGGTTGTTTGAGCTCGCTGCTGCAATGTAGCCAGCTTGACCTGCAGCCATGATACTAACTGCAACGGCTGTACCAATTGCACCGGCAATTTGCGAGAGTGTATTCATGATGGCAGAGCCATCTGGATAATTCTGTTTAGGAAGCTGATTTAAACCATTTGTTTGCGATGGCATCATGATCATCGCTACACCGATAAATAGAATCGCGTGCATGAAAATAACCGTAATTGTACTTGTATCAGTCGAGATATTTGTAAAAAGAAATGTCATGACTGTTGTTAAAATAAATCCAGGCATCACTAAATATTTCGGACCAAACCTATCAAATAAGCGTCCGGTAATTGGTGACATGATTCCATTTATAAATCCGCCAGGTAGCAATACTAAGCCTGCAGCCAGTGCTGTCATTAATAGTCCACCTTTTAGATACAACGGTAAAAGTATAGCTGATGATAGGATAATCATCATACAAATGAAGACCATTAAGGTGCTGATAGAGAACATTGGAAACTTAAATACTCGCAAGTCCAGCATCGGCTGCTCCATTTTCAACTGGCGGATTACAAATAGGATTAAGCTGACAAAACCGACAATGATAGGCAATAGCACATTTATTTCGCCCCAAGATCCGGCACCTTCTCCAGCGCTGCTGAACCCATAAACAATTCCGCCAAAGCCAATAGTGGAAAGGCTGATTGAGATAATATCTATCTTCGGCTTCGTTATAGTTGAAACGTTTTGCATGAAGATCAGACCAAAGATGAGTGTGAACAATAAGACTGGTATGAACATCCAGAAAATCGATTGCCAACCCCAGCTATCAACAAGCAGACCAGCCAATGTTGGTCCGACCGCTGGAGCGCACATAATTACGAGGCCCATTGTCCCCATAACTGTTCCCCTCTTATTCGGTGGGAATATAAGCAAAATCACATTCGTCATTAATGGAAGCAATAAAGCTGTACCAATTGCTTGCACTAATCGAGACAGCAAAATTAGCTCAAAACTTGGTGCAAACGCTCCAATCAATGCTCCTATAATTGAAAAGGTTAATGATGCAATAAATAACTGCCTTGTCGTGAACCATTGAAGTAATAAACCTGATATAGGTACAAGAATCCCTAGAACAAGCAGGTAACCAGTTGTTAACCATTGCACGACATGTGGTTCTATTTGAAATTGCTCCATGATATTTGTAAATGCCATATTTAAGGCCGTCTCACTGAAAAGACCGATAAAAGCACCGATCATTAGTGCGATGGCGATGGGAACAGGTCTTATTTTTGCCTGTTCAGTTTGTGTATGTGATGTGTTAGACACTTAAAAAATCCTCCAATATATATTATTAGACCAGTCTATATAAAATTGTCATATAATCAATCACTTCCGTAGAAGCAATTGAATACTATCAGCGATTAAGTACAGAGGTGAACCATTTTTATTTGTTAATGATCGGGTAATCGCTCCCTCTATCATGCAGTTAATCACGATGCTAATATCTTCGGCAAAGGCCGGTTCATAGCCGGTTTCAATCAGTTTATTGCAATAGATTTGTTCCCATCTTTTAAAGGTGTTCTGGCATGCTTTCCGCATTGGTTCACTAATTAAGGACGTTTCTGCAGCTAAAAGTCCGACCGGAAGAGATTTAAGATTCTCGATATCATCGAATTTCTTAGCGATACTCTTAATATGAAAATGAATCCCTTTAACAGGGTCGTCAAATTGAGCCATATGTTCCTTTACATCACTTTCAATATAAAGAGCCATGACCTCTACCGCTTCAATTGCAAGCTGCTCTTTCCCATTTGGAAAATGGTAGTAAAGGGATCCTTTTGGTGCTCCGCTTTCCTTTAAAATTTGATTTAACCCTGTTGCATGATAGCCTTGAATATGAAAAAGCCGAGTCGCTGCTGTAAGGATTTTTTCCCTTGAATCGTTTTTCGCACTCATCTTTAAGACACCTCAGTTAATTATAATGACTGGTCTAGTGAATTCATTCCCTCATTCTATGCCAAGCGATCACACTAGTCAAGATAAAATAATCTCCAATAAACATTTAGATTTCACCTAGGTTCAACAGAGTAAAAAGCAGGAATTATTGCCTTTCCTGCTTTCTTCCTGTCAGTGCAAAAAATATAATGAAACCGATAAAAGATGTGGTAAAAAGAATCGTTGCCATTGGTATGGCTGATGTTTCAACAATGCTTACCAGCGGAGACACAATTGAACCAAGCACTAGTGGCAGCATGCCAAGTACTGCACTTGCGCTTCCTGCCCGATGACCCTGATGCTCCATTGCTAATGAAAATGAGCTGGTTAGGACCATTCCCATTGTAGTCATATAGATAAAGATTGGAATGACAATGCTTGCTAATGGGCCTTCAATAATCGTCATAAGCAGCAGAAAGGCTGTAGCAGATGCAGCTGTTATGACGGCTATACGGAGAAGATTTCTTTCAGGTATTTTCCCGCCTAACCTTCCGACAATCGCACTGCCAGTAATGATTGCAATACCATTAATTCCAAATAGAATACTAAATGCTTGCGGCGACACTCCGTAAATGCCTTGATAAACAAACGGTGTCCCGGATACATAGGCAAAGCTGCCTCCGTGTACAAATCCGACAATCAAGGCATAGCCGATGAATGTGCGGTCTTTGAATAAATTGCCCATCGTCTTTAAAGTATGGCCAATTGAACTTGGAACCCTTTTCTCAGGCGGCAATGTTTCTTCTAATTTAAATGCAGAAATCGATACGATAATCAGTCCAATGATGCCTAAGAAAATAAATATCGTGCTCCAGCTAGCAAATGGCAACAGCAAAATGGCTCCACCAACTATAGGTGCTAATAATGGTGCAACAGCATTAATAACCATTAATAAAGCAAAGAACTTGGTCAGTTCCCTGCCGCTGAAAACATCCCGAACGACCGCTCGGGACAACACCACGCCTGCAGATGCAGTCAGTCCTTGTAAGAACCTAGCAATTACCAAGGTCGTAATATTTGGTGCTAATGCACAAAGAAACGATGATAGTACAAATAAGAAAATAGATATTAATAATGGCCTTCTTCTACCCTTTGCATCACTAATAGGGCCGATAATGAGCTGACCGACCGCTAGACCAATTAAACATGCGGTTAAACTCAGCTGGACCAGCGAGGCACGCGCACCTAAGTCGTCTGCGATTTCTGGAAAACTGGGTAAATACATATCGATATTAAGTGGACCAAGAGTCGCAAGCATACCAAGAAGCAAGGCGAGCATGATTCGGTCTTTTCCTGTTGGATTATGAAGCATCTACCTTAGCCCCTCCCTTTTTCTAAAATTGGATAAAGCTCAATGAGACTTCGGATTTCATATGTTGGATTCACACCAATATTATCTGGCTTCATTTCGGGATTGACCCAGCAAGTATCAAGTCCAGCCTGCTTTCCACCCATCATATCCGCGAGCAAGGAATCTCCAATAATCAATCCTTTATCTCGTGAAAAATTTGGAATGCGTGCAAAAACATAATCAAAGAATTCCTTCATCGGTTTCTGATAGCCAGTATCATCCGAAACGAAGATGTTTTTAAATAAAGGATGCAGTCCCGCATCACGGAGTCGACGATCCTGTGTCTTGGATACTCCATTAGTGACTACATAAAGCTCATAATCTGGTGCCAATCGATTGATTAAGTCGAGCGCTCCATCGATCATGTGATGTCCTTGTTCTAAAAAGCCTCTATAGCTTTTCTCCATCAGCACACCATCTACTTCTTTTCCATATTCCTTCAAGAAATTTGCAAATCTAGTATTTAATAACTCCGTACGTCCAAGCTTCCCCTCTTCAAAAGAGCGCCAAAGTCCTTGATTATACATGCGATAATGCTGTTCAATATCCGGTGTCAGGTCCAGCTTCTCTTGCTCAAACAACATTTTCAATGACAACTGCTCTGTTGCCCGAAAATCCAATAATGTATCATCGATGTCAAATAGTAAAAATTGATATTGGTTCATCTTTCTATCTCCAGTCTTATACAAGTTCGTAATTACGATTTTTCATAGAGGGAATGCCCTGCAATTTCCTTAAGCCCTTCCCAATCTTTTATAACAATGCTTTTGCTTCTTCGTTCCACTAAACCTTTTTTATTAAATTGGAGAAGCACGCGATTTAAATGTCTATAGCTTGTTCCAATTAAATTAGCTGCATCTTTTAGGCTCTCTGTAGTGTGTACGCCCGTTACGAGAGAATGCATTTCATCAAACGAGTGTGACAATAAATAACTTGCTAGCCTCACTTCCACAGAATGCATTAAATTGAAGCTTAGAAAATCAGACTTTATATAAAATTTCTGTGTGATGATTCCGAGTAAGAATCTCAGAAAAGGTGGATAGTTCTCACAATATTTCTTCAACCACTTATAAGGAACCGCGATGACTGTCAAAGAAGATACAGCTTCGACGGTATTGATAATGTCAATTTCCTGAATATACTCAATATCACCAATTACTTCTAACGGGGTTTTAAATGAAAGGATCAATGTCTTTCCTTCTACCGATGTTGTGTACACCTTTATCTTCCCTTTCACCAAAATAAATAAATGCCCTGCCGAGTCTCCTTGATGACAAATTAGCTCACCCTGCTCATAACTGTATAATGCTAAATAAGATTCCATTTCTTTTGGAAAAACATTTTGAAGTTGATGTTTTTTCAAATATGATGTCATGAGCTTTTCATCCTCTAGCTTTTTGACCATCTTTCCAACTCCTTTGCAACTTCCTTATCCTATTAAAAGATAACAAATTTTTTTTGAAAAGGACATATGTCCTGAAATATAAAAAAACTGACTGAAGATCCCTGATGGAACATGTCTTGAAGGTTTCCCTCTATATTATGCCACTAAAGAACTGAACACCCTCTTCACATCTGGATTTTTTATGAAGTCTTCCTTCCTCGGTTTGGATGACTTCAATACATAAAAAAAGAGCTGTTCATTTCAGCTCCGCTCAAAGAATAAACTCTTCATTTGTCAAATCTATATTCACGCCAATAGCTGTGCGGCTTCCGTCTCCTGCGGCAATTGCGATTTGCGATGGTGATACGATGGTGTTGTCCCCTGCTGCATACACGCCAATGATATTCGTCCGTCCCATCGAATCAGTAATCATACCGCCTTTTTCCGTTTGTTTACAACCAAGTCCCTTTGCTAATGAACCTGGATGACACCACTCCGGACTGACAAAGCCGCCTTCTATTTGTGCTTCCAAGCCATTTTCAAAATGTACGATTTTAATTTGACCATTATCTCCAAATAGTTTTGCGATCTTTTCTTCGTATACTTTTATACCTTTTGATTGCAGCGAGACCTTTGTCTCCTCATCGAGGGGCTTGTTCCCGTTCGTACAAACAATAAGATTCTTTGACCAATTAGATAGTATCTTTATTAGCTGGAGCGTACCCGGATGACCTGAAAAAATGGCTAATTGTTTATCTCGCAGTTCCCAGCCATCACAATAAGCACAGCTGAAGACGCTTTTACCATAAAATGATTTCAACCCTGTTAAGTTAGGTAAGACTTCTTTTATACCTGTTGCAAGAATCACTTTCTTTGCCAGATAAACCCCTTTATCCATTGCCACAATCACGAAATGTTTGTCATTTTTCTTTACGTGAACGACTTCTGTTTGCTTAATCGCAACCGAGGGGTATTGTAATAAATCCTTCTGGGCTATTGATTTTAACATAGCCGGCTCGATTCCATCTCTTGAAAGAAAACCGTGTGAAGCGCTCGAAACACTATTCCGCGGCCGGTCTGCATCAAACAATAGAACTTTTCTTCTTGCTCTGCCGAGAACTAGTGCCGCGCTAAGCCCGGCTGGTCCTCCCCCTATAATGGCACAATCAAGCATCATCTATTTCAATCCCTTCAGTGGGTCTCATTTATATCATGGCTATTGAGACGATTAAAACAAACATGACTGAGAAAGCAATGATTAAGTTTCGTAAGCGCTGGATTTTTTTGAAATGATTGCCGTTACGATAAAACCAATAATGAATACAATTAAGAATTTCCCCTTTATTATCTGACTTTTATTAGTGTAAATATAAAGCGAACTTTACATCCATTTAAAAGGGTTATTTATTTCTGTTTTATCCCGATATTCCATCAAAGGAAACTTCCTGTCCGTTTTTAAAGAGCTGAATTGCTTCATACTCTTTATCTTTGTCGATTCTATAAAGTCTTTCATGTTTAAGTGTTTGGCCACTGTAGTCCGAAGCTTCTTCTTCAGTGATGTGTATATTTAATATGTCTCCTACAGGCTCGACTTGGAAATCAGTATAATGAAAAGCCTTTTCTCCTTGTGGAACTTGAGTACCATTCAAATAAAGATAGAATAGATCTTTTCCTTTTTGATGTAAACAGATTCCATTCCCCTCAATATAAGCAAGCATTTCCTTAGGCTTCTTGTTGGGCTTTATTTCGGAAAAGGTGAATTTTTGCTGACAGTCTGGATAAGCTATTATATGCTGTGCGCTTTCTGTTTATTAAAAGGATTCCACTCTGCCTTACTCATTTTCATAATAATTATCCTCTATAAAATGACCATGTTATTTCACTGACCGATCATCTTTTTCTTTCAAATAATCTTCATAAACCTGTTTAATTCTTCCCGGTTTCTCTTGTACGAGTGCCTTATGTATATCACTCAACAAGTCCATTATCTTAAATAAACAGCCTGCGATGACAGCAAAAGCAAAGAGCCCAGCAATATACGGATCGAACATAAGAAGACCGAGGCCTGCTAGCATACATAAAATAATCGCTATAACCAAAAACATGAGACCCCTCCTAGTTTAACTTCTTCACAATTTACTTAAGGTGATGTGCGTCATAAGAAAAATCTTAACAAAGCTGTCACGGGAAAATTTACGCTTTCCAGTACCAATAGTGAATCGATAATCTGCATCCACATTTGAGAGTGCTTCGGGCAGATCTTGTCTTGTTGATACAAAACTATCAATAACCTCATCTACTGACAGATGCTGCAACAGGGATATTCCTTCTTGGTTATGTGCATCGTGATTTGGAAAAGAAGGAAGGTTTGCACCTTGTGCCATGTAGGCACCATGAACTCTAAATTGATCCGATCCCAATAATAAAGATGAGCCACGATCTCCCTGATAGCCCATTTCCCTTCGTTAAAGAAACTGCATACCTGTTTCTTCAAATTGATCCAATGATGAATTCATAATAAGCTCCTTATTTTAGAAGTTCTAAATACACTTTGAGAGACTCCTTTTCTTCAAAAACTTTTTTTGCTTTTACTAGGAACTCGGGCGATAGAATATTCTTTTGATGAAAGTGAGTGATATATAAAGCAGAAATCTCTTGCCTCTCATCGTCTTGATGGTGCAGAGAGTGATATAAATGTTCCTCTACCAACATCTTATAATTTAGCGGATTCGGATGTTCGTAAATATAATTCAGAGTGAGAATGAAAGAGTGATCATCATCTGAAATGAAACCAGCAACGACCTCCTCATCTGTCCAAATCTCAAAACTCTCCTCTTCTTCCTTGTACTCTGCCGTATATAGGCCTTGTAAAAACTCATCAAACGAATCTGCCAGCTCAATGGTTTGTTCCATTTCGGAATCAAGATAGATGACTGATGGGTTTTCTTTGCGCTTGCGATAGTCCAGTGCCACCCATGAATGTCCGTCACCAGAAATCAATACGATATCTTCCGGCAGCTCCCATTCCTGAATTAAATACCCACTGTCCAATATACTCATTCCTTCTCCGCCGATACCGTGAAATTCATCTATTTGAATGTGATCTTCCTCCCAGGAAGTAGCTACTTTTGTTGGAAAAGCATTATGTATCGATCGACCGCCATTTTGTTCTTTTACCAAACGAATATAGCTATCTGGCAATTTAACCTTTAATTGCTTTTCCGCTTCAATGATTTCTGCATCTGTTGCTGGTTTTATGTCATTGCATATTTCTAAAATTTTTCTCATGCTGCATTCCTCCTAATGATTTAACCCTTCACGCACTAGATTTAAAAAATATTCTTTATTAGCGGGATGACAAGCGATAAAGTATGGCTCAGCACTGATTTCCTTCACTTCATTCCCTTGAAAATCAATGACGATGCCTCCCGCTTCCTTAACCATAAGTATCCCTGAATAAAGGTCTTCACCTTCAGAGTTATAAAGAATCACACCATCAGCATCTCCTCTAGCCAACATGCACCAAACAATGGTTGGCGCCCATAATCGGAGCATGCGTTTACAGTTGACATCAATGTGCTGCCTCAACTTCACTGCTCTTTCTTCATTCAGCACCGCATGGCCTTGAATCCATCCAACTGTTAGCTTTGTATTCTTATTCTCCACAAACACTGGTTTGTCATTACATAATGTCCCTCCATTTAATGATGATACATAAAGACGGTCGACCACTGGTTCATAGATCACACCCAGAACAGGCTTGTTTTTATTTATCAAAGTGATAGATGTTGAAAAAACCGGGATACCTGCAGCAAAATTATTTGTCCCATCCAACGGATCAATTTGCCAATGCCACTCGCTTTTCAAGCCATTATCTCCTGCCTCTTCACTTTGAATGCGATGGTCAGGAAAAGCCTTTCTTATATGATGAAGAATCACTTCTTCAGCAAGAAAATCCGCCTCTGTTACAAGATCACCATCCTCACCCTTATCGATTAACTCCGTAACCTTATTAAATTTAGATTTCGCTAAATTCCCTGCTTCAATCGCTGCTTCACATGCTATTCTTTTCGCTCTCTCTATCGTTTTCAACATTTTGCCTCCACCTTTCATAAAGTATTTTCGCTAATTTTCATTGATAATCCTGCCATGTATCCCTTACTCTCCCCCTAGCTTTAAAAGCTAAGATGGTATAAAAGTCTAACAAAACAGGAAAATTATAGGTTATATTACAATTGCGTAATAATAATTTTACAATAAACGAAACTTTATACCCATTCTCAAACTAGTCGGAAAATAGTTACTATTATGGTGAATATCACACTATTCTACTATAAAAAGGAGATGGAATTTTTTTGAGAAAACAAATAAGTAAAGTAATCTTGGCACTTGTCTTAGGCCTTTCCGCCTTCACGATGTCCATTCAACCAGCACATGCTGCATCCACAGAAAGCCTTGGGAAACTAAAAGACAAATTTACTCATAAGGTCGATTTGCGCATTTTGGGCACAACAGATATACATACCCACTTATATAACTATGATTATTATCAAGATAAAGAAACGATTGAGTTTGGTTTAGCTAAAACAGCAACGCTTATTAAAGAAGCGAGAAAAGAAAATAGAAATAATGTACTATTCGATAATGGTGACCTGATCCAAGGAAATCCACTCGGAGATTATAAAGCAAAGATTGATCCACTTAAAAAAGGGGAAAAGCACCCGGTCTTTAAGGCTATGAGATTATTAAATTATGATGCAGCAACGGTTGGAAACCACGAATTCAACTATGGGCTTAATTTCCTTGATGAAGTGTTGAATGATGCTCCTTTCCCTTATGTAAATGCGAATGTGTTTAAAGAAGGAAATGGCAAAGGAAAAGACAAAAACTACTTCGAACCCTATAAAATCATTAAGAAACTTGTTAAAGATGAACGAGGACTTCCACATATTATTAAAGTTGGTGTAACAGGTGCCGTAACTCCGCAAATTACACAGTGGGATAAAGCAAATCTTGAAGGCAAAGTGTATACGAAGGATATCGTCCAGTCTGTTGAATCAGTCATTCCTAAGATGAAAAAAGCTGGTGCTGATGTCATTGTTGTGTTGGCACACTCAGGTATGGGCGAGGCAGAATACGTTGAGATGGCAGAAGATGCTACGTATGAGCTTACAAAGGTTGACGGAATTGACGCCATTGTTTCAGGTCATAACCATAAACTATTCCCAGGAGACTTTAACGAACTCCCTGGTGTAGATAAAGAAAAAGGTACAATCAACGGCGTTCCAGTTGTGATGCCTGGAAATTGGGGGAGCCATCTAGGCGTGATAGACTTGTCTCTTACAAAGCAAAAAGGAAAATGGTCCGTTACAAATGGACAAACTGAACTAAGAGGTATATATCAAACAAAAACAGTTGATGGAAAAACGGTAAAAGAAAGTGTAGCCAAACCAGATCCTCTCATTTTAAAAGCAGTGAAGAAGGAACATGAGGGCACTTTAAACTATGTACGTCAGCCTGTGGGCGAAACAACAGCTGATATTCACAGCTACTTTGCATTAGTTAAAGACGATCCATCTATTCAAATTGTGACAAATGCGCAAAGCTGGTATATGGATAAAAAGCTGGCTGGCACACCCGACGAGAATACACCTGTCCTTTCAGCTGGGGCACCATTTAAAGCAGGCGGACGAAACGGAGCAAGCTACTATACCTATATTCCTGAAGGAACCATTGCGATTAAAAACGTATCAGACTTATATTTATATCCAAACACAGTAGCTTCTGTAAAAATCAAAGGAGCAGATGTGAAGGAGTGGCTGGAAATGTCAGCTGGACAATTCAACCAAATTGACCCTTCTTCGAATAATGAGCAACCATTGATCAATAATGACTTCCCAACTTACAACTATGATGTGATTGATGGCGTTACCTATGAGATTGATGTAACAGAGCAAGCCAAATATGACCTTGATGGAAATGTTGTTCATCCAGAGGCCAATAGAATTAAAAACCTGCAATATAACGGAGAAGCCATTGATCTAAATCAGGAATTCATTGTAGTGACAAATAACTACCGTGCAAATGGCAACTTCCCTGGTGTGAGAAATCAAACAGCACAAGAAATGTTCCCAGATGAAAACCGCCAAGTGATCATTGACTATATTTTTGAAGAGGGTACAATTGACCCTTCAGCTGATGAAAACTGGACATTTGCTCCAATCGAAGATGATGTCAATATTACGTTCGAGTCTTCTCCAGAAGCAAGAAATGCCATCCAAGAAGGAAGCGGCATCGACATTATTGGTGAAGGCAGCAATGGGTTTGGCCGTTACGGCATCAAAATGCCAATTCAGTAAACTAGGTTTTTCATATAATAAGGTCAATCATCTTACATGGTAAACATGTAGTAATGATTGACCTTTATTATTTGCAATGATTAACCACTGGCATCATATAGATTTGGTTTAACTTTTGCTGCAGTTTAAAATAAGGAGTACATTCCACGTATTTTTACATAGATATGGTAAACTTCTTTATATATAATTGATCAAATTTTCAATAAAAATAGATTGAGGTGGGAATAATATGGAACTTGTTAACATGGTAGAATCTCAAATTATCGCTTCGATTAAAGCTGAGAAAGATATCAAAAAGGCGATTAAGAGCTCTGCAAATATTGCTTTTCTCTTAATTGGGGATATCTCAACGGTTGAAAGTTATATTAAACAACTGCGTGATGCTGGCATGTATATTTTTATTCATCTCGACTTTATTGAAGGCTTGTCAAATACGAAGAGTGCTATAAAATACATCGCGGATGTTTGGAAACCGACTGGCATTATCTCAACAAAAGTGAACATGATAAAGTTTGCCAAACAAGAAGGATTGATCACCATCCAACGAATTTTTTTAATTGACAGGGCAGCAATCATAAAAGGAGTTGAAATGGTGAAATCGTGTAAACCCGATGCAGTCGAGGTATTGCCGGGCTTGATGCCAAAAGTAATCGATCAGTTGTCGCACCAGCTCAAGCTTCCCCTTATCGTCGGCGGATTAATTCAGGAAAAAAACGATATTCTATCTGCACTTGAAGCTGGAGCTTTAGCTGTTTCATCCGGCAACCCTTCTATGTGGAACTTTGATCTATAAAGCGACCACCTCTTTTATACTATCAATAACAAATGAAGGCTTATGCAAAGAATTTGATAACATTTCTTTGTTGGTCACTCCGGTAAGAACAAGCACGGATTGCAAGCCATTCTCGATTGCCATCTTGATATCAGTCTCAAGTCTGTCACCAACCATATAGCATTGAGAAGGATGTAGCTTCAGCACTTTGGATACAACATATTCCGCCATCCATTTAGATGGTTTGCCTGTTATTGACTCAATTCTTTGACCCGTTGCACCTTCAAGCGCACCGATCATTGCGCCGCAATCTGGGATTTCTCCTCCTAGTACTGGACATGTTCTATCGGGATTTGTCGCGATGATTGTTGCTTTGTTCAACCATGCTTGAAAAGCAAGATTAATTTTTTCATAGTTAAATTGGCGGTCCCATCCTAATACAACAACCCTAGCTTGTTTTGCATCACGAGTAATTGGAATTCCCTCATCAGCCAGTTCTTCTAAGAGAGGCTGTTCTCCAATCACAAGTGCTGCTTCCCCAGTCTCAAGAAATTGTTTTAAAAACTTTGCTGTTATAAAATTCGAATTGATTACTTCATCCAATCCAACCTCTATGCCAAGCCCTTTTAGCTTTTCTACATAGTCCATTCGGGACGAAATAGATTTGTTCGTTAAATAAACTACCTTATCTCCCCGTTGTTTGAGCGTGGCAATTGCTTCTGCCGCTCCTTCTATCAATTGTTCACCTAAATAAACTGTTCCATCCAAATCAAAGATAAACCCTCTAGTCAATGTGCTTCTCCACCATCCATCTTATAGTTGATTTTTTGAAATGCGATTGCCAACAGCCTGTAAAATCAAAACGATCACAACAAGCACAACGGACATCGCTGCTGCTGTGTAATACTCACCGCGCAAAATATTTTGGAAGATTGCTAAGCTCATAGGCGCCCAATCTGCCGGAGCTAATAGTATTGATATACTCGTTTCTTTAATTACCGTGATAAATACAAGAATGGATCCCGCTGCAATGCCGGGCAGCATTAATGGTCCAATGATTGTAATCGCAGCAGTTAAAGGAGTAGCCCCTAGGTTAATGGCCGCTTCTTCAATGTCCTGCTTAATCGCTCGCATCGTCCCCATTGTTGAACGGACCATATACGGCAGCCGCCTAATCGTATAGGCAACAATTAGGAGCAATGCTGTTCCTGTCAAATGAAGCGGTGCAGTATTGAATGTTTGGATCAAAGCGATTCCAAAGGCAATGCCGGGTACGACAAGTGGAATGGACGTCATAAAATCAAGCCTGGATGAGTTTTGTCTCACTACAAAATAGGAAACAAATGTAGCTATAACCACACTTAAAACGAGTGCGCCTAGTGCGAGGATAATGCTGTTTTGAATATTGCCTAAAGAGCTTGTAAAAATCGTTTGATAGTGTGCAAAAGTGTAACCATTCGGCAACGGATTACTTCCCCACGTCGTTGCTACGGATTGAAGCACAATAGATAGCATGGCTAATAGAGGAACGATCACTAGAATCAAAGAATAGCCAGAAAGTGTGCGCGTTAGCCATTTGGTATCATTAAGTTTTTGTTGCTTCGGTTTCCCTGATACAGAACCATAATTCTTACCCTTAGTGAAAAGATGCTGCAGCCAGAAGAAAAACGCTGCTACTAAAACCATGATGACAGTTAGAATGGCCGCTCCACCCCAATTGAAAAACCCGGCGATCTCACGGTATGCTTCAACAACAAGCAGGTTAAGATCTTTCGGAGCCAATATAATTGGCGTTCCAAAATCTGAAAATGAAACGGTAAATATTAATAGCGCACTTGAAATCAAACCAGGAATGGCTAATGGAAAAGTTACAAAAATAAACGTGAACCAATTCTTGGCTCCGAGATTAAGCGAAGCCTCTTCAAGTGAGATATCACTTACCTTAAAAGCTGCCACCATCGGCCAAAGTGCATATGGAAAAAAGAAGAAAACCTGTACCAGCACGATGCCTGCCATAGAGTAAGGGTCAAGCAGCATCCCCTCCCCACCCAGCGATTGATAAATGTATGTTACCCAGCCCGCGCGGCCAAACATAATGATGATTGCATATGCTGATATAAACGTTGGTACAATCAGCGGAATCGTACAGAGAGCAGCGATTGTTTTCTTAAATGGCATCTTTGTCCGGGCAATTCCATAGGCAATCGGAATGCACATCACAATAACAATAAGGGACACAAGAATCGCAAGCCCCAAGCTGTTCTTTACTGCTGAAAGATAGGTTAAATTCGTAAAAATCTTTTCATAATTAGCAAATGATACATTTTTAAATTTCTCAATCGTTGAACTTAAAATATTCGGATCAGCAATTGACCCTAATAGATTGATTGGTTCACTTGTAAAGCTTACAAGGAATACTGATATGAGCGGAAGGAGCAGGAAAACGCCAAAGAAAACATAGATAAGGATCTTAACGACGCTTAACCCATTGAAGGAACTCAGCCAATTTTTCATATGATTAACACCCTCTCAGGGTCGATAGACAATTGAACCTTTTCTCCTTCAGTCAATATCGCTTCTCCAGGCACAAATGTAGTATCAACAACCAGCTGGTACTCATCCACTTTTATGTCATATCGAACGATTGAACCTAAATAGGTTGAAACTAGTACTGTGCCATCGATAATATTGGTTAGTTTGTCCTCGTTGATTGTTCCTGGCTTGAAAGCTTTAATATTTTCTGGCCGCACAATTAAGTTCACTTCGGTTTGATCCGCATGATTAGTAGATTTTAAGATGAAGCCTTTTCCTTTTATTATTGAAAAACCATTCTCTTGCCCAATCACAGAGCCTTTTAACACGTTTGATGTGCCAACAAAATTTGCTATGAAAGGTGTGGAAGGCCTGCTGTATAGTTCAATTGGCGTTCCAATCTGCTTCACTTCCCCACTATCCATAACCGCCACTCTGTCTGCCATGCTCATCGCTTCTTCTTGATCATGCGTTACGAAGATGGTAGTAATACCTAAATCCTGCTGAATTCTGCGGATTGTATTACGCATCGAGTGGCGTAATTTTTGATCTAGGTTTGATAATGGTTCATCCATCAGCAAGACTGCCGGTTCCATCAGAAGAGATCTGGCCAAAGCAACACGCTGCTGCTGACCGCCTGACAATTCACTCGTTAAGCGCATTGCATATTGATCTAGCTCAACATACTCTAGAATTTCCATCACTTTCTGCTCAATATACTTCGGATAATTTCCTAGTTTTCTATTAAGCAGTCTTAAATAAACTGGCAGTTTGGCCACCAAATTGCTGGCATTCAACTGCTTGATATTCAAACTATACGCTACATTATCAAATACATTCATATGGGGAAAAAGCGCATAGCTTTGGAATACCATTCCACAATTTCTTCTATTCGGAGGAATATGGTTTACTTCTGTCTCACCGAGTTGGATGATGCCTGATGTCGGCTGTTCAAAACCTGCAATACATCGCATTGTAGTTGTCTTTCCACATCCCGATGGACCAAGAAGGGCGAAGAACTCGCCCTCTTTGATGTCAAGGCTTACGTTTTTAAGGGCAAGAACGCCAGAGAACTCTTTTGTTAGTTGTGAAACTTTTACAGATCCCATACTCAACCACTCCTAATGTGTATTACTGAAATTTATCCTTCCATTCATTCCGCACCCTGTCATAGTTATCGTTGACCCAATCAATATCAAGATCTACCGCATGGGACTTTACACCTTCAAGTGTAAGAGGCGTTTTTGATTCGACATCCGGATTAATCGGAATATGGTACCAGTTGGCTAAAATTTGCTGGCCATCCTTTGACAGCAAAAAGTCAATTAGCTTTTTCCCGCCTTCTGGATTTGGCCCCCCTTCAACAATTGATACCGGATTAACAAGGATTGGCGTTTTATCCGGAACAACGAAATCTACGCTTTCGCCATTGGCTTTTTGCTCATAAGCCATGAAATCGAACCCCACTCCAATATGAGCTTCACCCATTGAAACGGCTTTTGTAGGAGCAGATCCTGAATCCGGCATAGAGCTGGCTTGATCTACAAGTTTCTTAAAATAGTCCCATCCTTCTGCTTCACCACGTTGCATCATTTGATTCAAGACCATGAGTGTTGCAGTACCGGAAGCGGCAGGATTTGGGAATTGAATTTTTCCTTTCCACTTTGGATCAAGGAGATCATCCCAAGTCTTTGGCGCTTCATCCTCCTTTACAAGCTCCGTGTTATAAGCGAAACCTAATACAAACACTTCCACCCCGACATACTTTCCATCTTGATGCTTGACCTTAATCCCGTCTTCAACCGTATCCCAGCCATTTGCAATATCAGGCACATACGCACCTATAATTCCTTTTTCAGCAGCAGCTTCAAAGGGAAGAATTCCTCCGCCCCCATACCACACGTCACCTTGCGGATTGTCTTTTTCAGCCATCATGCGGTTCACAAGTATATTCGTACCCGCGTATTGCACGTTAACAGAGCCGCCATGAAGCTCTTCAAATTTCTTTCCCAGCTCTTTTGTCATATCAGGTGTTTCTGGAGAATAAAAGGTGATCCCTCCAACTTTTCCATCACCCTCAGAATCCCCACCAGCACAAGCCGAAAGCACCAATATACTCATCATCAAAAATACAGTAATAATGAACGATAATTTCTTTTTCATCATTAAACCCCCTAATAATTTTCGATTTTGGTCAAAGTAAAAGAGAAGAAACACCAATGTAAACCCTTTCAAAAAAAGAGTTTTTAATTGGGTTTCTTCTCATGGTCTCTTCCCGTAAATATTCAATTATCTTAAGTATACTAACGAATCTGAATTTTATGATATTTTTCAAATTTAATGATTTTAAAAAATGCATGTTATTACCCCCCCATCTTTGATATAAGAAAATATCTCTTCCGATTAGTAAGAAAAGTAATGATCAACTAGGAACCATTACTTTTCTTTAACCTTGACTAAAAGCTGAACAAGTCTATGGCAGCAACCGTGCCTTATCTGTATTTCCTTCTAATAAATCTTGTAAGGTTGTCTGATCTAAAAGACGAGCAACCTCATCACGCACCAATGCCCAAAGCGGCTTTAGCAAACAGCCTTGATCTTCAAGCGGACAATACTCGTAAGCTGTTATACTCACACAGCTCATCGGTGCAAGCGGACCCTCTAAATCGCGGATGACTGTCCCGATAATGATGCTTTTCGGCTCTTCTCTTAATGAATAACCTCCATAAACACCTCTTTTACTTTTTACATATCCGTGACTTTTAAGAAGCAGCAGAATTTGCTCCAGGTACTGAATGGGCACAAGTGTCTCCTTGGAAATTTCCTTGATGGGAGTGACTTGTCCTTGCTTTTTCCCCAATGCAATCAAAGCCCTCAGAGCATACTCCCCTTTACTGGATATCTTCATTTGCCTTCCCCTCTCACACACTGCTACTACCATGCTATTTCTATTGCTCCATGAATATACGTAGGGATTCGCTGATTTTTCTTTATTTTAAGCACATTTGTACAACCTTTTCATATTTTATTTTTAGAAAGTCGACAATCTTTATCAACATTGTTTGGATCATCATCCAGAAGGAGAATTTCACATGCGAAAGTTAATTATATTTGCCTTTATCGGTTTCTTAGCGCAATTAATTGATGGCTCATTGGGGATGGCTTATGGCGTCACGTCCACCAGCTTATTATTAACATTTGGCATCGCACCTGCAGTCGCCTCAGCCTCTGTTCATATGGCAGAAGTTGTAACAACAGCAGCATCGGGCGCCTCTCATATAAAATTTGGTAACGTAGATAAACAAGCCGTTTATCGGTTAATCCTTCCCGGTTCAGTTGGTGCCTTTGTTGGGGCATGCTTCTTAAGCAGTCTTCCCGGTGATGTTGTAAAACCTTTTATAGCAATCTTTCTACTACTGCTCGGAGTATATGTGTTCTTCCGTTTTTTAATTACTTTTAACCCCAGCTCGCAAAAAAAGAACATTGAGCTAACACGCAAACAATCGATACCACTCGGCTTAATAGCTGGATTTGCCGATGCAACCGGAGGCGGCGGGTGGGGACCGATTGCTACGCCAGTTCTCTTATCAAAAAAAGGCACTGAAGCAAGAAAAGTCATTGGCACCGTCGATACGAGTGAATTTGCTATTGCTGTTTCTGCTACACTTGGATTCCTCATTGCACTCGGCTGGGATGAAGTGAATTGGACATGGGTCATTGCCTTAATGATTGGAGGAGTTATCGCCGCACCAATCGCTGCCTGGCTCGTAAAAAAACTGCCTGCCTATTTGCTGGGAGTACTTGTGGGCGGATTTATTATTTTAACTAACGCCCGTACGATTCTCATCGAATGGGGAGCGAGCACGAATGTCATTCCTTATGTTTATGGAGGCATCATTCTTATGTGGTTAACAGGAATCTTCTACTCTATTTGGAAAAACAAATACAAAAAAGGAGAGGTTTGAGTGGATCTATTAAAAAGATTAAAAACGGCGTTTGAAAAGGTGGACTTGCAAGATCAAAAGCAGCTTTTTTCCACCATCCAATCGTTACACTTATCAATTGATGAAGTATCGCAATTTATTACGCCTCCACAAGAGCTTGAATATGGCAGAAATGTCATCTTCCGTAATGAACAAGCAGAAGTAATTATCGTCTACTTACCAAGCTTCGCAAAAACACTGATTCATGATCATGGTACATCTATTGGAGGACTATTTGTCGTTCAAGGGAAACTTTTGAATATCCTCTATCATCCAGATGAACATGGTCCACTTTATGCACAAACAGAAGCTTATTCACAAAATGATATTTTCCTAGTCAAAGGGGAAACCACTCATATGATGTTTAATCCAACACTCTCCCCTGTTATTACCTTTCATGTATATACCCCCCCTCTAAAAGATGGGAAATCCTATTCAATTTCTAAATAGAAAGGAGAGTATCGGTGACTAATCACAATTTTATTAACAGTTTAAAAGACGGAAGAAATGTTTGGTTAAACGGTAAAAAAGTAGATATTACAACCGATGAAAATTTTTCGGGTACGTTACAAACGATCTCTCAGCTATACGAATTGTTTGAAGACCCTAAACAACAGGCATTAGTGGGTTACCTGAGTCCACAGACTAATGAATGGGTGCATTCCGCTTTCTTAGTTCCTCAATCATATGAAGATGTTTTAAAACGGAGAACAGCATTCGAAGCATGGAGCAAAGCAACTGATGGGATCATGAGCCGATTATCTGATTATGCACGCTCTCGATTAGCAGGCTGGTATGCAAACCGTGAGCGTTATCGATCTTTTGATGCACACTTTCCAGACAAGATATCCGCTTACTATGAAACAGCTAGAGATGAGCACCGCTTCTTAAGCGTGGTTCAACGTGATCCGCAAGTCAATCGCGCAGAGCAAGCATCAAAGGATATCAAAGAAGCAGGCTTGCTCGCAATCACGAAAAAAACAGAAGACGGAGTTTATGTAAACGGAGCAAAGATGATCGGAACTGCATCTCCCTACTCCCATGATTTAATTGTTTATCCATTATCCAAGCTCGAAGAATCAAGAAAAGCCTTAGCTCACATGCTCATCGTGGCAGCGAACTCTCCAGGTTTGCATATGGTATGCCGCGAATCCTTTGCCACAGATCCACAAAATAAAACAGATCACCCCCTCAGCTCTCAATATGATGAGATGGATGCTGTCCTTATATTCGATAATGTTTTTGTACCATGGGAACGGGTCCTGCTTTACGACACTCCAGAAGGACTGGCTCATATTAAAGCAGACCCTGTCTCAAATGGACTCGCCTACCATCAAGCTATCATTAGACTACTCATTAAACTTGAATTTGTTGCTGCAGTTGCCAATGAAATAGCTGAAGCCATCGGTGCCAACACTTACCTGCATGTACAGGAAAAGCTAGGTGAACTAATTATGCAAACTGATACCATTCGCGCCTTAATTATCGCTTCTGAACATGAGGGCAAACTCATAAACAGGAATATCTTTGTCCCAAATTTTAACTTTATTCAAACAGCAAGAACTCTCGGAGCGAAATACTACCCTCGATCCATTGAAATCCTCCAGCTCATCGGTGCTGGCGGATTTATCCAGCTCCCATCAAGCATGGATGATTTCAACACACCGATATCCGGATTATTAAAAAATTACTTTAAAGGTGCAAATATTGAAGCAGAAAAACGGACAAAGCTCTTTAAACTTGCTTGGGATCTCATCGGCTCACCTCTCGGCTCAAGGCATGAATTATATGAACGCTTTTATGCAGGCGACCCCATGCTTAATACAGCGAAGCAATATAATCAATATGATAAGCAGGAATGGAAAAATTCGTTGGATAAATATTTGAAACCTTAAATGGATTGGAGGTCCTTTATGTTGAGAAAGTGTAAAAAATGAAGATACGCATGGTCAATCAGGGGACTAGAACGATCCAGTTTGTGGATTAACTCTTGTTTCTTTTTGGAGGAGGGACTAACCGCTTTGGGCTTCTTCCTCTTCCTTAGGTTACCGATTTGATAGGTGTCTAACCGGTTTGGGCTTCTTTTTCTTTATTTGGTTACCTATAGGGGTCTAACCCATTTTGGCATTTAACTCTCTGCCGGGTTAATTTCTACGTAACAATCATAAATCTATAAATTGAAAATCCCACAGCAAATTACTGTGGGTTAGATTAAAGTATAATAGTCAATCTACAAATTCAGCTTAATCTTTTCTTATAATCTCTTAGTAACTAAAGCACCTAGACCAAGCACCATAAATAAACACAACATATAAAGGATTAGCATGCCTGTTTCAACATATTCTATACCCATTACATATAAGCCAATTAAAATAGCACTGCTAATAATTAAAACGAAATAAAGGACCCACATGAAATATTTTTGCATAAGCTGTAAACTGCGTTCATCTACCTCGGGAATATTGCCTTGTCTTTTTCCCCTTAGTTTTGCAAGGATTAAGTAAATGATGAATCCTAAAACCCCTCCACCAATACATGCCAATGCGAGTCCGAGGTCAAACTCTCCATTCTCTCTACCAATTAGATATATACCAAGGAATGCACCTATACTCATTCCAATCAATATGACAACCCAAAGAACTATTTGTAATGTTCTGCTTTTCATTTCGACTTTTCCTCCTTAGATTCGTCTAAATAAAATACCTCCTCAATAGGGACATTGAAATAACGAACCAGTTTTAGTGCTAATTCTAAACTCGGATTATACTTATGCTTCTCAATCGCATTGATGGTTTGGCGTGTGATTTGTAGATCCTCTGCCATTTTAGTCTGGGTAATCCCTTTTTTCTTCCTTATTTCGCGAATATGATTAACTACTGACATAAACCTCACTCCAAAAAAGTAAAGATATCTTTACACTTATTATATCGTTAGGATTAATAAATTGTAAAGATATCTTTACATACATTCTTTATTTTTAAAACAGAAACTATTTTACTAGTATTAACATGAATAGAATATATTTGAATTTTTATAAAATATGTTATTCTGTTAAATATAGGCTAATTTTTTATAAATAATCGATCTGTAATAACTGCTGAGAGGAGCGTTACATTGAGGTCACCAAGAAATTTTTCATTATTCAATGATGAAAAATCTATTGAATATATAAATATGCAAGAGCTATTATTAAATATTTCAGATGGATGCTATTATTTAAATGCCAAAATGGAGTTTATGTTTGTCAATAAATCAGCCGAAGCCATACTTGAAAAGTCTAAAGAAGAATTATTGGGGTTTTGCATATGGGATATACTGCCAAAGTATATTGAGACTGATATATATAAGCTCTACAATCATTCCTATAAAAATCAACAACCCGCCTCATTCGTAATTACTACTGAATATGCAAATAAAACACTGAGAATAAAAGTCATTCCTGATTCAAAAGGGATACTGGTTCTTTTAAGTGATATTACTGTAAAAAGAGCACAAGATGAGAAGGAAATTTATTTTGAAAAGCTGCGAATTATCGGTGAAATGGCGGCAGGTGTTGCCCATGAGGTGCGTAATCCTTTAACAACTGTAAAGGGGTTCTTACAGCTTGTTGCACAAGATGAGGACCTATTAAAGTTTAAAGATATCTTCATTTTAATGATTGAAGAAATCGATCGCATCAATATTATTATCAGTGAATTCTTAGATATAGCTAAAAATAAACCGAGTAAGCTGGAAAAACAAAACCTGAACAAAATCATTCAGTCCATCAATCCTTTACTAAAAACAAGAGCATTAAAAGAAGATAAAATCATCCGTCTTCAATTGAATCCGATTCCAAGTCTAAAGCTGGACCAAAATGAAATGAGGCAGCTTCTAATTAATATGGTCAATAACTCATTAGATGCGATGGAACCAAATTCTTCTGTGCAAATTAAGACCTATTTAGAAGAAGGCAAGGTTGTATTATCAATCAGTGATGAAGGGACTGGAATCCCCTCGGATATTATGGATATCGTATCTACACCCTTTGTCACATCCAAAGAAAAGGGAACCGGCTTAGGCCTAGCCATCTCTTTTGCTATTGCAAAAAGAAATCATGCGATAATTGATTATTCTTCTGATTCTACCGGTACAACCTTCAATATTCGCTTTACAATCTAATCAGCAGCAGAGGAGAAGGATTGAAGCGTCCTTTTCTTCTCTTTAAAATAAAAAGCATCCGAACCATCGGATACTTCTACGTATTACTCTAACTCACTTCCAGCTTCGGTTGCTATTAATCTCCATCTTTTTCCGAAAAGCCTCTTCTAAATCGATATCAAGTTTGTTTGCGAGCTCACACACATTCCAAACAACATCATACAATTCAAGACCTAATCTTTCTTTCACCTTTTCAGGATCTTTTTCCCAGGATAAAGATAATACTTCCTTAGCCACCTCTCCGACTTCCGTGACTAAGAATAATGTTCTGGCTTCAACAGTGGATTGATCAAAGCCTTTCACTTCACTAAACTCCTGTACGTTCTTTTGTAATTCTGATATATTTAACATTTTTCTCTCTCCTTATTCATTACGCAATCTCATCTTTCTTCTTAACAATTCTATCAAACATCCAATAAAGATTGAAAAAGTAATAAACATCATAAAAGTATTTGCATTAAAGAACTGACTGTTCATGTGAATAGAGGCAACAGTCATAATACCATTAATATATTCATAATCAATTAAACCGAAATCTTTTTTATATGCTTCCTCCCAAACAAGGCGGTACTTGTTGAAAGAGTTTACTTGATAGATGAAAGCAACTATGATATGAACTATGATAAGGAGCATCGTCCAGTACAAATACGACTGTTTTATATAAACAGCGCGAAGAAGCTGAACCCATCCATATACGGAAATAGCGAATAAAGGTATTAACAAGAACATAATGAAGATAGCTGGATTCCCATTTCCTGAAGAACTACCAGGTCTTGGTGTCATTAAAAAACCTAGCCAAAACAATGGCATTGTGAGAAGAATGGCACTGACTATAATAATGATAGTAAACTTTTCCATCTAATTCCCCTTCCAAAAAATAAAGATAAGAATATTCTCTTAATTCCAGGTATCATTCAACTTATCAGCATAAAAAAGTATGGCTCTCTTATAATCTGTAATATCATGATCAGCTGATGTTGTTGCCAAACTCTTTAACAGAAAACCCATTGCCTGTTCATGCTCTTCCAAATTATAGAGTGTCATTGCATAAAAACATAAGATTGCTTGATTGTTCGGAAACTTATTCAGCCCATTTAGAAATACTTTCTTTGACCTTTCATAGTGACCTAAAGCTCTATAGGTACTTCCCAAGCCAATATAGGCACCTTCTAACTCTTCACCGTCTAACCCAAGCTCGATTGCTTTTTCATAATATGGGGCTGCCTTTGACTCTTCCCCTAGTACATCAAAACTCCAGGCACATTGATAGTGAATGGCAGGATCAATGGGGAATTCATTAACTAAGCTCAGAATCAATTCGTTTGATTCTTTTAATTTTCCCTCTGACCTTAGCTGAATGGCATGAGTTAATTTTTGATTCATTCTATTCTCACTCCCGTTTGTTAACTACATATATTTTATCACCACTATGCAAAAAGCGGTGAAGCAAAAATGCATTCACCGCCACAAAGGCATGATTTTCATATCTATAATCAACAAATAAATGATTGGACTATTTCTTTTTTTGTCCGACCAACATATCTAAGTCCACCGTCATTTCAACAGAATCTCTTTGTAAGAATTGTTCAATTAAAGCCTCTTCACCTGACCACGCGAGCGGAGTCATTTTAACAAGATTAATCAAATCCTTTTTCTCTAGCGTTTTTGTGTAAGTAATCTGTTTGATATCCAGTAAATCGAAATGCTTTTTAAACAAGGATACAATTTGCTCGTTTGAATACTCCTTTTTCTCGAAAAGAGCTGTCCGTAACTCTTTCAAATAATCCTTTCTTGGCACAATTTTCATGACTAGCCCTTCAGGTGCAAGCATCCTCTTAAACTCCTCATAGTTTGATGGTGAGAGGATGTTTACAATCACATCAACCGCTTGATCTCCAAAAGGGGATTTAGCTAAATCTCCAACAAGCCAAATAGGATTTTCATAATTTTTTGCTGCCATTAGGATTCCTTCTTTGGCAATATCAAGCCCTACTCCTGTAACGCTGTCGGATTCCCTCAGATCTAAAATCCTTTGTAAATGCGAACCTTCTCCACAACCCAAATCTGCAATCAGGGTTGAATGACCACACCTTTTGTCTATTTCCTGAACAATTTCCTGATGAAGAGATGCGTAAAGATCAGCTTCCATGATGATTTTTTGTCTTGCTGTAAATAATTCCTTACTGTAATGGCTAGTTGCTGCATGGGTGAGCAAATTCAAATAACCTTGCTTTGTAAAATCAAAGTTATGTCCATTGGTACAAACCAAGCTTGTTAGCTCATCTACCTTTACCGAGCTTCCGCAAATTGGGCATTTAAAGGCATGAGCCAGCTCCTGCACCCGCTGTGCACTATTCGATTTTTTTGACATTCTAAGACATCCTTTCTGAATACAGACCACTAGGGGATTTTAGATTAGAGGGGATAGCCTCATGAGCGTGGTAAAAAATAAAGAAAGGCAGCATCCCCCACCTTTCTTCATAAGAAACATCTATACGAAATAAAGATCATTAAAAATGAACAGGGGATCGAGCTATACATTATTTTTAATAATCCTCCTATAGTTTAAAATATGAGTTTAGTATAAGGCGATTGCTATGGAAAGTCAAAGAGCCGAGGGTGTTTTATGCCTCAATGATAATTTCCTGACTGGCAGGTACATCTTTAAAATAAGTGTCATACTTCTTAAATAAAAAAGCCATTCCGGTGATTTCATCTGGTAAAGCTGGAGATACGACGAATTGATGTGTGTATTGTCCGCTCGCTCCGCTACCTTTTTCATTGCGGCAATCATATTTTACACCTAAATCTAATGCCACTGAACTATGATTGCTCAACTCTTCATGGTAATTAGAATCATCACCTTCCCAATCAATAATAAGCTGAACGACACTTGCATTCTCATACTGGCGTATAAACGTGATGGAATAAAAGACTTGATTAACTTCAACTGCCTTCATTACTTTTAAAAAGCCTTTATAGCCGTTAGGTTCCACAAACGGGTTTAAAATCTTCATAATTACGTATTGTCCAAAACATAGAATCTAGAAAGCCATCATATAATGCGTACTTGTTTGCCCAACTTGTAATTAATTTTGAAGTAGGGGTACCAGGGGTTTCCGATGTTTCCATCCGCTCTTTTATCAATGCACAGATTTGCTCACCTATGGCTGTTAACCTCTCATCATAATGATCATCTCGACGACTCAATTCTACTCTCTTCATCATCTCAACCTCGCTATATTTTAAATATAATAATAATCTAATTTGGAAAAAAATGATATTTCGCAATTTTAATATACTTCTGATTTTCCAAATGGAGGGATGCTTCAATATCAGAGGAATTGGTTTTTTTGTAATGGTAAATTGACAATTGTCATTGACTGTAAAATCTATGACTGTATCAATATCACTATCTCTAGCCTGTTGCTCATCCCCATCTAAGCAGGAATACAACTCGAGGAACTCTCCTTTGATGAAATAATTTACTATATAATAAATAGCGTTATTTTGCACGGTCATCGCTGCTATTGGATAAACCATACACATAGGGTTGTGCAAAATTCTGTTAAATCGCCGTAAAAAACAGGTCCACCTCCAAGAATCCAATCGTCGTTTCATTTAATACGTCAGCAAACGGCGAATTTCATCTTTTTCTTTCTCTTATATCATATGTATTCTCCCCTTATCGGTAATGGCCAAGGGCTGGCAATATAATGGTGAACAGTCATGCAATAAGTTCCTCCCTATAAGAAACTTTATCTTTATCGCAAATTACTTGTTAAAAAAATTTTTCCCTGGTTCCCTTTTATTGTTTCTACTGCTAGAACCGCTTCCTTTATGTGCTCCAAATCATAAGTAGAAGATTCGTTCATTAATACAAGTTTCTGTCTTTCTACAAGCTCGATGATCCGATCAAATGTTTTATGCCAATTTCTTATAGATGTATTTTTATTCCAGTGCCTTAAATGAAAGAGCTTTGCATTTACTCTACTAGAAATTTCTTTCCAATCTACTTGAATGCCAGATAAAAGTCCAATAGTTAAAAAGTTCCCTGATGATTGAACACAATTAGCTAGCTTATTCCCATCATCTCCACCAATGGAATCGATTGCTGCATACACTCCGTGACCTCGCGTCAACTCCATCACTGTATCACCCAATGGCTGTTCTGTTGTATTGATCACATGTGATGCCCCAAGCTGAAGTAATTCATCAGTATAGCCTTCGTTTCGCACAACAGCAATGAGATGGTAGCCAATGATTTTTGCCAATTGTGCATATATGCGACCAATAGCCGAGCCACATGCATTAACGAGCAAATAATCCCCCGCTTTTAAATTCAACACCTCTGTACATGTCACCCAGGCGGTAATTGGATTAATGTACATCTGAGAAGCAGTATATTCATCGACTGAATCAGGAATTGGAACAACAAATGAAGCGGAGGTCTTGACTAGCTCCTGCCATGTTCCTTCACCGCGGAGAGGAAGCACCCTTTTTCCAATCAGATCTTTTGATACATGACGGCCAACCTCTTCGACAACGCCAACCCCCTCATAACCAGGAACTGCAGGCAAAGTAATTCGGTGTGCATAAGACCCTCTGACTGGAATTAAATCAGATGGATTAATCGGACGCATCCGCATTCGCACAAGAACTTCATAGTCTCTAGGCAACAGCTTATTTTCACTTTCCACCATCAGAACATCTTTCGGATGACCAAATTCATAGTATTTTACACATGCTGATTTCACAATCTGTCTCCTTTTTTCATTTGATTGCACTTTTGTTCAAGATAAGGTTTGTCCTTTTTATATTATTCTACAATGATTATGATGTGATGTTTCTTTTACTTTTTATCCGTCCATTCCAGTAATTCAATGCGATTTCCAAAAGGATCAGAAACAAAACATCTTTTTGCACCTGGCAGCAAATCATCCTCTATAAAATGAATTCCCTTCTCAGAAAGATGGCTCTTTAACTCGTTAATGTTCTCTATTTCAAACGCAGGATGTGCTTTTTTCGCCGGAGAGAATGGCTCCTCAATGCCGATATGAATTTGATATTTCCCAAACCCAAACCAGACACCGCCACGTTTGCGCAATTCTTCCGGCTTCTCGATTTCTTCTAAACCTAACACTCCACCAAAAAATGCTCTTGCTGAATCTTCACACCCTTTTGGTGCAGCAAGCTGAATATGATCAATTGCTTTAAATTGAAAAGACATTGAATCCTTCCTTTCTTTGCATAAGTTACCCATTCAATAACATTTTATGGGTGATTCAATGATAAGTAAATGTTGATTTTTTTATATTTTTCCATAAGTAATTTTTATAAAAGATAAAAAGCACGGTTCAAATTGGCTTTGATGCCGTGCTGTTCTGCCTTCATTGTTTAGAAATCAATAGTACCCCGCCGCAATGCGAAATAGGACACACATTGGCATGCTTTTTCTAAAACCGGTTGAATTTCTTCAAATACAAAGTAAAACTCAGCGTGATCCCAATCGTCTATACTTTTTTGTTTACACGCTTCAAGATCTGCCCTTGTTTGAAAGGCAATATCACCAATGATGACTTTCCCCTGATCTGTTAGAAGAGCTAGCAAATTTTCAATAAAAGGAATCTTTTCTTCATCTGATAAATGATGTAATGCATAAGTACTTATGATTTCCTGTCATACCGTTTACCCTTGATTTCATCAGATACACCCATAGAAATATCCCACTCTATTAAATTGGCTTTGGGCATTTTCTTCTGAGCCAAAGCAATCATCTCCGAGGAAAAATCTATCCCGTCGATTGTATGACCACTTTCATATAATTTGCTTGTTAACACCCCCGTGCCAAATCCAATATCTAATATGGTCGATGGATGTTGCTGCATTGCTTCATTAAACACTTTATTTAAAATGTCTTTATAACCTGCAAAAGGATAGGATTGACCCTCTTCGCTTAATTGCACTGTATAATCATAGTTATTTGCCCATAAATTAAAACCTTGTTTATTTAACATAGAACGCTCCTCTATTTGCCACTATGGTGAGCATTCATAATTCAACTCACTAGTTGGCAATCTTTTCTTCCGTTACTTTGATTTGATTGTTATTTGCGTTTTTCATATGAATCCCATCCTTTTACTCTATTTATATCTATTTTACCATAATTTTTTCAAAAAACAGATAAATGATTAGATAGCTTTCTTCCCTTTTTTATAACCCCTAAAGCATCACATAATGGGGCGGGAAGTAAACAGAGGATATCTTCAACGATTTCAACAGTTAGATTGTTTTTACTTATATAACCGGAAATTTCTTCTCCAATCATAGCAAAATCAAATGGTGCGTTAGCATAGAGAAAATCCGCTAAAAAAATTTAAAGGTCATGAATTTCCTTTAGCCATGGATTCAACTCTACTAAAAGTGGATATTTTACTGGATAAATCAATTCTAAAACCCTCAATGGAATAGATAAATCTAACCAGTCAGATTCTCCAGATATTCTTATGATACTAATCATGCCAGGAACTTTGATTCCTCCTGCAGTGGTGAGGATAACGTAAAATTGCTGCACACTATTATCTTCTATTAAGATGGGTGGCACAATCATATCCTTCTGATGAAAGGTCTTCTCCATCCATAATCCGTTTAAGTGGGAGTTGGAGCAAAGAGCTGTTAAAGCTTGATTAATCCTTTCGTTATCTCCAGTTGGATAAAATTCGATTGAAAGTTCATAATATCCACCAAACCAAGTCTCACTTTTGTCAAAGTTCATGATTATTCTCTCTTAATTCTTCTCTCGCAAGTTGTAAAATATTTAGTATAAACGCAGACTTCGCTTCTGTATATGCTTCTCGGGTTTGACAAGTTTTGGCTAAATAAATTTTTAATAGCTCATATTCTTGTACAGCTTCGGGGTAATTTCTTAAGTAGTTGCGGAATTGCAGATGTCTCTTCAGCTCTTCATTATCTATTGTTACAACGTACAAATGATGTGCCTGCCAAATTTTTTGACCTGTCCAAGGGACTTTATCATCCTGCCGCGCAAAAGCTTCTCTTCCCTTGATTCCAAAATCTCCTTGATGAATATAGCCAAGTTTTTCTAGCCCTTGGATTACATTTTCCAGCTTGCTTCGCTCTTCTATCACAACATCTAAATCAATGATCGGTTTCGCTCCTAAGCCACGAACCGATGTGCTGCCAACATGCTCTATCGTCAGAATCTCTTCGGTTATGTGAGCTTTAATTATGGTTTTTAATTCATGAAAAGTCTCTTCCCACTGTGGATTGTAAGACTGAATGGTAATTCCCGATAGATTGGTAATCATACATTAACCTCCTCTTTGATGGTCTACTGTACTATTTTACCAAATGATTCACTCTCTTTTATCGGAAACTGTACTTCAGTTAACCAATCTCCTGGGTCTTGCTGATTCCAGATTCCATCAATCACTGCTTCTCTTGGTGTGTCTGCAAGTTCATAAGGGTTGTGGTTAAGCCAGTCAAATAGGGATGCATAGGTTTCACCAATCGAATTATATGGACCTCGATGGAGAAGGCAAGCTGCAAGAGGCACTTCCTCTATCACTTTAAAGATCAAGCTACCGCTGCTTTCCTTTAGCTCTGTCACCGCTTCACAAATCTCTACATCCATATTTTCTTCCTTATAATTGCCATCATGAATCATTTGGAAGCAATATTCGATTGGATCAACCTCACAGCCCGCTACTAGCATCTTCTCCCCCATTTTAGGGACGACTTCAAATAACCCATCATAATCAGGGATAACACATCTTGTAGAGGCAACGATTACCTTAGGAAGGCTTTTGATAAACACTTGAGGAGCTTTTTCTTTTTTTGTCAGATAATAATCTGCTTGAGCAAGGCTCTGCTTGATTTTGGAAAGGTCATTTAGCAGCTCTATCTTTTTCTGTTCAATCATTTGATGGGCAGATTTGGTTTCTAGTGCATGCTTAACTTCTGCGATTGTAAACTCCATTTGCCTTAGCCCCATTACTTCATGCAATATCACAATCTGAGCGGAAGAATAATAGCGATAACCTGTTTCAGAATCTATATGGGCAGGCTTTAAAATTCCCATTTTATCGTAATAACGCAATGTCTTTACAGTCACTCTGTTCATTTTTGAAAAAATACCAATTGAATACATAGATGATTCTCCTTTCATAAAGGAAGCAGTGTCCTGCTCCCTTTATTTATTCCCATTTAAAGAATTTTATTGAAATGAAGAGGCCGATCATAGTGGTGAGAGCGAGTAAAGAGATGCTGAATGTGAGATTTGATAATTGATCGAGCGAGATACCCTTTAGTAATTCGATACCATGGGTCAGTGGTAAAACCTTTACGATTGCTTGCAAAAAGTTGGGCATGATTTCAAATGGAATCGTCGCACCTGAAAGCAGAAACATTGGAAAGTAAAGTGCGCTGCTGATAGCTCCGGTCGTTTTTTCACTTGGAGAAAGACTGGCGATCATAAGGCCGACGCTATGAATCGCTACCATGACAAGTAAATAACCAGCGGTGAATTTCCATGGAGAGCCGATGAGCGTCATCCCAAAACCGAATCTTGCAACTGCATAAACCATCGTCATAGAAAAAATGCTTAAAGAAAAACAATAGCTCACATGGGCAAAAAGCAGATTCATCGGACTAATCGGTGTAACTTTATACCGCTTTAGCACCTTTTGCTCCCTGTACGATGAGAGTGACAACGGAAGGCTCATCAGTCCGGTTGCACATAGACCAATTGTAGCAATCGCCGCAAAAGAGAGATTCAGTTCTTCGTTATTGTTTGCAAATAGTCCCATCAAAGCCATCAAGCCCGCAGGAAGAATCAATCCAAAGATGACCGAAGACATTTCCCGGAAGGAAAGTTTAATTTCTGCTTTATATAGTAACCAAAATGTGTTCATTCAAATTCCCCCTCAATCAATTTGATAAATGCATCGTCCATGTTTTTTCCGCCGCTGTATGCAATCACTTCAGGTACTGTACCAGAAATTAATGTTTGTCCATTTTTTAAAACGAGAATTTCATCACAAAGATTTTCGACCTCGTCCATAAAATGCGAAGTCAAGAAAATGGTTACGCCCAGATCCTTCAGGTTTTGCAGTGTGCTCCAGACCTCTCTTCTCGCCAACGGATCAAGTCCTGTTGTCAGCTCATCAAGAAAGATCACATCTGGCTGTCCCATCATCGCTAACAGAATACAAAGCTTTTGCCTTTCTCCACCTGATAACTCGGACACCTTTACTTTCAGACGATGTGATAGACCGAACATCTCAAGCTTTTCTTTCCAATCAAGCGGGTTTTTGTAAAGCGAGTGTGTAATTTCACAGATTTCCTTCACCTTCAGCCCCTTTTGAAAAGCACTCTCCTGAAACTGCACGCCCACGTTCTGAAAAAGCTGCTTCCTATCTTTGCTGGGGTCCATGCCCAGTATTTTTATAGCACCCTGACTTGGTTTCTGCGTGCCAAGGATGCAATCGATTGTGGTGGATTTGCCTGCACCATTATGACCGAGAAGACCAAAAATGCTGCCCTTTTTGACACGAAGGCTCAAATGTTGAACTGCCGTCGTTGCGCCAAAGGTTTTAGTCAAACCAGAAACTTCAATTGCATATTTCATTTCACATTCCCCCTTTTTTAGTCGAACTTTAACAGTGTAAAAGCTCCTCTAAGGGGAGAGTCAATGGGGAAATAGCTATTACTAATTTCTATTGGAAGTGTATTAGTCACTTTTATTCTTTTTTTAGTCACTTCAAGAGCGTTTATTGGCCAGTAGTATAATTTAAGAAATAAAAAGCACCTTTTCCAAAAAGGAGAAGGTGCTCAAAAAACGATGTTGATTAAAATGCTGCTGTCCAGCCAGCATCTGCAGTAATCACTGTTCCATTAACAAAGCTTGATTCGTCAGATGCAAGGAAAAGCGCAACTTGCGCGATTTCTTCTGATGTACCTGTACGCGGCATAACTGCTTGAGCCAATTGGGTACGGCTTGCTCCGAATTGATTGATGTTTTTCAAAGCTGACCCAATATTAGTTGCTACTCCGCCTGGTGCAATTGCATTGCAGCGAATGCCTTCTTTAGCATACATGAAGCCAGTGTTTTTTGTCAGTCCGACTACCGCATGCTTAGATGCCCCGTATGCTGCTCCCGCATGTGCTCCATTTAATCCGCCTGTTGAAGCAGTATTTACAATAACGCCTTTACCTTTTTCTAAGAAAATAGGCAATGCTTTGCGCGTCGCACGCATTACCCCTTTTGTATTGATATCAAAAATAAGGTCCCACTTTTCATCTGTAATATCACCGACTGGTTCAAAAGCATCCATGATGCCAGCGTTATTAACAAGAATATCTAATGTTCCATATTCGCTTACAGCTGTATCAATCATTGCTTCAATATCTTCAAGCTTAGCGACGTTTACTTTCACTGCCTTTGCAGTTCCGCCTTCACCCTTGATGCATTCTGCAACTTGTTCTGCACCTTCTATGTTTAAGTCAGCAACAATTACTTTTGCGCCTTCTTTTGCATATAATTCTGCGATGGCTTTCCCCATGCCTGATGCAGCACCTGTTACGACTGCTACTTTATCTTGTAATTTCATCTTCAACATCCCCTTTATTAGAATATATCATTTGTACTATTTAAGTTTAATCTTCTATAATTTGAGTAACAATATGCAAATCCTTTGCAATCTGTTCACTAATAGATAATTTGTTTAAATATGTGCAATTTCTAATAAATAATAGACATTTAGGACGTGTTTTATTCATGAAAAAGGATCGCAGAATCAGCAAATCTAAGAAAGTTCTAAAGGAAGCCTTAATCTCTTTAATGAGTGAAAAGGATTTCAAGAAAATAACGATTACCGACCTTGTTTCGAAGGCCGATTTAAACCGTGGAACATTTTATAAACATTTTCAAACGAAGGAAGAATTGCTTGATGAGCTAATTGATGATGTGATGGAAGATTTGATTACGGCCTATAGAGAGCCTTATCTCTTCACTGATCAATTCAGCATTAAAGATCTTTCTACCACAACTGTAAAGATATTTGAGCACGTCAATGAGTATTCCGATTTTTATACGATTATCGTTAATTCAAATGTTCTCCCCGGATTTCAAGATCGCATCATTCATGTATTAACACAGCTCTCTGTTCATGAAATAAGCATGGAACATATCGATGAGCAAATCAATGCCAACCTTCTGACCAGTTACAATGTTTATGCTCTTTTTGGATTAATTGTCGAATGGGTCAAAGGCGGATTCATCTATACACCATCACATATGACTGAGCAGCTCATTGCGATTCTTTCTTATACTTCTAACCGGGCATCCATTAATATTAAACGAGTGAATAATGACGAATTAAAAAAATAACGCTACTGCATTAGCAGAAGCGTTATAAGGTAAAAATAATACCCATCAATGAATAGATGATGACGGTTGAAAAGAGTACCATCATATGAATGAGAGAGAAGAAAAATAAGGCATTCGCCCATTTTTGCGGCTCCATTTTTTTATAACCATAAACGCTTAATACCAGCCATGCGATACTTAAAAGCAAGGCAACAAGCGTAAGGCCGGGACTTAGCGGCCAGAATAAAAAGCTTGTTAAAATGAGCAGGACAAGATATACATTCGTTTGAATATACGTTCTTCTTACTCCTTTAACAACTGGAAGCATCGGGACATTTGCCGCTTTATAATCATCATGCTTCCGAATAGCGATGGCATAGAAGTGAGGCATTTGCCAAATAACTTGAATAACAAAGAGACCGAGAACAGCTGGATGAGTAATATCCGGATGGATCGCAGCCCAGCCAATTAATGGCGGCATCGCACCGGAAATACTTCCTACCTCTGTATTGTAGATTGTCCGTCTTTTCGTCCACATCGTATATGGGACGACATAAAAAAACCACCCTAAAAACCCTAACAACGCAGCAAGCGGCGTTGTCATTGCAAGAGCAGCAATCCCTAAAATCCCCATGACAATAGCAAGCGTTAATGCAACTCGAGTTGAAATTTCTCCTGTTACAGTTGGCCTGGTCTTTGTACGATTCATAATCGCATCAATGTCACGGTCATAAAGATTATTAAAGGCACCTGCAGAGCCGATGATTAAAATGGAACCAATAAATGCAAAGATGATTTCAGATATTTTATCAAAAATACCGATATCATACGTATATAAAGCGAGCGTCAATCCTGCAAACATAGGGATAAGATTAGATTTGATAATCCCTGTCTTTACTGTTGCAGCTAATATCTTAGAAACAGGTCGACGTTCTTGCTGTACTGAATTATTCATGCTGATACCATTGTCCATAACACAAGGAACTTTCCCTTCCTTTTTAAATTTCTACTATATTGTAACACTTTATATCGGATTTTATCTCTAATTGTGAACCTTTCACAATTTATTCAAATATGTGACATGCAATACTATCATCCTCTTTTCAAAAACCACAATAAAAAAAGGATTGAATCTTATTTTTCACCCTAAGCTATTTGCTCATTTACAATAAGCTGCTCACGCAAAAAAAGGCAACTCATTCCATTATAATAATGTAGGCCTTATTTTACTAGAACCATTTCGAAAAATTGCACGGCATGTATGATATAAGTTCTCTTTTCCTAATTGAACAATAGGTATTCGGGGGTTTCAGAAGGCGGTTCTGAATGACACGGAGGGCAGATGCAGAAAAGAACCTGGACATAAGTCCAGATTCTTTTCTGTTTCTTTTAGAGCCAATCTTCACAATCAAGTGAGAGCTGTCTCAGCTCATTAATAAACAAGCTTGCATGGTAGCCATCACAAACGGCGTGATGCATTTGTAAAGATAAAGGCAGATATAGACGTTGACCTTTTTTCCTAAATTGTCCTGCAGTAATAATGGGGAGTAAATAGTTTTCATGGTTCATGATATTTAAGTTGAATCCTGAAAAATCTGTCCACGGAATCATCGATACTGGAAAGGAATATGATGGAACCGGCCTTTTTGGAAACAACTCTTTACTATCATTGTATTTATTCATATCCTCTTTAGCTTTATGATGAAAGGTTTTGAAAGTCCCAGAACCCTCAGTCCATATACTTGCGAAGGTTTTATACTCCTGATTAAACACAGTATAGCTTGGAATCATCTCTGTCCAATAGCCCAAATCCCCTGCTTCATTAAAACAAGTTCTAAATTCTTCATGGCTGTTGATTACTTCCGTAAGCATATACAATAATGCTGGATAGAATTTATATTCTTTTTCCTTTAGCTGTGAACGTAATTTCGTAATATCAATCTCACTTGTCATACTAAAGGTTGTTTCTTGGTTCAAATAATATTCAAAATACTCTTTCCTGACCCATTGACTTTTATTAATTAATTTAAATTCCATTTTCGTACGCCTCCTAATAATATGAATATTTTTTAGGAGGCGTGATCCACTGCTATCTTCAAAACGAATCACTCCTATACGTTTATAAAAATCGAGAAATGATCTAAGTGATCTTCGATGATTTGCCTGATTGCATTCAAACTTTCGAGCTTGTCAACCTGTTCTACTACTTTTCGAAAAATGACCAAACCCTTCACTTGCTTTAAATCACGGGCGATTTTTGGATCTATAATGGTCAAATTCTGTAATACCTGAAAGATATCTCTATCTTCTTTTGGCAATCGGCGTTGCTTTTCACTAATCATATATCTTGCCAAATCCACTGAGGCTTGGGATTACAGCTGAATATTTTAAATGATATATGTCTTTTTCAAATGATCATGTAGATTCTTAAGCTGATAATCATACGTTTCCAGGATGCATTGTTTATAATATTCTATCATATGAATTAATTATAACTTCATCTTGTATCCTTTTATTCAATAATTCCTCATTTATCCTGACCTTTCCTTCCATACCAAGCTGCCTTTGCCTTGCAAGCAGAAAATCATTATGAGAATAGAGTACTTCGCCATTTTTAAATATTTTGGTTTTTAACACGGATGTTGTTTCCTTTATGTTCACAAGGTCTACATTCACCTGAAGTATATCTTTCAGCTCTAGAATAGCTTGGATGTTTTCATAAGGGGCGGGGGATGAATGGCAGCTATTCCCGTATCATTGTCATGTAAGTCTTTAGTAAATGAACTATAGATAATGATGAATGATACTTTAATATGATTGACTAAATAGTCTTCATTCGCTGGTATTGGTCAGTATTCATTTAGAAACTCATATCGTTCCTATTTTTCTGCCATATACCACTTCATTGCATTCTTATATAATACCTTCTCTGCTTTCTCTTTGCCTAAAGCGTCTATCACTATGTCTATATCTGAAGAATGGTAAGGTCGCTTCGCTCTTGTGGATGGCAAATCAGTTCCGAACATAAGAGCGTCAGGATGAACTGAATAAATTTCAATTAATGCCTCACTAGGATCAAAATCGATTCTTCCAAATCCTGTTGCTTTTACTCTTACTCCTTTTTCCACTAATGATAAAAGTTCTTTAAACCCCTGTTTCGAAAGCCCTAAATGATCAATAGATACGGCTGGAAGTGTTCTAATCGTAGTTGCAACATCAGGCAATTGCTTAGAATCGATATATAGTTCAGTATGCCAACCCACCATTTCATGAACCCTTCGTGCAAAATAATCCAATCGAGAAATATTCTCTGATCCCCCACGTTTCACATTAAACCTAATAGCTCTTACGCCTATTTGATGGAGTCTCAAAATTTCATCATCAGATGTGTCATGCGGAAGCTGAGCAACACCAACAAATTTTCTGCCAAGCTTGCTTAATGCTTCCCTTAAATAGGTTTGATCAAAACCTTGGAAGGAGCCAGATACAATCGCACCTCCCGCAACCTCTAAATCTTTCACTCTATTTTGATAATCCTCACAAGAAAAGTAATCAGGCAAATAGCCTTGGTTGGGTATGAGTGGAAACCCCTGATCAATGATATGTAAATGAGCGTCAAATACTTTGATATGAATCCTCTCCTTTACCATTAATGATACGAGTCTTTCATATATAAATACATTCGATAATCATTATGAAATATGATAATAAAAACTTATCACGATGATCAAAAAGGAAGATTCCTGCTGGTTTCTTCCTTTAGTATTTATACCTGTTTCCTCAATGGATCATATGGCGATAATTCAATATCTATCTCATTCTCTAAAGCAATTTCTCCTGCCAACGCTCCTACATAAGGCCCCATTGTAATTCCCGATGGACCTAATCCAGTTGAGATGACTAAGTTTTCCACACTTTCCACAGTACCTAGCAACGGCAAAACATCAGGACCAGCTGGCCTAAACCCAATCCGCATCTCATGCAAAGTACTGTCAGCAAGACCTGGTGCTATATCAAGCCCTGCTTCAATAACCTCTTTCACACCGCTCGCAGTCAATCGATAATCAAAGCCCGTGCCGCTCTCTCTTGTTGCACCTACCACTACTCTTGAATCATCAAAAGCTAGCATATAATAGCTATTTTGAGGTATGACCACTGGCCAGTGACTTGTATCGACATCCTGCAATGAAAAATGAACGATCTGACCACGCTGAGGCTCAATATGAATATCTATACCTAAAGGCGCCAGCAATTCCTTCGTCCACGCTCCCGCTGTCACAATGACCTTATCCGCGGAAATTGACTCACCATCCACTTCAACTCCGGTAACCTTCCCATCTGAGACGACAGGTCTTGCTTCACCTTCATAACGAATGACGCCATGCTTTTTCCCTGCCCTTTGCATGGCATCCCGCAATGATCTTCCGTCCACTCTGGCGCCGCCGGAAACGTATATAGCTTTCAGTTCTTCCTCTAGAGGTGGAAAAAGCTTGCGCGCTTCTTCTGCGGATAAACGGCTAACCTCGCCAACCTCAGGTGTGTCTTTTGCACGCAGTAAAGCCTTCCGCTCTAACGCATCCAGTTCCTGATTATCTTTGCTGACTGCGATTGCACCGACCATTTTATAACCTAACTCTTCCTCCCCATCCTCTTTAAGTGCAGCTACCAGCTTGGGATAATACAAAGCACCCCTTCTAGCAATCGTATACCAGTCTTCATTCTCAACACTAGATATCCAAGGACAGACAATTCCAGCTCCTGCAGCAGTCGCTTGGCCCTGATGCGCCTTATCTACCACGACCACTTCAATCCCCTTTCTCGCAAGATGATAAGCCGTGCTTGATCCTACAATTCCAGATCCAATAATGATTGCCTTCATTGGTTCCATTCCTCCCCGTCGAAAAATGCCCCATATATGGGGGCGAGTCTGTCAAACGTCTATTTAACCACTCAATGCTTCACTAAGTATTCATTAAGCAGCTTAAATACCTTATCTATTTGCTTTTTCGGAACATCCCCATACTGATCACCCAAGCTCAGCTCAAAGAAACAGCTTGTATCATCGATTTCCTTCAAATTCGCAGTTATGCCTGTCTCCGTCTGCTTGTGTACATTTGCCAAAACAGCCACCATTTTCTCTTTAGGGTATGAAAAATGGACATGAAACATGTTGGAAACAGGAACAGTTGGCAATGTTGAAACTCCATGACAAGCATTAAAAAACGCAGCCAGTTCCTTTGCTTCTTCAAAGTATTGTTCCATTTTATTTTTTCTCATCTCAAAGTAATAATCTGCTGTAATAATGTATGGATACAGACTGATTAAATCACCGCCATGGCGACGTTTCCAAACCTTTGATTGATCGATAAATGTTTCATCTCCTGCAAGAATGGCACCTGCTATTCCGCCAATTCCTTTGTAAAAGGAAACATAGACGCTATCAAACAGAGCGCTAACCTCGGCTGCTGTCTTCTTGTAATATGGAAGCACTTCTAGTAATCTTGCTCCATCAAGGTGCAGTTTAATGTCATTAGCTCGACAATAAATGGAAATTTGCGTAAGTGTTTCATAGCTTGGCAATTGCCCGCCGATCTCACGCTGCGGCAACTCCAACAATACGCATGCAATGCCTTCCTTCATATCGATAATATCGCTTAATTCGATCACACGATCTTTATCCGCAAGCAAAGTCGGTTCGATCTGATGTATTTCCTTCAAACCATCCTCCTCGTGAATCTCTAGATGGCTTAACGGATGATAAGCAACCTCTCTCAAGCCTTTCTCATCACACCAAATTCGCAAAGCGATTTGCTGTGCCATCGTACCGCTGGGAAAGAAAACCGCCTTTTCTTTTCCCAAAAACGACGCGATTTTATCTTGAAAAGCTTCAATTATCTGTCCTTCCCCATACATATCACTTTGCATATCGTCATCGACCGTTTCAAAAGCTTCCTTTAATATATTGATATTTCGCTTACCGTGATTAGCCAAATAATAATTGGATTGGTTGTATGTACTTTTTAATAAATCAGAGTGATTCATCGTTTCATTACTCCTGTCATTTTGAAATCGCACACATCTATATATATCTGAATATTCTTACTGATTATATCATATATTCCGATACTTCTGATGCGTTATACATTATTCCATTTTGTCAAAAAAAGGCTGTTTTCGTATACCTGGTTTTCACAACAGTGGTTGATTTCCTCTCCAGGTGCTCGCTTTCCGCAGGGTGGTCGGTGAGCCTCTTCTTCGCTATGCTCTGCGGGGTCTCGCACACCCGTTCCAATCAGTTTTGTTATCAATGGTTTGTTTTATCAAAACGTATGAAAAAACAACAATCTTTTAGAAAAGAGCCAAAAAAAAAAGAGGTCTCCCTCTTTACTAAACCTTCCCTTACATATTTTCCTAGTAACAATCGTACACTATGAACGATGTTTACTCACAATTGAAAAATCCTTTGCAAAGGATTGAAGGATATGGATTAACTGCATGGACATCTCATCTGCTGTCATTCGATACCCATTCTTGATCCATTCCAGAATGAGGCCGGCTGTTCCATTTGCCATGTAGAGCTTATGGGCTGAGTAGTTAATATCACTCTTATTTACAGCCGTAAGAATGAAGCTTTCCTCCAGCACTTCATATATGGCCTGAGGCAGATCCTTGTATAGACCAGGGATTGTATCATTTTTCAAGTATAGATTAAAGAAGTCCTGATTCTTATATATAAAATGCATCAATTCAAAGGATTGCGGCCCCATATTCGTGATATGAATGTTTTTGCCTTTTACATATCGATTAATGCTCGCATTCTTAATGGCATCAAACATCTCTTGTCGAAGTTCCTCGGTCAGGTCTTGTTTATCACGATAATGCAAATAAAACGTTGTTCGATTGTACTCGGCTCTTTTTATGATATCAGTGACTGATACATGACTGTAGCCCTTCTCATCTACTAAGGAAATGAAGGCTTTTTTCAAATGGGACTTTGTTCTTTCGTTCTGCTTTGTTGATTTATTTGGCTGATCGGTCATTTGATTTCTCCTCCTAAAATCAAAAAACTCAACAAAATCTAAAAAAATGTTGATTTTATCGACATACTCAAGTTTTTTACTGATTGATGGAGATTTTGTATACGTTTACACTAAATTCAGAAGTTAGAAAAATTTTATCACATCCTATCGTAAAGGGGTAAATTTAAATGAAACGTTTTGAAGAAAAGGTTGTTATTATAACTGGTGGAGGCTCTGGTCTAGGAAGAGCTGCAGCATTGGAAGTCGCAAAAGAAGGGGCAAAGCTGGTCCTGGTTGACTTGAACAATGATGCGTTAGAAGAAAGCAAAGCAGTAATTCTAGCTGCAGATCCAAATGCTGTGGTTGAATTGGTACAAGCAAATGTGGCAGATGAAGAAGGGGTAAAAAAATACGTTCAATTTACAATTGATCAATTTGGCAAAATCGATGGTTTCTTTAATAATGCAGGTATTGAAGGAAAACAAAATCTAACAGAAGACTTCGGCATTGACGAATTTAACCGTGTAGTCAGCGTGAACTTGAATGGTGTTTTCTTCGGCATGAAATACGTATTAAAAGAGATGAAGAGACAAGGCTTCGGTTCAATTGTGAATACAGCTTCTGTTGGAGGAATCCGTGGAGTTGGCAATCAATCAGGATATGCTGCGAGTAAACATGGTGTTGTTGGTTTAACACGAAACTCTGCTATCGAATATGGTCAATTTGGAGTAAGTGTTAAAGCCATTGCCCCTGGAGCAATCATGACACCTATGGTTGAAGCATCACTTAAGCAAATCGGTGGGGATAATTGGGAAGAAGCAGGCAAGGAATTTGTCAGCGTGAATCCAATGAAGCGTTTCGGTAAACCGGAAGAAGTAGGCCACTTAGTAGCGTTCCTATTATCTAATCAAGCGGATTTTATCAACGCTGTGGTGATTCCGATTGATGGCGGTCAATCTTATAAATACTAACCAACAAGACTTTATTAACTAAAAAGTATAATGGACGTGCGTGATCAAATCCGTACGTCCTTATCTATATACCCAAATATCCCTCCTCATTTTGATTACCAACACCCAATGATCCACAATCGACGTTCCATCATTATTTTTGCCATCTATATGACTAACTTTTCACCAGTGTTTATGCTGAATTATCTTTGTACTTACCCTATAATAATAGTAACTAGTGAAATATAAGAGGTGTAGCATGGGAATTTTATATGCAGCAATTATCGTTATTTTGATTATATCAATCGTCTTAACACTCAAGGAAACAGGAAAAGGAGATGAGAATTACAGAAGTTCCGCAAAAAGAAATAACAGAAATCTAACTTTAATTTATGTGGTGATTATCGCACTAGCTGTGGTGGCTTTGGCTGTTTATATCATTTTTTATGTTTAAATTAATGTTTCACATAAAGAAAACGTGCAAAAAAGAGTTGCTGTTTGTTTAATGGCAGCTCTTTTTTGTAGTATTTACTTCTCCTTTTTCTCTTTAAGATACCAAGCCTCCAATAGCTTCTGCTCTCTTTCCCTTGATATCCCTGCCTTCCAGTCTGTATTCTGTCTTGGTTGTTCCCATTGATAGATGTCATTGATTGTATCTTCAAGGGGCTGGAATGTAAGACCAGCGTTAACAGCTTTTTCGATATTGATGGAAAATGCTCCTTTCCACGGTTCTTTTTCCCCTTCTAATGGGAAGTGCTCAGGTATCCATAAAGGCATTTCCGTCCATGGCTGAACTTTATGCTTTAGTAGAAATTGTTCCTCTATCCACACTAATTCGCTATCGCTATGTGTGATTTTCTTACAAGTGTTTAATAGTTCTTCTATTGGCAACTGATGATTCGGGCCTGTTACATTGAACGTGCCTCCGATTCTGTTTTCTGCCATATTGAACACCCATGTCGCAATATCATGTACGTCAATCAATTGAACAGGGCGATTTGAAGGTCCCGGCACCAATACCTTACCGCCTTGTGCTATTCTCTGAACCCAAAACGTGAGTCGATCCGTATAATCAAACGGGCCAACAAGCTGACCAGCTCTTACATGCAAAACACGCCCTGGCCAATGCTTCTCTGCTTCTTCTTCGCATAGTACTTTCAAGGCGCCATAATATTCGTAAGGAGATATCGATCCGTTCTCGATGTCTTTCAACTTCCCAGGCGGCATCGATTGTAAATGATAGTCTTCAGTTATATTAGGAGAAGTCCAATCTTTATAAACAGAGATGCTTGAGATATAAGTATAATGTTCGATATGACCCTTGATACAGCAGCTATTTTTTTGATTTGATGAGGAGCAAATCCGCATGTATCCATTACAACATCCCATTTTCGATTTTCCAGCATGGATACGTCACTGTCTCTATTTCCAATTAACTGTTCCACCTCAGAAAAGGCATCTTTATTTGTACCCCGATTAAATAAGGTAATCTCGTGGCCTCTTTTCAATCCTTCTGCTGCCAAAGCTTTTCCTAAAAAACGCGTACCGCCTAAAAGAAGAACCTTCATATTTTTCCCCCATTCATTTTTTCAGTATGTGAACTTCCTTTCATTTTTAAAACGATTTTTCATCGTAAAAGGTTATGGGTTATATTTCCCTTTTTAAAAAAATGCACCATTTATGTTACCTTTATAAGATTCCTTTCAGTTAAACTGCCAATTATTAATACGATTGAAGACACTAACGTCAAGATAACTAACGTCAAATAGCTAGATAAAATTTGATCATTACTCACAAAAATCGATGTAATAATAAAAATCAGAATGGATTGAACGAGTAATTTAAGCGAATTAAAGCTGGTATTCACCCTTCCCATATAGCGATTATCTATATGATTAAGCATGAAGTCTTTTCTAAAAATGCGGGATGCTGCATTGCTTACTCCCCATAACGTACTAGCCACAAAAAGCATCATAAATGACGGAACAACGAATACAGCAACCGTCGCTACCGTAAATATCAGCATAAACGTGAATAATGCTTTCGCTGGGGTCAACCTCTTAGAAAAAAATAGTGAAACAACGCCGCCAACTATTGCACCGACTGCATAAAGAAGATTAGCCGCACCTATGATCTCAGGGCCACCATTTAAATAATGATAAACAAATATAGGTTCAATATAGTTCATCACAATGACAGCAATCGCTGGAGAAAAACTTACCATGAGAATGATGGATATGAATAGAGGCAGCTCCCTTAAATAATTCATACTTTCCATGAAATCATGGATGAAGTGAGATTTTTCCTTTTTGACTTGATGAACATTTTTTGTATCATGCGGCATAGTGAAAATTAAAAAGGCTGATGTCAGGTGGGTAACAATATTTATGATTATAATGATATAAATAGAAATGGTTCCCACGGAGAACGCCGCGATCGCAGTACTGACCATAGCTGCTGTTTGTCCTTGAACTTCCAGACTACTATTCACTTTATTATATTGTTCCTTTTTAAACATTTCCTGGGTTAAAGCGGCCAATATTGGATACTTAATCGAATCATATAAATGTTGATAAATGATCAACATAGTGAGTAATAGAATCTGTATAGATTTAATATCCAAAGAATATAAAGCAATAAATGCAACTAACAAAATAGCACCCGAAAGCTCCAGATAATAAAAGATTAATTTTCTAGAATGATGGTCAATGAGACTTCCTAAATATGGCGCTAACACAATAAGCAGAATCATAACGAAAATTGTTAAATAACCATACAGAACGGATTGCCTTAATTGATCAATTAATAACCAAATGATTAAATAACTTGAAATACCTGTTCCAACCATTGACACTAGATTTGCTGCTAACAATTGTTTGAATTTCCCCATAACTTCCCCTTGTCCCTTACCAATGTATGTTTATCCATTTAATTTTATTGGCTTGAACAAACACAAGGTACGTTCAAAGGATTGAAAAAGCCTACATCTTTAGGTGTAGGCTCTTTCTATTTTCTTCCCAGGTTCCAATTTCATCATTGCCCCATAATATTGCGAGGCTGTAGTGAAGGCAATGAACGCACATAGTTCACTCATTTCACTTTCACTAAAACAGCCTCTCGAAATATTGAAGGCTGAATCTGGCAGATCCCCCTTTTGTTTTAAAAAAACTTCAGCAAATCCTACTGCTAACGATATTTTTTCATCAAATTTTTCATGTTCTGGTTTTCCTTTAGCTTTACAATACTCACACCCATTGCTTTGCGCTAATGTTCTCCTCACCTGCTCCTTAAGCTCCGAAGAAAGCAGCCCATCTTTTTCTAACACCTCACCTAAGTGTGTCCACCCTTCCATTACTTCAATATTATGTCCCAAAAGCCTCTGGAACGGTGTGAGACCTACATTCGATTCCGTGATCCTTGCCATTGATATTACCTCCTTGTTATATTAAATTATAAAAGGTAATAATCGAGTGTTACATTAGATTTGAAATGTAAAATCATTTAATAATTTAATCATTTTACATATAAGGAGTTGAAACTTTAAATATGAAAATAGATGAAGTTGATAGAAAGATCATTAATGAATTGCAAAACAATAGCCGCCTATCGATGAGTGAACTCGGCAGGCGAATCGGTATGTCTTCACCATCTGTATCTGAACGAGTAAAACAAATGGAGTCATTTGGCATCATTAAAAAATACACAATAAAAGTCGATTATGAAAAATTAGGATTACCTATCCGATGCGTCGTAGAAGCTACAATAAAGGATAGCAATTATACATCATTTAAGAATTACATCAAGTCATTACCAAATGTTGAACACTGTTACCGCATCGCCGGAAAAGCATGCTTTATACTTAAAATGCAATTTGAAACATTTGCTGAAGCGGAAAAGTTCATTGATCACGTCAATCCATACGCACATACTGTCACTCACTTTATTTTTTCAGAAGTGCCAACAGAATTGAGTTTTCGCAAGGAGTAAGAGATTATTGGAACCGACTGGATATCTTTATCCAATCTGCCAAACGATTAAAAAATCCGGTACAAGACAGGATTTAATAAAATGATTTTATAGTATTTTCAAAAATAGCACCCGGTCCTGCCCTAGGCCGTCATAATTGGAGAAAACAGACACTCCATCTGCCGTTCTATCACCTTGTTCGACTTCAAAACCCATTCTAGTATGATAGGCGATGGAGGTTTTATTGACTGGAGATGTGACCGCTCGAACAATCTTCACACTCCGTCTTTTTACATTTTCGAAGAATGTATGATATAGCTTTTTTCCAACTTGATTTTTTCTGTACTCAGGATGAACCCCAACAAAATGAATATATGCTTCATTCGGCTTTGTTTGAGAAACGAATCCTATTAAAAAGCCGATGATTACTTCATCTTTCTCCACAATATAACTTGTATCATTGAAATGATCAAAAAATAACTTTGGCAGCATATCAGACATCTTCCTGCCACCCCACCAATCATTAATCAATCGTGAAATTTCATAGTAATCTTCCGGCCTCACTAATCGTAGATTCATATTTCCCCCCTAAAATGATAGCTCATGACAATCAATTCGCCCTTGCTCCCCATTACACGTACGCCTTCATCGATATAGCCGCATTTTTCATATAATGCCTGTGCAGCCGTATTCTTCACATTCACTGCTAGAACGATTTCATTGATATCCAGAAAATGCTCCATAATAAACGCCGGCAGCAGCTTTAAAGATTTGGTCGCATACCCTTTACCTTGTTCATGTGAATCCGTTGAAAATGCACGAATTAAAATAGCACAATTGTTATTGGAATATGGCTTTACTCCTTCTCTCCTATGTAAGACAAAAAAAGTAACGAGCTTTTCTTCCTCCACAGCTAAGATTGGATACCGGTCTGAGCCTTCATTTGATTTTAAAATAGCATCATTCGGTGTACCAGTAAATCGAAGTTGCTCTTCGGTTAAATGATAATTATTTACTGCTGCAAAATAGTGTGGTTTATAAAAACTAAGGTGCATGATTCATCCTCCGAAAGGAACGTTTGTTCTCATATTATCATTTTGTTTTAAAAAACACAATATTCAATTTTATTTTTTCGTAAATTGGACTAAGGTGTTGAGCCTTTCCATTGGTCCAGAAACTTAAAATAAGGATGCAAAAGCCCAAATAATGCCACCGTACATATGATTAACCCGATAAATAAATATAGTTCACGAACCCCGATTACATCACCAAAGAACCCACCCGTTAACACGCCTAAAGGCATGGTCCCCCTAATAATGAAAAGCCGGACAGATGACACCTTTCCCATCATCTCATTCGGTACAGCTTGTTGAAAAATCGTAATATTGCGAATACTGAAGACCGCCATTGCGATACCGGCTATCATTTCAGTGAAAAGCGCAAATACCAAACTATGATTAACCCCTAAGAAAATAAAAGTAAGTCCCCCAATAACTAAAGAACCTAACATGACCAGCCTTTTTCTCTCATCATACTTCATTTTTACGATCAAGATTGACCCGATCACATAGCCAAGCGGAAAGCTGGCCATAAAAAGGCCATAATCAGCAAAGCTTCCTGCCAATTCATTCGTAATATAGGGTAATGTAATGACCATTGTCACTCCTACACCGAATTGGACAAAAGCCAAAAACACCCCTAGCCATACAACCACACGCTGTTTAAAAAAGAAAGAGATGCCTTGTAAAAATTGTGTCGCCCATGTACTTCTTGTATCTCTTGTCCGCTGCGGTTCTTTCACGAACAACAATAAACATCCACTTAATAGAAGTAAGAAAACAATCAGTATAAGCGTAGGCTTCACGCCAATATACTCAACAACAAAGCCGCCTAGAATAGGAGCTAAGAATGTCATTAGCCTAACTGTTCCATCAATATATGCATTTGCTTGACTAAGTTGAGCTTTCGAAACAATGGCAGGAGTAATCGCCTGATTAGCAGGCGTGTAAATTGGAGTAACCAGTCCAATAATAACTTGGACTACGAAAATATGCAGTGGGGAAATGTCTCCAATCAATAAAAATACGAGCGGCAGTGTGAAAGTGAGTGCCCTCACCCATTGAGCAAGAATCATTGTCCACTTCCTGCTCCATTTATCAATGAATGGTCCGATAACTAACTGCAATACTAGCGATGGGATAAAGTAAAGCAGCCACATACTGCCTAAAGCAATAGTTGACCCTGTCATTTGATAAATGAGCACCGAATTGCAAAAGGTACCAAAGGCACCGCCTAATTCAGATATAGTATTACCAATCCAAATAAATAGAAATTACCGATTTTTTAGTAGAAGATTAATTTTTTCATTCCTCCTTTTTCCTATTTAAAGATCAGTGTACAAATATATGATGCTAAATTCAATATATTTAGAATTATATATTCATTTTTTTTTGAATACATTGATTTTTTTTTGCAAAAACTAACATAAAAAATGAGGTGACAAGATAAAAGCCTCAAGTTTTTCATTATTTATGTTTTTTATGATAATACTTGCAACACCAACATTAGCTTTAACAGCAGACTATCCGAATAATGATCATAAACCATTTGTGAATGCTATTAATTATTATGAGAATATGGATCAAAGCATTTATAAAGAATATAAAAATGCGGCTTCTAGTATGAGAGAAATGATTTCTTATAAGGAGCTCGAAGATATTAAATCTATTTTTCAAGTAAACACGATTGAAAACGGTCATTCAAGCTCACCAAGTGACAAAACCACTATTGAGCCTGAGCGCCAAGTCTATTTTTTCGGAGAAGAATTCCGCAAATTTGTTGTTATAGAAGGTGAAACAAACGATATCCTCTCAAGTGGAAATAGCTATCACCGATATGATAATCCGTTTGAAAAATAAAACCACCTTATAGAGAATGTGGCAATAATCTAGGAGTATGGATAAGTCATAAATACTTTTACTCTCTGTATCTCCTTTTAATGTTACACAATCAGGTTTGGAAAAATAGCTCATAAGGGTAAATTAAAACTTAATTATGTAAATAAGCACCAAAGAATTTTTCAAAGTAATTATTTCTAAAAATGAAGATTTTCTAGCTAAAGGAAGATAAGTAAATTAACATTACAACCAAAGCTTATACATAGAAAAACCAAGGAATAGTTAGTCTATTCCTTGGTTTTTCTACTGACCATTAGTATATTTATTATCCCCCATCATCTCCGGGTTTAGCGTGAGGGTTGGTGTGAGGGTGCGCGGGATTATTGTTGTTATTTTTCTTGCGGTTTTTATCTATATAAACGGCAAAACCTAATATTATTGCTATGAAACCAATGAATATCCCACTTCCATTTTCAATATCCAATTCCCTATCCATTACAAGATGACCTTTTATAAATCAAAAAGAAAATGGTTCTGCTTTTTCTTCCCCTGTAACCATATCTTTTATTTTATACTCGTTCTTTTCAACCTCATTCTCTCCAATAATAATGACATTCTGGATGTTTTCTTTGTTAGCTTTATCCAAGGCCTTGCCCACCTTCTTATTACCTAGCTCCACTTCAACTGAATAGCCTTTGTCTCTGAGTGATTTCGCTACAAGCAGCGCCTCTTTTTTCTTTGTCATAGGAATGATATAGTAATCTACATTAGAGCCTTTCTCTTTTTCATCTGTTGATAACCTTATGGCTGTATAAATTACATCTAACCCAAATGATATGCCGATAGTGGATATGTTTTCATTTGTCCCCATCAATCCACCGATTGCTTGGTCATAGCGGCCACCACTTCCAATACTTGATTTGATGGATTGGTTAGCTAGGAAAACCTCGTAAATAGTGCCTGTGTAGATTTCTAATCCTCTTGCTAAGAATGGATTAAACTCGCAATTTCCCTCTATTCCTAAATACGTTAAATAACCTTGTAACTCTTTTAGCTCATCTAATCCTTCCTTAAGCCCCTCCTCCCGATCTGCAAATGATTCGAGATAACTTATATTGGCTTCGTTCAAAAATTGTTGGATCTGTTGTACAGTTTTAGGTGATAAGTGTTCATTTGAGAGCTCTTTCACTACAGCTTCTGCACCTACCTTTTCTAACTTATCCAAAATTAATATCACTTTATTTATTTTTTCAACAGATACTCCAAACAGCTTCAACATTCCTGCTAACATTTTTCTATTATTATATTGAATGACAACCTGGAGATTCAGTCTTTTAAATGCATCCAGCGCCATCATCATTAATTCTGCTTCTGCCACTTGTGAATCAACACCAGCGATATCCACATCACATTGAGTGAATTCACGGAATCTCCCCGCTTTAATTGGTCCATCCCTAAATACTTTCCCCATTTCATATCTTTTAAATGGCAGCTTTATGGATGGGTTCATTGCTACCACTTTTGCAAAAGGTATTGTCAGATCATATCGGAGAGCAAGCTGCCTTTCACCGCGGTCTGATAAGGTGTACATTTCCTCCAATATTTCTGCACCTCCACCATATTTGCTTGCAAGCAGTTCCGTGTAGTTCAATATTGGTGTTTCCAAAGGTTTGCAGCCATATAGTATAAATACGTCCTCTAATTCCCTTCTTACTTTCCTGCGAATGACCTCTTCCTCTGGCAAATAATCCTGCGTACCTTTCACATTTTGATAATCCATTTTCTTCATTTTCTTTTCCTCCTCTTTTTCGTACTTGCGCTCCGAAATTTTGAATATAAAAAAACCGCAATCGATATAAGTTGTTCACTTAATCAATGCGGTTTGATGAGAAATAGCCTTCCTATAACGATTATTAAAATCGGATAGCAAGACTACTTGATATGATGATGTAGATTTTGTATCGAATTCAGGTTTGTTCGCATGTTTTCCACCTCTAATTTTTCATAATTTAACATATCCGCAGCGGATTTGCAATTATTTTCAGAAAAATGATTTATATGCCCTTCCTGTTTAAAACGATTTTACCCCGAGTCCTCCCCGTTTGACTAGCAAGATGCGCCTTTCTTACACCTTCAACGGTCAAAGGGTAAACTGATGCGATGATTGGACGAATATACCCTGACTCTACCAGCTCACGAATATGGTTCATGTTTTCTCCATCCGGTCGAGTAAAAACAAATTCTACATTTAATTGTTTTTCTTTTTCTAATATCTGAGCATATTCAGGTTTAGCTGCATCGCGTTCACTTATAATAGTAGCAACTTGCGCTCCTCGCTGCATCCACCTTAACGCTTGTCCGTATGCATCTCCTCCTAAGGTATCCAGCATAAAGTTAAAGGGAGTCATTGTATCGAATGATTCACCATCATATAATAAAACTTCGTCTGCACCAAGCTCTCTAACAAAAGCTTCATTTTTCTTGCTTGTAGTAGTTGCAACGTAAGCACCTCTCGCTTTCGCTAATTGAATAGCAAAAGTGCCAATACCACCGCTGCCTGCCAGGATTAGCACGTTGTCTCCTTCTTTAACATTACCGATTTCTACTAGAGCTTGCCACACTGTAAGCCCTACTAGCGGAAGTGATGCAGCCTCAATATGAGTAACATTTTTCGGCATAGGTGCCACCAAACTTGCCGGTACAACTATTTCGTCAGCATATGTCCCCTGCTTCTCCATTTCAGGGCGAAAAAACACATCATCCCCGACTAGAAAACTTTTAACGTCTTCCCCTGTTTCTTTTACAGTGCCTGCCCCATCCCAGCCAAGGATGAGCGGCAATTGGTAAGGAAAGTCCTCCCGCAGAAGCCCTTTGCGAACCTTCCAATCCACAGGGTTCACACCAGTTGCTTTTATCGAAATTAAAAGATCATCCGGCCCTAACTTTTCAGCAGGTACATGTATCTCTTTTATTTGTTGTTCATCTCCATATTGTTTAATTCCAAAACCGATCATCTGTGACCTCCTTAGCTGATATTAATTTATAAAAAGCTTATCAAAGTATCGACGTATATCATAATTTTTACACTTAGGTTCGGAACCTTTAGATATTTTTTTCGTCAACTAGATGTAATGATATGGCATTTAGGTGCTTTAGAAACGTTTATTCTACTTACTCTATTGATTTGGGGTGGGTTGGGGATTATTATGTTTTTTCTACTTTCTCTTTTGATTTTTGGGTGGGTTGGGGATTATTATTGTGTTTTTTCTACTTTCTCTTTCGATTTTTGGGTGGGTTGGGGATTATTATTGTGTTTTTTCTACTTTCTCTTTCGATTTTTGGGTGGGTTGGGGATTATTATCATGTTTTTTCTACCTTCGCTTTTGATTTGGGAATGAGTTGGGGATTATTATTGTGTTTTTTCTACTTTCTCTTTCGATTTTTGGGTGGGTTGGGGATTATTATTGTGTTTTTTCTACTTTCTCTTTCGATT
>NZ_JAUSUB010000015.1 GCF_030813235.1 Cytobacillus purgationiresistens | reverse complement strand
TTATCAGTTCTCCTTAATAGAAAACGATACTTTCGTTTTCAGATTTAAGTGCCTAACCTTTTCAGTTAGAAACGTGTCGCACCATAAAACATATTGCCATAACGATACCGCCAACCACCGTTTTTCTTTACCGCTATTGGGTTCGAGTAAGTGACTTTGCTGCCGCCTGAACGTTCCTTCGCAAAGTTCTCTGCAAGTTCAAAGTTATACTGGGAACCTCTCCTTGCGACATAATCAATAAATGCACCGCCATAGTTATAAGCTTGAATGACTACATTAATATCGCCCCCATTTTTTTCTACGGAACGTAATAAATCTGAAAAGTATTTTGTTCCTTGCTTAATTGAAGATTCAGTATCTAAAGAATTGGGTGGAAGTCCCAATGATTCACTTGATTGCATCACATCTGGAACCTTTCCACCACTCTCTACTTGGATAATGGCAAGTAGTGTAGAAACATACTCACTAATCCCGTATTCTTGTGCATATTTTTCTACCATTGGCTGATGTTTTAACACATCTTCGGAGACCGATACATCGCCTATATCATGAATAAAATCCCTGTTATCTGATGGATGTTCTTCATTTGATATAAAAATAGCTACAAATGCTAACAGCCCTAAAAAGGAAAGAAAACCTATTCCTCCAACAATTAGCATGATCTTTAATCTCATGACTTTCATTAGCGTTTCCTCCTAACTACATGGATTGAACGCTTAGTGATTTGTTTCTGTTCTGTACGTTTAAACGATTTAGAAGGGCGCTTGATGATTTTCCGACTATTTTTCAATTGAGAACGTTCTTCAGGCAGAGGTCGTTTTTCCTTTTTAACAGATTGTTTGGGATGATCAGTAAAATGTTCTTTTCTGTCTGGATTCGATAACTGTCGTTGTAATTTGAATTGCTTCATATGCTCGTGTTTTGTGACAGGTCTTGTCTTTTGTTTTTGTTGAATAGCTGGTTTCTCTAATTTATCCTGATGTAAAGATTTATTGACATCATGAGTGACGGGTTGTTCATGACTGGAAATATCCTGAAAAGGAGTACGCTTTTTATCCAATGCTTGACGCCTATCTGCAATGGTTTGACGATGTTTTGTTTTACGGTCTGCATCTGTTTTTTGTCTCTTTTCCTTTGCTTGCTTCATGCCTTCTTTAAAATCTCGGGCTGGTTTTGTAAGCTGTTCTTTTCCTTGCATCACCACATATTGAGCAGTAGTAGGTAAATCATGCAGTTGTTCTTTGCGGTGATCTATATTCGCACGGAACTGATTTTTCGCACCAAACACTTTTCCAGTGACTTGACCTACTTTCTGGCTCAAAGTTGACGGTTTTGTATTGTCAGTTGGGCGTTCTTTATTGTTATTTGCACTCGATGTTAGTCGCTGTAATGGTCGGAGAGTTGAAGACGAACCTTTTGTTTGTTTTGATTTCCCTACCATTGCTCCGGCCGTTGCTCCAGCTGTTGCCCCTGCAAGGGTGCGTCCGATTGTTCGTTGTAATCGACGACTGCCACGGTTGAACATTCGGTAAGGACGACGCATGACCTGACGTCCAACCTGTTGGGTATCATTACTTTGCAGTCTAAACATGCTCATAATGTCACCGAGTTTCATGTAAATGCCTGCAAATGTCACTATCTGCAAAAAGGCAATTAAGAAAAATGGATAACTCGTTGTTAAACTGTAAAGCATGGATGAAATGCTAAAGGCAACCGTAATAATCAACGTGATGCCTGCTCGAAGCATAATCACATTAAACAATTTCATAATTGCTTGCTTTCCCATGTTTTCAAAGGTAGGTATCATCGAGAGTAAAAAACCGATAGGTAGAAACATGGCATAGATAATAAACAAAATTTGCGAGAAGATCATAATTCCCGATAAAAGAAACACGAAAATGGAAATCCCAATATTAAATAGAAATAAAAAGAAGACCATTCCTAAACGTGTGGTGGTCTTCGTAATGGTTAAATTTTTATTGTCGTGATCTTCAATTTCTGCCTTTACAGCATCTTCCCGATCTTGTCCGTTATTCGTATCAGGATTGATAGAAACCAAGCTTTCAACACGTTCTTCGCCAATCTTTTCTTTGTCCGAATCATCAAACTGCAACAACATCCACGGTTGTTCCACTTGAATAGAAAAGAGGTTATTCCGTATCAGATCGACACTATCTTTTCCTTGACTATTAGAATTTGGCATCAAAATTCTGGTTCCTAAATCTAAACTTGCTTGGCTAATATCAGCAGAAAAATCATTGATTTTTGCAATATACGTTGGGGCATAGGCAATAAAAGAAGCTGACAAAATAAACACGACTAAAAAGTTTAGAATCGCTCGAATCGCTTTCGTCGTTTCTCGTTTCATTAAACCTGTATAAGCCACGTAAATTCCAATAACTAAAACGAAAAGAAGCAAGAAACCCACATAAAAGCCCGAACTACTAAAACCGCTTGCAGTAATCCCAGCTAATGTTTGCATATTTTTCCCGATAGCGTCTGCCGTTTGTGAAATGAAATCGAGTGAATAAGCTTGTTGAATTAAATAGCCTGTCGCATTAGATAAATACAGGCTAATAATCCAGATGAAATTTGTAATCGTATAGAGCCCATACATGACCTGTTTCCCGATTCCATCATCCCAATTCCAGGGCAACCAATCCCAACCCGAATCCACGTAGAAATCTAATTGATAATGATCAAGTGGGTACAAGGAATAGAGATTATCTTCTGACACCGTATCATCGACTAATCCAGCAGCTTGAGTAAATGTTCCAAGTAAAAGAAGACATAGAAAAACGGCAGCACCAGTGAGTACCGCCGTCAAGGCAATCTTTTTCCATTTTTGTTTATTCAAATTAAGCGCCACCTTTCTTCTCCTGTATCGGTGGACGCGTGTCAAAAGCATGAAATAAATCTTCAAAGACAGGATGGACTTGAATAATACCCACACGCCCATATAAGTCTTGAATTAAACATTGTCCATTTTCCAATTCCCGTAGTCGCCTTTGATTCGATTCATCTTCTGAATCCACACCAAAAAATTGAAGGGTTTTCTTTATTTCTGTCATATCTCTGGAGCGAAAGGCAAATTTTACACCGATATTATTTTTGAGTTTTTCATCGGTTAAATCATCTGCATTCTGTGTAACAAAGTAAACGCCAGCATTCATGGCACGACCTGCACGAATCAATTTATTTGAAAGTGTTTTTCCTTGTGCTACTTGCAGGAATAGCGATAGGTAATCCTTTGAAGTTATCTCTAGATTTTCCCCCGCTCCACACCGTACGTGAGACTTTCACCTCATACGGCGCTCCATCATTTATTTATTGAATTCATTTTTCTTAATCTATCATTCGTTAGAAGAATACTATTTGTTCTATTGGTGGTTCTGTTGTTGATATTGGTATTTCATCGTTTTTAACTAATTTACGAGGTTTATTTAATTTCTCCAGTTTTTCACTTGATAAAGAAAGTTGTTTTAATAATCGTTGAATGGTTTCAGGTTTTGTCGCATGAATAAGTGTATGCACTTCTTTTTGAACAAGGACAAGATTCCGATAGGAATCGTTCTGTGTCAGTATCCAAGGTTCTTTATGATGACAATGGAAGTCATTTAAGAAAAGTTCTTCCCCTGTTATGACACATCTGCCTTTTTGTGCGACAAATAAAGAAATTCGATTATCATTGTATTCAATACTTGCTCTTTCATTTATAACTGGATGTTGTCGTAACCATTGTACTTTCCATTCTGGAACGGATTGTTGTTTTCGATGAATCGCCAGTCTACCTTCAGGTGTATATTTGTTATATGCATGTTTCTTTAACATTGGTTTTGTCATCTGAACATAACCTAAAGGTAAGATAGGGTAATCAAGTAAATAGCGCATTTGTTTTGATTTCAAATACTTCTTGATTCCTTTGTCGTGACCTTTGTATTCACCTTTTTTAGTCAATCCATGTTTCCGAAGTAAATTATACATAGTAGTTAATAGTTGATAATTAAGTGGTTCAAAATCTAGGTTTACATGTGTGGCTAGAGAATAGTATTGATGTATTCCAATAATCTTGGAATTATATTTTCTTATTTCCCGTACAACATATCTGCGCTTGTCCATTTTCTTTATTTGCTTTACTTGTCTCTTAAGATCATGTTTAATGCGTTTAAGAGCTTTTGGCGCAACATGTGAATGACAAACTTTCTTGCCACTTTTTGAAACTAACCGCAATGTGAATCCTAGAAATTCACTAGAATCTTTGTCTAAATTGGTTATCTGAGATTTTTCCTCTGAAATAGGAAGCTTTAACCTATCTTTCAACCATAGTTTGACTGCATGGTATATTTTGTGGGCATCTGATTTTGTACGACAAAATATTTTGAAGTCATCGCAATACCTCACAATATACATTTCTTTTAAAGACGTAGTCTTTCGTAACTTTCCAAAACTATGCCCTTTATCCAAGTAGCCTTTTTTATTGTAGTGAGGCTTTAATTCCCGACAAGTACGTTCCTCCCATTGATTGGCAATCCACCAATCAAGCTCATTCAAATTAATATTTGCAAGTAAGGGACTTAAAATGCCGCCTTGAGGAGTTCCTTTTGTTGGAATTTCAGTCTCACCATTTGGAAGAATAATAGGTGCTTTTAACATCTTTCTTAAAATAACCAATAGTTGTTTATCACGAATCCCCATAGTCCAAATTTGGCGCATAAGTTTTCCGTGATGAACATTATCAAAGAATCCTTTAATATCTACATCAACTACATAGTTTAATCGACTTTGATTCATTCGGTACATACACATAGCTATTGCGTTTTCTGTAGACCGTTGAGGTCTAAAGCCATAACTGTGTTTGTAGAATTTACCTTCGCAAATTGGTTCAAGCACTTGTAGAATACATTGTTGCGTAATTCTATCCCACATAGAGGGGATACCTAAAGGTCTCTTTTTTCCGTTTGCTTTAGGAATTTCAACTCTACGCACTTTTCTTGGTGTGTAATGTTGAAATCTTTTCTTTACTATTTCCAGAAAAGTAGTATAAGGGAGTTTTTCAATATCTTTGATAGAAACTCCGTCCACACCTTCTGTTTTACTCCCACCATTTCTCTTGATTGTACGATAAGCTAATTGAATATTTTCATCTGATATGATAATATTCATTAGACTTTTAAATGAAGCACCTTGGGTGCTTTTCTCATACAATTCATCGAAAATTTCGGTCATTCCATAGTATTCTGCATAGCGCAATTTGTTATCTTTTAGAACAATTTCTTCTCTAACGGTTTGTTTCATGGTCTATCACTCCTCTCGTCAGATTCGTGACCTTTTTAGTCCTACTAGAATCCATGAGTAGTGATTAAGTTTTATTCAATAAATAAATGACTTGTGGCTGTTCCTCCGATTCCATTACAGAATCATCTACGGTCATGCCACTACTCTCACTAAAGATTAAGAAAAGTTATGCTTTCCTTTTCAACGCTTCACTGGTTATGCTTACCTTCACGTCTTTAGCTTTCAACGTTCCCTTAACTTTATCAATACAGAGGTTAGGTGCTGACTTTACCCCACAGACTTATCATGTGCCTATAACACATCAAGGACTTTCATAGGTGCATATTCTTACTTATCCTCAAGCCTGTCATACATACATTTCTGCATGTTAGCCTTCAGAGCGTACATTCGCCAGTTCGTCAGTTCCTTCGGGAACATTCTCACCATATTCTGTTTTTAATGACTCCCGGCATATCAACTACATATCCTACCTCTAGGACACTTTCGTTAAATGATGAAACATTTAATTCGGTAATTTTCTGCCGACTTCACCGAGCTTCATACAGAGTTCTTTGCACAAGATAACTGCATGTCGGAGGATTAGAGGAAGCGTTTCAGGGCGTTACTCCTTCATTCCACTTCTCAAGTTAAGAGTTCTCCATTCTTCTTTTTAATTAACTGCTTTTAAGCAGCTATCTTCGAGAATGTGCGCAATCTTTTCAATTGCGAACGTTTCGCACAGCTCCAAGCTTCATCCAAATCAACAATTTTAAATATACTGCGGTCAGAATGAATAAAATCTAATGCGAACGTAGAGATAACAATTAACAACGCAACACTAAGCAGTTCCATCGTTGTATATTCTTCAAAACTCGTTTCTGCATCTGGTAACACTAAATCTGCCACTTGAATAATGTTTAACTGTTTTTCTAAACTAATCGAGTTTTTCACCGTTCCATCTGAAAACAGAAGGTGAGCAAAATCATAATCTGTAAAACTTTCAATATGATTTGCAATCGGTCCAGCTAATGGATTCGGATCACTTCTAAGTTCCTGGATAACAAGAAGTAACCCACGTTCCTCTTGTTGACTGACCGCACGAATTGCGCGTCGTAATACAGGAAATTTTTCTCCATCTCGACTCGATATACCTGTGAGAAAGGTAAGAATATCAATCGCAAGACTTTCCGAATCCTTTTTCTTTTTCATAATGACAAAAGGATCAAGTAATCCTTTGTTGGAATCATCACTTGTTAAATTTACAATATTGATCTCATGAGCAATTTCAGGCAACGTTTCTTTCCAGTTTCCCCGTTCTGCCTTTGGATCAACAATGAGTGCTTGTCCTCCAAAAAGAACCGCATAATAGACTAGTAGATTGTTGGAAAAAGATTTCCCACCACCAAGTGAACCTAAGAAAGCAGAAGCTAAGGCATTTGTGACCGAACCTTTAACCCCTTGACTAGCTAAGCTAGGGTTGAGATAGACATTTCTTCCCGTATCCAAGTTATAGCCAAAATAAATCCCTTCTGTTTCACCAAGCATTTGTGTAGCCCCAAATCCAAGCCCAGCTAAAAAGTCGGATGTAACGTACTGAATGTAATCATTCATATAGCGTTTGCTGGCTGGAATAAATTCACTGTGTAAACCGATCATATCTCCAAATGGACGAACAAGTTTTACGTTTAAATCATCATAAAAATCTTTTACCTCATTACAACGCTGTTTAAGTTCGTCCGAATTAGAAGCAGAAACTCGAATAACATAGCTTAATTTATACATCGATTCTTTCGTTTGGTCGAGCACATCTTCTAATTCATTCACTTGTTCTAATGCGTCGATGACATTGCTTCCTGTTTCGTTATCGGATTCCCAGGCATGGTTATCTAAATCCTTTAACTCCTTTTTCTTATTCCGCACCGTAGACAAGGCTTTTTTATTGGTGACTATTTCTACATTCATGGACGTATCAATCGGAAAAGTGAATTGCTGTTGTTGATAGTAAAAAATTTCATCTGATGGAAACTCAAGATCACCGACAATGGAATTAATCGTAAAGTATGCCACATACGTGGTTTGTTCTTCCTGTTCGATTTTTAAATAACGTTGGTTTTCCTCGATCAGACTACGAGTTGGTTTAATGATGTCATAGCGCTTGACCAATGTTTCCTTTTTTAACTTTTTTAAAGGAAGAGCATAATCATATTCGTCATAAGCAATTCCTGTTTGTCCATGAAGATGTTGAATCAGATAGCCAAAATCATTTTTATCTAGAGGGCGTACTTTAAAACGCCTAGATATTTTGTTTTGTAATAAAGATTCCATTTTAGAGAAACGTCTCATTTCATCATGGGGCATCGAGACAAAATCTCCCATCAGGTGGTGGTTTACATCACGGACAAATGAAGATAGTGAGTTTTTAATATTTTTCCCCATTGATTTCATATTGACTTCTTCTTCATTCAAGAGTAGCTTAAAACCGATAAAGAAACGGTAATCCACTTGATGTTCGCCAATCATGGAAACAAGGGCTTCTGTTTGATCGTCTATACGTTCATAAGCGACGTCTTGTAAACGCCCCGACACTAATTCTTTACTTCTTTCCTGTACCGAACGAATACTGCTTGCGGTACTAATCTGTAAGGCATGAATTTTGCCGTCTTGATTCTGTGCAATTAATTGACGAAAGTGGCCATGCACTTGTATTTTCTCATCCTCCGATAAAAAGGAATAATTATATGGCAACAACTCATAATACGCAAAACATTCACCATCATGATTGAAAACTAGATTATTTTCAAGATATTTAATCGGATAACGCATGGACTTCACTCCTAACAGCAGTGATATTTTCATTTACTTTCACACGTTGTAGTTTGATAGGTTTTCCTGCATACGTAACCTTAGATCGAAACCAATAGGTCAATACAGACTTGAGAAAGCTATACGGCTTTTTGCCATCAAATGTCTTTTGACTCATAAACCAAGTCAAACAAACTGGAATTCCGACATATTTTAATAACACTCCATCAATCAAAGAAAGTGGAGGAAAATTCCCTAACAACATGACAACTAAGAGCGAAAGTACAAACCATGACATTTGATTGAATGTGACGGGAAAAGGTAGACGAAAATCATTAATGGCATAAATCACTTTTTCAACTGACCAAATTCGGGTATAGCTTTTTAATTTTTTCATACGTTCTCCTTTCAAAAAGTGAAACAGCCTGCATATAGACAGACTGTTTCACAGTTTTATAACATATTTATTTACCCAAGATACTCAAATACACCATGTGATGTAACTAGATAATTACCGCTTATTTCTAGGTCACGTCCAAAAGCTTCATAATCAATATAGTTTTGTAGATTGGCAGGAACTTCCCCAAGTGCTCCTGTTTCTTCTACGAAATACCTTGCAACATCTGCCATATCCTCACAATCAGGATAATACATAATATCATCTTGATTCTCTAGCAATTCTTCAATACTATTAAACCAATAATTTTGCACTTCAGAAAGAGAATCATAAAGCGGTGTTCCCTCAATTTCTGCCACCATTGCACATAATCGGTTCACTTCGGAAATAGGTGTATATTCGCCAATTTCAAAAGGGAGATCATAATCAAAAATAGCATATTCCTCATACTCTCCATTTAAACCGATACGCTCTTTTACTTCCTCAAAATCAATGGGTGGAGAAAACCATGCTCCATTTACTTCTCCTTCATTATATTTACCGAGATTCGTTATAAACACTTGCATTTCCATAGAAATTCACATCCTTTTTATTAAAAAAATAGCCTTAAAAAAACAGCAGTATTTTATCTGCTGATACACAAATGAGGCCTGCTAATCCCTTCCGCACTACCGTTTGGATCAACATTTGTTTGCAGAACATAAGAAAACCACCTATCTTCCACAAACAAACGTTACAATTAAGCCCCTATGATTCGGTTAAATAGGTTTAACAACACATCTTTCACTCCAGCCGCATTAAAGACTAATCCCACCGCAACCAAAGAAATGATTAGAAAGCCGATTAGTTTGGAAAACTCTCGTTTAAAGCCTAAATAAATGCCAATCACGACAATCGCCATTAATACTAAAGATTGTGCATTACTAAGAAACCAATTGTACAAATTTTGCCCAAAATTCATTTGAATTTCTCCCTTCATCAATTAATCATTCGTTATGTGAATCACTTTCTCTATCGGAATGGTTTGTTGCATGAGTATCTTTTGATGACGTTCAGATAACTCTACCTGCTCCAACATGTCCTCAATTACACTCGTTTGATTAAGTTCATCTATCTTTGTCGCTAGTTTCCAAGTAGGGGCCACTTGTCGCGCAAGCCACTTTAGTGACTTTTCAAACGTATATGGCTCAGGTTTTGTTGTTAATGAGATTTTTCTATTCACGCCCAAGTCCAAAAAACGTTGCCATTCTTTATTTATTTTCCAACTACTACGACGTTTTTCCTCATCTCTATCGACGAAACGAATATACCGATTAATAATCGAAAAGGCAGTTCGTCCAGCATCTTCATATGTCATTAAATCTACAATCGCATGGTAAGCACGATCATTCTTCAAACGGATTTCAAAACGGTTTTTCACATCTGTATCTTCAAGTGATGTGCCATGTTTCACGTATTGTTCATAATCCTTCTCATACGTACAAAAGTACACATCACTTTTTAACGAACCGATATATAACGTATTTCCCATGTCAGGTTTTTCTTCACTCTGTACAAGTTCACCAGAACGGTAGCTTTTAAAACTACGAAACACAGAGATGCATTCTTCTCGACGGCATTTTTCCGTTAGAAACGGAATATCCAGTATCCTTGTCTTATCGTTTATCGCAAGATCAATTCGTTTGAATACGCCACCAATACGAAACACGTCCATAAAAAAATCGAACCATGTCCGTTGCTGTGCTAATAAGAAATTCTCAAATTGTCTGCATCCTTTTCCTTTGAGTTCAAGTAAGCAACCTTTGTCTTCGTCAGGAGAAACCATGACGACAATATCGCCAAAAACGTATTGTTCCATATAGGAGTAAAATGCATAATCTTCATGTAACATGTACTCCATTTTCAGTTTCAAAATATCTTCAATGACAGGCTTCGGATTTGTCGTTAAAAAGCGAATCCGTACATAATCAAATAAGATTTCCAGTGGGGCATCTGGATTAAATTGCTCTAAAATATCAAACAAAGCTACTTGTAAAGAATCGGAAGGGATTACTTTTCCTGTTTCGATTTCACTAATATATTGTCTTGAAATTCCAATATGAACAGCCAGTTTATTTTGCGATACACCGTATTCCAATCGTTTTTCTTTTAATTGTTGATACCAAGGTACTTGATTCATATGCATTCCTCCAAACTAAAAAAGATGTCAACTAAAGGGTAAAAGTTGACATCTTCTTCATATGGTCTAAACCGTTGTGCCATCTGGTGTTATAGGCTTTTGGAACAGTTTCCTATTGTTTTTCTACCCCCCTGTTAGAAATGGGGGGTTAAGGCGTGGCTATCGCCACGCAGGCTTAGCCCAGCACGTCGGCTTTCGCTTCGCACGCCGCCGCACTGTGCAGCCTTTATTGGGCTAGTTTAGCAATTTCGTTTAAAAAGTCATGTTCTTTCGGGACAAGTGGTGTATAAAATTCTGAAATGACATTATCGCCTTTATCAACATATCCTCGTCCTTTGATCTGTTTTAAGAAAAACTGTTTTTGTACGTCGCTTCCAAACATCATTCCATATCCGAGTTCACTCATACGCCCTAAAGCGACCCGAAAATTAAACTGATCTCGAATACCATCCCCAAGATATTTTGCGTCTGGCCGTTGACAAGCGAGGATAAGAAAGAAGCCTGCTTGACGTCCTAACATGACAATCTGTTTCAGTTTGGTTAAGACTAGAGTATTTTCCTTAGAAGCAAGCATTTCCATAAATGCTACGTACTCGTCAAAAACTAAAAAGTGAGGAGATAAGCCTAAATACGCATAGTTTTCCCCAATTTTATAGTTAGGCATCTGTTTCATTTCTTCACTACGAGCCATCATATCAGCATAAAATTGGTCAATACACATCATCATATCTTCCTTTTTATAATACACATTAGGCATAACCGTAGCTAGATCAGCTAAATCGGCATTTTTCGGGTCTAGGATATACAATTTTGCATCTGTTTTTAATAAAGCTTCTATCAGCGTGAGAATAAAATACGTTTTCCCACCACCAGTTCCACCAGCAATTAACATATGCGGCAACTTATCGTATTCCCAATACATCGCATCCATCAGCTTTAAGCTGCCATTTTGTGCAATGACTTCATTAATAGAGATACGACTATTAATTGTGTCATAGAGCAAAATATATTCCACAAAGGAATCATGTAATTCTTTCGATACCAACTCACAGTACAAACCACTTTCCAGTTTATTTTCGAGGTTTAGTAACTGCTCTTGATATTTACCCAATGTGATTTCTGTTTGAATATGAAGCAATCCTTTTTCAAGCCGATAGTACATTTTAGGAAAGTGACTAATTTTATCTTTTGCTTTCCCATTTGGTATGTCCTTAAAGAAGCTACCTGATTGTACTTGTTTCGTTTCATACCAACCATTTTCCATAATCATTTTGGCGAGTTTTTGACGGTGAATAACTTGCCTGATACGATCATACCGATAGCGATAATAAACAAAAATATAACAAGCTACCATCACTAAACTAATCACCAATGAAATCAATCCATATCTACTGATAAAGTGTGCTTGAAATAGATCAAGCTGCCACGTTGTAGAAAGTAAGAATGACAGATGAAAAGGGATAAAGGAAGCGAGCCATACACCAACCAGTCTAAAGAATACAAATTGAAAAACGAGGGACACATCACTCGCTCGAATTCGTTTCCCTCGTTTTCTAAAAGTCTTCATTATTTTTCTTTATTAGATGTGGACTTTGGAACGCTACTAGTTGATATTGTCGCTTTTCCCTTTAAAACTAAATCATCTGCTTTAATGTACCAATCAACATCTGCCCCACGAAATGTTGCATTTGCGACCGTATCGGCGACAGGGTTAATGATTTCTACTTCTGCATTATAATCAAATTCTTTTAAGGGAACGGAAGCAGGAATACTCACTTGAATCATGCGACCTTGTTCACGAGACTTTAAGTCATACGTGCGTTCTTTTACCTCGGTTGATACCGTACCATCTTCATTTTGTAGAAAAACCTCACGTCGTAATGCAGAGAATTTTAATAATCCAAAAGTTTTTTCTTTATCAATGACAATACCTTGTGCTAATCTCATGTTTTTTCCTCCTTATGATTTGACCATATCATCCGCATGTAAAATATAATTTGTAAAACCACGTTCTCCAATTTTATAACCCTCTGCGGTGATTCTTGCATTGACTAATTTTATTTTTTCTTCATGTTCAAAGAATTTTTCTCCTGCTTCTTGTGGGAGAATCACCTCAACATCATCTGCACGTTGAATATCGGAATATAAATTATAGCTTCGAGAAAGAGTGGTCATGCGTCCATTAATCCGTCGCTGTTCAACTTTGCCTTCACCTGCGTATTCTAAATTTCCAAACGTTTTTTCCATATTTGGAACAACATGTTTTAATTCCATCATATAAACCTCTTTTCTTGTTTTAATTTTTGGTTATTTATCCATATGGAAAGCAAGGCGGAAGGGAGGAGAACGAGAAAAATACATCTTCATTTGTCAATCACTCCTTACGTTTCTTGTAAACGATAATCCACACGCCCATAAATCACACACCAAAATACAACCATTGTTTCTCCATTTTCATCTCGTATTAATTTCCCATGAGGAAAAAACGGAAAGTCTTCAATCTTAATTTCATTCATAACAAAGTGATCATCAATCCACTCCATTACCTTTGCTTCATTTCCTTCCAAAGAAACCACACCCCCATTGATATGGCCAATCAAAAAAGCATGACAGATGGAATTAGTCACACGTTAGTTGATTTATCTATAAAGCTTCTGCAATACCAGCCATAATATATTCGGCACATGGTACAGCAATCGCATTTCCAATCGCTTTATATCTCGCATAATCACTAATCGCTTCATCCTTATTTCCAATAGCTGTCCAGCCTTCTGGTAATCCCATTAAACGTTCACATTCCAATGGTGTAAGTTGTCGGATATAACCTTCTTTTTCTTTTCCCTCATACCAAAAAGAAAAAATATTAACTGAACCAGCTAGCAAAGTTGGGTAAGGGTCATTTGTCCGTCCGAAGCTTCCAGTGAATCCTGATTTGTTTTTATCCTTTGCGGTACTTCGCATCCGTCTTTCTTGAAAGGGTCGGACGACGGGTATTTTCCTCCTTGTTTTTTCAGAAGATACTCGACTGGCTGTGGTGGAGGGTGACCCGCTTTCTCCGCAAGTCGTAGGAAATGATTGCAGTTCGTGGGTTTTAAATAATATTTCTCTGGCACGTTTTCCTCCAAAATCTGCCACGAGGAAGATACGTCTTCTTCTTTGAGTAAGTGTGGGCTTTCCCCAATATCGGGCATCCAACACGCGCCAGCATATATCAACATCATTCCCTCGGACCATTCCAGCTTTTGCCCAGACTCCAGAAGCAGGCATTGGAATTTCGGTATTTGTGAACGACTCCAACACGGCTTTAAAATCCAACCTGTTATTTGATGAAAAAGCTCCCATGACGTTTTCCCAAACAGCGATAACTGGATATGCTCCATTCGTTGCACACCTCATTTCTTCAATAATTCGTATGGCGTGATAGAATAAACTGGATTGACTTCCTGCAAGGCCTTCTCGTTTTCCGATATTTGATAAGTTTTGACAGGGTGAACCAAAGGTAATGATATGGACAGGTGGTATTTTTCCACCATTTATTTTTGTGATGTCTCCCATGTGTAGTAAATCGGGAAAATGTCGTTTCGTAATCGAAATCGGTGCTTTCTCAATTTCACTTGCCCATGTTGGCGTAATCCCGTAACGGGAAGCTGCCAATGGAAATACACCAATTCCATCGAATAAACTTCCTAAAGTTATTTCAGTCATGTTCCACCCCTATTCTCTGTTTTTAGGCATAAAAAAAAGACGCTCATTTTAGTTGAACGTCTTAAATTTTTTTTATTCTATTGTGTTCCCACACCCCAGATCAATTACCACTGAAACGGTAATGTGGTTTTTCAGTATCTTATTTCTAGTTTTCTCGCCTTCTCCTATAAACACGAAATGCTTGTAAAAGTGTTTAAAACTAAGGATTTCTATATAGTTTTTCTTTGTAGCAACGTTACACACTCCACATGTGCCGTCTGCGGAAACATATCCACTGGCTGAATGCCTTTAACCTGATATTTCTTGCTCAAGACTGAGATATCCTTTGCGAGCGTCGATGGATTACAAGAAACATAAACCACTTTCTTTGGCTGAACTTTCAAAATGGTATTTAGCAGCTCCTGATCAAGGCCTGTCCTTGGTGGATCGACGATGATTACATCCGGTTTCCAACCTTCGTTGGTCCATTTAGGAAGCCACTTCTCAGCTTTACCAGTTACATATTGTGCGTGTTTGATGCCATGTTTTGCCGCATTTTTCTTCGCGTCTTGGATGGATTCTGGAATGATATCCATGCCGCGGATCTCCGCAGCATCCTTGGCAATCCAAAGTCCGATTGTACCGACTCCGCAGTAGGCATCAACTACTTTTTCCTTGCCTGTTAATTGAGCTGCTTTTTTGACCTCATTATAGAGCTTGACGGTTTGCTCCGGATTGAGCTGGAAAAATGTACGAGCTGACAGTTCGAACTCGATATCTCCTAGCATTTCTTGGATAAATTCTTCTCCATCTAAATGGAATGTATCTTCACCAAATATGAGCGAGGTTTTCTGGCCATTCACATTCTGAATGATTGACTTCACTTCAGGCAGACGCTTTTTGATTTCTTTGACGATGAGATCTTTTTTTGGGAGATCTTTTTTGCTTGTAATTAAGACAATTTGCAGCTCGCCCGTTTGGACGCCCACTCTTGTGACAATCGTCCTGACAATGCCTTTTCTTGTTTTTTCATTATAAATCGGGATTTTCAAGTCCTGCATAATCGCTTTTACCGTTGTCGTTGCCTTAATGGTATGAGGCTGTTGCACAGTACAGTCCTCGATATCGATTAAATGATGAGTGTTCATACTATACAAACCGGCGATGACTTTGCCGTCCTTAATTCCCATTTGGAACTGGCTTTTATTCCTGTAGCGCCAAGGATCGTCCATACCAATTGTTTCTCTAATATCCAGCTTTTCAGGCTGTAATTTAGTGTGTCTTTCCAACGATTGAATAATGATATCACGCTTTTCCTTTAGCTGTTGGTCATAGCGAAGATGCTGAAGCTGACAACCGCCGCATTCTCCAAAAAGAGGGCATGGTGCTTGAACACGATATTCCGATTTTTTTCGGATTTTCTTGATTTTTGCTTCAGAAAATTTCGGACTCACCTTTGTGGCTTCTGCGACGATCTCTTCGCCAGGCAATGCGCCTGGGACGAATACGACCTGTCTTTTAAAATAGCCGACACCTTCTCCGTTGATGCCGAGTCGTTTGATTGTGAGCGGGAAGGTTTGCTGTACTTTTAAGTTAGCGGTTTGCTCTTGTTTTTGTTTCACGGTGATTCATCACTCCAAATTTATTCGATGCTTCTCCATAGATAAAGGGAAGCATAGCTTAAGTAAGGATGCCAGCTCTTTGCATAATTCTCCATATCTGCATGAGTTGGCTTCGCTTCTAATTGATATAGTTTCTTTAATGCGTTCTGGATGCCGATGTCAGCAAGCGGGAACAGATTCGGTCTGCCCAGCCCAAACATCAGGAAGTTTTGCACTGTCCATGGGCCGACGCCACGCAATTTGATTAGTTTATCATAAATTGCCTCATCAGACATCCTCATCAACTCTTCAAAGTATAATTCCCCTTGGACTGCCGCTGTTGCAATTCCAATAACATACTCTGCTTTTCGACCGCTAAACTGCAGTTCACGTAGCTCCTCTACTGTGAGTTTGGCTACCCTTTCCGGCTGAGGGTAAAACCATACGCCGTCTTTTTCAAAGCCATAGGTTTTTACAAATCTCTCTGTGAGTGTATGTGCAAAGGCAAGATTCAATTGCTGATGAATAATGCATTTTATAATACAACTGTAGGGATCAAAGTCAAGGACTAGCGGCGTTCCATAATGAAAAGTAAATATATCTTTTAAATCAGTAGATTTAAAATGGTTATGAATTTCTTCAAGCGGCAAATGCCACTGAAACAGCTCGAAAATTCTTTTCTCTGCTTTTTCTTTACCTTCAATACCGTTGATGACGAATTCAGGTTCTTCGGTTGTCCCAATTGCTTTGACCTCGGCTACGATTGGTTCTTGTTCAACGATAAGAGGCACTTTGACTGTGCGATTCTTGAGGTCGATAGAATTGAGGGGGTCAAGAGAAAGCCGATCAAGTACAAGATCAAAATTATAAGGTCCTTTAATTTGTATTGTCTCCAAAAGTGATTCCGTCCTTTATCATTTTCCCCGTATTATAGCATTTTTCTGTCAAAAAGCCGACCTTCAAAGAGAAGATCGGCTTTTGTATTCTTTATTTCACTCAGACCCATTTCAGTTCATTAATAAAGCATAGGCTCTTCGATTGCTTCACTCCACATTAAATCATCGATTGTTTTAAAAGTATAGCCCCGCTTTTTTAAATCCTTAATCGCTTTTTCAAGAGCATCTGCATTGTCTTTCGAAACAGTATGAAGCAGAAGGATGCTGCCAGGATGAATTTGTTTCATAATGTTGTTATAGGCATACTCCCACCCCTTTTGCTGATCCGTTTTCCAATCAACATAGGCAAGTGACCAAAATATATGCGTATAGCCTTCTTCTCGGGCTTTCACCAGCGTTTTTTCACTAAAAATGCCACGCGGAGGACGAAGGTATGCCATTGATTTAATCCCAGTTAATTTTTCGGTTTCGGCGCGGACCTGTTCCAGTTCTTTTTTGGTTTTTTCATTGCTAATGGTTGTCATGTCCGGATGGGTCCATGAATGGTTGCCAATCGTATGACCTTCTGCTGCCATTCTCTTCACAAGGTCTGGCGCGGTTTTTAAATAATGACCTGTGATAAAAAATGCTGCAGGCACTTGTTCTTTTTTCAGAACATCTAAGATTTTTCCGGTATAACCGTTTTCATAACCATTATCAAAGGTAAGATAAATATCTTTTGATTCAGGACTTCCTTTATATACTGCTCCATGCCGTTCTAATAGGACATCAAGCTGCTGCCCAGCTTCTGCTGGCACTTCATCCGCTGCTTTTTTAATTCCCCAGTGTATCGGTGAATTTCCGTATTGAGCATGGGCAGGAGAACAAACAATAAGAAATATCACACTGAAAATGAAGATTGTTTTTTTCATGTTGTGCTCCTCCTGTTTTTTCTTATTATTTGTTTTTAAATGAAAATCATGCTAAGGATTATTTTTCCGAAAGCTTAACCGTATGTCCAAAATTGGGCAAAAAAAAGAGGCTAGCTCTGCCTCTTTCGTTTAAGAAAAAAATGAAATTAATTAATATACGCGCTCTTTGAATTGAGCTAATTTTTCTAATGAAGATTTATCTACGTCCTTGTGAAGACTGTTTCCATGAGAATCCATTGTGACTACAGCAGTAAAGCCTTCTACTTTTAGGTGCCACATCGCCTCAGGAATACCGAAGTTCATTAGATCTACACCTTCAACCGCTTTAATACAATCTGCATAGTATTGTGCCGCTCCGCCGATTGCGTTTAGATATACGCCACCATGTTCTTCTAGGGCTTTAAGGGTTTTAGGGCCCATTCCGCCTTTTCCAATTACTGCGCGGATACCGAATTTTTTCATGATGTCACCTTGGTAAGGCTCTTCACGAATACTGGTAGTTGGACCAGCAGCTTTTACGTGCCATCCACCTTCATCATCCTTCATCATGACTGGACCGCAATGATAAATCACTTGACCATTCAGGTCAACCGGTGCATCATTTTCCATTAAATGATGGTGAATTGCGTCACGGCCTGTATACATTCTGCCGTTGATTTTTACTACATCGCCAACCTTAAGTTCACGAATTTGTTCTTCAGTAATTGGCGCTTGAAGCGTAACAACGTTTTGCTCTGTTTCTGCAGATGCAGCTGTTTCTTTTTCGGTTTCAGAAGCGAAGTCGATTTTTTCTCCCTCTTGATACATCCAGTCATTGATTACTCCTGTTTCAGGATTAACAGCGACGCCAAGACGGCGATAAGCCCAGCAGTTGTATGCAACAGATACGAAGAAGCTTGCAGGAATTCGATTCATCACGCCAATTTTACAGCCTAATAATGTCGTTTCTCCGCCAAAGCCCATCGTTCCGATTCCAAGCTCATTCGCGTGTTCTACAATATAATCTTCTAATTTGCTAAGATCTTCGTTTGGATTAACATCGTCTACAGAGCGGAAAAGCTGTTCTTTCGCCAGATCATATCCTGAAGAACGATCTCCTCCAATACCTACTCCAATAAAGCCGGCGCTGCACCCTTGTCCTTGTGCTTGGTAAACGGAATGCATGATGCATTTTCGGATTCCATCTAGATCACGGCCTGCTCTGCCTAATCCGTCAAGCTCTGCTGGAAGGCTGTATTGGATATTTTTGTTTTCACATCCGCCTCCTTTAAGAATCAAGCGAACATCTATATAATCTTCTTCCCATTGGTCGAATTTAATGACAGGAGTTCCGCCTCCAAGATTATCACCACTGTTTTCACCAGTAAGTGAATCTACTGAGTTAGGACGAAGCTTGCTGTTTTTAGTTGCTAATGCAATGGCATTTTTGATTGCTTCTTTAATTTGAAGTTGGTTGACGCCAACCGGGGTTTTAATTTTGAAAGTTGGCAGACCTGTATCCTGGCAGATTGGTGATACTTTCTCATCCGCCATTGAAATATTATTGGTAATTGTAGCCAAGCTCATTGCTGACCTTGTTCCAGCGCTTTCCTTTGCCTTAGCCGCTTTAATTGCACGACGGACATCCTTCGGAAGGTTCGTTGAAGTCTCTACAATTAAATCGTACATGCTCTCCTGGAATCTCTCCATATTCATCTCTAAATATTCCCCTTTCCCTTGGTACCCTTAAAAAGCATATCTTATGTGAAAATTAGAATTATTATCGTATATCATTATAACTCTATCCCTCATCTATGGAAAGACAAAGGTTATTATTCTAAATGAAAGCAAAAATGTCGAAATGTGTCGGTGACAGGCACCGACACGTTTCGACATTTCCAATAAATTTATTTTATTTAATCGCGGTTTTTAAATTCACGGCATTTGGATTCAAGGTCGTCAATCATTTCGATTAGACGGTCAATATCCTCCAGCTCTGTGTTTTCAGGTTCGATCGCCTCAAGAACATCTAAAAACATATTTAAACGCTGTTTTAGGAAAACAACTTGGTTGTCTTTATTTTGTATCGGATTGCCCAAATCATTCTCTCCTTTCGTTACTGATAACATCCTACCCGAAAATCCGATAGGATGCAAACAGCAATTTGTCGAATCTTGGAGGTGACAGGCACCCAAAGGTGAATCTAATGCGCCTGCATGATTTGGTGATTGTAAACATATTTTTATTTGTGAGGGGTGGTTGTTGATGTGACAGGCTCCGGTTCTTTTCTTGGGTAGGCTGTTCCGGCATCTGTTCCGTAATATTCTAGCTTGTCTTGGTCTTTTGTAGATGATGGGTTATGCTCGATTGGGTTTTCCGTGAGCTCAGATTGAGCGTCTTTTACTTTTGAGCTAATTTTTGTGATATCACCTTTTGCATTTTTCACAGATGAAACGGCTTGGCTTGAAGCATCCTTCATGGCGACAAACTGGCTCGAGATATCTTCATTCACACGTTGGTATAATTTTTGTGCATCTAAAATTGCATCCTTTAGTGTATCTGATGCACTTTTAAATTGATTGATTAACTGATCCTTCACTTCACCAGGATGATTCTTTACTTCTGTTACCAATCTGGTTGAGGAATCCTTTAAGCTGACTGCCTTGCTTTTCACTTTCTTTCGGGCTGAACGATTCATCATGACTAGGGCTCCGCCAACCACTCCTCCGATGAGGATTCCTTTAAAAACCTTATTATTTTTTGGGTCGTTATTCGTTTCTAATTGCTGTTCCAACTTAACTCCTCCTCTTACAAATTTTGTGATTAGTAATCTTTTCCCTTTTAAATAAAAAGATAAACAATTCCTATTTTGGTTGACAGATTGCTCACTTAGATGAATAATGACTACAGATTTGATCTAAAGGAGTTTTTATATGCTTTCACAATCTTTACCGATTTCACCCGTCAATGATCCATGGGAAGCCTATATGGATGTAGAGGAATTCGGAAAATTAACATTATCTAATATAGAATTTACAACAACTGTTCTGTGCAATATGCGCTGTGAGCATTGTGCAGTTGGCTATACGCTTCAACCAAAAGATCCTAAGGGTCTGCCTATTGATATACTATTAAAGCGGCTGGACGAAATCCCTCATCTTCGCTCGCTTTCCATTACAGGCGGAGAACCAATGCTATCTAAGAAATCCGTAGAAAGCTATGTTGTACCACTGTTTAAGTATGCACAAGAAAGAGGCGTACGGACACAGATCAACTCTAACTTAACACTTGATCGTGGTAAATATGATGCGATTATTCCCTATCTAGATGTCTTACATATTTCTCATAACTGGGGTACGGAAGAAGATTTTATTGAAGGCGGATTTGCCAGAATGGAGAGAAAGCCGACAATTGAACAAAGAAAAGCTCTGTTTAATCGTATGATTGAGAATAGCCGGGAACTGGTTCAAGCAGGTGTTATGGTTTCAGCTGAAACCATGCTTAACAAACGGACCTTACCTCATCTTGAACATATCCATAAACAAATTACCGAGGAAATGCTCTGTCAGCGCCATGAGATACACCCAATGTATCCGTCTGATTTCGCATCGACTTTAGAGACCTTATCATTAAAAGAAATGCGCGAAGCCATTCATCATGTTCTTGATATTCGCAAGCAAGACACTTGGATGTTATTTGGCACATTACCTTTCTATCCTTGCAGTTCTGAAAAAGAGGATCTTGAGCTTTTGGAAAGACTATATGCTTCCAACAAAGTTACGGTTCGTAATGATCCTGATGGGCGTTCTCGCTTAAATGTTAATATCTTTACTGGAGATGTCATCGTTACCGATTTTGGCGACACTCCACCGCTTGGTAATATTCAAAACGATCGTCTACCTGATATTTTCAACAAATGGATGGATACAAAGCTGGCCAAATCATTAAATTGTCATTGTGCCGAGGTACGCTGCCTTGGTCCAAATGTACTTGTTAAAGACAGCTACTATAAAGACATAGATTTTCAAAATAGAACAACGAATATCACAGCCTCAGCCAGCCGTTAAATCAGCTGGCTTTTTTTGATTCATGAAATTCGTTCATTTTCCTCGATTAAAGTTTCTTGCAAAGGGATTTGTGCACACTGCTTCATCACATTATCATGCTTAAATCGCATAGAAGAGGATTATTAGCTTGTAATTTCCTCCCTTCCCATGCCTAAATCACCAGAGAAGGGCGTTATTATCCTGGATTTATCCCTTTCTCCTACCTAAAAAGCTTAAAAAAGGAATATTAACCTAAACTTCCCATCCCCTTCTCCTCTCTAAATCACAAATGGATCCTGGATTCATTACGTTCCAATGCTGCTCCTATGCAACAAAATCTATGACTCATTCCAGCTCTACATAAAAAAAACGCCAATCGCTTGGCGCTTTTTCGCAAAAATTAACGAGGTCTCTCTGACACAATGAATCCATAAGAGATATGATCCTGAACAGGAATCCATGCACCAATGCCTTGAGAGGTGATATTTTTAACAACGATCATTTTTTTATTTCCTTTTAGCATTAAATATACTTCACCATAAGTCACTTTACCTTTTTCATTAATGGCTGACGCATAGGCATACAAATATCCTAAACGATTAATTGGTGTATGGTATATATGATCTTTCTTTGTACCCCCGCCAATAATGGTTTCAAAGGAAAGGGGCAAGCCAGTTTTTTCCGTAGCTTTTAATAACATCATATTTTTCACGTCATCGGTATGGGGCACTTTAGAGGTGAGACCGCCTCTGACAACCTTTTGCATTTCCTGTACATAATGAATTTGATACGGGGCGCTTCCTCCGCGGTTATCCCAATAATTCGTATTAACCTTCTGATACTCCCAGTTAGGTGAGGTTTCAGACGATTCATAATTAAGCGGCCATTGTCCTAAATAAACAATTGCGCGATACCCTACAGCAAATGGTGTGCTGTTTACTGTCGTCTCATTTAACATACGGATAAGATCAGGATTTTCAATTTTAATTTTTGACGAGTCCATTAGCTCCTGGGTTAGTTCGCTTGGCTGCAATGTTGGCAGATCCTCTGCAGGATTAGGGTAAGTATTTTCCTTCGCTATATTTAAAACAGAACTTGGAATTGTAATGCCTGTTTGTTTCTTTTCTTCCTTTTTAGCAGGTGCTTTTTCTGCATTAGCAACCGGTTGAATGAGCATAAACATCATTATGGCCATACAGACGATCGAGAATATCTTTTTCATCGTGCTTGCTCCTTTCAATGCCTTTCATTTTCCTTAGTTTTTTCGGAGTTGGCGGATATTATCCTCATTGTCTGAGAAAAATGTAATGATATTGTAAAAATCTGAATATTTACAAATATCAAATAATAAGTTACAATGAATTTACTTTAAAAAAAGGAGGGCAGCTTGAAGCAATTCGCTTAAGATGTAGAGTGAAACATTGAATGATCTTGATTCGTTTTGATAAAAACAATGAAGGTTGGTGATTCATGTCTAGAAGCGAGTTCGACAGTGCAGTCCTATTTGGAACATATGACCCTTAAAAGATTACTTATCGTTTAAAGCAAAAACGGCTCCTACTGCCACCGCAGAAGCCGTTTTTTGTTTACTTTTATAATAAATAGAAACCAATTCCTATAATTAGATAGGCTGCAAGCAGGATAGCCCCCTCAAACCAATTGGACTCACCATCATTTGAAATAACCACCATCAGCAATACAGCCGACACCATTGTAACCAATTCTGGAATCGTAAAGACAAGCGGCATGGATACTGGGAAAAATAAAGAAACCAGTACGAGAACAGGCGCTACAAACATAGCAACTTGCAAGGTGGAGCCGATTGCTATCTCCACAGCCACATCCATTTTGTTTTTCACAGCCATGATAATGGCAGACGCATGTTCAGCTGCATTTCCGACAATGGCCACTATAATAACCCCAATAAACAGCTCAGACCAGCCAAATGTGTCTCCGACTGCCTCAAAGGTATGCACGAGATTTTCTGATACATAAGCAACAGCAAGGGTTGAAAGTGCAAGAACGCCAATCGCCTTTCCCTTCCCCCATTCCGGAGTTTCCTCTTCAGTATGTGAAGCACCCTTTGTTCCTGCCTGATAGACACCGCGATGGGTAACAAGCTTAAAGAATAATGCAGCTAAATATAATAAGATTAAAATAATTGAAATACCTATACTAAACGTCATCGTTCTTTCTTCATTTAACGACATCGAAAAGATTTCCGGAATAACAAAAGCAACAATTACTGCAAAAATTAACAAGCCTGAATTATGGCGTGCATCATATACATTGAAAACTTGGCGCTTAAATTTGAGCCCTCCTATAAAAAAGGATAATCCTGCTACGAGCAGCAAATTCCCTAAAACTGAACCTGTCAAAGAGGCCAGAACCACTCCAATTAAACCTTCCTTGAGCGCAAAAATCGCAATGATTAATTCGACCGCATTCCCAAAAGTCGCATTAAGCAAGCCTCCTATTCGTGGGCCGGTGACGATAGCCAAACTTTCTGTCGCACGTCCCATAAAGCTTGCAAGGGCGATAATTGTCACGCAATAGACCACAAACAAAATCGTACTGGACCAATGCAACAATGTACCGGCTACAGACAAAGGCAATCCCGCAATGACAATGCCTAAGAATACTTTATTCAATCCTTTCTCACTCCTATCTTTATTAGTGTATTATCCCATTACCATGGATAACTAAGCCCTTTTTGAAATAAAACCTTGCCAAGAATCATGATGCTCAGTTAACATCAGATTTGGAAGTTATATTCTCTACTTAAATCAAGAGGTAAAAACTATGAAAAACAAAGAAAACATGAGATTTTGGATTCTAGTCAGCATTGTTGCGATTTCAGGTTTTAGCCAAGGTATGCTGCTCCCGCTTATCGCGATTATTTTTGAGAGTGATGGGGTTTCCTCAAGCTTAAATGGCTTAAATGCCACAGGGCTATATATTGGAATATTACTCATTTCACCCTTCATGGAGCATCCATTAAGGAAATACGGATATAAACCGATTATTATTGCAGGCGGATTGCTTGTGGTCCTTTCGCTTCTTCTATTTCCAGTTTGGAAATCATTTTGGTTCTGGTTTATTCTGCGGTTTTTAATCGGCATTGGTGACCATGCTTTACACTTTGCTACACAAACCTGGATTACCTCATTCTCTCCTATTCATAAGAGAGGCAGAAATATATCCATTTATGGTTTATTTTTCGGAATTGGTTTTGCAGTTGGACCATTAATGGCGCCGCTTGTAAAAATAAATGAAGCACTGCCATTTATCGTCTCTTCTATACTATGTTTGATTGCCTGGCTATTTTTATTCACTTTAAAAAATGATTTCCCTGAACAAACGATTGCGGTCAACTCAATTAAAGAAACCTTTAAACGCTTCAAGGAAGCCACAAAATATGCATGGGTTGCATTCATACCCCCATTAGGATATGGATTCTTAGAAGCATCCATCAACGGCAGCTTTCCCATTTACGCCTTACGAATCGGGTTGGAAGTATCAAGTGTTTCTTTGCTATTAACCTCCTTTGCTGTCGGGGCCATTGTCTTCCAGCTACCACTCGGGATATTAAGTGATAAATATGGCAGACGGAATATTTTAATGATTATTTTATTTATTGGCTTTGCATTATTCACAGCAGCAGGTTTTCTAGAAGGGTGGGTGCTTGCCTTAGCTGTTTGTCTATTTGTTGCAGGAATGGCTGTCGGCTCTACGTTTTCACTCGGAATAAGCTATATGACTGATTTGATTCCAAAGAATTTGCTACCTACCGGGAATTTATTATGCGGCGTTTCCTTCAGTATCGGCAGCCTACTTGGACCATATATCGGCGGAATATTTATTCAATATTTCGAGTCACTTAGCTTTTTTAATATTATCAGTGCGATGATGTTATGTATTTTTATCATTATTACGTTTTTTGGAAAACCAAAAGAGCTGGTTTGATTTTAACCAATATTACAAAAGAAAAGTTCTTAATAAAAAATGATTATCCTTTTCATTGCTTCCATCATATTGTAGAATAAAAGAAATCATAATATTTATGAGATTTTTGCTGTCACCTACCTGGTGGCAGCTTTCGTCGTTTAATAGGGGTATTGATGTTGATTATCCTTCTCAACGGGAATGGAGGAACGAAAAAATGGAATCAGAAGCAAAAACATATGTACAAACAAAAATAAAAAATCAATCAGAGACGCATCTGGTGCAAAGAATTAGACCACATATAGAATTAATAGCTGCTTTGTTTAGTGGTGTCCTAATCCTAGCTGGATGGATACTCGATCGAAATGACCTTTCCACTGCGTCTGTCACTGCTTATGTTTTGGCATTCGTTATAGGCGGATTTGCGAAGGCAAAAGAAGGCATTGAGGAAACAATTGCCAATAAAGAACTAAACGTCGAGATGCTAATGATTTTTGCCGCTATTGGATCCGCCATCATTGGTTATTGGACAGAAGGAGCCATTTTAATATTTATCTTTGCTGTCAGCGGAGCACTCGAAACCTATACAATGAATAAAAGTCATAAAGAAATCTCAGCTCTCATGGATTTACAGCCTGAGGAAGCATTGCTCATTCGAGATGGAATAGAGAAGAAGGTCCATGTCTCCCACTTGCAGATTGGTGATCTTATTTTTATCAAACCGGGAGAGCGTGTTCCATCTGATGGAAAAATTGTAGATGGCTCAACCAATCTTGATGAAGCTGCCATAACCGGTGAATCCATCCCCATTTCAAAAGGAATGGCAGATGAGGTTTTTGCTGGTACAGTTAACTTAAATGGCGCGATTACAGTTGAGATTACGAAGAAAAATGATGAGACACTCTTCCATAAAATAATACAATTAGTCCAATCCGCTCAAAGCGAAAAGTCTCCTAGCCAGCTTTTTATTGAAAAGTTTGAGGGCAAATATGTAAAAATCGTGCTTGCAGTTGTTGTACTCATGATGTTCTTCCCACATTTTCTTCTTGGCTGGAGCTGGAATGAAACATTTTATCGTGCGATGATTTTACTTGTTGTCGCCTCGCCATGTGCGCTTGTTGCTTCGATTATGCCTGCGACTTTATCTGCCATCTCAAATGGTGCAAGAAAAGGTATCTTGTTTAAAGGCGGCGTTCATCTTGAGAACTTGAGTCATCTGAAAGCCATTGCGTTTGATAAGACTGGAACATTAACAAAAGGAAAACCAGAAGTGACTGACTTTATTGTAAAAACTGGGCTTAATCATGATGAGATCCTACAAAAAGCAGCTTCAATTGAGAACCAATCTACTCACCCGCTCGCAAATGCGGTCGTCAAGTATGCCAATAAGCATCTTCAGGTCTCCTTTATTCGACCGGAAGGCCTTGAAGATGTTGCCGGATGGGGAGTGAAGGCCAAAATTGGCCATGAATCGTGGAAGATAGGAAAAGCTGCATTCATTGGGAAGGACGAAGCATCAAGCTTTGCCAACGGTATAGCGAGCAAACTTGCTCAAGAAGGAAAAACCGTTGTTTTCGCGCAAAGGAATGAAGAAATTGTTGCCATTATTGCGTTAAAAGATGTAGTGAGAACGGAAACAAAAGACGCAATAAATCAATTAAAAAAACAAGGTATCTACACAATGATGCTAACTGGCGATAGTCAAACCACCGCTTATGCTATAGCAAGTGAAAGCCATGTCAATGACTTCATCGCTGAATGCTTGCCGGAGGAAAAAGTCAATCATCTTAAAAAGTTAAAAAAAGATTACGCTAATGTTGCAATGGTTGGTGATGGAATCAATGACGCACCTGCTCTGGCAACAGCAAATGTAGGAATAGCCATGGGGGAAGGCACAGATGTCGCTCTTGAAACGGCTGACGTCGTTCTTATGAAGAATGACCTTCCAAAAATTGCAGAAGCCATTGAACTATCACGCAGAATGAACAAGATTGTGAAGCAGAATGTGGTTTTCTCAATTACCGTAATTATGATTCTGATTGCCTCTAACTTTCTGCAAATTCTCGACCTGCCTTATGGGGTCATTGGACATGAGGGATCCACCATATTAGTGATTCTTAACAGCTTGCGATTGCTTAGAAATTAACATTTTAGAAAAAGGCCCCTGCCATGGGGCTTTTTTTTGTACTTATTCTTTTTATTAAATATCAAAAAAAGCGGTAAAAGTCATTCTAAAATGACTTTTACCGCTTCTAATTAATGATATCCATTTTGTCCGTTGGCAGATCCTGATGTTTTATGCTTTGGCTTGTTTTTCCCTTTTTGCTTTGTTCCGCCGTCTTTTTTTGTATGCTTTGTCATATCAATTGCCCCCTGAATTCGTAATTGGTCTTGCAATTATAGTATTTGCAAACAGACTAACCATTAATAAGGTAACTTCTACTATCACTATTCCGCATGCGCTTTTTTGCTTTTATTAATCATTGCGTTGATTTCTCCACCAATCATAATTATGATTCCTGACAAATAAAACCAAATCATGAGAATAATGATAGCGCCAATACTGCCGTATGTCGCTGAGTAATTTGCAAAATTACTTACATAATAAGAGAAAGCATAGGATGCGACAATCCAGCCAACCGTTGCAAAAATAGAGCCGGGAAGAACGGTTACCTTCGTTAGCTTTTTATTCGGGGCGAACCAATATAAACCGGAAAAGATCAGAAAGATAATCATAGGACTGGCAAGCCAACGGAGCATATTCCACAATGAGAGGAATTCATCCGACAGTCCAAGTCCATTAAATAAAAGCAAACCGATTTGTTTTCCAAATACAGGAAGTAACAAAGCGACAACAAACACAAAGATCATGGATATCGTCAACAAAATAGCAACACCTCTTGCTACCAAGAATGATCGGCTTTCCGGAACATCATAAGCACGGTTAAAAGCTCTTACAATTCCATTAATCCCATTCGAGGCTGACCAAAGGGTGGCAAGTACTCCAAATGATAATAGCGTTCCATTTCTTGTGGACATTTCATTGAGATTATTTTCAATTAATGACATCGTTTCTTTTGGAGCAAAATCTCGTACAATCCCAAAAATATCTTCCTGTGTAATAGGCAAATATGGAAGTACGGATATTAGAACAATTAATAAAGGAAAGAGGGATAATAAAAAGAAATAAGCCAACTGTGCTGCTATGCCAAACACATCGTCTTTTTGAACCCTGTTCCAGAGCTCCTTGCCAAATCCAACGGCTTTTTCCATTCTCCACCTCCATAGATCTATATTTGAGGTTTGTTTACCTCTTCTTTTTCGATGTTTCCAATTCTTGAACTTCCTTGACTGAAGGCATCCTTTGTATTTTCGGCCGCTTCTCTGAGATCTTCAACCGTATGAGTGATAAACGCAACATCTTCACTAACTTGCTCTGCGGCAATTTTTATTCGTGCTGACACATCCTTTACTTGATGAACCACTTCATCAGGATGTTTTATGTAATAAGTGATATTGCCAGTTGTTTGTTTACACTTTACTTTTGCTGTCTCTCTTGTACTGCGATCGAGCATACTCAAAGCTCCACCTGCTATCGCTCCCGCTAATACACCTTTCCAAAACAATGATTTCCCCATTTTGACATTCTCCTTTTTTTAAAATACTAGATGATTTTGTATATGAACTCTACTTCTACATTTTCTGCTATTTCCCCATCTTCATGCAACCAATAAGAGAAAGATTCAACCTGATGCCTCTCATTTTGCGGTTGACTTTTCTCCCCTAACATGGAAAGATGAAAATACCTATGATTAACAAGGGGGAGGAACCACTGCATGAACTTATCACAAAAGTCTATTGAAAATGTGGATTATATGATTGAAAAAATTAAAGAGAAATTAAAAGTATTAAACTTTGGGGCAATCAAGCCATCCCATTTTGATGAAGAAATGTATGAAGAGCTGAAAGAAATTTATGAACTAGTAATGAAAAAAAACTCATTCAGCCCTAATGAAATGCAAGCCATCGCCGAAGAACTAGGCAACCTAAGAAAAAACAAGTGAAAAAAGAAATGCGTAGGTGGCTCGTTCAGGGACGACAAGCTTAAGATGGATATGAAATGAAGGTTGATCTTCACCTTCAATTCATATCCGGCTTAAGACCTCGAGTCCCTAGCCACCGTAGCTAGACAAAAAGAAATGCGTAGGTGGCTCGTTCAGGGACGACAAGCTTAAGATGGATATGAAATGAAGGTTGATCTTCACCTTCAATTCATATCCGGCTTAAGACCTCGAGTCCCTAGCCACCGTAGCTAGACAAAAAGAAATGCGTAGGTGGCTCGTTCAGGGACGACAAGCTTAAGATGGGTATGAAATGAAGGTTGATTTTTACCTTCAATTCATATCCGGCTTAAGACCTCGAGTCCCTAGCCACCGTAGCTAGACAAAAGAAATGCGTAGGTGGCTCGTCCCAGGGAAGATAAACTTAAAGCAATTCTGAAAAAGGTTGATCTTCACTTTCTGGGAGCAAGGCTTAAGGACTCGAGTCATTAAATACCGCAGATAGAAAGCAAATGCAGCCATTCAAAATGGCTGCCTTGCTTGTTTTAATCTTGATCTGTTAGTATGATTGGCCCCTTGGTTGTGATAGCAATTGTATGCTCATATTGTGCTGACAAAGATTCATCTATTGTTCGGGCAGTCCATCCATTCTGATCCATCCTCGTTTGATATTTGCCCATATTCACCATTGGCTCAATGGTAAATACCATTCCTTCCTTTAATCTTGCTCCTTTACCAGGTAAGCCGAAGTGAGGAATATCAGGCTTCTCATGTATGACTGCTCCTATCCCATGACCAATGAAGTCGCGCACTACCGAAAAGCCCTCCTGTTCAACAAAGGTTTGAATGGCATGACCAATATCTCCTACACGACTTCCAAATTGAGCATGCTCAATTCCCTTATATAAGGATTCCTTCGTTACATTCAACAGCTTCTCTGTCTCATTTGAAACATCACCGATTGCATATGTCCACGCTGAGTCAGCTAAGGCACCGTTGTATTTTACGACCATATCGATTGTGACAATATCGCCTGCAGATAGCTGCTGCTTCCTTGGAAAGCCATGGCATACTTCGTCATTCACACTGGCACATGTGGCGTACTGATATCCTCTATAGCCTTTTTGTTCAGGTGTTGCTCCATGCTTCCTTAAAAACGATTCAACAAACTCTTCAATTTCCCAAGTTGTTATGCCTGGCTTTATTAGCTTGGCAATCTCTTTATGGCATGTAGCAAGTAATTTACCAGCATCGGCCATTTTCTCAATTTCCCTCGGTGATTTAAGTACAATCATATAACGACCTTCCTTCATCTATATATACTTTAGAATATTACAGTCTTCTATTTAATATTATCGCTGAAGGAAAGGTTTTTCAAAAATATCTTTTAAGATAATAATTCCAATGACTCTTTTGTAAATGCAGGAATATCATCAGGTGTTCTACTAGTAACTAACTGATTTTGGCAAACAACGACTTCTGTATCCTGAACTTTCGCACCTGCATACTCCATATCGACTTGAATGGATTTATAGCCTGTTGCATCTCGATTCTCTAGAGTTTTTGCAGTAATTAATAGCTGTGGTCCATGACAAATGGCAAAGACAGGCTTCTTCGCATTCATCATTTCTTTCGTAAATTGCACGAAACGATCATCCGCACGAAGAATATCTGGTGAAAACCCTCCTGGAATGAATAGAGCATCAAAGTCATTTGCACTTACTTCATCGATTCCTTTGTCTATCTTTACGTTTGCATTCCCTTGTTTTCCTTCTACTGATTTCCCTTTTTCCTTTTCAATAGTAATTACCTCATGACCTGCCTCTTTATAGCTCTTAGCAGGATCTGTATATTCAGAGTCCTCAAACATATTTGTGATTAAGCAAGCAATTTTTTTTCCCATTGATTGTCACTCCTCATTAGAAATATAATACTATTATGAGGGTTTCCCTAAAAATTCATCCTTAAAACCTATAGTTGCTTATTTCAGAACCATAGATTTCCCTCAATGAACTAGATATAATGATGTCACACCGTAATTTTCGGAGGCAAATGATGAAAGAAATAACTGTGGAAGATCTTATGAATTTGGACAAAATGATTCCAGTAGATATTAGATCACCACTAGAATTTAATGATTTCAATATTCCTGGATCAGTTAATGTGCCTCTCTTCTCAGACAATGAACGTGTTGAAATTGGAACATTATATAGAAAAAAAGGTGCGGACGCAGCAAAATGGAGAGCAATGGAAGTCGTCTCTCCAAAAATACCATCTATTCTTACAGAGGTGACAGCTCTCAGTAAAAACGGTTATCAACCATTTATTTATTGCTGGCGCGGTGGAATGAGAAGCAAAGCAGTTACTACCTTTTTAGAATACGCTGGTACACCTTTTCCGCGGTTAATTGGTGGATACCGTGCATATAGACAATATATATTGGATGAAATTCCACAATTAATTCCCCCCAAAGCCATTGTTTTACACGGAATGACTGGTGTAGGCAAAACACGAATATTAAATAGGCTAGAAAAATATGGCTACCCTGTTCTTGACTTAGAGAGAATAGCGAACCACAGGGGTTCCATCTTCGGTCATATTGGATTGGGTAATGCTAACAATCAAAAAACATTTGATGCTTCATTATTTCAATCACTACTTAATAAGAAACATGCACCATTTACTTTTATGGAAGCAGAAAGCAAAAGAATAGGAAGGGTTGTGCAGCCAGATAAGCTGCTTGAACTTAAGCAAAATGGTCTTCATATTGATGTGCATGCAAGTTTAGAAACCCGAGTAATGCGAATTTATGAAGAATATGTTATTCCCTATGAGAAGGAGGCTTGGTTTGCAGACAAAGTAGCAGAAGGAATATCTTTAATTATCAAGCGGATAAAGGGTAAAGAAATCATCTGTTTGATTGAAACTGCTATAAATGAACATAACTATTATACATTGATCTCTCTTTTATTAGAGCATTATTATGACCCAAGATATACCTTTACGCTTAAACAATATGAAGGAGATTTCTATCCTATTTATGCTGATGATTTAGATGCCGCGATAGACCATTTAAAACAACTAATGATAGAAGAAAATCTTCAAGTTTAATTTTTTGTTCACATTATTACAAATAAAATACTACCAGATTAAATTTTTTGTACAAAAGGTAACATAGAATATATGCTAGCGTATTCTCTGATATGATATTGTTACCAACAAAGAAAGATAGATAAGGTGTGAGATGAATGATTGGTAATCGTGTAAAAAAGATGAGACAAGATAAGAAAATGTCATTGTCAGAATTAGCAGATCAAGCTGGTGTGGCAAAATCGTATTTAAGTTCATTAGAAAGAAACCTTCAAACAAACCCTTCTATTCAATTTCTAGAAAAAATTGCTGGCGTTTTACATGTTCCCGTCGACCATTTAATTCATGAGCAAATAAATAAAGATGATTTAGACTCAGAATGGATGAATATTGTTAAAGAAGCAATGGAATCTGGCGTCTCGAAAGAAGAGTTTAAAGAATTCCTAGATTTTAATAAATGGAAAGTGAATAATAAATAAAGCATCTGATACTTATAAACTCTTACCATTATGAAAGCCCAAAGGTCTTTAAATAAAGACCTTTGGGCTTCTTTTAAAGCGCTTTACTTTCTCTAAATTCTTTCTGAAGAAATACTTTAATCTCTTCTTTGTCTATACCTAAATTTTTCGCGTCCAAAATGAGTTGCAACCATTCAGCGTCAATATTTTCAAATGCCTTTAGAGAATCATTCAACATTATCCCTCCAAAATAAGACTCTTAACGAGGCAATCTGCATCAAGGTTGCTCTTTACTCTTAAATGTAGCTGATTCCCTATTATCTCTACTTTATGCCTAGGTCATTTTACACTTACGGATACTTTCAAACTGATTTTGTAATATATTTCTATTGTAACTCCAAATAGTCTGAAAATGAGAGATTTTCTTTCTTCATTTTCCTGCAAAATGCGACAATTGAATGTTTTATATACTTTTTTGAATAATAGGGGATTTGCTTTGAATCAAATGATCACCTTTCAGCTCATAACCCTTTCTATTGGGACATTTTTCTAACATCCTTGTTGGAAAGTTAGGAAAATGATCTAAGTTAGTCTGACAATAGGGACAATTCCAGCCTTTCATCTCACTGCTGCTATATGATGGGCGATTACATCGAAAACAAATCTTCAATAACATGTCCTGCACACCTTCTTAACAGTCTTTCTTTATACTGTTTTATATATGTTCTCACTAAAGAACGATAAGTAAATTATAGTTCATTTGAATTATTTTATAAAATAGGAAAGAATGGAGAATTTGCGTTATAAAGAACGATTTTCGCAATAATCCTTTCTCTTTCACTCATTTACTCAATATTTCATTTATTTATTCTTTTTTTATCGTTCGTTATAATGAAAAAAATACTATAAAGGAGCTTAAACTCATGATTGGAAACAGATTAAAGACTTTACGTAAAGAGAAGGGGTATTCTATCAATGAGCTAGCAGCAAAAGCTGAGGTTTCCAAATCATATATTAGTTATATCGAAAGAGGAATCCAGCAAAATCCTTCTCTTCATGTTCTTGCAAAACTTGCAAACTCATTGGAAACAACTGTAGAAGAATTACTCTACCAAAGAAACAATGGAATCGATGATGAATGGATTTCCATTATTAACAGAGGAATTGAACAAGGAGTTACGAAAAGAGAACTTATTCAATATTTGGATTTTATGAAGTATTTAAAGCAAAAAGAACTAATTAATGAATCAAAATCTATAAAATTCAGAACTGCTATACACCGTTCTTTATAAACCTGAGCTCTCCTCAGCCAAGATTTAATGTAAAAAAACAGCTCACCCGATTAATCGGATGAACTGTTAAATAAATTATTTTTGTAAGTCAACTGCTATTTGAGCTCCTACTACTGCATTATGTTTAACTAATGCAATATTGGCTATTAAGCTCTTCCCTTCTGTTAGTTACTTCACTTTACCGAGTAAAAATGGCGTAACATTCTTTCCGTTAATCGAGTTTTCTTTTGCTTCTTTCAGTGCCAGATTAATAATATTTGTAATGACTTCTTCATCCATTGCATCTGCTTCAGGAATTGGATTAGCAATCACGATGCCGCCGTTCAAGCCTAAATCCCATTTCGCTCTGATTAAGTTTGCTGCTTCTTCTGTTTGATCTACTCTATAATTCACATTAAATGGACTTGTACGTGTATAGAACGCTGGAAGCATATCAGTTTCAAACCCAACCACTGGTACACCATGTGTTTCTAAGTATTCCAAAGTCAATCCGATATCAAGGATGGATTTTGCACCTGCGCAAACTACTGCAACATTTGTTTGAGCAAGCTCTTGCAGATCTGCAGAGATGTCCATTGTACGCTCTGCTTCTCTGTGAACACCGCCAATACCGCCCGTTACAAAGACTTCAATACCTGCAAGCTGTGCGCAAATCATCGTTGCCGAAACAGTTGTAGCCCCATGTTTTTTTGTAGCTACCAAGTAAGGGATATCTCTGCGGCTAGCCTTTGCAATATCATTACTTGTAGCTAAAAAGTCAAGCTCATCATCCGATAAGCCAATTTTTATTTTGCCATCAATAATAGCGATTGTCGCAGGTACTGCACCATTTTGGCGGATAATTTCTTCCACTTCTTTTGCCATTTTTACATTTTGCGGATAGGGCATTCCATGTGAAATAATTGTTGATTCAAGCGCCACAATCGGTTTATATTCTTTCTTTGCTTCCAATACCTCTTCTGAGTATTCCAACCAATTTTCTGTCATTGTCTCATCGTCTCCTTATAAAAAATTCTCTTGGAAAGTTTCTTGTAATCTTTTATGGTTTAAACTAGGATTCACTGTTTCGTTCGACTGTAATGTTAAGTTGGAACATGATATGCCTATTTTACATGCATTTTCTACATCCATCCCTTTTAAATGGGCGTAAATAATCCCTGCAACAAGAGAATCACCGGCTCCTGTTACATCTGACACCTTTACTTTTGGAGGTAGAATGACGCCTGCTTCTCCCATTTTTGTAAAGTAAATAAGCCCTTTATCGCCTCTTGTAATGACAACTCTTTCAACACCCTTTTGCATAATTAGCTCAGCGGATTTAAAAAAGTCGCCCTCCTGCGTAATTTCAATGCCTGATAAGGCTTCCGCTTCATCTCTATTGGCAATGAGCCAGCTTACGCCATTAAGGATGCCAGGAAGCTTCTTTACTTTTGGTGCAGATACAGGTGTGATGCATAATGGAATATCATCTTCCTCACATCGTGTAATGATTTGCTCCATCACTTCAGCAGGAAAGTTTGTATCTAAAATGACCATTTCAGCTGATGCAAAATAACCCCATTTTTTTTCAATGAACTCTCGACTGATGCTGTCATAGATAGACATATCTGCAAGGGCAACAGCCATTTCACCTTCATTATCAAGAACCGCTGTATAGGTACCTGTCGTTTGATCCGCCAATGCTTGCGAAGGTGTGATATCAACAAAACATTCGGTTTGCTTCATTAGCCAGCTGCCTTCATGATCCTCGCCAACTGCAGTTAATAAGGAAACATCCGATCCTAGCCGACCTAGATTTTCTGCAATATTTCTAGCCACTCCACCACAAGATTGTGAGCTCTGGGCCGGATTGGAAGTTGCAGCCTGCAGCTTTTCAATGCTTTGGATCTTTCTATCTATATTCGATCCCCCGACGCAAAGGATATCTTTCTTATTCGGAAGCACATAAGCTCTTCCATGAATATTCCCCTGCTTTGTCAGCGAGGAAATATATCCTGCAACCGCTGAGCGTGAAAGGCCAGTTTTAGCTGCTAGGTCTACTTGGGAGATGAATGGATCCTCTTTTATTAACTGCAATATGACCGCTTCTTTTTCATTCATTTGATTCCCCCCTTTAATAAAACCGCAAGCGCCTTGCTCACCCTCAGGCTTAGACCATAAAGGGGGTAGACGCTGGAGCTAGACATTATTCTAACTTAAAAAGTTAATCTTTCATTTTAATAAACCAACTTTTGTTTACATTATAGACTTTTGTTTATAAATAAATCAAGCATTATATATTTCGTTATGCGAAACTTTTAATAGACATTTACCTATTTTTCGATTATAGTTAGCTAGGTAACTATTTTATGAATTGGGGATGTCAATGAATCAGCATAGCGAACTTTTTCACTCTATTAACCAAACATCACGCCATTATTCAAAATTATTGAATGAAAAACTTGTTCCACTTGGATTGTATGCTGCACAGTGGAGCATCATTTTTCTTTTAAAAAGAGATGGTGCACTATCTCAAAAAGAAATCTCTCTCTATTTGGGAGTAGAGGCGCCAACGATGACGAGAACCTTAATAAGAATGGAGAAATCTGGTTGGATCAATCGTGCAACTGGAAACGATAAACGCGAAAAAATGATTCAATTAACTGCAGCTTCTGACAATGAATATCCCAAATGGATAAATGCGGTGCGGGAAGCAGAAGAAGCTACGCTCGAGAACGTTAATGAAGAAGAAATCAATGGTTTCCTCAACACCATGAAAAAACTAAAAAATAATTTGGAATAAAGTCAGGCGGCAATCAGCTTGGCTCATTGTCACCTGACCTCATTACGTTAGGAGGACATCATGAAGAAAGAATCTTTATGGACAAAAGACTTTTTAGGCATATCTTTTATTAGTTTTTTTCTATTTGTTGTATTTTATATTTTGCTAACTACTCTTCCAATTTATGTATTGGAGGACTTAAATAGTAGTGAATCAGCAGTTGGTTTAGTTACAGGCATCTTTCTAATTTCAGCCGTACTATGCAGACCCTTTACAGGAAAATGGATTGATTCGATTGGCAGAAAAAAAATTCTTCTTTTCTCCGTTTTTATCTTTTTCTTTTCCAGCTTGTTTTACCAATGGGCAGATTCAATTCCTTTCTTAATTGCGTTAAGATTTTTCCATGGCATCGGTTTTGGTATGGCGACAACCGCCACTGGAGCGATCGTTGCTGATCTTATCCCTGAAAAAAGAAAAGGTGAAGGCCTCGGATATTATGCTCTTTTCATGAATTTGGCGATGGTTATTGGTCCTTTTACCGGGTTAACGATTGTCCAATATGCTAATTTCTCTTGGGTGTTTACGCTTTGTCTTATCATGACGGTGATTGCATTACTATTATCATTCATCGTGCGGTTTCCCGAAGCAGCCGTATCATCTGAACCACATGCCTTAAAGAAAAAAGACTTTTCTCTGTCAAGTTTCTTCGAGACAAAAGCGATACCCATTGCCATTGTCGGTGGAATTTTAGCATTGGCTTATTCAGGCGTGCTTTCCTTCATTTCCATCTATGCAAATGAGTTAGGTTTAATGGAAGCTGCAAGCTTTTTCTTTGTCGTTTACGCAGCTTTTACTATCGCATCACGGCCGTTTACTGGGCGATGGTTTGATATTTATGGCGAAAACCGAATCGTTTATCCCGCAATTATTTTATTTGCAGTCGGAATGTTGTTGCTCAGTCAAGCAACAAATACCTTTTTCTTTCTTCTTGCAGGCGGATTAATTGGGCTTGGCTATGGAAATCTCTCACCTGCTTTACAAACCATTGCCATTCAAAACGCAGATCCTGCAAAAAGAGGACTTGCTACATCCACATTCTTCACCTTTTTCGATACCGGAATCGGATTAGGCTCATATGCATTAGGTGTAATTGCTGTGTATACAGGATTTTCATCTCTTTATTTCATACTAGGCGGTGTAGTGTTACTTGCTTTAATCGCTTATTATTTCCTTCATGGGAGAAAAGTAAGCTGGAATGGAAACGTTATTCAGCCATCAAAAAACATCACCTGATTATTCTCAGATGATGTTTATAACATAATAGTTAAAGATGCAGCTCTCTTTAGCAGGATGCATCTTTAATTTTTTTCTACTTCACTTCTAGGCAAAATTAATATTTCTACACGGCGGTTCTTTGATTTCCCTTCATTTGTAAGATTATCAGCGGTTGGCTGGTATTCTCCAAACCCTTTTGCACTAAACCATGCAGGATTCAATTCTTTATTTTTTAAAAGAACCTTCATAAAATTGACTGCCCTCATCACACTTAATTCCCAGTTTGATTCATATTGAGAATTCCTGATTGGAACATTATCTGTATGGCCGCTAATAATGATATTTCGAGGTGGATTAATAACTAGCAGGTCTGAGATTTCCTGAGCAATACTTAAGTCCTTAGATCTCACATCTGCACTTCCTGAATGGAATAGGACATTTTCTCTTATTGTGATTAATAGGCCTTCGGTGGTTAATGATGTCTCTAGCTTATCTGTAAGCTCCTTATCATCAATGTATGTCTCCACTTTCATCTGAAGCTCTTTTAATTCTTCCTGATCCTTTTCCTTATCCATATAATCATTTGGAATGGATTGCTTTTTTATCGGTTCCATATTGCCATCTGGCATCGGGCTAGGGAAATCTAATACACCCGTCCCTCCTGAAAATACTTCGTTAAATGAACGGGAAAGCTTTTCAAACTTCTGAGCATCGACAGAGCTCATAGCGAATAGAACGATAAATAGAGCAACGAGCAAGGTAAGTAAATCCGCATATGGAAGCAGCCAGGATTCATCAATATGATCCTCATGATTACCCTTCTTACTTCTCCGTTTACTCATTTGAGTTCACGCTGCTTTCTTTCAGAAATAATGTTCTTTCACTTCCTGGCAAATATGAAGCGAGCTTTTGCTCAATGACACGCGGTGCTTCTCCTTCTAATATGGATAAAATCCCTTCGATCATTATCTGCTTCTGCTTTGCTTCTATTTTTGATTTTCTTTTTAACTTATTTGCAAACGGATGCCAAAGGACATAACCAGTAAAGATACCCATCATCGTCGCTACAAATGCTGCACTAATCGCTTCACCTAATAGATCCGTGTCATTCATATTTCCCAATGCTGCAATTAAGCCTATGACTGCACCCAGCACACCTAATGTAGGGGCATAAGTTCCTGCCTGTGAAAAGATTTGCGCTCCCGATTGGTGTCTTTCCTCCATTGCGTCTATTTCTTCATTTAACACATCTCTTATATAATCTGCACTTTGACCATCCACAGCAAGTGATAGACCATTTTTTAAAAACTGATCCTCCACTTCATCTATTCTTGCCTCTAAAGATAGCAGACCTTCTTTCCTAGCAAGTTGTGCCCAGTCTGAGAAAAGTCTAATTAATTCTGCAGGATTCATTTCAGTTTTTTCTTTGAAAAGTACACCCACTATTTTGGGGATGCGCTTTATTTCACTCGTAGGAAAAGCTGTAATCACTGATGCCGCTGTTCCGATGACAATAATAAGAATGGCTGCTGGGTTTAGCAATACTCCTAATCCGACCCCTTTGAAAAACATACCTAAGACGATCGCAATTAAACCCAATACAACCCCTATCCATGTTGCTTTATCCATTAAGTATCACACCTATCCACATAATATAACTTTAGCCCTGTATAACTGTATTTTTTCGGAATTAATCTTGGTTAAAACAACCTTGTTATTTATTATTTCGACAAAATTCATTGTTTTTTAAGATAGAATACAAGGTCTTTTTACCTATTTATCATATAACACAGATAATAAATGAACATCCCGAGGGCTAAATGCATAAGAATATGCTCATAAATTGTGGGTTGGATACAATTCATGGTGAGATAAAGCAAGCTTGTAAACGCATACCCGAATGAAATAAAGTAAAACAAAAAAGCAGATAGGAATCATCCTATCTGTTTAAAGTAAATGTTTATTTATGTACCCTGCATTCTTTACCACTCGGTATGCCATGCGTAAGCTTTCCGGTACAGAGGCTAAATCATCATTAGGAAACGGCTTCCCATAACCTGGTAAACCCTCGAATTCACACTCTCTCTGGGCCTTCTTAATCCGTTCTTCCGCTCTCATCCAAAAGAAATCCATTTCGATCCTCTCCTTAAATGAAATGCCTGAATCCCTAAACTTCATTAGAAAACCTTATATTCATAATACGTATTTTCATACATACGAACAAAAAGAATGGTAAAACTACTGGGGTGAGATGAGAAAGGAGCGATGAATATGTCTCGTGGAGAACATTTTAATCATAAGAAAAAACAACACCCAGGTGAATTGCCTGAAAATGCAATAATTGAAAAAAAAGCAACAGAAGCACAGGAAGATGAAGAATTCCTAGTAGTTCAGGAAGCATTTAAAAACCGGATTGAAGAAGATGAAAACAGATAATTATTTAGAGAGTGCACTATTCGTGTCACTCTCTATTTATCAACAATGCTTTAACCATTCTGCACATGCTTCAATATCTTTAGAAAACACCCGGTCCTTGGTAATCGATGGGACTATCTCTCTCCCCTTATCGTAAAATGCTCTAGTGGCTTCAGCCATTTTTTCTACTCCCCGCTGCTCTACTGCCTGCATGGCACATATTAACTCAATCGCTAATACCTTATTAACATTACGAATGATTTGATGGGCATGACGGGAACCTATTGTACCCATACTTACATGGTCCTCCTGGTTAGCAGAAGACGGGATTGAATCCACGCTGGCAGGATGAGCCAGTGTTTTGTTTTCTGATACCAGCGAGGCTGCACAGTATTGCATAATCATCGCGCCCGACTCTAGACCAGGATTGGGACTTAGGAAAGGTGTGAGATCGTTTAATTGCGGATTGACTAGTCTTTCAATTCTTCTCTCAGATATATTCGCTAATTCTGCCACCGCAATTTTCATGAAATCCATCGCAAATGCAATCGGCTGGCCATGAAAATTACCTCCTGAAATGACTTTATTGCCATTATCAAAAATAAGCGGGTTATCTGTAGCTGCATTCATTTCAATTTCCAACTTTTCCTTTACATAATCAAGCGCCTGCCATGTAGCACCATGAACTTGAGGAATACAGCGAATAGAGTAGGCATCCTGTACCCGAATTTCTCCTTGCCTTGTGGTGAGCTTGCTTCCCGACAAGAACATCCTCATTCTTTTTGCTGTATCTACCTGCTGCTGGTAGCCTCTTGCAAGATGAATCTCTTCTTCAAAAGCATCGATGATTCCGTTTAATCCTTCCATTGTGATGGCTGCAATCAGCTCACTTTTAAAAGCAAGGTTTTCCGCCTCTAAATAGGCAACTACCCCCATAGCTGTCATCGCTTGTGTTCCATTGATCAGCGCCAGCCCTTCCTTTGCTTCCAACGTGAGAGGAGCAATCCCTTTCTTCTCTAATATTTTTAAAGAAGGATAAATTTCTCCTTGATAGAAGACCTCACCCTCGCCAACGAGGGCTAATGCCAAATGAGATAAAGGTGCTAAATCCCCGCTAGCCCCGAGAGAGCCTTGCTGTGGAATCACTGGGTGAACCTCTTGGTTAATGAATGCAACCAGGATTTCAATTAGTGCTGGTCGCACTCCAGAAAAGCCTTTGATTAGCGCATTCGCACGTAAGAGAAGCATCGCTCTCGATACAGACTCAGGGAAAGGATCACCAACACCACAAGCATGGGAGCGTATCAGATTAATCTGCAGCTCCTTCACATCACAGGCATCAATAAGGACATCACTAAACTTACCGAAGCCTGTATTAATTCCATAAATCGTTCGATCATCTTGTACGATTTTTTCCACTGCAGCATGGCTGTTCATCACGTCCTGCATGCTTTCAGCAGCTACCTCTACTTTTTCCTTTTGAAATATGACTCTTTTAACCTCTTCAACATTCAGTGTTTTCCCAGTTAGAGTAACCATCTGACTTGCCCCCTTATCACGGTAATAGAATAAAGAAAAGACCAAGTATCAAATAAATTGCTTGATACTTGGCCTTTTATTGAAATTATGATTTATTAATGGGATTCTTCTCATTTTCATCATTCCTATATAATCTGTCTTGTTAATTATTGTACGGTTTACTCATTCATAAAGTCAATTAATATATTCCATTATTTAACAAATTAGATTGGTAGATGAGTAATGTACTAAAGGAAAAAACACCTTTACTATAGTTCTTTTTTAAACTGAGCTATACGAATTCCTTCACTTACAGTGAATTCATCGTGAAACTGAAAACCAAGTTTTTTATATAGGTAAACGGCTGGTTTATTTAAACTTGCAGTTGCTACAAGAACCGTACTGACTTTATTCTTCTCCATTGATAATACACTCTGAATCATTTTTGCGGCAATCCCTTGGCGAAAATACTGGGGGTTAACCATGACTCTGTGGATATCCAAAACAGATTGATCCACTTTATAAGAAATGACTCCTGCAAGTTCCTTTCTATCAAATTCCCCATAAAAGGTTTCTCCGCTATTCATTAAATCCGCTGCCGATTCCTTTAAGGGCGGCAATTCTGTTGAACCAATCAGGCTCGCTTCTATCGCATAGGATGCAAGCTGTAAATTCAGCACTTTCTCTGCAGTTTGCTTTTCTGTAATCTTTAAGCCTTCCATCTTATCACTTTCCTTCTTCTTGATACCTTTATCATAATCTTTAATGTATAAGGTTCACAATACAAATTATCCTCCTTTTCCGCTATACTTGTATAGGAAGCTGAAAGTATCTCACCCTTTATGGCGAGGGTAAAAATGTTGTTTTAGAAAAGAAAGGGGCCATTATGAAATCACTTGTTCTAGCAGAAAAACCCAGCGTTGCACGCGAAATTGCCCGTGTCCTCGGTTGCAGCGGGTCACATAAAAGTTATTTAGAAGGAAGTCAATATATTGTCACTTGGGCACTAGGACACTTAGTTGAGTTGAAAATGCCTGAGCACTACGATAATAAATATAAGCAATGGAATCTTGAAGACTTACCGATCATCCCTGATCAAATGGGACTAAAGGTCATGAAGCAAACAAGTCATCAATTTAAAGCAATTGAACATCTTGCTAAGCGAAACGATATTAAAGAAATTATTATTGCAACAGATGCCGGCCGGGAAGGTGAGCTCGTCGCTCGCTGGATTCTAGAAAAAATCCGGTGGAAGAAGCCGATTAAAAGATTATGGATTTCTTCTGTCACTGACCGCGCGATTAAAGATGGATTTAAACAATTAAAGCCAGGAAAGCAATTTGATGATCTATATCAATCAGCCGTTTGCCGAGCGGAAGCTGATTGGCTCATTGGTTTGAATGTTACTAGAGCACTAACAACAAAGTATCAAGAACCGTTATCAGCAGGGCGTGTACAAACCCCTACTCTATCGCTTGTCATGGAAAGAGAAAAGCTGATTCAAAAGTTCGTTCCTAAAGAGTACTGGACAATTAAGGCGCAAGTTGGACCGCTCCATGCCGATTGGGAAAAGAATGGAGAAAAGAAGATTTTTTCTAAGGATACCGCGGACAATATTGTAGAAAAAGTAAAAGGACAATCTGCCACCATTCAAGCAATTAATCGCAGCGAAAAAACGGAAGCACAGCCTATGCCGTATGACTTGACTGAGCTACAAAGAGACGCAAATAAACGCTATGGCTTCTCAGCGAAAAAAACTTCAAATGTTCTGCAAAAGTTATATGAGCAGCATAAGCTTGTGACCTACCCTCGAACAGATTCTCGTTATTTAACAAAAGATATGGAAGGCACGATGATCGATCGTCTTCATGGGATTTCTTCAGCTTATAAAGACGAAGTCAAGCCAGCTTTGATGAATAAGGGAAAGGTTATGGCGAAGCGTGTATTCAACAATGAAAAGGTGACAGACCATCACGCGATTATTCCAACAGAGGAGCGCGTCCATCTAAGGGACTTAGATACAGATGAACGTAAATTATATGACTTAATCGTCAAACGTTTCCTCACACTGTTCTATGCACCTTATAAATATGAAACCATCCATGCTGTCCTTAACATGAACAAAGAAACATTCATTGCAAGAGAAACTGCAGTCATTGATTTAGGCTTTAAACAGATCACTGGAAATACCGAAGAATCCAATAGCAAGAATAGCTTAACAGCTCTCACACAAGGAAAAACCTTCAAGGTGCAGTTGGTGGAATCAGATAAAAAATTAACCGAGCCCCCACTCCGTTACTCTGAAGCAGATATCCTTCAGCAAATGGAGAAATACGGTCTTGGCACCCCTGCAACAAGAGCCGAGATTATCGAAAGGCTCCTTGCCACAGAGGTAATCGAAAGGCAGAATGGCCGTCTCTTCTCAACTCAAAAAGGTAAGCAGCTAATGGAGCTTGTGAACGAAGATCTAAAATCACCTGAGCTCACAGCTAAATGGGAAAAAGAGCTGGAACAAATTTCTCGAGGTAAAGCCGACGCAAAAGCCTTTCTAAAAAACATTAGAGAGCAAACAAGGCACCTTGTATCAGAAGTAAAGAAAAGCGATAAATCTTATAAAGCCCATAATTTAACCGGCTCCAAATGTCCCGAATGCGGTTCCTTCTTAAAAGAAAGAAATACGAAAGAAGGAAAAGTACTCGTATGCTCGAGCCTTGATTGTAATTTCAGAAAGAGAAAAGATCCGAAATTATCCAATCGCCGTTGCCCACAATGCCATAAAAAAATGGAAATGCATAACGGAAAAGCAGGTACTTACTTCCAATGCCGTCCATGTAATGTCGTTGAAAAAGCAACCGATAAGAAAAAGAAAATCAATAAACGCGAAGAACGACAGCTTGTACAAAAATACACGCAAAAAGAGGACTCCTTCGGCACAAGTCTTGGAGACCTATTGAAGCAAGCAATGAAAGATAAAGATTAAACCAATTTTGGAGGAGCGATTAACTATCGCTCCTTTTTAAAATAGAGTGTGTTCTATAGGAAGTTGAATTGAAGAGGCTTTGGTTAGGGGTGATATCGGCGATCATTTTCTTTGATCGGCTATTCCGCCGCTAGAGCTAAGGTCAGTCTATCTGAAACAAAGCTTTCCCTCAAAATGGTGGTTGCCTACTCGAAAAAGTCATCGTCTGATAGGATATCGACCAATTTTTTTAATATATCGACGATCATCTGAATATATCAGCGATTTTCATTTTTTATCGGCGATCTTTTAATTTTATCGGCGATCTTTTAATTTTTTTCGGCAAATCCACTTTATTGAACAAAGATTAGTCTATCTGAAACAAAGCTTTCCCTCAAAATGTTGGTTGCCTACTTGAAAAAGTCATCGGCTGATAGGATATCGACCAATTTTTTTGATATATCGACGATCATCTGAATATATCAGCGATTTTCATTTTTTATCGGCGATCTTTTAATTTTATCGGCAATTCCACTTCTTGAACTAAGTTCAATCCCCGGCTATTCTACCCGCACTCTTCTTTTTGTCATAATACGCTTGTCCATTCCATAGCATGTACAGGCAGCCATTGTGCTGACCTTTTAAAAAAGGGAGTGGATAGATTGTTAAATAGAATGGCTAATCGTTTTTCAAAGCTTGTTGAAAAATACCTTCCTGATGCCTTTGTAATTGCTGTCCTTTTAACTCTTTTTGTTTTTGTTGTTGCCTTTTTTATGAAGCCCGCAGATCCTTTATCAACATTTAAATCATTTGGAAATGGTTTCTGGTCGTATCTTACTTTTACGATGCAAATGATTTTATTATTAATGACTGGAATGGCTTTAGCTGCCGTCCCTTTTATTCAGCGCTTTTTAACTGCTTTGGCGTCAAAAGCCCAAACCGCGAATCAGCTTATGTACTTACCTTTCTTGTCTCTTCTGCTGCTTATTATATAAACTGGGGACTTGCTGTTATTGTGGGAGCAATCATTGCCCGCGAGGTTGGAAAAAGAAATCAGAATGCTCATTTTCCATTATTGGTTGCTGCAGCTTATGCGCCAACTGTCATTTATACCGCAGGACTATCAAGTTCAATCGGCCTCTCTGTTGCCACAAAAGGCCATTTTTTAGAAGAAGTAATTGGTGTGATTCCTACATCTGAAACAATCTTTCATCCTGGCACAATTACAATTCTAATCGCCCTCGTCATCACCATGCCAATTTTCATTATTTTAATGGCTCCAAAAAAAGATATTATTCCATTTACATCTTCTAATAAAACCGAAGCTAAGAGTAAAGCTATTGCTGAAACGGATAGCTCAGAAAACTATCCGGCGATTAAACTGGAAAAAACGCCGATTCTAGGAATTTTATCTGGATTAATCGGCTTAATCTATATTATTGCTGAATTTATTAATGGCAGGGATCTTGATCTAAACATCATTAATCTTACATTTTTATCTTTAGGGCTATTGTTTCATCAATCCTTATCCCAATACGCACATGCATTTAAAGACGCCGCGACATCTATCTCTCCCATTATTCTGCAATTCCCTTTCTATGCTGGAATTATTGCTGTACTCGGGAGCTCAGGATTAGCTGAATCTATTGTCAATTGGATGGCTTCAATTTCAAATAAGGATACTTTTGATGTATTCACGTACTGGACGGCTGGACTTGTCAATCTGCTTGCCCCATCTGGCGGTGGCCAATGGGCTCTGCAAGGCCCCCTTCAAGTTGCCGCTGGCGCTCAGCTTGGTGTTGACCATTCAATCACCGCGATGGCTGTCGGATGGGGAGACGGCTGGACGAACCTTATTCAGCCATTTTGGGCATTGCCTATTTTAAGTGTGGTCGGATTACACATACGCCATATCATGGGGTATTGTATTCTTTTAAGCATTTGGGTCGGTGCGCTCACCACTGTTCTCTTGTTTTTCGTTTACTAATTCCCTTATTAAATGCGTTAGTCATTTCAGCGTATCACTCCCTGACGAGTGTTACGCTTTTTTTGTATTTTTTACTTTCCCTCTTGCCCAACTATGTCACACCGTGATATAGTCACGATACGACATAGTTGGATGAGGTGCTTCATTTGGACATTGAAAAGGTTGTAAAAAAGTATATCCCCATGTCTGAAACAGCATTTTATATTTTATTGTCCTTAAAGCAGCCGCGGCATGGATATGGAATCGTTAAGCATGTAGAAGAAATTACAGCGGGGCGCATCCATCTAGGGTCTGGCACTGTCTATGGGACACTGATTAAAATGCAAAAAGATGGGATCATTACTGTTTTTGCAGATGAACAACGCAAAACCGTATATGAAATGACAGATGTTGGAAAGCAATTAATGAGTTACGAAATCAATCGATTGAAAGAGCTTTACGAAAATGCATTAACATACGAGGAGGATTTGTTATGATGAAGGTTTTTAAGCCCTTTTGGAGCTATGATATTCATAAGACAGAGGCTTGGTTAAATGAAATGTCAGCTAAAGGTCTCCATCTAAATACATTTAATCGTTGGACACGGTACTTCTTTTTTCAAAAGGGAGAACCCAAAGCTAATTATTATCGGATTGGGTATGATAAATTACAGCAGAATCCTGCATCCTCTTCTTTAATATCTGATGGCTGGAAAATCGTTTGCAAACAAAACAGTTGGTATATTCTCTCTAACGATAAGGCGATGAAAGACATAAAAACAAGTACAGTCCGTACCGGAATCATTAAACGGAATCGAATCCTTTCGATGCTTTTCTTCTTCCTGTTCTGTTATTTTACAGCTACAATGATTACTAACTTATCGCTCGTAAGTTTAAACCTCATAAACGATGGAGAAATCAGCTTCGTCAAGAGTCCCCTTTGGAGTATTACCTTTATAGTGTTGGGACTGGGCATGGCCTTTTATATCCTATTGATATACTCAATCGTTAAATTGAAGAAAATCAATCGGATATTACTGCTGGAAAATGAAATACCTGAGATGATACAGAGCAGCTTAGATCAACCACCTTCAAAGAAACAAGAAAAATTGCTCAAGCGTGATGGAAAAATCTTCGTCAGAAGAAAGTACGGCTGGATGTACGCACCCGATAAATTGGAAACATGGTTGGAAGGCATGGAACAGAAAGGTTTCCATTTATACAGAGTAAATAAATTTGGCACATCCTTCTATTTTAAAATTACAAAGCCTCGACTAGTCAGCTTTTGTACAGATTATCAAAATATTTCGGATGAGTCTTACTTAGATATACATAAAGAAGCTGGCTGGCATCATGTATTTAGCTCCTTCTCCTCCTTGCAAAAATGGACTATTTGGAGCAAGGAATATACAGACGGAGAGTCAAAACCGCGCATCTATACTGAACCAACTCATATAATCAAACAGGCAAAAAAGGTAGCCTTAGCCTATTCTATACTATTCATGCCGCTGATCATCATGTACCTCTTTATTTTTGGAATAACATTACAAGCTCCACCAACTGAGGAAGCTTTTACTATTATGCATTGGAACCTTCTCATGTACGCGATAGCCATGATTATGTTCGGCTCTTTTGTAGTAAGATCGTGGCTTTATTATTTTAGAATGAAGATATAATATCATATCCACGAGCAGTTAAATATGTTTCTTTTTTCATTTAGAAAAGCTACAATGGAAATGAAGATTTTGTAAAAAGGAGTGTACATAAAATGAGTAATTTTAATCAAAACCTAGAAAAATATGCCGAGCTCACTGTAAAGGTTGGCGTCAATGTGCAAAAAGATCAAACGCTTGTAATCAACACAACGCTTGACTCTGCTGAATTAGTCAGATTAATTGTCAAGAAGGCTTACGAAGCAGGAGCGCATAACGTAGTTGTCAACTGGAGCGACGACACAGTTACACGCACAAAATATGAAATGGCTCCAGATAAAGCCTTTGAAGAATATCCGGAATGGCGTGCAAAAGAAATTGAAGCGCTTGCTGAAAATGGCGCAGCCTTCATCTCAATTGTTTCTGCAAGCCCAGATCTATTAAAAGGCATTAAGGCAGAAAAAATTAGTACTTTCCAAAAAGTATCTGGTCAAGCGCTATCTAAATATCGCCGATTCATTCAATCAGATAAGGTGAGCTGGACGGTTATTGCAGCACCATCTGAAGCGTGGGCTAATATGGTTTTCCCTGACTCACCTGCTGAGGAGAGAGTAGAAAAGCTTTGGGATGCTATCTTTAAGGCAACAAGAACAGACTTGGATGACCCGATTGAAGCATGGAAGCAGCATGATGCGAACTTACATGAGAAGGTTGATTATCTAAACAGCAAGCATTATAAGAAACTCCACTATAAAGCTACTGGAACAGACTTAACCATTGAATTACCTGATACACATCTTTGGGTAGGTGCAGGCAGTGTCAATGAACAAGGTCATGAATTCATGGCCAATATGCCTACAGAAGAGGTATTTACCGTCCCGCATAAAACAGGTGTAAACGGTACTGTTGCCAGCACAAAGCCTCTTAGCTACGGCGGTAATATTATCGATAATTTCTCAATTACCTTTGAAAATGGACGAATCGTTAAGGTTGAAGCGGAGTATGGAGAAGAAATCTTAAAGAATTTAGTTGATACGGATGAGGGCTCGCATTATCTTGGAGAAGTGGCTCTTGTACCGTTCCAATCACCGATCTCACAATCCAACCTGCTCTTTTACAACACATTATTTGATGAAAATGCATCCAATCACTTAGCAATAGGAAGTGCTTATGCATTTTGTATTGAAGGCGGCAAAAAAATGAACAGCGAAGAATTAGCTGAACATGGTCTTAATGAAAGCTTGACACATGTTGACTTTATGATTGGTTCTGCTGAAATGGACATTGATGGAATCACAGAAGACGGCAAATCAGAGCCTGTATTCAAAAATGGCAATTGGGCATTTTAATTTTTCCATTCCCAGCTGTAATCCTTACAGCTGGGATTTTTTTAAAAGATAAGGAAGTATAACTTTTATAAAGCAGGAAAATGTCTAGGTCCTAACACTTTTAAATGAAAAGCAAATAGACCGCATCTTCCTGTTTTTTGAAAAAATCAGGGTGCAGCCTTGTGAATTTTCCCACATGTTAAAAAATGTTAATTCCTTCTCAGGAAAGCTCTGTTTAACTCTCCATTTTCTTCAGTGTCTAATTCGATCGTATATTTATCCGCATGGTAAATGGCAGTCAATTTCCCGTTCTTATCTTTTTGATATTCTGGTTCACCAAATATCGTTATTACTTCATTTAATGTCGTTTTCATTCGTTCACCAGGAATAGCTACCGCTGTAACACTTCCAGTTTCAGCTTCAAAATAATATGTCGTTTCAGGGTACATTAGGAATTGCGATCCATTGACGGTCCCCTCTTTAATAAAGTTCGGGTTCGATTTTTTTATTTCACTAATATTTGTCCCAATCGGGTAAGGACTTCCCATAGGAATACCAAGCTTTGCACGCTCAATTACTTCCGTTGTTATTTCAAAGTTATGATAAGGGAAAAACTGTTCCTCTTCTTCGTTCCAGATGTCAATCCAACCATTTGTTAAAAGACCATCTTCACCAATTTCATCTTCCTTCACCATGGATTGATCATGTAATGAAACTGACATAGATTCTCCATCCATCACCCAAGTTGAAAATGCCCAGCTATTTTCAGATGTTAAATGTTGAGCTGTTTGAATAAAACGCTGATTTAAAGCCTTTATCTTCGAACCAGTGAGATTGATCAGCTCTCCGTCTTCCGATTTTACTTCATGGAGCTTGCCTTCTTCTACTGCCAACAGGTTTAAACGTGAATGTTCCTCATCCATTTCCTGCGGCAAAACAATCAATGTCTTTTTACTTGTATTTAACGTATAGACGCCATCTCTATTTAATTCAAATGTATAAGGTACATCCGCTAAAACTTTTTGCTTATAGGCTTTTTCTCCATCCAACTCACCTATATAAAATGAATAATTCCCAGTGAAAGTCACTGTGTCTTCCTTATTGGAAGATGTTTCATTTACTTGAGTGGATTGTTCTTCATTTTCAGCATATAAGAAAACTTTGTAGTCTTTTTCGTTATCTGTGATCTCGAATTGGTAGAGCGCTTCATCTTGTAATATAGCAATATCTTTTACTTCGATTTTATCTATTTTATCTTCTTGAGATTGTTTACCTTTAGGCTCAAGCACTTGATATTCAGAATTTAAAGTAGCATTGTTTTCTTTTAAACAGCCGGCTAATACGACTGAAAACATTAATATATATAAATAACTTTTCATTAGAATCTCCCTAACTTGTTAGAAAAAACAACATTTTCACGCCGTTTTCTCTTGGGTAGTTTATTTCCATTCTAAAGTGTAACAAATTTGAAACAATACTACAAATGTAATAAGAATCAGTTAACTTGATGTAATGTCCTGATTTCTTCAGAATCCTATGTTTAAATAGAAATATGTATGGCTAAATAACTAAAGTCTCAATTTTACATAAAAGTAGTTAAAAAGTGGATATTTTAGTACAATAAGCCTTAAATTAATAAGGAGGGTGATTATCCTATGATGAAGGAATTTAAAGAATTCGCCCTGCGAGGCAATGTCCTCGATCTCGCCGTTGGGGTGATTATCGGTGCAGCTTTCGGAAGTATTGTGACTTCTCTAGTGGATGATATTATGATGCCTGCAATAGGTATTCTTATGGGGGGCGTTAATTTCTCTTCATTATCCTTTACATTTCATGACGCAACAATCAAATATGGCGTATTTATTCAAACTGTGTTTGATTTTCTAATTGTCGCCTTTTCTATCTTCCTTTTTATTCGCATCATCAATAATAGGTTAAGAAAGAAAAAAGAAGAAGAACCCGCGGTCGAGGAAATAGATACGAAAGAAGAATTATTGATGGAAATTAGGGACCTTTTGAAAAAAAACAACAATATATAATGTTTATCAAGTAGCTCAGGCCTTCTGCTAGAAGGGCCTGAGCTATTCTTTCTTGTACATGAAACTTTTTAATTGTTCCACCGTATGTATAGATACATTAAATTAGAGGTGAAAACGAGATGTATGCACAAACAGTTTATGAGGGAAACTTGCCAGCTGTCATGCGGGCCTTCGCAATATCTTTAGGAGTTGCTACAATCGGTGTAATGCTCGGTGTTTTTGTACCGCCTTCGCTATTCTTGCCACTGGCGATTATTGAAATCGGGATGCTTATTTTTGCGTTTTTCTTACGCAGAAAAAAAGCGATTTCCTATCTTTTTCTCTACACTTTTACTTTTATTTCCGGTCTTACTATGTTCCCAATCATTAATTACTATATGATGTCCATTGGACCACAGATCGTCCTCATGGCACTTGGAACAACAACCATAGTTTTTGCTGGTATTGCGATTTACGCATCGACGACTAAACGGGATTTTACTTTTTTAGGCGGACTTTTAGGAGCAGCTCTGCTGGCATTAATTGTGATTGCGATATTCAATCTCTTTTGGCCAATGAGTTCTACGGCTATGCTGGCCTACTCATTCATCGGAGTGCTCGTGTTTAGCGGATACGTATTATTCGATTTTAACCGCATGAAAAAATACGGAGTAACCGCACAGGAAGTTCCAACAATGGCTCTTAATCTATATTTAGATTTTATTAACCTATTTATTAATATATTAAGGATCATGGGGATTTTAAAAGATAGAAATTAATTTTAAGACCAGCAGGCATAGCTTGCTGGTTGTTTTATTGTTATCTATCAAGTATTTTCATCCTCTTGCTGTGGCTGTACTTTCATCTCCTTCTAATTTCCTCATTATTATTTCCTTGGGAATTTTTTGTCGAATGTTTAAGAAATTTGTTATTTTATTGCATAACTTTGTATTACTTTTTTCATACTGGAAATACTAGGAATAAAAGGAGGTTTCTACTGAATGGCTGATCAAAATATAGACAAGAAAATGTCACGAAGAAGGTTTATACGCAACTCTAGTTATGTTGCTGGGGGACTCGTAGGTGGCGGTCTTATCGGTGGTCTTATCGGTTCTAATCTTAGCAATGACAACAAAGATGAATCTGGTACGAAGGGGCAACAGCATGAAAACACTGCCTACCAACAGGCTCCTCTTTATTTTACGAACCCGGAAATCTTTGCAATTCTAGTTGCTGCAACAGATAGGATTTTTCCAGAGGATGAAACGGGTCCAGGTGCGAATGATTTAGGTGTTCCATTCTTTATCGATCATCAACTGGCAGGTTCATGGGGAAATAATACTCGGGAATACATGCAAGGGCCATTTTTCCCTGGTTCGAATTTTCAAGGGTATCAATCTCCATTAAAGAGACATGAAGTATTTGATGCTGGACTTCAAGCCATACAAAAGTATAGCAATGAAAAATTCGATAGTAACTTTGCAGAATTAGAAGGCGAACAGCAGGACGAAATCCTCACCGCCTTTCAAAAGGACGAAGTTAAAATTCATGGTGTGACATCTAAAACATTTTTCAATATTCTTCGGCAAGCCACAATTGAAGGCGTTTATGCTGACCCAGCTTACGGCGGAAATATTAATATGGATGGCTGGAAAATGAAGGGCTTCCCTGGTCACCAAATGAGCTATCACGGCCAAATTGAATCGGATGAGTTTATTGAAATTGAACCAAATAGTTTACATTCTTATACAAACAAATAAATAACCCAAACAGGAGGATTATACATGGCTGAAACTTTACCTAAAACGGATGTTGTCATTGTTGGTATGGGTTGGGCAGGCAGCATCATTGCAGCTGAATTAGGAAAGGAAGGACTCAAAGTCATAGGGCTTGAGCGTGGAAAAGAACGCGGTCTAAAAGACTATTACGTCGTTCATGACGAGCTGCGCTATGCTATTCGTTATGAGCTAATGCAAGATTTGTCTAAAGAAACCATCTCTTTTCGCAATAATATGAAGGAACGTGCATTACCTATGCGTCAGCTTGGGTCTTTCCTTTTAGGAGAGGGTCTTGGCGGTTCCGGCGTACACTGGAATGGCCAAAGTTATCGATTTCTCCCATATGATTTTGAAATCAAATCAAAAACAATTGAGAAATATGGTGAAGGAAAGATTAAAGGCCTGCAGCTTCAAGATTGGGGCATTACTTATGATGAGCTGGAACCCTATTTCGGCATGTATGAAAAGGTAGCTGGAATTAGCGGAGAGGAAGCTCACTTTGGGCCTAAACGCTCGATTCCTTACCCAACACCACCAATGAAAGAAACACCGCTCACTAAAAAATTCAAAGATGCCGCAAAGTCACTAGGAATGAATCCGTATCATATGCCATCTGCCAATTTAAGTGAACCATATAAAAATACATATGGAGCAACGATTGCAGGTTGCCAGTATTGCGCATTTTGCGAGCGTTTCGGCTGTGAGTATGGTGCTAAGGCAGATCCAACAGTTGCAGTTATCCCCTTTGCACGCGAGACGGGCAATGTTGATATAAGAAATTATTCAAATGTGACTGAGATCATCCATGAAGGCGGAAAGGCAACTGGAGTAAGATTCGTCGATGTGCTGACGAAAGAAGAATTTATCCAGCCCGCTGAAATGGTTGTTTTAACTAGCTATGTAATGAACAATTCAAGATTATTGCTCTCCTCCAAATTAGGTAGACCCTATAACCCTGATAATGGTTCTGGTGTCATTGGCAAAAACTATTGCTATCAGATCCTCCCTGGTTCAACAGGATTTTTTGAAGAGGAGCAATTCAATACCTTTATGGGTGCCGGTGCGCTTGGTGCAACTGTCGATGATTATAATGGTGATAACTTCGACCATTCAGATGTTGATTTCATTCACGGCGGTTCCATATCCATTAACCAATCGGGCAGTCGTCCGATCGCTAGCAACCCAGTGCCTTCCGGAACACCAAACTGGGGCAAAGAGTTCAAAGCACAATCGGTTAAGTATTACACTCGTTCATTAGGGATTGGTTCACAAGGTGCTTCTATGCCAACGAAAAACAACTATATGGATCTCGATCCAACCTATAAAGATGCCTATGGGCTGCCATTACTGAGATTGACGTATGACTTTACTGATCAGGATAGAAATCTTTATAATTATATTGGGAAAATTTCCGATCAAATCATGCGTGAAATGGGTGCCAATAATGTTAATGAAAGATCGAATCTTGAAAGTTATGACATCGTACCATATCAAACCACCCATAATACTGGGGGAGTGATTATGGGAGCTGAGCCTGAAACATCAGCCGTTAATAATTATCTGCAAATGTGGGATGCAGATAATGTGTTTGTTGTTGGAGCATCAGCGTTTGCACATAATGGAGGCTATAATCCTACCTCAACAGTAGGCGCTCTATCCTTCCGTGCAGCAGAAGGAATCCTTAAATACAGCAAAGAAGGCGGACTGCTCGCCTAAACATCAAAGGAGCTGATTATCATGGGTTTATCGAATATCGGAATTCCCGGTTTAATCATTATTCTCGTCATCACCTTGATTATTTTTGGCCCAAAAAAACTTCCTGAAATCGGGTCGGCTTTTGGAAAAACACTATCAGAATTCAAAAAATCGACAAGGGAAATCATGGATGATAGTGAAAAAGAACCAATCACAACGGCTGCTAAGCAAGAAGAAGAGGAACCGAATAAAACAACAACTTAGATAGGGGAGCTTGCATATGGAAAATAGCGAGCAAACTTTAGTAGAACATTTAACTGATCTTAGAAAAGTGCTCATTCGTTCACTCATTTTCTTTCTCTTATGCTTTATCATTTGTTTAGTGTTTATCAATCGGCTTATCCCATTGCTTGCGAATCATTATGAACTCGTTATGCTTGGACCTCTGGATGTCATCAGACTCTATACAGGAATTGCCGGGAGTTTAAGTCTCGGCGTTTCCCTCCCATTTATCGCCTTTCAAGCATGGCTGTTTATCAAGCCTGCTTTGAGTGATAAGGAAGCTAAGATGTCTGTTTTGTTTTTTCCAGCCATTTTATTAAGCTTTGTAGTGGGCTTATTATTTGGATTATTTATTGTTTTTCCGACTATCTATGGTTTTCTTATGAAGCTTGGAGAAACAAACTTTGCTATGATGATTACGGCAAGAGAGTATTTTTCTTTCTTGCTGATGTCAACGATTCCATTCGGGTTTCTATTTGAAGTGCCCCTATTACTAGTTTTCCTAACATCAATCGGCGTAGTTACACCTGATATGCTCCGTTCAATTAGGAAATATGCCTATCTCGTTTTAGCAGTGGTGTCTGCTTTAATTACACCGCCTGATTTCTTTTCGCAAATCTTAGTAATGATCCCATTAATCGGGCTATACGAATTAGGCATTCTGCTCTCGAGAATAAGCTTTAAAAAGCGGGTAGCCGTTCAACAGGATATTCAGCCGAATGACGCTTAACAAACAAAAAAGAAGTAACCATCGTGGAGTTTTCATCCAGTTGGTTACTTCTTTTTTAATAGCTTATAATGCTCGATAAAATCATCAGGCGCCTGTTTAACATAGAACGGGAAAACACCTCTATTCGTATGCAAGTATAATACACCCATACTCGCTTTTGAAATTTTGTAGGAAACATCGAAAACATCCTCAATGGATACTTTTTCTTCCATCCAAATAATCGTTTCATCGTACAATTCTATTGTTCTTATTTCTTCATCATATTTTTGAACATTCCAATCTATTTTTCGGGTCACTTTTATATAAGGATGTGTAGTAATTAATTTCACAGTTGCCTCCCCTCCAATGATCGATATAATTTAATTGAAACATATCACTATAATCCGGTTTCAAATGTGGTTCATTGATAATTTTTTTTAGTAAGGCCCCTTATTTCTTTTAAAATCGGCATTTCTTCCAGCTCATTTTCCGTCACTAGCTCCCATTGTATCCCCTCTGGTTTAGGATACGGGGTATCCGTCTTAATGAGTTCTTTTTCCGTCGCAATCCAATCGACCGTTAAATCATAGCGGTCCCTTGGTATATCCGCTGTCGTCAACTGTGCGCTATGAATGGTTCCAATCACCGGAATCAGAGGATTTCCCAGCTCCATAATAATTGCATACTCTCTATCTGCATAGCCTTCCCCTTTACCAACTCGCCTTCCATCATGATGTAAAGCCACTGATCCTGCAAAGAATAGATCGATTGTTGGAATTTCTGTTAATTTCACTTCTTTACCATACGACTTTATATGTGAAAGACTTGCAGCTTTTCTTTCCTCCCCTTCAGGCACCCATTCCGGCTTGATCATAATGAACCCTGCCTTTAACCTCGGTGTTGGTACTAATAATGTTTTACCATCACGTAAGATTTGTGCTCTGATTGGCAGCTGCGGAGAATCTGGGTTTACTTTTATTATATTTGCCTTTTTATATTCTGGCATCATTGTGACAAAATGGGCGGCCTTTTCTGCTCCTTTAAAATTGGGAATGCGATTTTTCAACGGAAAAGGAAATCTTCCAAGCTTTTGCTCTTCAAGCAATGTCCATATGTATTCGCGAATCTCACGCTTACTTACCAAAACTTAAGCACTCCTCATCCTCTTTTATATTATATTCTTCCCTTAAAACACTATAATACGTCAAATCAACCGGTTGACCAAAACAAATGGCATACTGCCACAGCACACCATCATGTTTGAAGGCCGTCTTCTCCATTATTCACCATGATCCTGGGTTACTGGTTAACGCACCCGCGTAAATGCGATTCAGTTCTAACTTCTCAAATTCATATTCGATGATAGGCTTGACTGCCTCTGTTCCATAACCTTTCCCCCAAAAGGTCTTACCAATCCAATAACCAAGCTTGCCCCTAAGATGTGCACCTGTGATACTTATATTAATCAAACCGATAAGTGACTTTGTTTCTCTAAGGATGACAATAAAAATCGCAACCCTGCCGTTTCACTCTGCCATTAAAACCCTTTGAATAAAGGGTGTGGTATATTAATTGTGGTCTTACCCCGATCATAACCACTGGCAAATTCTTCAATTTCTTTGGCGTCGATCGTAGGTAAACCAGATTTCCTTCCATTCTTGTCATCATTGTCTCCTTCGATTTTACAGTGGCTTTTCCCTTTTAAAAGTAAACATTCGGAAGCTACTTTCGAAATGTGCAGAGGGTCTGAACAAATCGGAAGCAGGGTCCGAAAAACACAACAAAACCCGCCAATTTGGCAGTTTCTATCATAGTACCCCAGAAAAAAGCCGAGCAAATGATTCTTTTGATTTTTCCCAGAATCCTCGTTTATAAAATTGAACAGGACTGATTCTCGTACTCTCTTTCATATCATCTTCAAAGTCTGCAACAAGATCCCGTATAGAGCTTGAACCGTATAAGAATACATTCACTTCAAAATTAAGATGAAAACTGCGCATATCCATATTCGCGGTACCGATAGAAGCTAAGTTCCCATCTACGATGATTATTTTTTGGTGAAGAAAACCCTTTTTGTACGAATATATTTCTACTCCATATCGAAGCAGTTCAGGGAAATATGACCTGCTTGCATATTGCGTCAGAAAACTGTCGTTTATTTCCGGTACAAGAATTCTTACTTCAATCCCTTTTGCTGCCGCTACTCTCAACGCGGTTCTAATTGCCTCATCAGGGACTAGATAAGGGGTCGCAATCCAAATCGATTGTTCTGCAGAGGAAATCATAGAAAAGTAGAAATCGCCCATAATTCCTTGTTGTGTATCGGGTCCGCTCCCAACCACCTGGACAGCCCCGTCCAACACTTCATCCTGAACCGTTGTGCGGTAGCATCTATAATCCTCCAGTACATCTTCACCTGATATGTATTCCCAATCTAATAAAAAGATCGTATGGAGTGTGTATACTGCTTCTCCCATAAGGAGTAAATGTGTATCTCTCCAGAACCCTACTGACTCATCCTGGCCTAAATATTCTATACCAATGTTCAACCCACCCGTAAATCCTACTTCACCATCAATAATAATTATTTTCCGATGATTACGAAAGTTGAACTTCTGATTAAAAAAACCATATTTTAATGGAGAAAATGGCTTAACTTTAATACCTGCTTTATCCATTCTTGTTATATCATCAGCCATTAGCTGCATACTGCCGGCGGCATCATAAATAAAGAGTACTTCCACACCATTGTTTGCTCTTTCGATTAGAATATCGATAATCTCTTTCCCTAGTCTGTCAGAGCGAAAGATATAATATTCCATATGAATGAACTTTTTAGCCATCATTAATTTTCTCTTAATTTCAAAAAAGGTCGCATCACCATTTTTCAAAACCTTAGCCTTGGAGCCTGTGGTCATAGGAGTTAATGCGGTATTAATTGCGAACTCTGCAAAGCGCATTTGACCGTCCTGCAAAAAAGAAACATCAGGATCGTCCTCCATCTTCATAAGGTTCTTCCATTCTTCGCGATTGCTGCTGCGTTTACTCTTGAACAGATACCCCTTCATGTAGAGCTGACCTGAATATAAATAAAAGAAATAACCAAAAACCGGGAAGAATACGATTACATAAATCCATAGCAAGGAGTGCTGAGGTGAACGGTTCTCAAGCATAATAGAATAAGCAATAATAAAAATTGTACCTAAGTAAAATAATAAACAAAGAATCACAATTAATTTACTTGTTTCTACAAAAAAGCAAATATATAATGTAGCTACTAATATAAATGCAAACACAAATTCAATTCGACGACGACTTTTCATCACATTTTTCTCCATATCTAAAAAATACCTTGCCTAGCAATAATACCCTATATGTTAATTTAGGAAACTAATGTATAAATATCTTTTCCTATTTTGATGATTAAATGACAGCTTTCGGAGGTTTATATGGAAATTAGAAAAATACAAATGGCCGATGCAGAGATGTATCGCTCACTCAGATTAGAAGGATTAAAAAAGCATCCTGAAGCATTTGAGCAAGTTTTGAAGAAGAAGCGCAATATACAATTGATACATATAAAGAAAGATTGCAATCACCAATGTCAGAAACTTTCGGTGCATTCATTGATCATCAATTGATAGGAGCTGTAACGCTCTTCAAAGAGTCGAAATTAAAGATGAAGCATAAATCTTCTATATTTGCCATGTATGTCCTTGAAGAAAAGCGCGGATTAGGAGCAGGAAAAAAGCTGATGCTTACAGCTATTAAAACAGCAAGGGAAACCCCTGAAATAGAGCAAGTTCAATTAACGGTTATGTCTCTGAATATCCCCGCTTTGAAGCTATATGCTTCTTTAGGTTTTGAACCATATGGCAAAGAGCGGCACGCCTTGAAAATAGATGACAATTACTTTGATGAAGATCATATGGTCTTATTTTTATAAGGAAATTAAAAGCAGATCCATGCTACCCTAAAAGGAAGTAATCAGCCAGCTTCCAATGCTGAGAGCTGGCTGAGTATTAACTATTGATATTTTTTTACAATTTCCTGCAGCTTTAAAGCGAGGCCCATTTTGCCTTCGACCTTTAGACCGCCTGTCATAAAGGCCACTGTTGTGTTTAAAGTGCCTTTAAGCAAATTGGAAAAGTTTTGATCAGTCAATTTTAATGTGACCTCAGCTTGATCCGAAATTCCTTCCTCCGTGTGAACCTTACCCTCTTTTAATATTATTTGGATTGGACCGCTCTCTTTTAAATCAATTTGGTAAATACGATCTTTTTCATTTTCAATATGCTCAGGATTCTCATTCATTTTCTCTGTTAATTGATGTAGTTCAGTTATTACTGACATGTTGCTCCCCCTCTTTTTACTTTTTTCTTAATTTTTCTGCTGCAAGGATGCTCTCCTTCAACCACACGGGTGCTAGTGGATGATGGATTATTTCTTTTGTGGTTAGCCAGTGAACGGCACCAACTTCATCAGAACTTTTTTGATATGCTTCTCCGCCTTCATACTGGCATAAGAAAACAACATCAATAACATGGGCACCGTCGTCAGCCACAAAGGATGTGCTTCTGACATAATCCATCTGCTGCTTAACCTTCACACCCACTTCTTCAAATATTTCCCGTTGCACACTGGTTTCTAAAATATGTTTTGCAAAGCCTTCTCTGTCAACCTTCCCACCTACTAGTGAAAGCGTTCCAGCTGCATGATCCTCAAGCAAGCTCCTTTCAATAACCAGCCACTTACCTCCGAAATGCACGGCACCTTCTACATTGACAATAAACATCTACTCACCCCGTATAGTTACATTCAACTTTATTTGGACATTTTCCTGCAATAATATGAATGGCTGTTCATTTTTTTACAAAAAATATGCAGCGCCTTTGTCTGACGCTGCATTTTTCTATTTCCAAGGTAAATCTGTGCCAAAGTTTTTTGCACGAAGCTCACTATCTTTTCTTCGCTTTTTCCGATTGTCAGCTCTCTCTTTCGCACTTTCGTACAGACTTTGTTCCTCATCAGTTACAGGAACAACTGTGGGAATCTGAACAGGCTTGCCATTCTCATCCACTGCCACCATAGTTAAAAAAGATAGGGCGCAAACATTCCGCTCACCTGTCAATAAGCCTTCAGCAATGACCTTAACGAAAATTTCCATTGATGATCGGCCTGTATATGTAACAAAGGCTTCCAAGCATACTGCATTTCCTTCATAAATAGGATGTAAAAAGTCCACTGAATCAGTTGATGCGGTTACAACCGACTGCCTTGCATGCCTCATGGCTGCTATTCCAGCAATATCATCTATATATGCCATAAGTTTTCCGCCAAAAAGGGTCCCATGGCTATTCGTATCTGGCGGTTGAACAATGCTCGTTTTCACAACATATGATTCTTTACAAAATTTCGATTCTCTCATGATGTCCTCCTTTCATTGATGAATCAATGATTTACATCCTTTATCATAACCGATATTTCGCTATTTAAAAAAGGTATTTTTCTTTTTGGATCGCAAAGTATCACCGGTCCAGCCTTTTTTGACCAGCAAATAATATAGGGCAAGTGTAGAAAGGAGAATAATGCATAGGGCAATCCCATAACCCCACTTTAACCCTAGTTCAGGCATGAATTTGAAATTCATCCCCCATAATGCTCCCCAAGCACTGACTGGTGTGAACAAGGTCGTTATGACTGTCAGTGTCTTAATGATTTCATTCCCTCTATGCGTGGACACCATCTCTTCGAAGTTAACAAGATGATCGATTTCTTCCTGATATTCTTTAATCAGCATCATACTTCTTTCCATTCGTTTGGATGTCCGCTTATACGCTATTGATGAAGTAATCCCTTCACCAAAGGCTTCTTCAAGCGCTAGTCTGATTTCTTCAAACGGAATGATAAAATTTTTCCAAATCAATAACTCATGTCTTAATTTATATATTTCTTCAAGCCTGTCAATCCCGTTTTTCTTTTTAATTTTCCATAAAACATCATTTAATCGAATTTCAAACTTATCAATATTGATAATGCTCTCATTTAGCATCTCTCCAAGAAGGACAAAAAATCCGTCAATTGCTTGATTAGCTACATCCATCTTTTTTAGTAAAACACTCATTTCTAAATGTTCTTTAATTTCCACTTCAGCATTAATGGTGATCAGAAATTTTTTCGTTAAGAAAAAATGAAGGATTCTATTCTCATTTTGGGCTTCTAATTTTTGCTGATAAATAAGGGTTCCACTAATTGATTCATTATCGTGGTTTGTTGTATTTATTCTTAAACGATTGGTCTCGCGCTGTGAAAGATCATGATACCATTTTTTTATATCATCCGAATGCCTTTCGTCGTAATCAATTTTCATTTCACTCATATCGTCTATTTTGAACCATTTCCACTTATTCTCATTAAAAGCCCACTCCATATCCATGGCCCTCACTTTCATTTTTCATGTAACTAATCAAGATGATTCCCGTTTAGTATGTGAATTGAAACAAAATGATAGAAACTATGTTTTCAATTTTTCAAAAAGGGTAAATACTTATTAAGTTAAAAAAGCCCTATCATTTCAAATGAAAAAAGGAGGAGTACAAAAATGAACTCTCGTCCAAAAAACTCTTATATTTTAGCAGGGGTTGGGATTACAAGTGTTTTACTTTTAGCAAACAAAGGCAATCGCAGCCGCTTGCAAACATTGACTGCAAAAATTAAAAACTATCTTCCATACAAATATAATAAGCAAGACGAAACAATGATGAAAACAGGGCATCCACACCCACAAGATACAGGGGATAATAATATGGTTAGTGAAGGTGCCTTATATTCAGTCAATTACTTTAATGAAAAAGAACAGCAATAACCTAAGGGAGTCTCCCTTAGGTTATTCTTTTTTAAAGGCTCATCTGCTTTACTTTTGGTAATAGCTTTTCCTTCCCCCGCCTCATCCTTGTTTTGATGGTAGACAGCGGAAGATTTGCTTCGTTGCTGATTTCAACTAAAGTTTGATGATGATAATAAAATAAAAACAGAGGCTCCTTATAAATATCAGGCAGCTCACTCAACTGCTGCTCAACCTCCTCTTGATGGCATTTCTGAATGCACTCCTCCTCTGGGACAGGGGCTGTCGACATACCATCAGTATATAAATGCACCTTTTCTTCCCAAAACTTTTTAGCTGTCTTTTCCTTCCGCCAATGGTCTCTGCATTTATTTAATGCAATTTTAAATAGCCAATTCTTTACTTTTGCTTCTTCATTAAATGATGGGAGTGCTAGATAAGCGGAAATAAGTACTTCTTGATAAAGATCCTCAGCAAGCTCTTTATGGTGTACTAACGAATATATATATCGGAAAAGCGCATGTCCATGCTCACATACACACGCTTCAAAATAAGTTTCAATTGATTCATTCATCTTTTTATTGAGCGGGAAACCTCATTTCCCTTCCCCCTTTTTAATCTCTCACCCTATTAGACGAATGAAATCAAATTTACCCCTACACTTTTCAACATTTATTAATTAAATCTTTTGATTGGCACAAGGATAAGAGAAACTCCAATCTTTTTACATATCGTTAAATAATGCATCATTGTGAGAAGCACTGCTCCAAGGTTGATTCCCATAATGACACCCCCCATTTGCAGAGAATCCATTGAGCCGAACACATACATACCAACAAATGAAATGATGGTAGACCATACAGAATGATAAAAGGCGTCCTTCATTAAACCGAGTCCAATTAAAAAGGCTTGCATAGGCATAATAAAGAAATGTAAAAGAAAGAATGGCCATAATAATTGGACATATATTGCAGCGTCTGTTGAATGAAAGAAACGGCTAGTCAAAGGTTCTGCGAAGAAATAAAAGAATGTAACAGCAGGAACCCCGTAAATGAAAGTGATAAAGAACACTTGCTGTAGAAGTTTTTGTAAACGGTCTAACTCATGTTCAGCGAATGCCTTTGATACGGTTGGAATAAGCATGACCATAAAAGAATGGGCAATAAATGCGGGGAATAGACCAATCGTCATCGCAACCCCTGCAATCATTCCAAAATGTTCAGTGGCTATATCAGCCGATATCCCCGATTTCAACAGGGCAGCTTTGATTAAGAAAGGCTGAATAGCGTGTGAGAGTGCATGAAATATTCTTAACCCAGTAGTTGGAATCGATACGCCCATTAGGTTTCTCCATACGGTCATCCCACTTAAACTTTCATATGGCGCTTTTTTCATTTTTTGATATTGGATTACGAACATGTGGATAAAGTAGGCAAAGATGGCGAGTTCACTGCCAACAAATGTACATATAGCAATAAATACTGCCGTACCTGTGTCGAACTGAAAAAAATGATATAATGCGACTAAAAGTGAAAGCTGAATGAGCTTTCTCAAGAAATTTGCAGTCGCTATCTTGCCCATTTGTTCCCTTCCCATAAAAAAACCTCTAGCAATGGAGGAGAATGATACAATCGGGATGAGGATAATGGCCATCCAGCGCATAAGCGGGTGATATTCATTAAAAACTGTAATAAACGGAAGAGTAATCACTGCAATTGGAATGAGAATCATAGAAAAAATAACTGTCAATCTAATTACATGATTAAGCATGCTATAGTGATATCTTTGATCTTTTTCAGCTATAAACTTTGAAATAGAAACAGGCATCTCAAAGCTTGCCAGCAGCACAATGAGAAAAATGGTCGGCAAAATCGACATATACATTCCGAGGCCATGTTCACCTAATTCTCTTGCAAGCACCATATTCAATAAAAATTCAATACACTCACCTGCAAAAGCTGCTAAAACAAGTAAAGTGAGTCCTTTAAAAAACTTGTTCATTTTGCCTCTCCTTTATGTCTGCCTATTATTAAAACCTTGTCCTTTTTTCATGATATGAGACTAGCCTCCAAAATATATCCCTTAATCAACAAACCTTCATTTAGACTTGAGAAGTAAATATTTTTAACAAACAGGTATTTTCACTCTGTTGCTTGTATATAGTAGTGATTGCAATAAATTTAAAACGGATGAATGATTATACATGGGTCTATATGGTTTTGTTTACTCATTCATATCATTGCCGCAGTTGCCGGATTAGGTGATAGCTCCTTGTTGCCCCTGCTCACTCGGACACCCCAGTCAGCTGAGCCAGCTCGCTTTTCTTTAAAGCTCAATCATCAAATTGAAAAGCTTGTAAAGTATGGAGTCTCTTATTACTATTTACTGGTCTTATACTAGGGTTTATCAACACTTTTCTCTTTGCGCAAGGATGGTATATTTCCAGCATCGTCCTTTTCTTGGCCGCTCAGGTTAATGCAATTTTCATACAAAAGAAATATAAGGTAATGAATGAAATCATCCCTATAACCTCTTTTTAAATGCCAGCGTTATTATTTTGATTATTCTTATGTCAGTAAAGCTAAAAAATAGAAGAAGCGATTAACCTTTATTACGCGGTTAAAAGCTTCTTCTTCATCGTTTATATAAGCAATTCCCATGTTTCATAGAGCTTGCGTTTTTTTTGCTCCATTTCTTCTTTTTCCTGATATAGAATTTGTAGACGATCCAAAGACGTTTCTAAAGCGAGATCCCCATTTAATTTCTTCAGCAGTATTTCCACATGCTCAATGTCTTTCTCAACTTCAACTAAGCTAACAGACACAACCTCTTTTGTTTTCCTTTCTCTTAGGCTTCTTGCTTTTGGCTCCTGTTTCGTCTCTTCTAGCATTTTCTGTTCTTTTAGCTTTTGACTTGCCCATGTGAATTCTCCATCGAAAAAGAAAACTTTCTGCTGATCAATGAAAAAGACTTTGTTGAACAGCCGTTTGATAAAATAACGATCATGAGAAACCGCTAGGATGGTTCCAGCAAAGTCATCTAACGCCTCTTCTAGCACCTCTCTTGATTCAATGTCTAAATGATTGGTAGGTTCGTCCAGTACAAGGAAGTTAATATCCTCATGCATGAGCTGAGCTAAACGCAATCTCATTCGTTCGCCTCCGCTTAATTGGTTCACCTTCCTAAACACAGCGTGTCCATAAAAAAGAAATTTGGCTAAAATGTGCCGAGCATCCCCCTCTGTCACAGAAAAATTTTCACGAAAAGCCTCTATCACACTCAACTGTTCGTATCCATTATGAGTAAAAACATGCTGAGATAAATAACCCACTTTCCGATTGCTTCCGATTCTTACTTCCCCGGTATCTGGCTTCATTTCCTGTAGAATAATTTTAAATAAAGTTGATTTACCTGTGCCATTATCACCGACGATGACTGCACGATCCTGATAGCGGATATGCATTTGTACGTTATCAAACAGTACGGTGTTGCCAAACCCCATTGCTACATCTTTAAGGATTACAGCATCCTTGCCGCTTCTACCTGAAACATCCAGTTCCATACTGATTTTTTTACGATTCAGTATCGGCCGGTCGAGCTTTTCCATTCGATTTAATGCCTTTTCCATACTGCTTGCTCTCTTATGAAGTCCTGCATTCGGCGGATTGGCTTGATTTGCCCATTCTCTCAATCTTTTAATCGTTTCTTTCATTTTCTTAATCTTTTTTTGCTGCTCCTCATAATGTTGAAATTCTATTAGTAGCCTTTCTTCCTTCTCCTTCACATATCCAGAGTAGTTTGTATGATACTGGGTCAACTCACCATCTTCAAGATCTAAAATGTGGTTAACCGTTTCATCTAGAAAATAACGATCATGAGAAATGACCACCACCGTACCATCCGATTCATTTAGAAACTTTGATAACCACTCTACAGCTGACATATCCAAATGGTTCGTCGGCTCATCAAGAAGCAAAAGCTGTGGTTTCTTTAGTAAAAGCTGTCCTAAGCTGACCTTGGTCTTCTCTCCTCCACTTAAGCGGTCAAAGTCTTTTTTCAATAATCCCCTGATATTTAATCCATTCGCCACACGTTCAACATTGGCTTCCATATCATATCCTTGTTGATTCGTAAAACTCTCTTGCAGTTCCCCATATTCTTTAATAAGCCTATCAAGTTCATCTGTTTGTATTTCATTGCTCATCATTAATTCAATTGCTTTCATTTTTTGCTCAATTTCCAATAAATCCTTAAACGCTGTTTTTAGTACATCCTTTGCTGTTGTTCCTTTTGCGAATTGGGGTATTTGTGCGAGATAACCAATTTCACAGCCTTTCTGCCAATGAATAACGCCTGAATCCGGTGTATCCGCCTTCGCAAGCAATTTGAATAAGGTTGTTTTTCCGCTGCCATTTCTGCCGACAAGACCTACTCTTGCTTTTTCATGTATTTCAAATTGAAGATCTTCAAATATATTGGTTCCCCCATACATCTTGCCCACTTGCTGTCCACTGCAAATAATCATAACTGTTTCCTCCAGATAGATATTTTAAAAACACAAAAAGACCATAGGAAAGCATCCTCCCAATGGTCTAAAAAGGGTGAAAAAAAAGAGAGCTGATTGAGCCCCCATTTCACCATTTTAATATTTAAAGCAAACGGCCGCAGCCTGCTTTAATATTGGTATAAAGAGATGTTCTCACTGTTTTATTTTTCATATGAAATTGCTAAAAAGGGCATACTTGTCCCGTTGACAGCAACTTCATGAAAAATTGCACGAAAAATAGTTAAATGCTCAATCCATTCTTCACGCGCTAAAACAGCTCCACTCATCTCTATTACACCTCCATTTCTTGTATATTGTTTATAGTTTAATCGGTTTTCAGTTTTTTTGCAATAGTGAAATAGGAAAAGCACAGCACTTTGCTCTGCCTCAGGCTCGGCTTTTTTCTAACTTAAAAATTTTTACGTATTTAAAAACAACAAAAAAGAGCTTATCATGGATAGCCCTTTTAACAGTTTATTTTACTAATGAATTTTTAAAAGCATAGATCACTGCTTGTGTGCGATCTTGGACATCTAATTTGCTTAATATATTACTGACATGAGTCTTCACTGTTTTTAAGGCGATAAAAAGCTCATCAGCGATTTCCTGATTTGTCTTCCCTTGAGTGATTAACAGAAGGATTTCCATTTCTCTTCCTGTTAACTCTTCATGCAAAGGATGTTCTTTTTTTTGCCTCATTTTCACCATCATTTTTCCAGTGACCTCAGGTTCCAATACAGATTGTCCTTTGTATGTGTGACGGACAGCATCGGCGATTTCACTTGCCTTAGACGTCTTAAGCATATAGCTGGTGGCTCCTGCTTCTAAGGCTGGATATACTTTCTCATCATCCAGAAAGCTCGTGACGATGATGATTTTCGCTTCTGGCCATTGCTCTATAATATTTCTAGTAGCTTCAATACCATCCATTTCCTTCATCACTAGATCCATTAGAATAATATCCGGCCTCAATTCAAGTGCCATTTCAATCGCTGTTCTTCCATTATCAGCCTCCCCGATTACTTCTATATCAGGCTGGGCAGTTAAATATGAAGAAACTCCTATTCTCACCATTTCATGATCGTCAACAAATAATACTTTAATCAAGTGATTCACCTCCAAGTCACTTACAAAAATCTAGATAATCGGGACCTTTACTTCCAGTCTTGTTCCTTTATCAGGCAAGCTGATGATCTTCAGCGAACCGCCTACTTCCATTGCTCTTTCATACATATTTTGCATACCATAGGAACCAACCTTCGCTTCCTCCACATTGAAACCAATGCCATCATCCACTACTCGTAAAATTGCATAGCCATCGCGCTCGATTAATAACACCTCAAGGGAATTCGACTTGGCATGTCGCAGTGTATTGGACACAGATTCCTGAAGAATTCGGAATAAATGGTCCTCGACTCCTTTATCAAGCGGAAAGTCTTCAACCTTCCAGGTTATATCCATCGTCACCTTTTGAACTAATTCTACTAATAGTTCTTCTATGCCTGCCATTAAGGTCTTCCCTTTTAAGGCAACTGGTCTTAAATGCAAAAGCAGGGCTCTCATTTCCAACTGCGACTGATGAATCATACTCTCCACCAGCTTTAATTGCTTCGTCCCTGAACCACCTGATTGACCTTCAGTCTCCATTATGGCAGACATGAGCATGGAAGCAGCGAATAATTGTTGGCTAACAGAATCATGCAGCTCTCTTGCTAACCTATTTCTCTCCTGAAAAATAATTTCTTGCATCCGATTATCAAAATCCTCCGCTTTTTCATTCGCTAACTTCTGCGATAACTTTGCCTGCTCTACAATTTGCTTCTGGATTTTATCCACTCTCTTTGATATCGGCTGCAAATCGCTGCTCGCTTCATGATCGTTTAAATCTATTTGACGGCCTTCTTCAACCTGATGGAGCCAGCCGTCCACTTGTTTGAGCTGCCTTTGCCAGCTATAGCCGGATAAAAGACCGAACATGATGCCAATAGCAATGCTGACTCCTGGGACAAAGATAATAAATGGTATATCCATAATTTGTGTTTTCCATAAATCTGATATAGACACAGGAAATATATATGAAAATGATAGAGTGAAACTGGCGAGAAGTAGAATAGCAATTCCTACCCCAATAAGCACTTGGCGTTGGATAGTATTCATACTCGCTTCACCTCAATATCGCCTACCAATAAGGAAGAAACAATCTTTACCCGCTGATTTGCCTGCTCAAATCCAGCTGTTTGCACTTGAAGGTTCTGGTTGAAGATTCGTTTTTCACTCACTTCAAATATTTGAGTTGAACCTGCAATAACTGAATGATTGATGCTTGCCTCCACATCATATGGCACAAGCACCTGAATATTTCCGATGAGGTTTTTAATAATGATAACTGTTTCGCCTTTAGGAAGAACGGTGTAGCTTAAATCTATAACCGTATCCCCCATTCCACATTGAATATTAACATCGCTCCATTCAAATACGGTTTCAGGCGTTTTTTGATGACCGAAAAATACATTTGATAATACCGACTTCTTTTTGACCATTGTTTCCTTATTTAAATCGACAACCGGTTCTTTTATTACCGGCTTGATTTCCTGTGGATTCTTTTTCGATTGGGCAAACTGAATTAGAAAATGAATCAAAATGGCCAATAAAAGAAATTTAAAAGTAATCATGCTGAGAATACTAATGATGAGTAAAAAGATCCCCAGCCAAAATAGGATTTTTCCAGTCATCTTTGGCATCCATTTTCTGCCGAAGTAAATCATTCCAGCATTAAGAAGAAGAGAGAAAACCACGCCATGATTAAAAAATACAATTTCTAAAAATAGCACAACAATGCCTACTAAAAAAATCCAACCCATATAATCATTTTTAAATTTTTCATACATTAGGCATCCCTCCTCTGCAGCTGTTTCTCCGGCCATTGAATGATAACCATGATTGATTAACTCTTAAAAAGACGCAGACAATCTACGTCTTTTTAGCATACCATTTTTTTAAGAATTTGACAGTGTGTCATCCTTTTTTAATGTTTTTTCGAGCTTTGCCACTTTCGCATCAATATTGCTGCGGAAATACGAGTTTTGAACTTGTTCTTCTAAACGCTCAATATAGGATTCAATTTCTTGGAATTTAGAAAATGAGCGATCGGAATACTCTTCGTTATGAAGCACCTTACCCATTTGAGTATGTGCACGAGTGACATTTTCACGACCCATGAGCTCCATGCGACGAATTTGCATATCCTTAAGCTTAAGCTTCATTTCTTCATATTTTCTTTCCAGCTCTGCCAATTGCTTCTCTGCTTCAACAAGCATCGAGAGTAATCTTTGTGATCTTTCTTCATATTGGCCAAATTCTGCTAATGCGAATTCATGAAGCTCTGTTTCGCCTGCTTGTGAAGCAATTTCAGCTTGACGCTTGCGTTTTTCTGCTAATTCTTGAGCCTGAACATATTCCCGATGAAATTCTTCCTTTAGCTTATATTGTCGCTCCAGCAATTTGCGCACTTTTTCTGTTTCTTGTTCACTTTCACGCAAGTATTGATTTAACATGGCAATTGGATTCTTTTTTTCCTTTTTATCTAAAACCTCATTGATATCTGCTAATACTGTATTCTTGATTCGGGCAAAAATGGTTGTCATTTTCATCTCTCTCCTCTAAATTAGTTTTTTGTTATATCTGACCATTGCTTTTCGAAGTTAGCGAATGGATCTTGCTGCTTCTTCTCAACGATCGTTGATTTTGTTTCATTCCAATGTTTATAAACAAGGTATAAAACATAAGCAGCTGCGATACCGATTACTGCTGGGATATTTGCTATAGAGATGGATAGAAGAACTACGCCAACGATCCCCCACGCCGCTTTTTCCCATCCTGAATTTGATTTAATAAATTGTTTGAACACTAAGTAAAGAACAGCAACGCTAATTACCAATCCGACAATTGAACCTAAGTTTGCCAGCAATACGACCGCTGCAATTCCTCCTGCTAAAATCAATCCGAATTTTTTCATTTCGTTTTCCTCCTTTCCTGTTACATTCATCTTACCTTTTGAGGAAAAATTTCATAACGAGCCTGAGCTGGATTTTCCACTAAGACCTGAGACGCAGACAATATGAGACTAGGTATACATGAAAGCAATCCATAACGTTCATAATAAGCTGGGAGGTGTGTTGCAATTGAAAATCACGTGGGTCATTGGACTTTTGCTTTTCTTTCCAACCGCTAGTTCTGCAGACAGTTTGATGATTGAACAAGAACATGAAAATATTGCTCAAATGAATCGAGAGGAGTATGCGATTCCATACTCAGGGGTTCCCTTTGTAGACATAGAAAGATTAAAGGAATTCATCGCAAAATTAGATGAAGAAACCTATGAACCACCAATAGATGCTTATATTGCTGATTCTGGCCGAATCATACCTGAGCAAATGGGAAGCAAGCTTCACCGAAAAGTCCTAATTGATCATTTCTATGCTTATTTTTATGAAAAGGGCGCTTCTAGAATAGAGCTTCCGATGTTATCGGTTCCCCCAAGAGTAGATAGCAACTTATTGAGTGAGATCAACGTAAAACCAATCGGACAATATATTACTTACTTTAATAGCAGAAATAAGAACCGTTCTCATAATATTTCACTTGCTGCAGAAGCCATCAATAATCATGTAGTATTTCCTGGAGAAACTTTTTCTTTTAATAAAGTCGTAGGTAAACGGACAAAGGAGCGCGGTTATACACGAGCACCTGTCATTGTTCGTGGTGAATTATCAGAGGACATTGGTGGAGGAATTTGCCAAGTTTCCTCAACCCTCTTTAATGCTGTCGACCGTGCTGGAGTCAAAATCGGGGAACGTTACTCCCATAGCAAGCGCGTTCAGTATGTGCCGCAGGGCCGTGATGCAACAGTCAGCTGGTATGGGCCGGATTTTACTTTTATTAATTACTATGACTTCCCTATTCTCATTCGCGCAAAAGCGATTGGAGGGCAAATGATCATTCGTGTCCTATCCTCAGATGAAATTGATATAGAACCGAGGACTGTACCAAAGGCGTCGAAAATGCTGCCACAGGAAATCACTGTACATGGGCAACAAGGAATAGACTGATTTAACCACAAAAAGAAGATGCCTACCAAATTGACGATTGGTTAAGCATCTTCTTTTTCAATTCCTGACATGAGTTAAAACAATAAAATGCCGCTGCAGCAATGACTGCTTTCTTATACCAAATTTCTTGCTGAAACAACGACACCATCCTCGTCAGCATAAACATACTCGCCAGGCGACCATTCAATTCCACCAAATTTAACCTCTACATCCACATCTCCCTTACCTGCCTTTTTGCTTTTCAAAGGACAGCTGCCAATCGCAAGTATACCGGTCTCCATTGTTGCCAGTTCTGCTGTATCCCTTACACACCCATAAATAATTACACCTGCTAAGCCACGATCTTGAGCAACTTTTCCAAGTCGGTCTCCCATTAACGCACATCTTCTGGAACCTCCCCCGTCAACAACAAGGACATTACCAGCAGGTATCGTTTCTAATGCATTCAATACCAATACATTATCTTCAAATACTCTCACAGTCGAAATCGGTCCTGAGAATTGTCTTCTCATCCCATACGCCTTAAATTCCTGCTGACAAACTTTAAGTTCACCGCTGAACTCATCACATAAATCTGCAGTTTTAGATGTCATGTTCATTCCTCCTTCATTACCCTCTTGCTTCTTATTCGTCATCTCGTCTTTCGTTCCCTTTCATTTTTTTAATTTGACAAGAAAATGAGTTGCTCCGCATATAAGTTAAGTAAGTGCATCTAAAGAATAATGCAAAAAACAGAGAACATGAAAAGGGGAGATCCGTTTGGCGATGTTATGGATCACAACAATCGGCTTCTTAATTGTCATTGGTTTAGCAGCCGGCATTTTTATCTTTGCACTAAGAACCGCCCTGCCCTCTAAAGATTCCATTGAAGTAGATGAAGTAAGTAAAGACGAAAACGTTCACTTATAACACGAAATGCGGAACCGCCCTCGTTCAGGGGCGACAAGCATAAGACGAATCGCCTTGGAGGTTTGCACTTTAACCTCCGAGGTGGTTTGACTTATGACCTCGAGCCTCTAGGCGGTGGAGCTGGACAAATCGAAATGCGGAACCGCCTCGTTCAGGGGCGACAAGCATAAGACGAATCGCCTTGGAGGTTTGCACTTTAACCTCCAAGGTGATTTGACTTATGACCTCGAGCCCCTAGGCGGTGGAGCTGAACAAATCGAAATGCGGAACCGCCTCGTTCAGGGGCGACAAGCATAAGACGAATCGCCTTGGAGGTTTGCACTTTAACCTCCGAGGTGATTTGCACTTTAACCTCCGAGGTGATTTGCACTTTAACCTCCGAGGTGGTTTGACTTATGACCTCGAGCCCCTAGGCGGTGGAGCTGAACAAATCGAAATGCGGAACCGCCTCGTTCAGGGGCGACAAGCAAACACTCTCAATCCTTAGACGCTCAAGCTGAATATTAGAAAAGCAATATGTTATATGAGGGCAGGCACCCATTCCAAAAGACATTTTTCAATTCACCTAAGCATAAAATAATAAGACCTCTGCATTGAACAGAGGTCTTATTTTATGCTCATTCCTATTTGTAAAGAACGCCTTAATCCAAGTGGGTAAAGGCATATTTCGGTTTCTTATACCTTTTTTCCTGGGATATTCTAGGGAGATGCATGCCATGTGAATATGCAAAGATTTACCTAGCCAACTTTTTATAAACAGGTAAATGACACAATCTGTCTTGTATCCACTCCAAAAATTGTCCAGAACCTTCCTGTCCATCTAAAACCAGCAACTGATCTTGGCCCTACAAATACAGGGTAAAACCAGAAACCAGAACCATCTCTCAGCCATAAAAATGTATTGCGAAACAAACATAATGATATGGCTCGTGGATCAACTGCAAACTGCGTAGCAGTTTGTTGCGCTGGAACAAATGCTGGGGGAGGAGCAGTTGGTGCTTGTTGCGGATTTAGTGCAGGGAATGTCCCCGGGGGCCTGGGCGGGCTTGAGGGAGGCTGAGGCCCAAAAATCCTTTCATAGGAATTATAATTCCTGTAATTGTCCATATTAAATTCACCTCTTTATTTAATTGCTACTTAATAATATATGGGTAATGAGTCTAAAATGTTTCGGCAAATTTGTAAGTTCATTTCAAATATAGTTCTCTTGTGAATTGGTCCGACCATCACTAAAAAAAGAATCAATCTCAAACGATACCGTTCTAATGAGTTATTGAGGAAGGTTTTTTGTTTTTTTAAATAATCGGTTCACACCTTAGTAATAAAGGAAAAGGTAGCATAATATGATATCACTAAAGAAATGGGGTGTGGCATTTGCCAGCTATAAATGGAGATGAATATATTAGTCGGATTGACCAGTTAAAAACAACTGTATGGATAGAGGGTAATCCTGTAACAGGCAATATTTCTGAGCATCCTGCATTTAAAGGAGTAATGAACAGTCAAAAGAAGTTATATGATTTGCAGTATAATGAACAATTAAAAAACCAATTGACCTATCAATCTCCATTAACTGAAGAACCAGTAGGAATGTCTTACTTACAGCCACGCACGATCGATGATTTAGTGAAAAGACGTACAATGATTCAATACTGGGCAAAATTAAACAATGGAATGATGGGCCGGAGCCCAGATTATATGAATACAGTATTGATGGCATTTGCTTCATCTGTAGATTTATTAAGAGGGAAACCAAATTGTTTTCCAGAAAACATAACAAGGTTCTATGAGTATGCTCGTGAAAATGATTTATCAATCACTCATACATTTATTGATCCACAAGTAAATAGAGCACAATATTATTTCGAAGATTCAGATGAGCCTATTGCAGCAAAAATTGTAAATAGGATCGAAGAAGGAATAATTATTAAAGGTGCAAAATTACTGGCAACACAAGGTGGTATAACAGATGAGATATTAGTTTTATCTGCCGCAGGATTCGATGGTAAAGAGCGAGGCTTCTCATTTAGTATTCCCAGCAACAGTAAAGGTTTGAAGTTTATTTGTAGAGATTCATTTGTAGGAGGGAACTCTGCTTTTAATTATCCATTAAGTTCAAGATTTGAGGAAATGGATACGATTGTTATTTTTGATAATGTATTAGTCCCTTGGAATCGGGTTTTTTATTACGATAATGTAGAAATATCAAATAGTTTCATAGAAAAAAGTTCATATTTAGCTTTTACCTTACATCAAGTTGTTTCTAGAAGAATTGTTAAAACTGAATTTGTATTAGGTGTTGTACAGTCCATTATTGAGACAATAAATATTATGGATTACCAGCATGTGCAAGAGAAGGTTTCTGAAATTATTGTAGCATTAGAGACAATGAAGGCCTTAGTGCTTAAATCTGAAATAGAAGCTAAAGTAGATGACACGGGATATATGAGACCAGACCAACTAACACTTCAGATAGCTATTAATTTGTTTCCGAAAATTTATCCTAGGTTTACCGAGATCATTCAACTGCTAGGTGCAAGTGGATTAATGACGATTCCAACAGAAAATACATTTCAATCAAGTATCAAAAAAGATTTAGATCAGTATTTACAGGCTAAATCAAAAAATGCAGAGGACCGTATTAAAACTTTTCGTTTAGCTTGGGATTTAACTATGAGTTCATTCGGTACACGGGAAACATTATACGAACGTTTTTTCTTTGGAGATCCAATCAAACTTTCAAGTCAATTATATTTTTCTTATGATATGAAACCTTATCTTAAACGTGTGGAAACTTTTTTGAAAACTGATAATTGATCATATGAGTCTTTTACTTGAACCCTTCATCCAGAAGAAAAAAGGTATGTACAGCTAAGATTCCAGTGTTTCTTATATTAATTTATGTTGTCTTTTTTAAATATGAATAAAAGAAAACACCCTATAGGTAGACTTAATTTCCGTCTACACTATAGGGTACGTTTAAAAGTAGGTACGGTCTTTTATTTAGGCTGTTATCGTATACTTTGGTGCTTTTCGCAGGTAGTGGTTGATTTCCTCTCCAGGTGCTCGCTTTCCGCGGGGCGGGCGGTGAGCCTCGCTATGCTCCTGTGGGGTCTCACCTGTCCCGCTGCTCCCGTAGTAGTCTCGCACATCCGCTCCAATCAACATTGTTATCAATGGTTAGACTTATCAACACCTATGAAAAAACAATAATCTTTTAGAAAAGAGCTTTTATTTAAGACTGAATAGAGTGATCAATCGCTTCAGCTAACTGAGCGATAATATCATCCGCATGCTCTATCCCTACTGAAATCCTAATGACCTTTTCCGTAATGCCGAGCTCCGCACACTTCTCAGGCGGCAATGCCCTGTGCGATGTCGTTAATGGATGAGAGACAGATGTTTCAACCCCAGCGAGTGTGGGTACAATTTTTATCCACCCTAAAGATTGGAAGAATTGACTTACATTAGCACTGTCACTTAGAGTAATTGTGACCATTGCTCCAAATCCATCCTCACCATGTATAAATGGGTAATATACCTTCTCTACATAGTTATGCATTTGAATAGCTTCTGCAACTTTTTTAGCATTGGAAGACTGCGCCTTCATCCTTAAAGCTAACGTTTTTGCCCCTCTGGCAGTTAACCAAGCTTCAAATGGACTTAAGTTGGCTCCCAGATTGACTACTTTGGCTAAAGCTTTGCCCATTAATTCCTCAGTACCTACAATCACTCCAGCAGTTACATCACTGTGGCCGCCAATATATTTTGTCGCACTATGGACAACCATATCGACTCCTAGCAAGTACGGTTTACAATGGAAAGGTGTGGCAAAAGTATTATCTATTAATGTTTTTAGATTATGTTTTTTTGCTAGAGCTACGATTTGCTCTAAGTCTTCCACTCTCAGAAGGGGATTGGTAATCGATTCGGTATAGAGAAGCTTTGTATTCGCTTTAATTGCTCTCTCCACCTCCGCTATATTCGTAAAAGGAACAACACTTACCGCAATACCAAACTGTGTCAATTCTTCTGCAATTAGATGAAAGCTGCCGCCGTATAAATCATCGGTTGCGATAATATGATCTCCGCTTTTTGCAACGGCTAGCACACCTGCCATGATAGCCGCTAACCCTGATGATGCTGTTACACCTGTTGGCGCCTCTTCTAATCTAGCCACGATTTCGCTTAGTTCATCTGTATTCGGATTGCCTACACGTGTGTATAGATAATTCCCGTTTCCTTGATAAAATCCTTCAAGCTCTTCTAAATTATTAAACGTAAACGCGGATGTTTGGTAAATAGGTGTTGCTTTACTTTTGATGGTTCGATTCGCTTTATTTTTGCTATGTAATAGAGCTGTTTCGAATTTCATGACTTGCTATCCCCTTTTAAAAGAAATAAAGGCCCAAAAAGTGTTTAGGACCTCTCTTAGTTAAGAAAAATTCATATTTTCTGTGTTTTCATTATAGCTCACATAACTTTTTTACGTCAATTGGTGAAAGTTTGTATTAATTTGACATCGATAGTATACATTTTTTTATTAAAGGAGAAGTTATCGATAGAAGAAGTAAACTAGATATGTTGGCTAGAACTTTGCCTCACTCTTACATTCGTTTGATTTTGAGGTTAACGAGCTTTCCGCCATCATGAAAATCTAGGAAAATGACCAATGCAATTAGTTATGGAGGACGATAAAATGACTGCATCAAATTACAGCATGCCCCAATATCCTGAGTCATATTGGCAAGATGAAAAAGTAAATGGCTTTGAGAAGTTAAATTCTGATGTGAAGACAGATATTGTAATTGTAGGCGCTGGAATAACCGGAATCACATCCGCCAATCTCCTCATTAAAGAAGGCTTTAAAGTAATCATCATTGAAACCGGAAAAGTAATGAATGGAACAACTGGTCATACTACCGCAAAAATCACCGCTCAGCATGGACTGATTTATGATGAATTAATAACTAATTTAGGAATTGAAAAAGCTAAACAATATTATGACGCACAAGAGGATGCAATTAAATTCATTCAAACTACCGCCAACAGCATCGATTGTGATTTTAGCCAGGAAGATTCATTTATTTATTCAACATCTGATGAATATAGCGAAAAGCTCACAAACGAATTTGATGCTTATCAGAGACTTAAGATCAATGGCAGCTTAGTTGATAGTATCCCGTTTAATATCCCTACTACTGGCGTCCTTGCCATGCATAATCAAGCACAATTCCATCCAGTTAAATACTTAAAAGGATTATTGGATGAGTTTGTAAACAATGGCGGAACTGTCTACGAGAATACAACCGCCATAGACGTAGAAGAAGGAACTGAGCCCGTTGTCATTACGAAGGATGGCAATCGCATCACGTGTAAGTTTGTTATTTCAGCTAGCCACTATCCTTTTGTAGATATGAAAGCATTCTATTTTGCAAGGTTGCTTCCTGAAAGGTCGTATGTGCTGGGTGTGAAAACTACATCTGAATATCCTGGGGGCATGTACTATAGCGCTGACCAGCCCAAGCGCTCTTTGCGATTTACCCCTTACAATGGAGAAAAGCTTATTCTTGTAAGCGGTGAAGGACATAAAACAGGAAAAGGTATCGATACCTTAAAGCATTATCGTGCGCTTGAGGAATTCGCTTCCGAAACTTTAGGCATCACTGATTACCCGTATCGCTGGTCAGCTCAAGATTTAACCACATTAGATGACGTCCCTTATATCGGCCCTATTACATCCAAGCAAAACAATATTTTTGTGGCGACAGGCTTTAGAAAATGGGGAATGACAAACGGAACAGCAGCTGCGCTTTTGCTTAAAGATCTTATTACTGAAAAAAGCAACCCATATCAACAATTGTTTACACCATCCCGTTTTGCGCCAAATCCAAGCATAAAGAATTTCATCTCCTACAACACGGATGTGGCAGGGCAACTGATTAAAGGCAAGCTTGAGTATGTGCCAATGCATGCGGAAGACTTGCAAAATGATGAAGGCGCAGTAGTCAAAGTGAACGGAAAACGGGCAGGTGCATACCGTGATAAAGAAGGAAAGCTACATATCGTGGATACAACATGTACCCATTTAGGATGTGAAACCGAATGGAACCATGGCGATCGAACATGGGATTGCCCATGTCATGGCTCAAGATTTTCATATAATGGGAAAGTGCTTGAAGGACCTGCAGAAAAACCACTGGACAAGATTGAGTGAGTTTGATTGGGTGTGCGTGGCTGCCGGGATATGATTGTTTGGACTGATTTTTATGATATATCGGCGATAATTAGAAGATATCAGCGATTTTTATGATATATCAGCCATAATTAGAAGATATCAGCGATTTTTATGATATATCAGCCATTTTAGAAATTGAGCATGAATTCATAGCTATTAAAAACGCTCAGAGACTATTCGCTCTGAGCATCTTTAATAACGGCTTGTTGAAGGATATTTTTTCCGTTTATCGGATTATTTAAGTTTTCGCCGGATTAATCTCATATCTGCTGGAATGTTCGTGCTTTTCGTCGGATTGCTCGTGCTTTTCGCCGGATTAACCTCCCATCTGCCGGATTGTTCATGCTTTTGCCAGTTTAACCTCATATCTGCCTATTTTTTTATGTCTTCACCAAATGTTTCTTATCTTTATAGTTGCCAATTTACAAATAACCTCACAAGCGATTCACTTTATAGCATTAAATCAATGTTACTATCAGTTAAGAAGGTTTCAACAAATTACCAAGCCATTCGGTTTGTTCTCTAGGAAGCTATTTCATTTCTCAAAAATTTATAATAACGAGGATTAGAAAGGACCAAATCAAAATGCGATTTGGTCTTTTTAATCACTATGATTCGCAATAAAGCGATTACTTCTTATTTTCGAGAAACCTTTGGCTCGACAATTTCGCCGCCACGGATGATTTTCATTTCAGGATGGATGCCGAGATCTTTTGTAAATCGCTTTAAATCTCTTTCTTCACTTGGTGTTACGAGTGAGATGACCGTTCCACTTGCTCCAAATCTACCTGTACGTCCAGAGCGATGGACGTATTGGTTGATATCCCTCGGAAAATCAAAGTGTATGACATGGGTGATGCCTTTAATATCAAGCCCTCTCGCTGCTACATCTGTCGCAAGTAAAAGGTTGGTTTTATTTGCACGGAAATCTTTCATGCTTGTTTGACGTTCCATTTTATTCAAGTCACTATGAAGAGAACTTGCTGGGATTCCGTTGAACTGCAATTTCCCAGTAATAATCGTTAAGTTTGGAATGTCTTTAACAAATACAAGCCCTTTCATGCCTTCCATTCTTGAAAGCTTTTCTAACAATTTAATTTTGTCTCTTAGTTCAGCAACAAAATATAAATGATCTACTGCCGATGCATCAAAGGTATCATCCTTTTTCACTTTAATCACTTCAGGTTCATTCATTAAATCCCTTGCTATTTTTTCCACATGTGCTGGCATCGTTGCGGAAAATAGGACAACTTGTCTATCACTCAATGTTGATTTCACAATATTATTAACCGTTTCTACATGTTCCTTGACTAAAAGCTGGTCGCCTTCATCAAGAACGACTGTTTTCACTTCATGCATTTTCAACTTTTTTTGCTTAATCAGTTCAAGCATTCTTCCTGGTGTACCGATGGCAATGTGAGGATGCTTTTTTAACTTCTCAAGCTGTCGTTTAACATTTGCACCACCGATAAAGGAAGCTGCTCTTATTCCGCTCCCTGCTCCCCATTTTTGAACTTCCTCTAAAATTTGCATGACAAGCTCTTGTGAGGAAGCTAATACAACTGTTTGTACAGCCTTTTTGTCTGCATCTATTTTCTCAAGCACTGGCAAAAGGTAAGCGAGTGTCTTTCCTGTTCCCGTTGGTGATTCTGCAATCACGTCTTCTCCATCCAGAATTGCTGGAATCGCTTGTGCTTGGATGGCTGTCGGCACTTTAAATGCTGATTGCTCCCAAACTTCCTGTATGGAAGGTTTTAGTTTATTGATTAACTCATTTTCTGTCATTGTGTACTCCTTTAATATTTCATCTATAACGTATAACGTATATTATACCTAAAACCTGTATGTAAATGTACTAGTCTACCATCATTCCTTTTTATAATGAAAAAAAGTGTCAGACTAAATGAGCCCGACACCCTTATCATTATGATACTTTCTCTTTTTCGGTTTCTTCCTTATAGCCATTTTCCCAGTATTCTGCATTTTTGATTCCTAGCTTAGTTGAATTAAATACTGGATCGAGGCCTTGTTTCTTTTGCGCTTCGTAATCCCTCAATGCTTTAATAGCCGTTTTGCTGAGCAAGAGTATGGCTATCAAGTTGAGCCACACCATAATGCCCAACCCTACATCTCCGAATGCCCAAGCAAGATCGGCTGTTCTTATGGCGCCAAAGAAGGTTGAGGCCAGAAGAACAATTTTCAATAGGAACATCGCTGGTTTTCGCACTCTTTCGCCTATTAAATAAGCCACATTCGTTTCAGACATATAATAATAAGCCATAATCGTTGTAAAACAGAAGAAGAATAGGGATACTGCAACAAAGCCTGCTCCAAATCCAGGCAATACTGATTCTACAGCTGACTGTGTATAGCCTGCTCCTGCTTCTATTCCTGGAATATTCTCTACTACCGGGTTTTTGTCAGCATCATACGTATTAAATGCCCCTGTAAAAAGAATCATAAACGCTGTAGCAGTACATACAAACAACGTATCAATATAAATGGAGAATGATTGAACGAGTCCTTGCTTAACTGGATGTGATACCTCTGCAGCAGCTGCGGCATGCGCCCCTGTTCCTTGTCCTGCTTCATTAGAGTAAACTCCTCGTTTAACGCCCCAAGCTATTGCGCTACCAACTAATCCGCCAAATACTGAATCAATAGCAAATGCACTTTTGAAAATGAGTGAGATCACTGCTGGAATTTCCGTGAAATTCATCGCAATAATGATAAGAGAAACCAATATATATCCAATGGCCATAAATGGAACCACATATTGAGCAACTAATGCAATCCTTTTAACTCCGCCGAAAATAATTAGAGCCAGTAATGCAATAACGATAAGTCCAGTGATTGTTGGAGATACTCCGAATGCATTTTCCACACTGACAGAAATGGAGTTAGATTGTATTCCTGGCATTAAAATGGCTAATGCAAGAATGGCCGCCAATGCAAATAAGACAGCAAACCATTTAATTCCTAATCCTTTTTCAATATAGAATGCTGGTCCCCCACGGTACACGCCGTCTTTTTTCACCTTATAAATTTGAGCCAAAGTTGATTCAATGAAGGCTGTTCCCGCGCCAAGAAAAGCCATGAACCACATCCAAAAGACTGCACCAGGGCCCCCCATTGCAATCGCCGTTGCTACACCCGCGATATTACCTGTACCAATACGGCCTGATAAGGCAATAGATAAAGCTTGAAAGGATGAAACACCTGCTTCGGATTTTTTCCCGTTAAACATTAGTGTCCACATATCTTTAACATGCCTAACTTGTAAAAACCTAGTAATAATAGAAAAGAAAAGACCAATTGCTAAAATGATATAAATGACCGGGTTACTCCATAGCACATTTTCATTAAGCCATTCTATAAAAGACTCCAAAACTATCCCCTCCAAAATTTCCTCGTTTTTTTCTATATATTCAGAATTATAAAATATATTTTGATATAAGACAATTCTTTTTTTTAAATCCTGTTATACAAGAGCGCAGTTTAAAAACTTTCATTACGAACTTGTTTTTTATGCTTTTATATCAAACAAGCCTAAAATCCTTATTATGTCATATCCCTTTTTATTTTTAGAAAGTTCGGTTATTATATATTTAGGTAAACGAAATATATTGCCGGAAAGAAGTGTTTATAAAATGGATCTTCAAGCAACGAGAAACATAAGGGTTATGTGGTTTGCCAATTTTTTCATCTCAGCAAGCATGACAATGGTGCTTCCCTTTATTTCCTTATATATCGATACTTTAGGTAATTTTTCAACTGCTTATGTACAAAAATGGTCAGGATGGATATTTGCAATTACTTTCGTATCAGCCTTTCTTGTTGCACCGATATGGGGCAGAATCGGTGATTTATATGGAAGAAAGAAAGTCCTCATCATCTCAGCATTTGGGATGGGAATTTGTATTTTCCTAATGGGATTTGCAACCACCGTTTGGCAATTATTTTTGCTCAGATTACTAATGGGTGTATTCACAGGCTTTATCCCCCTATCTCAAGCATTTATAGCTACTCAAACCCCTAAACATATTGCTGGCCGGGTACTTGGAACCTTGCAGACAGGAAGCATCACAGGGTCATTAATGGGTCCGTTAATTGGCGGTGTCTTAGCCGATATGATAGGGTTTGCGGCGACGTTCAACTGGACCTCCATTGCTATTTTCATCTCAGCCTTTCTTGTATTTTTCACTACAGAGTACAAAATTGAGTCAACAACATCCGGGAAAACGAAATATTCCAGTAAAGAGGTCATTCAGCATATTTTTAGAAATCCTGTATTACTAACGATCTTGTTAATCTCTACACTTATACAAATTGCCCACTTTAGCATTCAACCGATTTTATCCTTGTATGTCAGTGAAATACACGGTCCTGAAAACCTTGCCTTCTTTGCAGGAATCGCCTTTTCAGCTGCAGGTGTCGGGAACCTAATGATGTCGCGAAATTGGGGAAAACTTGGAGACCAATATGGCCATGTGAAAATATTAATCATTCTTCTATTTCTTGCAGGAATTGTGTATTTACCCGGTGGATTTGTAACGGAGATGTGGCAGCTTGTCCTCGTGCGCTTTGCCCTTGGCATAACCATCGGCGGAATCATACCTGTTCGAATTGCTTATATTCGTCAAGAGGCACCTTTTGCGATGCAAGGAGAAGTGCTTGGCTACAACACAAGTCTTCGCTTCCTCGGAAATGTAATAGGACCCGTTATGGGCGGATTAATTGCCGGCTATTTCGGATTTACAGCCGTATTTGTGCTTACGAGCGCTATCCTTATTTTAAGCGGTGTAATCTTATTGGTGGCCATGACAAAAAAAGCTCATTATGCTAAAGAATCTTATTGATAGTCAAAAGGAGAGAATGCCATGAGTCGATTGCATTCTCTCCTTTTAATACTTGAATGAATTTACAACATTATTCTGCCTTGTTTAAATTTTGTCTTCTTTCTTGCTCAGCAATTAATTCATCGTCCTCCGCATTATCTCTCGTTACTTTTTGTGTTAATATCGCTCCAACTGCCACTAAAATCATGACTGCTATATAATATCCATTTTCATTTAATTGCAGAGCGTCCGCATTGTATAGACCGATACAAAACAAGGATACGCCGGCAAAAAGGGTGAAATATGCCAGTACTGTGAAGGCAGGTGTGTTTCTTCTCCTATGTCTTTGCATTTTTACCTCCTATAAATACTAAAATATCCTTTCTCTTAAAATGTATTTCTTCAAAAATGTAATATTCTTCTTTTTTATTAAGAAAAGCATTGGGCGCCTTGCTCATCGCCGTACAAACACAGAAGGGCTTGTTCTTTCGATAAAGGAAACACTGTGAGAGTGAGCGAACCGATGTTGACTTATCGCAGGGAGCAGACCTGAAGTTTGCGTGGAGTGGTGAAAGGTCGCTCGCGCTAGACATTTACTAATTGAAAATTTTATACTTCTTATCTTTTCAAAAGGCTCTTTTCTAAAAGATTGTTGTTTTTTCATAGGTTTCCGATAAGACAAACCAATGATAACAAAGGTGATTCGAGCGGATGTGCGAGACTCATGCGGGAGCAGCGGGACAGGTGAGACCCCGCAGGAGTGAAGCGGACGAGTTAGTTTCGATTAATATCAAGAGGGAAAGAAAGTGGTAAAGTCATAACGGCAGTAGCAGGAGAGCTAGCAGGTTTTATTTGGGCAATCACGCAAGAATTAGACGAAGTAGTACCAAAAGCTTAAAGATGTACGTTTCACTCGGCAAACAGTACATTAAAAAACAGATGAGTGAGAATAGGGCTCGAAGGCAAAGAGAAAAACCGGAAAGGAAAACCCACCTGCCTCCTCTGTGCTATATCTATTCAGATTAACGCACGTCACGAGTTAGTGGATAATTCCTTTATACAGAAAGATAAAATGTGAGAACCCACGAATATCAGAGTGCTAACCACAGTCGATATTTTTGCCTTCGTGCCGTGCCCTTAACCATCTATTCCAAAAAAGAAGAAGGAGTCAAGTTTATTCCATACGAAAACAGCCTTTCAAAAAAGAATAAGCCACATCCTAGTGGATGCAGCTTATTCTCCTTCATTTATTTTACTCTTGGGTAACCAAATCCAGATGCGTAATCATCACCTGTTCCTGCTCCATACCCGCCTTTAATATCATAAGTTTTTGCTCGGTTTTGCAACTCTGTGCGAAGGCTCCTATTCGTCAAAGATGAATTTGATGCCCAAAGTTTCGCTGCTAAGCCAGCAACATGCGGAGTAGCCATTGATGTACCGCTAATCGTATTGTATCCTCCATTATACCAAGTTGATTCAACATTAGATCCTGGTGCAGATACCTCAATATCACGTTCTTGAATTAAGTAATCCCCTGCTGTAGAAGGATTTCCTCTAGATGAATAGTTCGCTACGCGATAAGTACCATTTTCTTGAACATTTTCCAGTGCAGCAACCGCTACTGCATTAATTAACGCTCCAGGGTAACCAATCGTATTGCTGCCGTATCCGCTATTCCCAGCTGCCGCAACAATTAAGACCCCTTTTCCATATGCATAATCAACCGCACTTGCGATTAATGAATCTTTCACTGATGAACCGAGAGACATATTGATAACCACTTTAGATCCTGTACGAGATGCTTCATCCGCAACATGTCTGATTGCTGCTGCAATATCATCAGAATAGCCACTGCCGTTATCTCCTAACACTTTATATGCCCAAAGCTTTGCTTGTGGCGCAACTCCATAGACTCCTTGCCCGTTGCTTCCTCCATTAGCCAAAACCGTTCCAGCCACATGTGTACCATGTCCCTGGCGATCAGTACAAGAACCATTCACCAGCGGATTAGACTGTGTGAAGTCCTTACATTGCTCAGATGCTCCTGCTAAATCAAGGTGGCCAGTGTAAACGCCCGTATCAAGAACGGCAACTTTGATTCCGCTGCCCCCAGTAGTTTTCGTCACCGTATTATCATTATAAATTGACTTTATTCCCCATGGTGTCGGTGTGCTAGGTACGGCAGAGATTTCTGCTTTAGCAGTTGCGGCATCTGTTGTTGAAGATTCAAGCTTTATTTCATTTACTTGTTCAATTTTAATATCTTTATTGCTTTGAAGTGACTGAAGCTGCTTTACATCGACATTTGCTGTAAAGCCCTCCTTACCAAAATCCCAGCGTACATTATATTGTGATTGGATACTAGCCTTTGAAGTCGACGGTGCTTGAATTAATACGCGATAAGAGTCTTTTTCCTTAACATCAGCCTCTTTTGCAAATGCACCTGCTGAAAATACGGATAGCCCCATAGTGATACTTAATAGTGTTGCGGCAATCGCTTTTCTTTTTTTCATTCCATTTCTCCTCTCAAAAATATTTTAAAGCGCTCCCTTACTTAATCAGTATATTTTAAAAATTCGGTAATAAACAATGTGTGAATTTCTTTATTTTAATTTTGTAAAAATTGGTAAAAAAAGCACGAATTAAAAAAAGTATCAGGTCCATAGACATTTTTGTTATAATAAAACCATCCTTTATTTGGTAATTAATCAATTAAATTGCTAATTACCTATAAAATAACTCGGAATTACCCGAGAAAATAGGTATACAGAATAGGTTAAAGTGTAATATTACATCTGTTTTTTTATGAAAGGAGTTCGATGGATGCAGTTATTCCAAAATAACCTTTTAGTCGTGCGAGAATTGAAGCCTGGCGATAATCATCTGCTTGCTAAATGGTTATCTAACCCTGCTGTTTTACAATACTATGATGGACGAGATCAGCCATTCGATATCGACCGGGTGAATGCTACATTTTACAACCGAGAGAATGGGGTAAATCGTTGCATAATAGAATACGAGAACAACGAGATTGGCTATATTCAATTTTATCAGCTGGAAGATGAAGAAAGAATGCTATACGGGTATGGAGAAAATAAGGATATTATATATGGAATCGATCAATTCATTGGCGAGCCAGCCTATTGGAATAAGGGTATTGGGACATTGCTCGTCACAGCAATGGTTCATTACTTAAAACAAGAAAGACAGGCCGATTTCATCGTAATGGACCCACAAGCATCGAATGTACGCGCACTTGCCTGCTATGAAAAATGCGGATTTAAGAAAGTAAAGTTACTGGAGAAGCATGAACTGCACGAAGGTGAGTATCGGGACTGCTGGGTAATGGAATATTATTGAGGGCATTCCTACTAAAAAGAACCAAGACATGAATCATGTCTTGGTTCTTTTACTTAGCTGATGCGGAAGGCGATTTTCCCAACCTGCTCCGCCTTCTCCAGTCTTGCAAATGCTTCCTCATATTGTTCTAAAGCATAGGTTTGATCCATTACTGGCTTGATTTGATGCTTTTCGACTAGCGAGAGCATTTCCTTATATTCCTCCGCACTGCCCATTGTAGAACCGAGGAGGTTATGTTGCCCATAGAAGAAGTTGCGCAAGTTAAATTTCACTTCATCCCCAGTAGATGACCCAAAAATAACGAGTGTTCCACCTGGACGCAAAACCTCCATCGATTGGTTAAATGTTGCTGCTCCAACTGATTCAATAACCAAATCCATCTTCGTGTCGCCAAGTGCTTCCTTCCAATCTTCATTACTGTCAAAAGCCCCGGTTGCACCAAGTTCCATTGCTTTTGCATTTTTCTCTACAGATCGAGAGCTAACGTAAACCTCTGCCCCTGCAGCTAAAGCAAATTGCAGAAGGAAAGTCGCAACACCTCCCCCAATACCAGGAATGAATACCTTCATACCAGACTGTACTTTACCTCTTGTGAATAATGCCCGATAAGCAGTCAACCCAGCTAAAGAAAGGACACCGGCTTCTTCCCATGATAAGAATGAAGGCTTTGCAGCGGCATTTTCAGCGGGAATGACAATCGATTCAGAGAAGGTTCCATTATAAGGGAAGCCAACAATCTCAAAACCGTTTGGAGGTGCATCGCTATTATCCTTCCAGCCAAGTCCTGGGTTGATTATGACTTCATCCCCAACTTGCAGCCCTGAAACCCCTTCCCCTATTTCCGCCACGATTCCTGCTCCGTCAGAACCAATAATAAGGGCAGGTTCAGTTGACTTATGCCGATGTAGCACGAACAAGTCTCTATGGTTCAAGCCTGCACTTTTTAACGTTATTCTCACTTCACCGCTTCCAAGTTCTTTTGCCGTAATTTCTCCATATGATACACCTGACATTCCCGCTTCACCTTTATGTATGATTGCTTTCATCTTCCCACTCCCTTTGTAAATATTGATCTTCATGCTTTCTTCTATGATACTTCTAAATGGAAGCTAAGTTAACTAAAAAGTATTAATTCCGAATAGTTATTGCGTTCTGGTGGTTCTCTTATCAAATGAAGCGCCTTATTAATTGGCAGGCTGTTTCTTCCTTATGTCCTCGAACATTTTTTAATTTGATACGCATAATAAAAAGAGCAAGGTTTCCCCTGCTCTTAAACGTTATTCCGTAATAATAATCGGGCCTTCTTTTGAAACAATGATTGTATGTTCACATTGTGCAACAAAGCTTTTATTTGGGGTGATATATGTCCAGCCATCCCCCTGCTCCTCCACTTCTTCATCACCTGTTGAAATAAATGGTTCAAATGCAATGACCATGCCTTCTCTTAAAAGCTGGTTATCCCATGAATCAAAGTAATTCAAGATATGATCTGGCTTTTCATGCAGTGACTGACCGATTCCATGACCAGTCAAGTTCATAATGACTGTATAGCCATTTTGACGTGCTGTTTTGTGCACTGTTTTACCAATCATACTTAATTTAGCACCTGGCTTAATTTTCTTTAAACCCTCAGCAAATGCTTTTTTTGCCGTCTCACATAAATCATTTAGTTTTTCATTTGCACCGCCAACAACAAACGATAAGCCAGTGTCAGCAAAAAAGCCATTCTTAGAACCTGACACATCAATGTTCACAAGGTCTCCTTCTTGGATCACTCGGCTGCCTGGGATCCCGTGAGCCACTTCCTCATTCACGCTAATACATGTGTAACCAGGGAAGTCATATTCTCCCTTTGGCCCTGATAATGCACCGTTTTTTTCAAATAGCTCTCCTGCCAGCTCGTCTAATTCCTTTGTTGTTACACCTGATTTCGTAAACGCAATCATTTCATCACGAATCAATGCGACAATTTTTCCGATTTCTTTTAATCCGACTAATTCTTCATCTGTTTTTACAATCATAATAATTCCTGCCTTTTTTTTAAGTGTATCCTTCTATTATAATCTATTTTACCTTAAGTTAGTAAGGGCGCGCTCATAGTTCCCAATTTTAAAATTTATTACATTAGGATAGAGCATGAATAGATCATTAATTGTTACTACTTAATTCCGTGCATTCTTCACTTATTTCCATTAAAAATCACATTCTGGTCTAAGCCAAAAACTATCAGCTTCGGCCAGGTTTCTTGCCATTTCTTTTTTTCAATTCTTTGCTGATAAATCCCTTTTTTATCATTATTTTCGATAATAAACGGCGTAGGCTTTACTTCCATATCGATAACATCCTGAATTCCCCATGGTGATGCCAAAATAAGTTCGCCATTCATATCTATTTTCACTGCCAATGCTGTTGCTGTTTCTGGAAAATGTGCGATTGCATCGAATGATGATAGGTAGGGAGGTGAGCTGTTGAGCTCATGCATTCTTGCTTGATTTTTAACTGACCAGGGCAATTGCGGTGAGATTTTCAGTAATGCTGCTTCATGATTCTTTTCAACTGCCACACTTATTTCGTCTTTATTATAATAAACCACGTCAATATCCGCTAAATCTGTTCTTTGCTTAAATCCATGCAGATGATCCCAAATCTTTGAACGAACAAATCCTGCACACACCCACCAATCTGACAATTTCAAGGTCTGAGCCGTTTGCAAGACCTCCATCATCCATTTATCTTCTAGGATCATGTGTTTGATATCTTTTTCAGTTCTTAAGTCCATTAATTGAATCTCCTTTCGAACTTCTATAAAAAAATATGATACTGATAATTGCTAAACATTGAGATAACAAATTTTTTTGATAAAGAATTGTTAGCAGTCTAATGATAAATAAAGCGATGAATTGAAAGAGGGTGAATAAATCTGACCTGTCATTCTTTTTTGTTTCTTCCAAAAATACGATATATAATTTAGTGGACGATCTTCCTATATAAATTAAAAATACCACAGCCGCAAGACTGTGATAGAGAAAAAAAACAGGCCCTTAAAAGGGCCTGTCCGTCATTACAAATTAGATTTTTGTAACGTTAGATGCTTGAGGTCCGCGTTGGCCTTCTTCAACATCAAATGATACTTCTTGACCTTCGTCAAGAGTTTTGAATCCTTCGCTTTGAATAGCTGAGAAATGAACGAATACATCTTGTCCTTCTGATGTTTCGATGAATCCGAATCCTTTTTCTGCATTAAACCATTTAACTTTTCCTTGCGCCATATTAATAGCCTCCTCGTGTATCCTTACACAATGTATTACTATTCTTGTCCAACATATTCAGGGCGATAGTTTCAAAACTAATCTTTCCTTACACTCCGAACAAAAATAATCTCTTTTATAATAACAGATAGTGGAAAACTTAGCAAATAAACTATGAATATTTATTAAAACTTCTTTAAAAAGATAGAATATACCTAGTCCCTACTACAAAAAAACTATGCTATTCTTTATAGTAAATAAGAGGTGAGGCAAGTATGGAAATTCTAATTGATTCTGCTGCAAAGAAGTGGATACATGCAAAAGGAAGCCATTTAACAATTAAAAATCTTATAGTTAACAGCTGCTGCTCTCCTGGCATTCAGGATACTATTGCTGTTCCAGGAACACCCAAGGATTTAAATCGATTTAAAAAAATGGTCGTTGAAGATATTGAGATTTATCTTGAAAAAAATATTAAAATCCAGGGAAGTGTTTCCATCAAGCTTTCTGGTTTCGGGCTTTTAAAGTCTTTATCTGTAACAATATAAAAAGCACCCGTTCAAATTTGAACGAGTGCTTTTTATTACATCGGTATCTCTTTTGAAGTTTGTTTAACAAGTTCTGCTTGCGGAATTTTCCAAAGCTCAATCCATCTTTTAATGGAACTGATGATAATGATTACGCCAAGTGTCAACATGATGATCGAAAGGACACCATTTAAAACATTAAAGCCCGGATTATCTGGGTTTAAATAAACATTTTTAACCATCCAGTACCCAGCTACGTTTACTGTTACATACAAGTAAGCAAGCGGTACTAAGCATGTCAGCATATACCAACGTTTATCAGCTATCTTCAAGACAACCGTTGCACCAACAATCAGACCAATTGAAGCCATGAGCTGATTGGATACGCCAAACAGTGCCCATACAGAGCTGATGTCCCCTGAATATAATAGATACCCCCAGAAGAAACATGCAATCGCACTCGCTATAATATTAGCTGGCACTGAATCTGTCTTCTTCAATGGCTTGATAAAGTTGCCAAAGAAATCCTGAATTAAGTACCGCGCTACACGTGTTCCACTGTCGATAGCGGTTAATATGAATACAGCTTCGAATAATATAACAAATTGATAGAAATAAGCAGCCATTTTCTCAAATAAAGGAATCTCTGTGAAAATATATGTCATCCCTACAGCTAACGTAACTGCTCCACCTGTTCGTCCTTCTAAGTCCATTCCTATTTCTTCACTTAATGTAGCTAAATGAACCGTTTCCATTCCTAAAGTTTCAAACTTTTCTGGAGTTGAATTAATTGCGAAATAATCGCCAGGCATTAAAGATACAGCAGCGATTAATGCCATGATTGCTACTAAACACTCTACAAGCATGGATCCGAAGGCAACACCTTTAGCATCTCTCCAGCGATTAATCATTTTTGGAGTTGTGCCTGATCCCACGAACGCATGGAAGCCTGATATTGCACCACAGGCAATAGTAATGGATACAAACGGCCATACCGGACCGGCAATAACTGGACCACCGCCATTAATAAATTCAGTAAAAGCCGGGAATTGAACTGCTGGATTAACATAGAATACTCCTAGAATTAACGCAACAAAAACACCGATTTTCATGAATGTACTTAAGTAATCACGCGGTGCAAGCAATAACCATACAGGAAGCGCCGCTGCAAAGAAAGCATAAATAGGAAGTGCAAGTGCAAGTGTGCTCTTCTCTAATGTTAATACATCACCTAACCAGGTTCCTTGAATATTCGGGCCAAAAATAATTGCTAATAAAATAAGTCCAAAACCTACAATTGTTGCTAATTTTAAATTTCCAGTCTTCTTATGATAAAGACCTACTGCCATTGCGATTGGAATCGTAATACCAACTGTAAAAGTACCCCATGGGTTATGTTCCAATGCACTTAAGACAACTAGAGATAAACCTGCCATGGTAATCGTAATGATGAACAGCATCGCGATACCCGCACAAAATCCTGCAACAGGTCCAAGCTCTTCTTTTGCTACTTCAGATAAGGATTTACCATCTCTGCGCATGGAAGCAAAAAGAACAACCAAATCATGTACTGCCCCTCCGATTACTGCCCCGATGAGAAGCCATAACAGTCCTGGCAAGTAACCAAACTGAGCTGCTAAAATTGGGCCAACTAGCGGTCCCGCTGCAGCAATCGCCGCAAAATGGTGACCAAACGTGACCCATTTGTTCGTGGGCACATAGTCTTTACCATCTTCTAATTTATGAGCTGGTGTCGGTTTATCATCAAGTTGATCCAGCTTTAGTACTTTTGAAGCAATGAATGTACCGTATAAACGGTAAGCAATTAATAGAATACATATAGAACCAATTACTATTGTAATCGCATTCATCCTTATTTCTCCCCCCATCCTTCTTGTCTACAAACCTAATTTTACAAAAAAGAAACGCTTTCATTTTGTTTTCAAGTTAAAAGACATGAATGATTGGCTGAGTTGCATAAATGAAATGACGAAATACAAATTTTCAGAAACCTATATGTTTTTTCAATTCTTTAACATATGTCCTGCTCACTGGAACTTTCATTTCCCCTTTCATTATTAAATTGAAAGTTGAATTGACCCATGGCTCAATTTCCTGAACGTGATCAAGGTTCACGATATAACTGCGATGAACACGGAGGAATTGACATGGATTTAATTTTTTCTCCAATACAATTAATGCGTCACTCACAATATATTTATGCTTCAAAGTATGAATCATACACTTGCCTTCAAACGTCTCTAAGTGAATATCGGTTAAAGTGATTAACACGATTCTCTCATCTGCCATCACTGCCAGCTTGCCGTTTCTATTCATTTCTGGATGTGTTTGAATCGGTTTCTCGCTATTAATCTCTTTTACTTGCTTTAATTTCTCCAGGGTTTTATGCAGCCGCGCTTCATTAATGGGCTTCAATAGATAATCTGCTGCATTGAGATCGAATGCCTGAAGCGCATACTCGTCGTAGGCTGTAGCAAAGACAATTGCAGGCTGCGGTTCAACTGATTCTAACCATTTCGCTAAATTCAATCCATTTCCCTCTGTTAATTCAATATCAAGAAACACGATATCAGGCTTTAGCCGCGGGATTTCTATGATTGCATCATCTATGCAATCACTCTCTCCAAGTACCTCCACCTGTTTACTTCTTTGCAGCAGATATTTGATTTCGTCTCTTGCTAAAGGTTCGTCATCCACTATATACGCTTTTAACATCTTGATCTAAAACCCCTTTACTATTGAGAGGAATAGTAATACTTATTTCTGTTCCACCCTCGTTTTTACTTTCTATTGTTAAATGAGCATACTCGCTATAGATCCCTTTCAGCCTTTCACATATATTAAAAAGTGCTGTACCATTTCCTTTTTGTGAAGGTACGACTTTCTTCCCTAGCCATTCCATCCTATCCTTCTCAATGCCTTTTCCATTATCAGACACTACAATATGAAAATATTTACTCTCAGAGAATATACGAATTTCGATTTCACCTATTCGATTGTTTTTTGGAAATCCATAATTAATCGCATTCTCAACTAAGGGTTGTAAAATAAATGGTGGAATCAGCACCTTCTCTAAACCTTGTTGCATTTCAAAATTAATCTTAAACTTATCAGGAAAACGCGTTTGTTCCAAAGAAGTATAGGCATTCACATTTTCTATTTCCTTTTCTAAAGGGATCAATAACTGCCTGGCGCCTTGAAGATTTCCTCTAAAAAATGAGCTGAGCTGCAATAGCAACTGTCTAGCTTTATTCGCATCTGTTCGGCAAAGAACTGAAATGGTATTAATACTATTAAATAAAAAATGCGGATGAATCTGAGCTTGCAAAGCCTTAATTTCTGCATCCTTCAAAAGCTTCGTCTGCCTCTCTGCTTCTGCAAGCTCGAGCTGGGTTGAGAAAAGATTTGCTAAACCCGCTGCCAATTGCTCCTGCACTTTATCCAATTTTTCCGGGTAAGTATAATACATTTTTAATGTGCCGACGATTTTTTGCTTTACCTTTAAAGGCAGGACCACAGCTGCTTCTAATGGACAATTTTCATGAAAGCAATAAATATCTTTTTTCGTTTTGGCTACGGCGATGTTTCCTTCTTCCAATACTTTTCTAGTCAGATTCGTACCGATTCTTCGATCTGAAATGTGGTGGTCAGAGCCTGCTCCTACATGGGCAAGCACATCGGTATCATTGGTAATTGCCACTCCATCTGCTTCAGTTAATTCCAGCATGATTTGCGAGATTTCCTTACATGAATGAACATTTAATCCTTGGCGGAAAAACGGCAGAGTTCGATCGGCAATTTGAAAGACCATATTGGTTTGGTTTGCTCTTGCACGAACCTGATCACGCAGGGTGGACTGGATGATAAACATAAATAATAAAGTGCCAAATCCATTGATTAATATCATCGGAACCCCGATGATTTGCACAAGATTCAAAGCTTGCTCGAATGGTTTAGCAAAAACTAGAATAAGAATCATCTGCAGAGCTTCTAAGCTCATGCCAATTCCTACAGCAAACCCGGTAGAAATGTTCTTTCCCTTTTGCTTTCGTTTCATGCCAAAATAACCTGCAGCCACTCCAGCAATTATTGTTGAAAGCGAGCATGATAAATCTGTAAATCCACCGAGCGAATACCGGTGAATTCCCGCCATCAAGCCTGCACCCAGCCCCACAGTCGGGCCGCCTAATAATCCGCCGATGACCACACCCATGACCCTCGTATTGGCCAAGGCGCTTTCTGGATTCAATTCCTTCAGCCATTCTGCTTTACTGACTGTGCTTTGATAAATCTCAATTCCTGTATAGTTGCTAATCACTCCAAATGTACCGAACAGCAGGATAAGCAGAAGCTTTTCATTGAGACTATGCTCTTTTTCAATAATCTGCCGGAATGATTTTATCTGCGATAGCAAAAATGCCACAATAACGATAATGCCAACTTTTTCAATCATGATCGGAGCTAGACTGAGCATATTTACCATTCCTTTTTTGTTATCATTAAATTTAAAAAACTAGCTTAACTAATTATAAGAAAAATTCCATATAAAGATAGACTGGTAAACACAATCTCTTTTCAATATATTTTCTATTTTCCGACTAATTAATTTATAATATATCTATTAGTATACTGGGAGGCGTTTCATTTGAGAATACTAGTTGTCGGCGCAGGTGCCATTGGCGGTTATTTTGGCGGAAGACTTTTAGAAAAGGGGAAGGATGTGACTTTTCTTGTAAGGGAGAAAAAGCAAAAAAAACTGGATAAGGAAGGTCTCATCGTTAAAAGCAGTTACGGTGATATCTGTTTGCCTGCCACAACAATTACTAGCTATGAAAAAAGCGAACCATTTGATGTGGTTATGATATCGACAAAAGCCTATCACCTGGCAGATGCAATGAACGATATTCAGCCATTCATTAATGAGGAAACGATGATTCTTCCGTTGCTTAACGGGGTTTCCCATATTGATGATTTAACATCTGTCTTTGGGGAAGAACGAGTGATTGGCGGTTTATGCTTTATTGAATCCACCCTTGCAGAGGATGGAACTGTGGTGCATACAAGTCCAATGCATGAGCTCGTTTTTGGTGAGCGATCTGGAGAAAGCACACAGCGCATCCTCGCCTTGGAAAAGGTTTTCTCCGGCACAGTAGCAGATATTAGACGATCCGATCAGATAATGACTGATGTTTGGCAAAAGTATTTATTTATCGCAACAATGAGCGGAGTAACCTCCCTCTTTCGTTCAACGATTGGGCCCATTAGAGAACAGCCAACCGGCATGGCAACGATAAAAGGCTTGCTTGCTGAAGCATATGAAATAATGACATCGGCTGGAATGCCTGTTGATTCACGAATCATTGATGTCCAGTTAAATAAAATCAATTCACTTAATGCCAATATGAAATCTTCTCTGCAGCGCGATATGGAGAAGGGACAGCCGCTGGAAGCTGAGCATTTCTTTGGCTATCTCCTGCAAAAGGCAAAAGAAAAAGAACTGGATACTCCAGTCCTTTCATCTGTATATGCAAATCTAAAAGTATTTGAAAACACAAAACAGACATTTACTCGTTGATCATTCAGCGAGTAAATGCTTTACCCAAGTCTTGTTTGGGCAGCTGGCTGATATTTCCTCATTGGTCCTTTTGTAAGTGCATCCTTCATATATAACTCGCCGTTTGGCCCTGTTTTTTTCATTAGCTCCATTAAATATGTAATATCATCCATCGCTCTATGAGTCTGGTAATTTGTGATTTTATGCGATTGCAATAACGTGAGCAGTTTACTATTTTGAAACCCATATTTTTTCCATGGAATGCCCCTCATTGTGCAATACCAGTTCAATTCATTGATATCTTCCGGATACATCCGATATAAGAAACTACGATCAAAAGATGCATTATGGGCAAAAATGGCATCTGAATGATAAAAGAATTTTTTGATCAACCGATCATCAAAGCTTTTGCCTGCCACCACTTCATATGGGATGCCATGCACCTTAAAAGCACTGCTGTAATTCCTTCTTGCTGTTTCAGATAAAGGCTCCCTTAAAAACGCACCCTCGTCCTTTATATCAAGGATCTCTCCTGTTTCCTCATGAAAAGAAAATAACTTAACTGCCAACTCAATCATTTCATCTGAATTTGGTCCAAGCCCTGTTGTCTCTACATCAAGAACAAGACCCAGTTTTTCGTTGTTTTGCAATGTGATCCTCCTCTTGCCATTTTTTAAAGCATATAATAGGATTGAGAGAAATTCCAGCAGAAAGGATGGATGGACATCACATGATAGCCATTATAGTGATAGAATTATTTATTGCTTTATTATTCATCATAATGGGCTGGATAGTCCGTTTTAAAAAAGTATACGGACTTATCTCTGGCTTTAATAATCGACCGGAAGAAGAACAAAAACAGCTCATTGAAAATGGATATCCACAAAAAACGGGCAGCTTGCTTCTTATTACCGGCATCGGCATGATCGTCCTTCTGCCTTTAAACCTTGCCTCGTTTACATACGCAACTGAAATGGTGTTTGGGTTTATGCTTATACTATTGCTAGGCGGGATGATTTATATTTCTAAATTTGAGGTAAGTCATAAAAGGAAGCGCAGCTACCTTGTTAGCTCGATATTATTTTTTGTGATTGTAGGCGGAATCGCTGCTATCACCCTTTTTAGCTATCAAGGGTATAGCTTGGTCGTTAAAGACGACAGCTTCGAAGTCACTGGAATGTACGGTAAAGAGTGGAATTATGACAGCATAACTGAAATAGAGCTACTGGAGGAGCTGCCTGAAACAACATGGAAAGAAAACGGCGTTGGACTGCCTACATTATCGAAGGGGCATTTTAAGGTTGAGGGGTACGGTAGCAGTTTACTACTCTTTATACAGCATCACTCTCCGCCATACATTTATATACAAGCCGGTGACAAGCCTATATTCATTAATGATAAAGATCCTACGGTGACTAAGAAATGGTTTTCTCAAATAGAGGAAAAAATAAAGAAGGGTTCAGAATAGGATTTGCATCAATATTATTTGGGTGTATTCTAGCTGGGTCCGGTCTATTATTCTGAATAAATCGGACCGCGATTGCTTTCCTCATTGACAAAATCTATGGAACTGTCTCTCCCTATGTAGAAATTAGCGGAAACATGCAAAGCATGAATTCGCTTTTCAACCGGATTTATGCCTTTTTCACGAAAAGAACTGCACTCTCATTTGGGTGCAGTTCTTTTCGTCTTCCTTATTAACTTCTAAACCTGAACTTTCTCTGCAATAGCCATTTTTACTTCTCTGTTTTCAAGTTCATTCATGTGTACAAAGAAGGTTTTTCTCCATAGGTGGTAGGCAACCATCCCTATTATGCCAAGTCCGCATACAGTCATTGTTATCCACAGTGGAAACTTATCTAATATCGCTCCAAATAGGATATATCCGAGCGGCGTCATGGCTGTTGCTCCCATTTCTAGTAGTGCCGTGACTCTACCTCGATAAGTATCTGGCGTACTTTTTTGCAATAGAACCATTACAGGCATATTGATGAGCATGATGAATGCTGAAAGTACGAAAACCAATATCATGAGATAAGGAAACACAAAAGCATTGGATATGCCCATTAATGCTGGCAAGTCAGGCATGCCCATTAATATTAATGTGATTGGCAAGATGATTAGCCCTATGGTGATTGCCCGATCCTTCCTTTTAATTTCTCCCCTGGTAGATAATATTACTGCCATAATCAGCATTCCTACTGAGAATGTTCCTTCAATGATGCCAAGCTGATAAGCCTGCATTCCTCTAATTTGCAATACAAGATAAGGCATTGCCACAGGGAAGATGGCAAACCAGAAGTTCAGCCAAACTGAGATGAAAATTAAATTAAAAATAAATGGTTGATTCTTTACATAAACAAAGCCTGATTTAATATCCTGAAGGACGCTGGAAGGGGCTGCTGCCACTTTTTCTTCAGCAAAAAGATTATATTTGATTAATACACTGGCAATTCCTGAAATAATAAAAGTAATCGTATTGATCAGCATGAATGTCTCGATAGGAACCATTGCAAAAAGAATTCCTCCTAGAACTGGACCCAAAATAGTTGATAAGGAAACAGCTGCTTGGTTTAAGGAGAATGCTTTCTGTAGATAGTCGGCACCGACCATATTATGAATGGCAGATGTGACTGCTGAGGAGTAGAATGTGTTGAGGATGCCTAGTACCGCTGCTGCCAAGTATAAAACCCATATTTCTGAGTAAACGAAGTTGAATAGAACAAATATGATACCTAACCAGATTGCACAGGCAAAATCGGTAGTGATGATGATTTTTTTTCTATCCATTCTGTCGGCGAGTGTCCCTGCTAATGGTGAAAGAAGAATCCGCGGGAGCGTGCTTAGGACAAGTGTAATGGCGAAGCTTAGGCTGGAACCTGTTTCAGCGAGAATATATAACCCTATTGCAAAGCCGAAAACGGAAGAGCCTAATACTGCTGTAAACTTTCCAATCATGAACAATATTAAATTATTTCTGACCGCTGTTATCATGTTACTACTCCTCCTGGCCATCGCTTATTTTATTAAAGATTGCTGCTACTTGATAAGATGAACGATTGGGCTGATCCTTTATAGTCCTTTTGATATATTTAATGAATAATTCTTCGATTTCATGATTAAATTCTTCTTTCTCGGCATTGTTCAAGCTGATATTAATTGATATTTGTTCTTCATTTTCTTGATTGGTCATTTCAGTATTTTGTTTACCCATACTAAAATGTGTTGCTTTTGAGAGATAATACTTTTCAATAATCCCCCGATTCTCCTTCGTCTCTACAAGTTCAATAATGCCATGGCTCAATAGCTGTTGAATGTGGTAATGAATGCTTCCTGCTGTCTTACCCATTTCATCTGCAACCTGCTTCGCCGTCTTTGGATCTTCTGCCAACAAATAAATGATTTTTGATCTTAACGGACTTGAAATGACTTTTTGCTGCTCCAATGTTATATTCATCATTTTCTTTTCCACTCTATTTCGAACCCCTTTCTATATTTCCTATTCGATTTAATTTTATTATACATTCTAACTTTTTAGAATGATATATATTTTGTTATTATTCCAAATCGTTTTTATCCACTGCGCTTTTTAGAGTGTTGTTGGGTGCTTTGTCGGTGCCTGTCACCCCCACATTTCTACAAATTTCGACATTTGAAGGGCGTGAAAAAGCGATTCACATGGGGGATGTGAATCGCTTTTTTTGTTCTTTTTTTTATTTTGGTGATTTGCTGATTTATTGATTAATGAATTTTTTTTATTCATTTGTGTGTTTCGCCGTATGTTATCCACTATTCATAATGTTCAGTGAGAACACATGATTTATTCATTAACTTCCGTGTTTATACCGCTCGTCCCCAGTGACGGTGATCGGTGATGGCATTGATTAATTCCTTGCTAAAGCCTGTTAAGTCATCTGAATTTTGGACGGCTACGATGCCTTCGTCAGTATAGACTTTTCCTTCTGTATCAGGGATATCGTCTATTCTCGCCTCTTTTGCAAATTGAATACCCTCATTTACGACTCCAATAGGTTTGAAGTGTTTATACGCATGGGCAAGGAAAGCAATCGCATCAAAATTTGCAGCAAGTTTATCTACATGTTTGCCGCCGGGTACATATACCGCATCATATAGAACTGAATCCGCTGTTAAGAATGTTTTATCTACTTCCAGCTCTTTACCTTCCTCGCTAGCTATCTTGCCTAAAGCCGAGCTGATTATTTCAGGGATGATCCCATCCTTCTTAAGTTGCTCAACTATGGTTTCTATTTCAGCATGAGTATAGCCACTCTCCGCTAGTATGGCAACTTTTCTTGATTTAGGCGTCTTAATTGTATTTTCTTGACTCAAGGCCGGTGACGATTTTGTAACCGTTGATTCATTTTCACCTGCTGGCTGACTCGCACCAATCCCTTTTGCAATTTCCGAGGCCAACTCAGCATCAACATGGCTGAACATATCTACAACCTGCTGCTGTACTTCCTTGCTCTCTACCTTTCCGAGTTCAAAGTGAAAAGCACTAATGATATGCTTTTTCTCCGGTTCAGTCATGCTATTCCAGAACATCTTTGCCTGGCTGAAATGATCTTTAAAGCTATCGCTTCGCGCACGAATTTTACGTCCTTCAATCTTTTCTTCATAATGAACATATCCCCCCTCTTCTTCTGTTGCAGGGCTCGGATCATTATTTTGCAAAGAATTTTTATGATAAGCGACCGGGCCTTTATTAATTGTCATGCGATGCTGGCCGTCATATTGGTTATTATGGAATGGACAGACTGGTCGATTGATTGGAAGCTCATGGAAGTTTGGGCCGCCTAAACGGATGAGCTGTGTGTCTGTGTATGAGAAAAGTCTTCCCTGCAGTAACGGATCATTTGAAAAATCAATCCCTGGGACAACACTCCCGGGATGGAATGCGACCTGTTCAGTCTCTGCAAAAACGTTATCCTGATTACGATTTAAAGTCATCTTACCAATCTTTTTAACTGGTACTTCTTCCTCAGGCCACAGCTTAGTTGGATCAAGAATATCAAAGTCAAATTTGAATTCATCCTCTTCATCAATCATCTGCACGCCAAGTTCATATTCTGGATAGTTGCCCATTTCAATTGACTCCCACAAATCTCTGCGATGGAAATCAGGGTCTTTTCCAGCGACGGTAAGCGCCTCATCCAATACTAATGAATGCACCCCCAGAACCGGTTTCCAATGAAACTTAACAAATCGCGATTTTCCTTGTTCATTAACAAATCTAAAGGTGTGGACACCGAAGCCTTCCATCATGCGATAGCTGCGGGGAATGGCCCGGTCAGACATGGTCCACATCACCATATGGGCTGTTTCCTGGTTGTTTGCAACAAAATCCCAATGTGTATCATGAGCAGTAGATGCTTGAGGCATTTCATTATGAGGCTCTGGCTTGAATGCATGAACCAAGTCTGGAAACTTAATCGCATCTTGGATGAAAAACACTGGAATATTGTTTCCAACGAGGTCATAATTCCCTTCTTCAGTATAAAACTTTGTTGCAAATCCCCTTGCATCACGGACTGTATCACCAGAACCTCTTGAACCGGCAACAGTAGAGAAACGCACAAACACAGGCGTCTTCACTTCAGGATCTTGAAGAAACTTTGCTTTTGTATAATCCTTCATTGACTCATACACTTCAAAATAGCCATGTGCACCATACCCTCTGGCATGGACAATTCGCTCAGGAATGCGTTCATGATCAAAATGCGTCATTTTTTCACGAAAATGAAAGTCCTCCATCAAAGTTGGGCCTCTCTCCCCAGCCTTCAGGGAATGCTCATCCTCTGAAACACGGAGGCCTTGATTCGTTGTCATCTTCTTCCCGCTATTATCTACACGGTATTCTTCTAACTGCTCCTGTTTACTATTCTCATTGATTGTCTTTGTTTGCTTCTTATCCAAGTTTATATCCCCTTTCATTGGTAAAATCCTAATCTATTAATATATTAGGAAATTACCCCATGCAAAAAGGGATAAAACTCGTTTACTAAAAATATTGATAAGCTTTTCGACACATTCCTCCAAAAAAACCAAACCTACTTTTACTATTTACTTAAATATGGTTATATCCGTCCTTCTGCTAAATTTATATACGGCAATGAGGAAAAAGGTAAGAGCAAATGCAGCCAATATAAGATAATTCATATAAAGGCTTGTAAAAGCTGCCCCCTGCTGCAAACTTGAAACAGTTTCAAGCACCCATTTTTGCGGAAAAAAATTAGCAAGCCTTTGTACAGATTCCGGCATAATCTCTATTGGAAAAAAACAGCCAGAGAGCATGCAAGTCGGAGTGATAATCACATTTTGGATTGCACTTGCAGCCGAAGAGGTTTTGGAAAACGCCACAATGCAGAGAGATCCCCCCACTGTCACCACCGCAAACAGAGACATGACAATAATCATTTCATAAATAGGAAATCTTAATTCAATTTTAAATAATTGTGTCATTAATACAATTGTCAATATTACTTGGAATATCATAAAAAGTGTATTGACCAGCGTATTCGAAGTAACATATTGCTTTGAAGTTATGGGTGTTGCGATTAATCTAAAATACGTTCTATTTTCCTTTTCTTTTAAAATCATACTCGAGAGTGTGCCCGCTGATAAGAACATGATAATAATTAGGAAACCCATCGTTCTCACTGTCATCATACTGTGCTTTGAGGTGTCCTCGACAGAATGGGCATGAACTCCAAATGATGACTGCTTGTATTGATCGTATATTTTTCTAAAACCTATATCTTTGCCTTCTATCTGTTCGGATATCATGAGGATATTTCCTAAATATTGATATAAATATGATTCAATAAAAGCTGTAACTTCAGCTCCCTTAATAGAGATTAATTGAATGTTCTTAGGATTACCCGCTTCAATGCTTTCAGTAAATCCATTTTCAAATACAACAACTGTATCCACTGACCCTGAAATAATTTTGTCTTTCATTTCTGTTTGATCCAACTTCTCGACTTTTACATTTTTTATAGTTGAAAAAAAGCTGACTGTATCATTCGCAATATATCCTCCGTCTTCATTGACTACACCTATTCGCAGTTCACTTCCAGTCCAATCCCCATATGCAGCAACAGCTATCATGACGCTTATAACAGGGCCAAAAATATAGATTAGAACATTTTTCTTGTTTTTAAATATGACTCTTAATGCATTTTGCATAAGCCAGATAATATTTCGCATTATAAGCCCTCCTGTCTGCGCAAGTAGAAGACTGTAATAAAGTAGCAAAAGCCGGCGATACATAAATTAAGGAGAATCACAGGATAAGCCGCTGCAGGATTCTGTCCATAGATTACTTCACGAATTGCCTCATTTGACCAGGTTAAGGGTGAAAGCGAGGCAAAAAAACTAAAAAGACCTCCTGATGAAGTATCAATTGGAAAATAAACCCCGCCTAAAAAACAGGCAACCTGAACAAATAAAACCGAAATGGTTGCTGTCGCTTCTGGTGTTTTTGCTATAAAGCTAATGGCAATGCCTAAGCAAATTGCAAATAATATCAAGGAAAACAATAGAGTGATAACTACTAGCAGATGATCTCCCCATTCAGCGTTAAAGACGTATTTACTAAAGAAAATCATGATCAGCAGAAAGAAGGCATTCATAGAAAAGGTAGCTGCAACCTTACCAATGAGTATTTCGCTTTTTGCGATAGGAGCAGCCATTAATCTATCTCCCGTCCTTAATGTTTTTTCTCCACGGAATAAATTATAGCTTGCATACAAGCTGAAAAAGCTGATCATCACTGCCATTGCTACAGCATAATAATCCATTGAATCAGGTTGTTTGGCACCATTCAAAGAAGAATGCTGTATATAATCATGTGGAACAGAGGATGCCTGATCAAGATCAATCTGCTGCTGATAAAGATTGTATTGATCTGCAAAGGCAGTCATCATACCATGTATAATACTTGTTTCAATTGTATTCAAATCACTTCCATAAATATCAATGCCTGCATCGTTAAGCACGATAAAAGCATGCGCTTGATTTTCTTCCACTGCCTGGATTCCAGCATCAACAACTTCGGCCTCTTCAAAAGTGAATCCCTGCTTTCCCGCTTCATATAACAGCCCCTGAAAGTGAGTTAAGAGCTCTTCATTCCCATCACTTTTATATAAAACGGTTATCTCATCTAAGGTGATGCCAGACGTAAAAGCATTTGATAATGCTGTACCAAGAATAATCATTAAAATAATCGGAAAGGCGAGAAAAAAGATGAAGGTTTGTGAATCGCGAAAATCACTTTTCATTTCCTTTGTATAAATATTTAAAATATTCACCGCGTTATCCCTCCTCCCTTAATCTCTCAAATTTCTACCTGTCAACGTCAGAAACACGCTCTCTAGATTAGGTGCATTTTCCTTTAATGAACGGATTTCTATATTCATTTTCATAAAATGGAGAATGATATCATTTAGATTATTAACCTCTGCATCAGAGTGAATTTGAATCGTATGGTTGACTAGCTGCACAGCTCTTATCCCTTTAATATTTTTTAGTTCTTCGAGATCGATATCGTCAGAATTCTTTACTTCAATCCAGATATCCTTCGTATCTGTAATAAGGGTTTTCAACTGTTCCTTCGTTCCTTCAGCGATGACCTTCCCATGGTCGATAATCGCAATTTTTGTGCAAATCGCTTCTACTTCCTCCATATAATGACTTGTATATATAATTGTACAGCCCGTTTCATTCAGCTTTTTAACTGACTCCAATATATGCTTGCGCGATTGGGGGTCAATCCCCACTGTCGGTTCATCCATAATAATCAGCTTAGGCTTGTGAGCAATGGCGCAGGCAATATTCAACCTCCTTTTCATTCCGCCAGAAAACCTTTTCGGATAGCTTTTTTCTTTATCGCCTAAACCAACAAACGCCAATGCCTCTGTCACTTTTTGATTCAACTCCTCTCCTCGCAAGCCATACAGTCCTGCAAAGAATTTAACATTTTCAAAAGCAGTTAAATCCTCATATATTGCAATATCCTGTGGGACAAAACCAATATTCATTTTGGCAAACTTACTGTTTTTTTTAATGTCCTTCCCCAAAAGTTTGATCTCACCTTTTGTTATCTTAAGTAACCCTGCAATCATATAAATTGCCGTGCTTTTTCCAGCTCCATTTGCCCCAAGCAGACCAAAGATTTCTCCTTCAGCGATAGAAAAAGAAACACCATCTACAGCGATAAAATGATTAAACTTTTTTGTAAGCTGTTTTATTTCCAGCACATTCATCTACTCAACTCCCAACCATACTTTTAACTCAATATCATTGTATTAAAATTAAAAAAACTTCTGCAGTGCAGAAGTTCATTTCTTTTACATGAGAAACCTCATATTAATTTGCTAATGGTAATAATGTTGTAACAGCAAAACCGTCAGAGCCATCGACAATCACCTTGCCATTCACACTAGCTGCTCTTTCCTCCATGCCTGCAATTCCTAAACCTTTTGTATAGCCCAAGCTTCCTCGCCCATTATCTTTAATCACGATTTTTATTATCTGATTTAAAACATGAATATCAACATGAATATTTGTGGCATCACTATACTTGATAGCATTCGTCAAGGACTCCGTTACATTTTCAAAAATGATTTTCCATTGTATAGGTGTGATTAAATCAATATTCCCTTTATATAAGAAGGTCGTAGACAAACCATGCTTAACGATAAAATCATCAATAATTAATTTCAATCGATGAACACCCATTTGCTCTGTTTTAGGCTTCAAATTTTTCAATGTTAGACGGATGCTTTCAATTCCATCACTGGATATATGTATCGCATTTTGCAGCAGTTCCACTGCTTTTGCCTGATCGCTTTCAATCAGCCTCTTGGCCGCTTCCATCTGAATAAGGGCACCTGCCATATTGTGGCCTATTTGATCATGAATCTCTTGAGATACTCGATTTCTTTCCTCAAGCTTAATCGTATATTCCAATTGCCGATTGTATTCTTTGTTCTCATTGAGTGCTTTCGTCAAGCGATTAATCGAATGCCTCATTTCATCTTCATTTTTTTCCAAGTATGACACTTTTTTACTGAATTGACTAACCATAAAAACTTGTATCAAGCTAATAGCCGCAATCACTCCATAGAGAACCTGCAACTCTATTCCAATAAGAAGGACCGGGAGAAACACCATGACCATTGGCAGCAAATAATGACCCGTCCATCTATTAATCCATTCACCTATATTCAGAGGAAGCAAAAGGATAAATACCGGATCTACATAACTAGTTGCCACAATAACCAGCACAACTGTAACCAGACTCATTATTTGCTTAAAAATCGACTGATGAAAAATATTAATAGCAAGATTACTGCATATATAGAGAAGACAGAAGAGCAAGATTACTGAAGGGTTTTGTCCATCCAGCAGTGTTAACGCAACATATCCAACAAGTGCAAACTTACTTGCAAGCAGCCATTTTTCCATTTACTCGGCTTTTCCTGTTAAATAATAGATGGCTATTTTTGTACGATGCTTAAGATTTGCTTTAGAGAGGATCGTACTAATATAATTCGCAACCGTTCCTTCGGATATATAAAGCTCCTTTGAAATTTCTCGATTTGAAAAACCTTTTGCCACTAGCTCCATAACACCTATTTCACGGTCAGTAAACAAAGCTTTATTGATTTTTAGAGCTTCTGTCTTTTTAATTAAGTTAAGCTTAATTTTATCAAGTACAATGTTTTGCATGACATTTTGTCCTTTATGTACCATCTTAATAGCATCACGGATTTGTTCGGGATCATTATTCTTTAATAAGTACCCCTTTGCACCATTTTGAATCGCTTCAAGAATGTAGTCATCGTCGTCAAAAGTTGTTAAGATCAAGGGCTTAGCTGTTGAATTTTCCGTTAACACTTTCGTTGCCTCCACACCATCCATGACCGGCATGCGAATATCTAATAACGCAACATCCACTTCATTTTCCATACAGTAGTCCACCGCTTCTTTACCATTCTGAAAAGTAGCAAGCACATTAAATTCCTCATACGAATTTAATATAATCTTCATTCCTTCACGTACAAAGGAATTATCATCCGTAATGATGACACGAATTTGTTCAATCATTCCTTCCTCACCTTCCTTAGAGGAGCTTTTTCCAAACCGCATTAGTATACGCTATGCCCAGTCCTGCTCTTTCCATATTTTCATGACTCATACTGTTAAAACCAGCCTGGCTTACAGCGAGCACAGCTTGATGTTCACTTGCAAACTTCAGTCTCTTTTGGATCAATGCTTGATGAATGCCTTTTCTCCTGTATTCTGGAATGACAGCTGCTGCTCCAAGCGAAGCTATCCGCTCATGTAAAAACAGGACGCCAACTCCTGCAGGCTGTCCATTATATAAAGCTAAATAAAATTTCCAACGCTCATTCCCATATAAGATAGCGTTGTTCTCCTCTATCCCTTTCTGTGTGAAATCTGGAAGGCCGAATCCCTTTATATAAAGATTCGCAAATATAGAAAATTCATCGCCATTCAATTCACGGATTGCTATCCGCTTATCTAGTGATGCTGATTCTTTTGCTAGTGTCTCTGTATATAAGGATGTATGAAAGCCACATTGATACAAGCCTCTCTTTGCCATCGCTGAAAAAAGCGAATCGGAAGCAGCATTTGGGGTAATTTCAAACTGAAAGGGAATCTCTCTTTCACCATAGAAATTCAAAATATCGTCAAGACTTTCAATATTTTCATCGGACAAACCTTTCACTTTATTAAATGACGGACCGGGTATTTGTTTCGCCGAAAAAGCAATCGCTTGTCCATACTGCTTCATTTCTACTTCCATTGGATTGCCTGGCATCGCTTGTATCGCTGATAATCTTGATACAAGCGCATTTGTTTCCGTTTGTTCGACAACCCGAGACAGTCTCTGTTTTAAAAGTAATGGCATATCTTCTCTCTCCTTAGTATTGTTAATCCTTAATTCAATAAATGTAAGTCTATTTCCTTTGATGTGGCAAAAAAGATAACAATCAATCAGATGACCTCGGCAAAAAAAACCTGGCAGTTTATTCTGCCAGGGTCATTCGTCCTCTTGGTTTGTATACTGATACTTATATACTAGCTCATCATCATTCCATGAGATTTCAACTATCTCTCCACTAGATTCAAACGTGATTTCTTTGCCGATGCCAGGAACTCTAGACCACCCAGATGCTTCAAGCTTTTCTACATAGTGGGCAAAACTCTCTTGAGAAGGATTCTCCCAAATATAGACAGCTTCATCATATTCAACGGTGACCGGAATTAAATCAGTTGGATAAAGAAAAATTCCGTAACCATGATTCACATAAAGAGGTTCATTATGAATATAAGGCTCCCGGTCTTGTATTTTTAAAGTAGATATTAAATTAAAAATCTCAGCATATTCAAGCTTGGGATAATCAAAGACAAAGTAAATCCAATCCTCATGGTCGGGGATAAAAAAATGATATCTTAGAACAGTATCTTTCATTTTCACATGCTCAATATACATTTCTGTAGGATAAGGAAATTCCGCTAATTGCTTATCCACATACATGGCTCCAGATTGTGTGATTTCTTCCTTTTCCTCTTCTGAAACCAATCTGGCATTCCCTACAGGAACCTCTTCATTCTCTTTGTAAATAACGAGTCCTTCTGCTTCCTTTTTAGCATAAACACCCTCTAATCCCCAGCTAAATTGGCTTAAATCAAGCGGTTGAATTTCAGGTTGATTCCCCTCGTCTCCACCATTTTGACCTGAAAGGTTATTATTCATAATAACTGCCAATAAACCTCCGCATACGAGAATACTTGAACAAGCTGTAATCAATCCTCTCCATTTATTCTTCGTTTTATTGCCCTTCAGGCCCTCTCCTTCATTCCGAATCGACTTCCATAGTCGGTGTCTTCCATTTTCCTTTGCTTCTTCAGGAGGGGCATAGGACTTAAGTTCATCCCAATCTTCATGTGATTTGCTCAATTTGCCTTCCCCCTTTCCGATCTCGTGATTCCTTTAACGACTTCATTGCTCGCGATAAAGTTTTTCTCACCTTTGCTTCTGACCAGTTCAGAATCTCCGCCATCTCCTTTGAAGAGCATTCGTCAATGTTTTTCAGTATCACAACCATTCGATAATTTGGCCTGAGCTTCTCTATTTCGGTTAACAGCTGCCGCACTTCTTCTCTATTTTCCAGCCATTCCTCCATATTAAAGAGAGACGGTATCTCTTTCACACCATTCGTAAAAGAAAATAAACTTCGTCGCTTTCTTTTCCGAATTTCGTCCAATACGATATGCTTTGCAATGCTGAATAACCATGTCTTGACACTTGAACGATTATCAAACCCTTCAACCGCAGCATAAGCCCGCACAAAAGTATCATGTACAAAATCCTCACATACCTGTTGATCACCAAGCATAAATAAAATAAACCGATAAATATCGTCATAATATAAGTCATACCACTCCATCACAAGCTGCCGTTTATCCTTTTCCACCCCTCAACCTCACCTGCCTTTTTCCTGCTCTTAATCATCAGTCGTAGAAATTGATTATTTGTGACACATTTTAAAAAAATTTTAAGCCGATATTTTGATTAAGAAAAGGACTTCATCAAATTGAAGTCCTTTTTGGATTGGTGCCTAGTTTGGTTTAACGGGACAATCAGCTTTTGGCTTTATATTGCTTGATTGGAAAGGATATCGGCGATTTTTGCAATATATCGACGATAATTTATTTATATCGACGATTTTTTTGATTTTATCGGCGATAATCGAATTATTTCGTCGATTTTCCAATGAAAGCCTAAAAACAGGCTAACATCCTGGGATTCTCAACCCTAAATAGAGTCGCCGTTTCGAGCTAATATCGATTCTGCCATTTTTGCAATATATCGACGATAATTTATTTATATCGACGATTTTTTTGATTTTATCGGTGATAATCGGATTATATCGTCGATTTTCCAATGAAAGCCTAAAAACAGGCTAACATCCTGGGATTCTCAACCCTAAATAGAGTCGTCGTTTCGAGCAAATATCGATTCTGCCATTTTATCGGCGATTTTTGCAATATATCGACGATAATTTATTTATATCAGCGATTTTTTTGATTTTATCGGCGATAATCGGATTATATCGTCGATTTTCCAATGAAAGCCTAAAAACAGGCTAACATCCTGGGATTCTCAACCCTAAATAGAGTCGCCGTTTCGAGCTCATATCGATTCTGCTATTTTATCGGCGATTTTTGCAATATATCGACGATAATTTATTTATATCGACGATTTTTTTGATTTTATCGGCGATAATCGGATTATATCGTTGATTTTCCAATGAAAGCCTAAAAACAGGCTAACATCCTGGGATTCTCAACCCTAAATAGAGTCGCCGTTTCGAGCTCATATCGATTCTGCTATTTTATCGGCGATTTTTGTAATATATCGACGATAATTTATTTATATCGACGATTTTTTTGATTTTATCGGCGATAATCGGATTATATCGTCGATTTTGTATTTGCAACTAAAACACGGCCAATACCCTCAAACTAAAATGGATTAACTTTCTCTTTTAATCTCATATTCTATCGATTCCTGTTTTAATCGATAGGATTTTTCTACGATTGAGTATCCCTTTGACATATGAATATCAATTGAGTGCCTATCTGCAAACTCATTCAGCTCGGTAAAAACTGATAATGGCTCGAATAATAATATGCGAATATTGAATCCTGGTCTTGTATGGATAATCGCCTTTCTCTCATTCCAGCCTGAACGCATAAATCTGATTGCTGTTATATTTACCGGCAGAAGTGTTCTTGTGTACATAGTCAGCTTGAAAAACTTTATTTTATATATACACTCATGCTTAAATATAGATAATTCGAATTTTATCATTAATAAGTTAATCCATATTAAAGGCACGACAAGGTTTATAAGAGAAAATGGAGATTGTAAAGAAGATACAGACCCCATTGAAAGAGCTAGGATCACTAGAGCAAACCAAGGTGGAGCAGCTTGTTTAAAAACCATAACCTACACATCCTGTATTTAAATTAGATTAATCCCTTTAACAATTTAAAGTTTATACGTTAAGATAAGTATATAACAAAAGTGTTATAAATTTCTAAATTTTTAATTTTCTCATTGTCACTTCACTAAAAACAATATAAAATTTGCGTATATGTTAAAGAGGGTGCAAAAAATGGAAATCACCAGTCATTATTTCTTTAATTTAGCATTATTAACGATTATTCTATTCATTTCACTCGTTTGGATTGATAGGAATGTCAGGTTGAACTACTCAAAGGCTGCCGCATTTTTTTGTCTGACAATTATGATATGGATATGTTTTTTATTTTCATATCAACCCGAACCTGGTTTCCTATTTGATTTGCGAATCATCCCTGTCATCCTTGGAGGACTCTATGTGGGGGTTGGACCTCATCTGGCCGTTGTTATCGTTCTGTTAAGAATGTTTTATGGAGTGGACGCTGGATTTATTTTCACTTCCATTGAATTTCTAATCCTAGGTGTTTTATTCTGTTATCTGCACAAGAAATTTTTAAAGGTATCACCCAAAAAACGAATTTGTTTTTCTGTTGTTCTCACCACAGGTATCAGTTTAATAACTATTATTCTATTAGAATTTTCTCCGTTAGCTCTAAATCAATTTGATTTATGGTTAGCCATGCTTCTCATCCCTCCTCTTGGTGTTGGAATGGCTGCATATATTATTGAATTTGTTATTAAAACCATCGATATGCAGTCTAAATTAATTAAGACGGAGAAATTAGAAGCTGTCGAACAAATGGGCGCCGCCATTTCCCATGAAATACGCAATCCCCTGACAGCTGCTATCGGGTTTGTGCAATTATTAAAAGAGCAAACCCTACCTCCGCAAAAAAGGGCGGAATATTTATCCATAGTCCAAACTGAACTCGAATCAGCAGAAAGAGTCATTCAAAACTATTTAACTTTTTCCAAGCCGGCCCTAGAACGAATTGAGGATATCAATGTAAAGAGGGAACTTTCACATGTCATCAGCATTCTTAAGCCAATCGCTAACCAGAATTCTGTAGAAATTATCACAAACTTTTCTATTCTAGGTACAATCGAAGGCGATAGGCAAAAGTTTCAACAATGCTTCCTCAATGTGATAAAAAATGCGATTGAATCCATGCCAAGAGGCGGGCAATTATACATAAACACGACCTATTCGATTTCCGATATTCGGATAGAAATTCAAGATACAGGGTCTGGCATGTCAGAAGACCAGTTAACAAGATTAGGAGAGCCCTACTACTCTACTAAAGGAGCAAAGGGCACAGGTTTAGGGATGATGGTCGTATTTAGCATCGCGCGCGCCATGAAGGGCACCATTAAAGTGAAGAGCAGTGTTGGCAACGGGACAACCTTCACCTTTACTTTTCCCAACTTTCACCAATCCTCTTCATAAAAAAAGCCGCCTGCTATAATCAGGCGGCTTCTTGCAATTATCCTGAGGTAACTCTGATAAAATAGCCATCCGGATCAGCCACTTTAAATCCTCTCATATCCCAGGAGTAGGTTTCGATTTCGTCAATGATTGGATAGCGGTGATTCATACATCGCTCGTATACCGCCTCTATGCTTTCAACTACAATGATGAATTCAAATCCGCTTCCCTTCATAGAAGTGGATAATTGTTTATTAAAATAATGATCTTTTTTCAGGACTTCATCGCTTGTGAGGAGCAAAGAAAAACAATCATAATTGAAACGAAGGCATCGTTCATTTCTTCCGTACAGCTCTAAGCCGATGATGTCTTTATAAAATGCGAGAGAGTCTTCAATATTTTTCACATATAGCTCTACCCTAAATAATACGCTCATCCTTTAATCCCCTTTCATCGGAATCACGACGGCGGAACAAGCTTTTTCATAGAATTCGATTGGTCCCGCTTCGCCTATAATCGCATAGGCATAACCAATCTCTTTCATATCATTTAAACAATGATGCAGCAATTCATAACCGATCCGCCTCATTCTCGAATCATGAACGACACCCATCGGACCAAAGTAACCTTTATAGCCTTTGTAAGAGTCATATGCGGCAAACCCGATGATATCTTGCTTAGCTCCTAATGCAATGTATATTGGTGGAGGTTGTTGTGCCAAGCCGATCTCAACCGTCCTTGCCCATTCAAAAGAAAATGCCCCTTCAACAAATTGAACTAGTTTTTCATAATCCTCTTTTTGTACTCTTCTAATCGATACTGTCTGAAATAGCGGAAAAAAATATGGTTCTAGGCTAACAATCATATCTCTGGAGGTCGTGCCTAGTTGTAGGAGAAGATTCTTTTGTTCTTCTGTGAGGAGTTCATTAATTGACTTAATGTTTAACATTGCTTTTAAAAGATGACCTTCGTTTAAAATCACTTGATTGTAATTTTGCATTATTTGATGGGCGGCTTCATAAATCACAAGAACATCAGCTGTGATTGAAATAGAGAAAAGCTCATGGGTACATATCTTTTGATCTTCCTTTATACTCGATGCTCTTAATGAGGTTATATTAATTTGACTTCTTTGAAAAATTTCATTGTATACCCCTGTTCGTTCCTGCAAAAATGCTAATAAAAGATGTTCTGGTGAAACAGCTTCGCTTTCTGTCACAATTGCTTCCCGTTCAGCACAATTAAAAATCCGCTTGAGTCTATCAGTTAATAATGCTGTCTTCATCCCTTTACCTCAAACAGATGCGTTTCGCTTAATTCCAAGCTTCTGCGATCCTTTACATAGTTTAATATATGCGCTTTCATATTTGGGTATAAAGTAATCTGCGATAATTCATGAAGCGGTATCCATTTCACACCCGTTTGATTCTCATCAGGAGTTTTTGGCAGTGCAGGAACAGAGCCTTCTTTCAGCTTGCATTCAAACATTAAACCGACTGAATGGGGTTTGCCTTTTCCATACTCCACCATATGAGATGCAAATTCATAAACAAATGCCAGCGGTCCTACTTCCACATCCACTGAAGCCTCTTCCATTGCTTCTCTTTTCACTGCCTCAATTACGGTTTCACCAGGTTCAACACCACCAGCTGGAAAATTATAATGAAGCCCGCTCTCGTCTTTAAATTCAGCTAATAAAATCGCTTCTTTTTCTATAATAATTGCCCCTGCCCTAACTCTTATGTGAATCGTCAAATGTGCTTCCCCCTTAATCTCTATGTCTTTTTTAATCTTTGTCTCGATGTATGGTAATCTTTAGTGATTAAATGATGGTTAAATGCTTTTGCGAGTCCAAACTGAGGCATATTGCTGTACATTGCCTCGCATCCGCTTTTTTCTACTACATACGTTTCATGAAAAATACCGACAGAACCATCTGCTCCAATCTTCTTGTTGAAGTTCCTCCATGCTGCCGAATGAGTTTTCCCTTTTGCATAAGCCTCCAATTGATCATAGCTCCGCCAATATTGCGTGAGCATCACGGTGCGCCAGCCTATCGTATACTCTGTATGCAAGAAACCCCATTCAGGATTTTGATAGAGCTCCTTAATCATTGGCCCCATTGCTTGAGCCACTGGAACCCATTTAGAGAGTGCCGTAAATTTATTAATGCGCATCCCTATGATAAATACAATAAAATCCTCCTCCACCATTGCTGTATATCTGCCTTTGAAAAGTTGATTATTCATTCTTCATTCTCCCTCCCTTTTTTTATTTCCTTCTTTCATCCATTATTTTTTATTAACCATTGGTCAATTAGGCTTGAAATAAAGACTGACATTTATTTAAGTCAATCCTTTTAATATAAATTGGACATGCCCTTCTGCTGCTTCCTTTACTTCGTTGAAATCAGTTACATATCCACAATGATGTGATACAAATCCATGTAAAGCAATAAAAGCTGAATAAATTGCATCCTGTTGAACCTTTTCATTTTTTAATTTAAATACGGCTTCAGCAAATTTATGATAGCTTTGCATTGAGGCTTCATGTGAAAGACTATCCACTTCATCATTTTTCATCATAAACATAAATTCATACTGCTTCTGTTGGTTCAAACCGAAGCGTATGAAGCACAGAAGTATTTCATGAAGTTTTTGCTGATTCTCATTCGGTCCACTAACAACATCTTTCAGTAGCTGATTTAAATGAGCAAAATCCTTCTCTACTACAGCATAAAATAATTCAGCTTTGTTTTTAAAGTAATAATAAAGTGCTCCATGACTACAGCCCAGCTTGCTTGCCAGTCCCCTCATTGTCACCTTTTCATATCCTTTTTCAATAAATTGTTCTCTTGCTCGATAGACTATTTCTTCTTTCGTTAGCTCTTCTGCTGATGATTTACGCGGCGTCATTAGAGATTCTCCTTTTATTGACCAATGGTTAATAAAAGTATATCATGTTTTCCCTCTTTGTGGATATTTCAGAAAATTCATCTACAGATTATACTACATATACCAAAGCAGTTCCTTTTTCATCTCTTTACCAGATTTACTGTCTTTTAACTTCACAATCCAGTTATTTTTTTCATAAACAAGACGATATACAACGTTTGAACCATCTGATTTTTTGAAAAGAATATAGCCTTGTTTTCCTTTTATAAATGTAACCGGGTTGATACTGTTTTTATAAGGAGGCTTTATTGTCGGGTTTAGCTCTTCAATAACGATGTCAGCAACAATATTTGCTAAGGATTGATATTCTGGCTGCCTTTCTGCTAAATAGTGTAGTTGATTATGGTTATATTTTTCGTAAGCGTTCAGCCTTAAATGAAATGATTTGTTTATATCTCTTAAAGCATCCCTATAAAATTGATTCAGTTTTGCTTCATCTTCATCGCCTCTATGTTTAAATTTGATTGTTTTTATCCCAATTGGACTTACGTCAAACTTAATCTTTTCTTTGCCATATGGAGGGTTATGCGCAGCTTCAAAGGTTTGGACCTGCACAGTGACAATAAAGTGATAGCTGCCTTTTTCCGTTCTTTTTATTTTCTTTATCGTTGTATCATATAAACCATATTGTTTGTGATATCCATAGTAAGCAGCCACTGCCTCAGAAATATGCGGTTCGAGCGTCGTCAATAATGTGTCATAGACTAGCTTGGACTCTATTTCTGTTTCAGCTGCCATATTAAGTGGGTGTATCCATAAAATCAAAATACTGAATGAGAGTCCTATGAATAGTTTTTTCATTTTATTACCTGCCTAGGTTTTTATATTTAATCTCCCCAGTTCAGTCGATAATACAATTCATTTTTAAAATTTGAGATGGCATTTTATTTATTAAACCTGACACCAAATAATCATTGATGTCAGGTTGTATTTTTTATACTGGCGTATGAACGGGTGATATCTGCTCAATTTGATTGACGATTTCTTTTCCTATTTCAATAGATGCAGTTGCCGCAGGAGATGGAGCATTCAAAACATGAATAGAGTGCTTACTCGGGAGGATGTAAAAGTCATCAACGAGTGAACCGTCATCCTTTAGAGCCTGGGCACGCACACCGGCTGGGGCTGGAATTAAATCTGATGCTTGAATGTCCGGCATCAGTTTTTGGACATTTTTAAGAAAGAGTTTTTTGGATGCTGACCGAACCATTTCATCCATTCCTTCCTTCATATACTGGCCAGCTAATTTCCAGAAGCCTTTATAATTTAATACTTCGAATAAATCACCCAGATGAACATCGGTTTTTTTATAGCCCTCTCGCTTAAACCCAAGCACGGCATTTGGACCAACATCCACTGCCCCGCCAATCATTCTTGTAAAATGAACACCGAGAAATGGAAAGTTGGGATTTGGAACAGGATAAATCAGGTTCTTAACCAATCCTCTCTTTTCTTCCTTTAATTGATAATACTCTCCCCTAAATGGGATGATTTTTACATCTGTTAATAAATTTGCTTTTTTCGCGACACGGTCGGAATGCAGGCCCCCGCAATTGATATAAAAAGAAGCTTTTAATTCACCTCTATTTGTTAGGATCACTGCTTCATTTGCTGTTTCCTCAATTGAGAGAACTTCATGATTTAATCGTATTTCTCCGCCCTTTTGCCTAATGATTTCTGCCATTTTCTCAGACACGTTCTTATAGTTAACAATCCCAGCCATCGGGACGTGGATCGCTTTCATGCCATTAACATGCGGTTCAATTTCGCCTAGCTCTGACTGATCAATCAGACGAATATTGAGACCGTTGTCGATACCGCGCTTGTATAATTGATCCAATAGGGGCAGCTCCTCCTCTTCACTTGCAACAATTACCTTTCCGCAAATATCAACTTCCAGTCCATGTTCCTGACAAAACGCGACCATTGTTTGACTGCCTTTTTTTGCAAGCCTCGCTTTCTCGCTTCCAGGCTTATAGTAGATTCCCGAGTGAATGACACCGCTGTTATGACCGGTTTGGTGTGCTGCAACATGACTTTCCTTTTCCAAGATTGCTATTTTTACATGTGGGTGCCTGTTTAACAACTCCATCCCAACAGACAGACCGACAATGCCTCCCCCAATAATTAAATAATCGTACATTCTATTGCATCTCCCTCTTTTACTTAATTCCACAAGCCTCTGCCAGCAATTCAACAATATGAACCACCTTAACCTTATGAGCTAATCCTTCACGCTTAACACCTAAGCTCATTTGCAAATGACAGCCGGGATTAGACGTTACAATCATTTCAGGTACTATTTTTTTCACATTTTCCATCTTGCTATCTAAAATATCCATTGATTCATGATAGTGGACTACATTGTAAATACCTGCAGAACCGCAGCACATATCCCCCTTTGGCAAAGGGATATAAGTGATTTCAGGGATAGATCTCAGCAATTGAACTGGCGCCTCTGAAACCTTTTGGACATTTAATAAATGACATGAGGGCTGATAGGTTGCTGTAATATTCATTTCTTTATTAAAAGCAATATCTAGTTTATTTAAGATGACACTGACATCTTTGTTTTTTTCTGCAAATGCTTTTGCGCGGCCTGCCCACTTCTGCTCATCCTTAAGGAGCTCATCGTATTCTACTAACATTGCACCGCAGCCGCCGATGCTATTAACGATGTAATCATAATTTCCTTGTTCAAAGGCCGTGATATTTTCCTTGGCTAGTTTTTTCGAAGTTGACCGATCTCCATCATGATTTTGCAATGCTCCACAGCAGGTTTGTTCCTTTATCACTGTAACCTCGCAGCCCGCATGCTGTAATAGCTTAATGCTCAGGTCATTGATCTTTGCAAAAAACACATCCATAATGCAGCCGGTAAAAAATGCAATTCTCGCTTTTGTTTGAGAGGGGGGAAATTGCACAGCTGCTCTGAGCTTTTTATCCGGTTTTTCTATTGCCGGGGTAATCTCTTCAAAAGCTTGAAGTTGGTCTGGCAGCAAGCCTAACAAATTCGTTTTTCTTGCTGCCTTATTCAAACCTGAATTCTGATAAAGCTTTAAAGAGGATGTTAGGACACTTAATATTTTTTTATTAGGCAGCCCTTTTTGCATCGCTAGTTTATTTAAGATGAAAGGTTTCTCTTCTTCTGCTTTCACTTCTTTGTAGGATTCAAGAATTTTTCCATATTGAACATTGGTTGGGCAGACTGTTTCACAAGCTCTGCAGCCTAAACATAATTCCATAGAATCCGTAATCTCTTCAATGGATATTTTTCCTTCTGCTGCCATTTGGACTAGGTTGATTCTGCCCCGCGGCGAATGGCTTTCCTTCCCGATTGATACGTATGTGGGACATGCGGGAAGACAATAGCCGCACTGAACACAATCAAAGGTTTCTTTATATGCCAAGTGTTCAGTCATTTATTAACACAAGCCTTTGATCTTTGGACTCGGGGAAGATTTTCCCCGGATTCATAATATTGTTGGGGTCCCACACTAATTTAATCCGTTTCATCATATCTAGGCCTGCTTCACCAAGCTCCATCTCCATAAATGGCGTCTTCATTGTTCCTATCCCATGCTCTCCTGAAAGCGTTCCCCCCAGTTGGATCGCTGTTGCAAATATTTCTTCTACCGCTTTTTCAACCCTTCTCATCTCTTCCCTATCCCTTTTGTCTGTGATGATATTGGGGTGAAGATTCCCATCTCCCGCATGACCAAAGACAACGAGATCGATATCATATTTTTCTTTAATTTCCTTTAATCGTTTGAACATTTCTGGGATTTTACTTCGCGGTATGGTTGCATCCTCTGAAATTTTTGTTGGTTTTTTTCTAACAATAGCTGGCGAGACAAGCTTTCTTGCTTTCCATAGCCGGCTTGCAGACTCGTCATCTGCTGCAATAATGACCTCTTTGGCGCCCACGGCAAGACAAACCTTTTTAACTTGTTCACATTCATCCCCAATAGCAATCGGATGTCCATCCATCTCGATTAAAATTATCGCATCTACATCTAGCGGCAAACCGATTGGTTCATACGCTTCTACAGCAACAATGGATGATTGGTCCATTATCTCCATTTTTGATGGCAACAGTCCCGAAGTTAGTACGGAGGAGATCGCTTTCCCGGCATCCACGATATCATCAAAGATTACCATCATCGTTTGAGCTGCCTGCGGCCTTGGAATAAGTTTTAAAGTTGCTTCCGTTATGACGCCAAGTGTACCTTCCGATCCAACAATCAGTTTGGTTAAATCATAACCAGTTACGTTTTTAATTGTTCTTCCACCTGTTTTAATGATTTCACCCTCAGGTGTCACAACCTCCAGCCCCAGCACATAGTCCTTTGTCACACCATATTTCAGGCCCCTGGGACCTCCTGCATTTTCAGCAAGATTTCCTCCAATGGTCGATACATGTGCACTGCTGGGATCGGGCGGATACATGAGGCCATGCTTGCTTGCCGCATGGTCAATCTCTGCCGTAATCACACCGGGCGAAACAATCGCCACTGTATCATCACTGTCAATTATCAGCTTCTGATTCCACTGAGAACAATCGAGGACAATTCCGCCATGTACAGGAAGGGGGCCACCGCTTAAGCTTGTACCCCTTCCACGAGGATAAATAGGGACCTTCCAATGATTCGCTGCCTTTACAACTCCAGACACTTCTTCTGCCGAGATAGGCTGAAGAACAAGGTCGGGTATATAAGAACCGAAGGAAGCATCATAGCTGTAAGAAACTAAATCGGCTTTATCTGTTAATACACGTGCACTCGATGTTATTACTTTTCTTAACTGCCTAAGCATCTCATCAGTTATCATAACGACCCTCCTTTAATTTTTTGATGACATTTTGCAGATGTTCCTTTACGGAATCTACAGCTTTTTCTTCATTCTGCTCCTCAATCGCTCGAAAAATATTTTGATGCTCTTGAAATACACGCTCTCTTGTTTCCATCCGGCCAATATTTTTTTGCAAAGAGTAGGAAACTGCTTTGCGATACATGGCCTCAATGTTTTCCATCACTTGCATCATGAAGCGATTTTTTGTTGCTTCAATCATAAATTTATGAAAATTCACGTCAGCCTGGTCTCCCACCTCATCTGGATAAGTCAAAGTCATTTGAAATTGATCCAATGCCTCTTTCATTCTTGCTAAATCTTGATGATCTCTGCGGCTCGCCGCAAGTGCTGCAGCCTGTGTTTCCATAATTAATCTCATTTCAAGCAATTCAAATATTTGTTCCATTGAGATATATTCCATTTTTAGCTGATCAAGCATACTTCTAAGGTCTACTTCTTTCACATAGGTACGCCCACCCTGTCTTGTTTCAATTATTCCACTTGCTTGTAGAACACTTAACGCTTCTCTTACCGGCGCACGGCTCACTCCAAACATCTTAGCGAAATCGTTTTCTGATGGAAGCGGGTCATTGGGAGGGATTTGCTGGCTCAACAGCATGCTTTTAATATGCTCTAACACCTGACCAGAAATTTTCTTCCGTTCAATCTTCATTTAGTTTAGCTCCTTCAATAAAACGCTACTTGTATAACAAGTATACAAGATATTAATCAAAATACAATGAAAATTATAAATATTGTTATGGTGAAACTTTTTCAAACATTGGTCGTATACATAGATGGGAATCATTTTCGCTAACCTCATCATTTTGGATATACTGATACATAATAGAAAGGGGTATTTATATGGGTAACATTTTTATATTTTCACTTATAGTTGGATTAGCTTCTGCCTTAGTGCTGATTCCATTTACTAAAAAACCTAAAACCGCTGAGGAGAAAAAATCCACATTTAATACAAGCGGTTTAATTGCTTTAATTGTCTTATTAGTTGGTGGAGTCTTTCTTTTCTATTACTTAAGCAATTTGGATAGAAACCCATCATCAATTTGGATATTAGCTATTCTTATCACCGGCGCTGGCGCTTTTTTTGCCACTGGAAAAGAAAGAATGATCAAAGTAGTTCTGTTTTTAGCCAGCTTACTTGCAGCCATTTTCTTCCTTACGTCCTTTCTTTTTAATGCGGATGAGAAATTTGAAACCGCCAAAATGACTGTGCAAACTGAGATTGAAACTTTCGATGAGAATGAGACACCAGCGAGCGTTCCACCAAAATTTGCTCGCAATAAAATGAGAAAAGCGTTTGGTCAAGTGCCAAATACAAGCTACTATGAACTGGGCAACCTGCAAATCCAAAAGGTAAACAATGAATATGTATACATTGCTCCAGTTGAATTTTCCGGTTTCTTCAAGTGGTTTAAAGGGGATTCGACACCGGGATACTTTACAGTTAGTGCGACCGATTCAAATGCCAATCCGAAATTCATGAAATCAGAGATGGTTTATACACCTTCATCTTTTTTCAATAAAGATATTGAACGGCATATTAGAATGCAATATCCTCAGCATATCTTTTATGGCGATGTTCAACTGGAAATCGACGATGAAGGAAAGCCATTCTATGTTCGTACATTTGGCGAATTCATCTCAGCTAGAAATGGTTTTGAAGCAAAAGGAATCGTTGTAGTAGATCCAAAGAGCGGAACCACGAAAGCGTATAGCTTGAAGGATGCGCCTGCATTTATTGACGGAGCGGTCTCTCCGGAAGCCGTTAGCTTGCATAATAGCTATTTCGGAAATTATATTAACGGCTTTTGGAACAGTAAATTTAGCAAGTCGGATGTAAAGCTTCCTTCAGATGAAGGCACAGAGGCGAATGTAAGTCCAATCTTTGATGAAAATGGAGATATGTATTATTTCACTGATTTCACTAGCCCTAAAGAAGGTGTTGACTCCATGCTTGGATATTCACTCACCAATTCCAGGACTGGAGAAGCAACCTACTATACAGGAAATCTTGAAGAATCTTATATGGATTCCCAAGGCGCATTACAAATTATTGAAAAGAAATTCATCGAGAAGAAATGGTCAGGTGAAATGCCGATTATCTACAACTTCTATGGCGAGGCAAGCTGGCTGACACCTGTAATGGATGCGAATGGATTCTTGCAAAATTACTTTATCGTTTCAGCTGCCAATCCGGAAATTTCCGCTTTTGGAGACACACCAAATGAAGCCTTGAAAATTTATAAAACTGCATTACAGCGCGGCGGAGGCAGTGTTGACGGAAGTTCAAAGGCTGAGGAAAAACAAACGACCGGAAAAGTAGTCAGACTATATAAAGAGAAAACTGGTGATGTCTCTACCGTTTCATTCCTATTAGACGACGGTCGTAACTTTATCATTTCTTCTGAGAACAATCCGCTCTCAATCTACCTACAGGAAGATGATGAAGTGGAAGTTGTCTTTTTAGATACAGGCGAGACATTTTTACCTGTTAAAGAGTTAATCATTAAAGGATTAGAATAATGCAAAAAGGTGCTGCTCCTAGGATGGAGCGGCACCTTTTTTTCATTTAAAGCTTTTTCACGAATAATACCTTTAGATAATCACCCTCAGGAAATTCCTTTATTGTTTTAAAATCCTCAGGAAGACTAAATTCTTCAAGGATTTTATATTGTCCACCCGTTTGTTCGAATGCTTTTTTAACGAAACTTTTAAATTTATTCATATTGAATGTACTGCAATTGGAGGATGCAACAATCACCCCGCCATTGTCCGTTATTTTAATCGCTTGCTCTAGAAGTGCAGGATAGTCCTTCCCAGCGCTAAAGGTATTCTTCTTAGACCTAGCAAAGCTTGGTGGATCCAGAATCACCATATCAAATTGCAATTGTTTGCGTACAGCATATTTAAAATAATTAAATACATCTTCGACTATAATGTCTTGGCTCTGATAGTCAATTTCATTCACACTGAACATTTCAATGGTTTTACTTTTACTGCGATTAGCAAGGTCAACACTTGTCGTCTTTACAGCTCCGCCCAATGCCGCCGCCGCAGAGAATGCCCCTGTATATGAAAACGTATTTAACACTGTTTTCCCTTCGGCATATTTATCTCGAATCGTTTTTCGAACATTTCGTTGATCTAAAAAGACTCCGACCATTGCGCCTTCATTTAAATAGACTGGATAATGAATGCCATTTTCTTTCACAATGATTGGAAACTGCGCTCTTTCCCCTAAGATGAAATCATCATCTTCTATATAGGTTCCTTTAGCAGCAAAGCGTTTTTTCTCATATAGACCCTTCATATCTGCAACTTTTGTGAGCGCTTTTATGATTAGATCCTTAAATTGATATATCCCTTCGCTATACCAGCTGATTACATAGAATCCTTCATAATAATCGATGGTAATCCCGCCAAGTCCATCCCCTTCGCCGTTCACTACACGAAAGGCTGTTGTATCATTAGCTGCAAATAGCTCACTTCTATGTTCAATTGCTTTTGCTATTTTCTTTTCAAATAATGCTTGATCAATGTCGTCTTGCGGATTTTTAGTTAAAATCCAGCCTCGTCCCTTATTCTGAATCCCGTAATATCCTTTTCCAAGAAAACGATTTTGATCATCAACCAAATCAACGATCGCACCTTCTGCCATGTTGGGCAGTTTGCTAACCGATTCAGCTGTAATAAGCGGATAACTCGCTTTGTATTTATTCACATACGATGATTTTACTTTTAACCGTACCGACTGATTCATGCTTTCACCCTACTTCACGTCTGAATTTCTTTGATTATCCTATGTTACCATAATGCTTGTCCTGTTCATAGGCTGCTGGAGGGGTGTTTGGAAGAGAAGGTGCTGGTTGGTAGCTAGTCCAGGGATTATGGAAAATTTCGTTTATCTAGTTGCCCAATTACTGCATTTCTTTCCTCTACTGGCACTAGTTTGATTATCTAGTTAACCCTTTTCTACTTTTCTTCCCTACTCAGGCACTAGTTTGATTATCTAGTTAACCCTTTTCTCCTTTTCTTCCCTCTACGGGCATTAGTTTCATCATCTAGTTAACCCTTTTCCACTTTTCTTCCCTACTCGGGCACTAGTTTGATTATCTAGTTAACCCTTTTCTCCTTTTCTTCCCTCTACGGGCATTAGTTTCATCATCTAGTTAACCCTTTTCTCCTTTTTTCCTCTTCAGGGGCACTAGTTTGATTATCTAGTTAACCCTTTTCTACTTTTCTTCCCACTTCGGGCACTAGCTTCATCTTCTAGTTAACCCTTTTCCACTTTTCTTCCCTACTCGGGCACTAGTTTGATTATCTAGTTAACCCTTTTCTACTTTTCTTCCCTCTACGGGCATTAGTTTCATCATCTAGTTAACCCTTTTCCACTTTTCTTCCCTACTCGGGCACTAGTTTGATTATCTAGTTAAC
>NZ_JAUSUB010000014.1 GCF_030813235.1 Cytobacillus purgationiresistens | reverse complement strand
GGCGTTCTCTTTTAGTCATGTAGATTCTCCTTGAAAGTATTATATGTAGTCTACTTGACCTTAAAAATTCTGTCTAACTAAGTGTAGCCTATCCATACTCTATAGAATGTAACCAATGTGGTTCTGTATAAGGTATAAGTTCTTCATTAAGAGAGTTTAAAATTATATTTCTTGTTTCCATATATATCACCTCAATATTTATATATTTCTGGCTAATAAATCAATATAATTTTGTGTGTTATTAAGGTATCTTATTCATATCTTAATATTATAGGTGATGTTATGAATAGTAAAATAAGAAATCGGACAATAGGAATTATATTTGTTCTTTTTGGGGCAAGTTTTTGGGGAATTGGAGGAACAGCAGCTGATTATTTATTTGATGTTGAACAAATAAACATGAATTGGTATGTTACGACAAGGCTAATTATTAGTGGAGTACTATTGTTAGGAGTACAAGCCTTTCTAACAAACACCAAACAGGTTCTATCTATATGGAGTGATTCAAATTATCGGATACCTTTATTACTATTTAGTTTGATAGGGATGTTATTAGTTCAGTATTCTTACATGGCTTCTATTGAAGCAGGCAATGCTGCTATAGCTACATTGTTGCAGTATTTAGCCCCAATATATATTATTATTTGGTTAACATTTAAACGATATCAAAAGCCAAATGTTTCAGATATAATAGCTATTTTCATAACTATTATAGGAACTATACTTTTATTAACTAATGGATCTTTTCAAAGTTTGACGGTATCAAGTGTAGCCATTTTGTGGGGAATAATCTCTGGAATCTCATTAGCCTTTTATACTTTATATGCACAGAAGCTACTTCACTCTTATTCATCTGTTTCTGTTGTTGGCTGGGCTATGCTTGTTTCAGGTGTATTTATGAACTTTATTCATCCAATTTGGAAAGTTGAAACGAGTGGTTGGACATTAGTTACTATCATTGTATTAACCCTTACTATAATTTTTGGAACAACACTTGCTTTTTGGATGTTTATTAAAAGCTTAGAATATCTAGAAGCAAAAGAAGCAACTTTACTAGGCACAGTAGAACCTCTAACAGCAGTGGTAAGTAGTATCGTTTGGTTGAGGCTTCCTTTTGGTATTTGGCAAATGATTGGGATGTTATTAATTCTAATACTAGTAGTGTACCTATCATTACAAAAGAAAGATAAGCTAACAAACGAACACAGGCTGGATGCAAATACTTATAATTAATAGACTTAAAATTAATTGTTTATTTATAAAAAATGAATTAATACAATGAGGGCTTTCTTGAAACAAAGAAGAGCTCTTATTTTTATATTACAAAAGGGGGAACATTCCTGTAATAAGTGAAGTAATAAAAGTAGAAGTTTGAGAAAATATGTTCTTACACTATAGGGGACTTTCGTATTATAGAGTTCAGCCAGATATTACTGGTTGAACTTTTTAATAGGGTTACTGGTTAATATTTTGGAGGAGGGGACATATATGAATCCAGTCATTGGTCTGGATATTGCGAAGGGAGAAAGTGAAGGACAAGCATTTTTAGATAAGTCTAAACCGTACGGAAGAAGTTTTTCTATGGAACATACCCGTGTTGAATTGGCTCAGTTTCTAAATTTGGTTAAGGAAATTCAAGCGATTACCGAGGAAGTACCCGTTGTTATTTTAGAATCAACAGGGCACTATCATACACCGGTCATCCAGTGGTTAGTGGAGAACGAAGTTCCATATGTTTTATTAAATCCTATTATTTCGTATCAAGCTAAGAAGTCGAGTTTGAGGAAGGTAAAAACAGATGCGTTCGATGCTTATCAATTAGGGGTTCTTTACTATAAAGAAGAGTTCGAACCGCATAAAATGAGGGGCTTAAAGCTTTTGAACCTTCGTAACTTATCAAGGCAGCAGGAAATTGTATCTAACATGTATGTAGAAGCAAAGTTACACTTTCACACAATTTTGGATCAAGTGTTTCCCATGTATCGAGGAGTGTTTGGCGACCTTTTCTCGAAAGTGTCATTAACGGTATTAAAAGAATTTCAAACCTCACTAAGAATCTTGTCTACAGATGAGCAACAGCTATCTGAATACATAAAGCTCATTGTCCAAGTCGCTCTATTGAGTGGGCAACAGATAGAGCTAAGAAGTTACGTTCGTCCGCATTACAGAATCCATTTAATAGCATTATGTATCAGAAAACCAAGGAATACAAAGAGAACTTTTTATCCGGGTTTTTACTGGATATATGTTAGGGTACAGCTGCCTTTTTAGCAACTGTAATTGTAGCGGATCCAAGTAGTATAGAAAGAGTGATAATGCCTTCAATTTTAACTGGTTTTTATGCTGATGGGGCGTTAGCTAAGTTAAAATCTACTAACTTAATTAACAATAATGAACAGTTTGAAAATAATCTTGAAGATATCAATAAGGCTTTACCCCAGCCAAAAAAGTAGAAAAAAATAAGAAGGAGGACGACTGATAGTTATGTAGAGTAAGTCTTCATTATATATTTAGGTAAGTTTTTAACTAAAGGGGGCTATCGTTAAATAAGTTTTACTATTAATCTAGTATAGAAACTAGAGAAAAAGATCATACTAAACCATAAAAGAAGGATCTAGTATTGGGGAATAATTGTGAGTTTCTCAAAGGCATGGCAATTATATAGAGCGGATAAAACGCCGATGGAAAGTTTTTTTGGCCACTTTAAGGATTTAGCAAAATATAAAACATGTACTAATTTAACGGATGTGAAGGAAGAAGTTGATCGAGTTATAGAAGAATACAATGTGTGGCGTTACCAATGGGGACTAAAGAAAATGGCCCCGGTACAATACCGGGGCCACCTATTAGCTGTTTAGCGACTTTTTTATACTGTCCGAAGAATGGGGCATAGTTCAAAAAGGGCTGTCTTTTATTCTGTTTCTCTATCAATCGTATCTGTATCGACAATCCCCATCTTGATGATATGCTGTATTGCTTCCGTATCACCAAGTTTATAAATCATTTCGTAGAGCTTGACCATTGTATGATCATACTCTGGATTCTGAGATTTTTTATGGTATTCCAAGAAAGGGATCTGGGCTCTTACATAAGTTTTTAAGTCTGCATCGTAATTCTGGCGCATATAATTGCTGATTTCTGCAGCCTGTTCCCCGGTTGCATGAATTTTAAATTGCCAGTCATGACCATCTGCAGTATCTAAGATCGTACCATTTTCAATATCTATATAATACGCTTTCTTTGTAGATTCCATCATAGCAGCTCCTTTTTTTATCATGATTATGATTTTATTGTTAGTATTACTTTCCCGTATTTCGTACTAGCAAACAATTAAATGATTGGAGATAATTAGAAGTCTGGAAGTTTAGACAATGTTCTTATCATGCATATGCCCGATAAATAAGGTTATTTTCGAAATATCAATTAGATTTTTCCGACGAAAACTCCGTTTCACCAGTGCTCTGCTTTTTTATCGAAGTTGTCATTCTATAAAATAGTGCAATACTTATAAAGCCCATCATGCCAATTAAAAAGGTTAAGACAAGAGGAGGGATCCACTCGCTGATGATCAAAAATATACCAGCTGTACTCACGCCAAGAATGGTTGCTATTGAAAACATAGCCAGATAAGTGCTGCGTGCATGATCGGGAACCATACTTGCGAGCATCGTTTGTTTTACCGGAATATGAATGATTTCACCAATGGATGCCACCAGCATGGCTATGATAAGTATGCTAGGGTTTTCACTAGCACTTATTACGGTGTATCCGCTAAAAAAGAGCAATAAGCCAAAAAGAAGTGCAAAACGGTCATTTAGTTTTCTCGTAAGCCATACTATCAGCATGGTAAAACAAACGACAAGCATTGTATTTTCCATTTTTAAAATCCCTAGAAGATTAACCCCATCTACTTTGATCGAGAGAAAAGTAGTGATGGGAATCGGTTCGCTAATTTCTCTAGCAAGGCGAACCCCAATATAGTTAGTTAATTGCTCCTCGACTGCAACAATGAGAAGACTGGCAGTGGAAAAAACGAGAAACCATTTATGTGTAAAAACCTTCTTGTAGTTAAGTATCATTTGAAACGTGCTTGAAGTGGGTTGAATTGTGTCTTGCTGTGTAGGAGTATAGGTTTCTTCAATAAAGAAAAAGGTGATAACGATCGAGAATAGTGTGCACAGTGCAACACCTAACAATAGATAAAAAAGATAGTCAAAAAAGAGGAAAGCACCAATCATGCTGCCGATAGCAATTCCGACATTGCGAAGCCAGTAGGAGTATGTATAAAGCGATTTTCTTTCTTCAGGCTTGCTTACATCAATGATCAAAGCTTGATAAACGGGCGTTAATGCCCCCGTACTGAACTGTATGAAGACAAATAGAATAAAGGTGATATAGGGCGATGTTATCCAAGAGGAGTTTACAAGCGCAGCCCCGAGAAATCCAATAAAGACAATAAATTCTGACCAGAGAATAATGCCCTTGCGACCGAATTGATCAGATAGATAGCCAGCAAAAACAGAGCCGAGTACATTAGCTGCCATGACTGCAAAAAATAAAAAGCCTGTGATGAAAGTGCCTATTTGTAAAGAGAAATAGATGATTAAATAAGGCATAACGGCCATCGTAGACAGAGAGGTAAGAAAAACTAAAAAAAGCCGTATTTTAATGGTTGGATGGAAATTTGTAAAAGACATGGATGATCTCCTTTATTTACGATTGATTAATAAATCATTATTGATGTGAAAAAGTGAACCTATTTATTTTTAGGTCCAAAAAGTTGAAGCGCTGCTGGGACGTAATGATCCAACATATTGCTATATAAGGTGTCCGTGTTATTTAACCGAATACCAATTAAAAGACTTGTATATAAAGTGGCAACGGGTAATGGTTCCTGTTGAATCAATAAGCCCTTCTTTTGACCGTTCTGTATGAGGATGCTAACTTTCTCCAGGAATTCATCATGAAATGTATCCAGTTTTTCAAAAATATCTGCATACCGCTGATGCTGCCCAACTACTTGAACAACAAGAGTCAAGTACTGATTGATTCCAGCAAAAAGCTTAATATGGACTGCAATCATTTTTTCTAGTTCAGCAACAGGGTCCATTGGGTCAGGATTGAAATCTAATATACGGTCAGACAACTCTTTCAGTGGTTCTACAACAGCGGTGTAAAAGAGTTCTTCTTTGTCTTTAAAATATGTAAATACACTGCCAAAGCTAACGTTTGCTGCTTCTGAGATTTTCTTGATTGTAGTCGCTTCGTACCCTTCTGTAGCGAAGAGTGATGTAGCTGCTTCGAGAATCGTCTCTCTTTTCTTCTTCATGTTTAATATTTGTTGTTCTGAAAGTGGCATGATTAACTCCTTTATTCACGAATGATTGTTCAATCATTTATGAAAATTATAACGAAGCCTCAGAAGTTTGTAAACTGTTAAAACCAATAATGTTTTGTATTTTTTGTTTTAACGGGAAGGAGAACTATATCCACTTTGTAATCCAACAGTGGATTTCATATTAGATAGTGAAGCAATTTTGTTTGTGGAAGACGACAGAAAAATAGGTAATATAATTAAAGGCCATTTAGAACAGGAGAATTTCATAGTCATGACTGCCTGTGATGGGGAGGGGGCTTTATTACTTTTTTATAAGGAAGAACCTGATCTCATTTTACTTGACTTAATGCTGTCGAAATTAGGAGGAATGGATATATTAAAAAAGTAAGAGAAAAAAGCTTAATACCGCTCTTAATCATTTCTGCAAAAGGGAGAGACTTAGACAAATCTTTTATGTCTAGGCGATATAATCATGTAATATGAAACAAAGACTTTGGTACAGTACCAGAGTCTTTGAACTGCTTCAGTTGGAAAAGACTTCGTAAGTGGTATGAGGCATCAATTTCAAAAATGATTGGTTGGTGGAGCATAGTATGGATGGATATAGGAAGGGTTTTGATAATTTACAGGTGGCTGTTGATACTCGTAATAATATTGTTGGTGCTGATCGTTCCTGTTCTTATTACAGTCATCAGAAGGACCAATATAGGTTGTCTTTTTGATTGGAGCTACTGCTTCTTTCCACTTGTTCTCGTCCAGGCAATAGGTGTGAGCCCAAATGTGAGCTGGTGTTAATCTGAGGATATCTGATCCAAATATCGCTTCAGGATAAGGAGCATCAAAGATTGCTAATAAGTGGGTATGATCTTCTGCAGCAATTTCATAATGCCACCACCCTTGAGGTACGTTGGCAACCTGCCCTGGTTTAACCGGTATATTGTGTAATTTATTTGTGAAAGGATTAATAAGTGATACAACCGCAGAACCAGAGATACAATATACGAGCTCAGAAGCATTTTGATGAATGTGAGGTTCAACCACTTTTTCCCTGCTTAAGAAAATATCTAATAATGAAACATTACCTAAAGTGTTGAGGTGATTTCTTCCTAGCGAATTGATGAAATTTTGTGAGTTACCGGTAAATAGCCTGTTCTTATTGAGATCACTGAAGTACTGTACATTTGGTGCCGTAAAATCCATATAAGAAACAGCCAAATATAAACAACTCCTTTCAAAATTGAATAGCCTATAAATGATATGCCCATTTGTATTAAATATGACTTTGCCTAATCTAAGAATGAAACTTTGAGCATCACTCCGTTTTTAGGCTATGTTGAAAACCGATTTTACAGCATATGATAAAGCGGTTGAGAGAATGATTCCTCTTTTTAATTACTAAAAAGATAAGGACTTTTCAGATATTTATCTTCTTTTCTTATCATAATTTTAAACGGTTCAGATTGATATATATCTATTTTTCCACTGTCTGATTTTATTAGTATCGTTAACTCGCTCTTCTTTTGAACAACTCGATTCGGGTTAAGCATTGAAACAAATAATTCACCATTGGCATTAGGTTGAAAAGAAGTATCACCGACTATTTCTCCTTTACTGAGTTCAACATTCTCTTCAGGTCCAAAAATTACGCCACCACCATCATTGTTTCCTAGGCTTATTGAATAGGTTTGCTTCGGATTAAGCTTCTCAGCTAAAACTAAGAATTGAGTAGCCTCTTCTACAAAGGATATTTGAACACGCCCATTTCCATTCGAAAAATGGATTTCGTCAGCTTCGTTAATCACTTTTGCTTCTATTTGATTGTGGTCATTCTTTTTATCGCCCTCGCTTTGAGCGATGGAACAAGCGGCTAAACCGATACTTAAAAACAAGATGATAAGATACTTCCCCATATTATCCCTCCTTCTAAATTAGTCGTTGGGAAAGGAGGGCTGTGACGGTTTTAACTTTAATTATATTTATCATGACCACTTTTTATCGATTCTGTTATTAAATAGTGCCCAAACATCGAATTATCGATATCATCCGATTTCTGCTGATTGATTAGAAAAGGTAGGGGCGCTTTTTAATATCGTTCGTGAATACTGGATTGACTATAAAGTAAATAGTAGATATGAAGTTCATCTTGAATATCAAGATAGTCAAAACACAATCCACAAGATGTCACACCAAAAAGTCATATCTGATCAAAAATGGGGTTCATTTATGATTACGCAGTTAAGAATTGAAAATCTGTATCATGCCGTCGAAGAGAATAAAAGCAATTTAGAAAGTTACGAATTATATGAAAGCATCCTTGGAAGATGGAAAGAGGGAAATTATAAATTGGTCGACAACGATCATAATGATACGTGGAAATTACAAGGTGGCTGGCATAGCAGAGCAGTAGGCATCGCAACCGAAGTACAGGAAACAGATTATATCTTAAGTAAGATTGGTCTATAATAAGATAAAAAAAACACGATCCTTGTGGTAAGCAGTTTTTTAGACAGGATGGTGTTTTTTTTGATTTTCCTGGGAAATTCCAATTCATTCTAAAAAAACTACCCTAAAATGATTAGGATAGTTCATATCAATTTATTATAGATCCACTGTTTTATTATTTTTATATTCTAATTCGAATTTGTCTTTGTTGTACAAAGTGACAAGCTTTCTAGTTTCAGATTGAAGCGGCCGCATCAGCAGATATTCTCTAAAGCCCGTATAACAATTCTGTTCATAAGCGATTTCTAAAGCTTCGATTGAATCCTGTGGTTTTAATCTAAATGTTGATTCGGCTAAATGATTCAATATTTGGTTGTAGCCTAAACTAATTCGTCTGTTAAATTCCATTTGATGCCCTCCTTTGATTATTAATTAAAGTTTATGTGTGAGCTTTTAAAAAATATGCATTTGTTCGTTATATAGTTATGATAAGGTTCTGTATATGATTTGTCAAAGCATAGTAAGGAAAAGAATAAATACCATTATCAATATCTATAGTAGTTATTGTTAATTGGAAAAAAGAAAACCATCTTGAGGAATGATGTTGTTTTTATAGAATATGAGGTTTATCAAAAAAGGAATGTGTGCTGTAATAGCAACCACCTTTGAAAGAAGATTAGGTTCTTATGTTCTGATCCAATGATTAGAACATATTTTTAAAAGGAAAACGGAAATTCATGTTCTAATCCAACGATTAGACCACATTTTTAGAGGAAAAGCGGATTATTATGTTCCAATCCAACGATTAGACCACATTTTTAGAGGAAAAGCGGATTATTATGTTCTAATCCAACGATTAGACCACATTTTTAGAGGAAAAGCGGATTATTATGTTCTAATCCAACGATTAGACCACATTTTTAAAGGAAAAGCGGAAATTCATGTTCTAATCCAACGATTAGACCACATTTTTAGAGAAAAAGCGGATAATTATGTTCTAATCCAACGATTAGACCACATTTTTAGAGAAAAAGCGGATAATTATGTTCTAATCCAACGATTAGACCACATTTTTAGAGGAAAAACGGATTATTATGTTCTAATCCAACGATTAGACCACATTTTTAGAGGAAAAGCGGATTTTAATGTTCCAATCCAACGATTAGACCACATTTTTAGAGGAAAAGCGGAATTTCATGTTCTAATCCAATGATTAGAACACTTTATTAGAGGAAAAGCGGATTTTGATGTTCTAATCCAACGATTAGACCACATCATTTTTGAAGGAAAAGCGGAGCTGTATATTCTAAGAAAAAAGCTATATAGAAAATCCTAAATGTTTTAGGGTAATTTCATTGGGGTACATTAAAATTATCTTAATAAATGTAAGAATACTTATTTGGAAGTTGACATTATGCTTTGGACTATATTTTTAGTAATTTTAGTATTATGGCTTTTAGGGTTTATTGGCGGTGTTGGTGGTAGTTTAGTTCATTTGCTGCTCGTTGTTGCATTAATCGTCCTTATCTTTTAATTGGTTACTGGAAGAAGACCTTAGCTATAAGGGATATCTTAATAATGCAATAATGTAAAAGTCAAGGCTATCAGAGCCTTGACTTTTGTATTCCAATCCAGGTGGATAAATGATCCATCTTTTATCCAAATTAATCTCCAGATTTAAGGGTTTTGATTCAATCATTTGCTCACTGCCTATTTAACAATTCCAATAATGAACCCATCATAACCTTTTTGGCCGACAGTTTGAATCGCAGTGGCTTCAATAAGCGGTTCTTTTTCTAATAAATCCATAAAGCGACGTACGCCTAGTACGCGTTCATCTTCACTGTTTTCATCAGTAACTTCTCCGTTTCTTACCACGTTATCAGCGATAATAAGTGCGCCGGGACTCGCTAATTTCATTGCCCATTTTAAGTACTCGGGGTTATTTTGTTTATCAGCATCGATGAAGATTAAATCAAAAGTTAATCCTTTTTCTATTAATGCTGGCAATGAATCCAGAGCCTTTCCAACAATGACTTCGATTTGATCTGTGTAACCTGCATTTTGAATGTTTTGCCGTGCCACTTTTGCATGTGCAGGTTCAACTTCTAGTGTATAGACCTTTCCGTTTTCAGGTAGGGCGCGTGCAAACCATATGCTGCTATAGCCGCCTAATGTGCCAATTTCCAGGACAGTTTTTGCGCCTTTTAGTTTAGCTAGAAGATTCAGCAGTTTTCCTTGTGGTGGAGATACATCGATTTCTGGAATACCAGCCTCTTTATTTGCCTGTAATACATCTTCGAGTGTTGAATCAAATGTAATGAGCTTCTCAATAAAATAAGCATCTACTTCAGACCAAACGATATCATTTTTCATGTCCAAATCCCCTTTTTCTAGAATTATTCTGCTTTCATGTTTAGTATATGGTAGGATAAATCATAAGAAAAATATATTATTTTTATTAAACTATAACTTTTGTTTATGTGTGGAGGGGAATCGTTGAATATACATGGGTTGCGCCTGTTTTACCAGGTAGCGAAATTAGGCAGTTTTACTAAAGCGGCAGAACGGATGCGGATTAGTCAGCCAGCCGTTTCTAGCCAAATAAAAAAATTCGAACAAGAGATTGGAATGTCACTATTTAAGCAGCAGGGAAGAAGTGTAGTGTTAACTGAATTTGGAGAAGAGTTGACGGTAAAAGCGGAAAATCTTTTCTCATTAGAAGATCAGATTGAGTCGTTTATTGAAGACTATCGACAAGGTGAGGCCGGCACAATTCGAATTGTAGCTACGTATTTGCCAGCCAATTTCTTAATTCCGAGGTGGGCTGCCACCTTTAAGCGGAAAAACGAAAATGTGAATGTGATGATAACAACAACAAATACGAAGGATGCATTTGAACAACTCCAGCATTATAAAGCAGATATTGCAATCTATGGCGGTGGTATGTCGGAAAGGCCTGAAGAAGTGGTATGGGATGAATTGTTTGAAGATGAACTTTGGTTCGTTGTTGCTCCGAATCATCCATATGCCAATCAGTCAATTACATTAGCAGAAATGGTGAAGGAGCCATTTATTATGCGCGAAGAGGGAAGTTTAATGAGAGAGCACTTATTTTCACTCTGTCATTCCCATCAGTTAAAACCGCCAAAGGTAGCTTTGCAATTTAGTGGACTTAATGAAACGATCCGTTCTGTCATGGCGGGCTATGGGGCAAATTTCATCTCATCGCTTGTTGTTCGGGAATACGTAGAGCGGCAACAATTAGCACGGGTGCATGTTCAAGATGTACATATCAAGCATAAAATTGCGATTTGTACGCGACAAGAAGAGAAACAAAGCTTGCTCGTAAATAAATTTATTGAGACTTGTAAAAATAATCATTAGTACACCCCATCATGCCTCAAGTAATCATATATAAGAGAGCACTTCCGTTAGAGTACTTGTCTAGCGGATTTTTATCTGTCATAAGTAAAAATTATCAATCTCTATAAATTTAATAAAATTTACCAATGGTGATTAATAATATAAGATTTAGGTGAGAAGTCACTACATTGCTTTAAGATCGGAGTATCCTCATGAATTACTTTATTATCGTATTTTTAAATGTTGTTCTCCCTATTTTGCTGTTAATCGCAGTCGGAGCGCTATTGCAAAGGAAATTTAGATTTGATTTAGGTCAGATTTCAAGACTGCTTACTTACTGCTTTATGCCTGCAGCTATTTTCTTGAATATTTATCAAACTGATTTTGATTATCGCTTATTTAGTAAACTAGCTTTATATATTCTTTTATTTACCGTGACTTTGATGATTATCAGCTCTCTATTAACTAAGGTTTTAAAGCTCAATCGCAATGAAGGCGCTGCGTTAAAGAATAGTATCTCACTTATGAATTCGGGGAATTACGGCTTGCCAGTCAGCCAGCTTATATTTAGTACAAATCCTCTAGGGGTATCCATCCAAATTATTATTCTTGTATTTCAAAATCTCCTTACATATACCTATGGTCTATACAATTTAATGTCTGCAACGAAATCAGCTAAGGATATTCTGAAATCTCTCCTGAAATTGCCGATTATCCATGCGCTCTTACTTGGTATCGTATTTCTGGTATTCGATATCGATCTACCTACCTTTGCACTTATTCCACTTGAACAGCTTTCCAGCGGATTTGTCGGTTTGGCTTTGTTCTTGCTAGGTGCTCAGCTTGCTAATATAAAGATCAAATCATTTCACCGTGTGATTACATGGAGTGTGATTGGCAGACTACTGGTTGGTCCTGCTTTCGCTCTTTTATTCATCTATTTGCTTAGCATAGATGGTATTTTGGCTCAATCTCTGTTGATTGCAAGCGCGTTTCCTACCTCGAGAAATACAGCGACTCTAGCATTAGAATATGATGTAGAACCAGAGCTCACTGCACAGGTTGTCCTATACTCCACACTATTAAGCAGCATCACTGTGACTGTGGTCATTTATTTGGCGATGATATTGTTTTAATTTTCGTATTCATACGGTTTATAATAGAGAAACTAGTAGGATAGAGAAGTGTATTTGATGAAGAGGAGGAAATAAAATGATAGCGGAAATTCAAAAAGCAGGAAACGAGTATATCGCTCGCTTTGAACGCAGATTAGAGCACTCAGTAGAGCAAGTCTGGTCCATGTTAACAAATAATGAACAGCTGTCAAAATGGTTTGCCGAACTTAGCGTAGAGGATTTGCGGGAAGGCGGCTTTATAAAGTTTGATATGGGAGACGGCAGCTATGAAAAAATGGAAATTCTAACGCTCAAGGAGCACTCTGTTCTCGAGTACACTTGGGCCGAAGATATTGTGAGATTCGAGCTGTACCCTGATGACAATGGCTGCCGGTTAGTGATGATAGAAAAAATAAAAACAATCACTAGCCATACGCCAAGGGATCTTGCTGGATGGCATGTATGTCTAGAGGTCATTCAAGCATTGCTGGATGGAAGAACGATAGAATCAAGGGAAGATGAATGGAAAAAATGGTATGACAAATATGTTCAAGATTTAGAGAAGCGTTAGATGACTAACGCTTTTTATTTGTCCTAATAGAAAGGTACCTAAATAAAAAGCTCAGCTAATGAAAGCTAGAAAATAATCGAGTTAAATGAAACCATCACTCTGAACGATGGCGACAAAGCAACAGTGGATAAAGTCATTGCCACACCCATCAGTTTCTATAGCGCAACCGAGAATATTTACGTAAAATACAATCACGAACCAGAGAAGAAAATACATTGAGAGCCACTTGTCTCTAATGAAGCTATAGATGTAGCTCCGATTCTGTTTTATTTGATTGACCTTGTAATTCTTACTCATTCAGTATTCCAATTTGAACAGTGAAGTGATTTGACCGGAGATTCCATCGAATAGTCAGAGCCGCAGTGATTTCTGGATGTGAATGATTTAGAATCATTTGAAGTTCTGCCACGTTCTTAAATTGTTTATAGTGCCAATAGCCGAATGTTTTTCTCATGGTGTGGGTACCAATTCCTTCGGATATATCCACCATGTAGGCGGCTTTATTAAGTTGCCTGCTGCCCAAACAGATTAGATACTTATCAAAAAGGTAATCGAAAGAAGAGTTAGGTGCCCAAGTCGATGAGATACTCATTAAATCGGAAACCAATCAGAGAGAATTTCAAATCGACTAGAACAAAAAAATAAAGGGTTTTTTAGTTGTCTAAGGGAAGAATTAATAATCACTTTTCAAGGAGAGATTGCATGTTTCCTATCATCGAAACGGATAAATTAATCTTAAGAGAAATTACAACAGAAGACACTGAAAACATTTTTTCATGTTTTTCCAATAGTAATGTTACAAAGTATTATGGAATGGAAAAGATGGAAACGTTAGACCAAGCTGAAAATCTCGTGAGATTTTTCTTAAATAGTTTCCAAGAAAAAAGAGGCATACGTTGGGGTATTCAAATCAAAGATACAGAAGGGATCACTGGGACCATTGGATTCAATGCTTGGTCGCCAAAACATAGAAGAGCAGAAATAGGGTATGAAATTCATCCGAATTATTGGAGAAAAGGATATGTTTCAGAGGCAATCCATAAAGTAATTGATTATGGATTCAATCATATGAATTTAACGCGTATTGCCGCTCACGTGTTTATTGAGAATGATGCATCCAATCAATTGTTGGAAAATGCAGGTTTTCTAAAAGAGGGAATCCTAAGGAATTACATGTATCAAGATGGCCAGCCGCATGATGTATATGTTTATTCAATTATTAAAGCAGATTGAATTAAGTTAAAGGAAGCACAGAAGGCGGACCCGATCATCAGATCCGCCTTCTCATTATTTAATAGCACAGTCAACCTTTAAAAACCCAGGTTTCGCAAAAGCGGGATCAGGGTAGGTATAAAATCCTTCTCCAGTTTCCCTCCCAGTTTTTCCTTTATCGATATACTCCGATTTCAAGACCTCTCTTGCCAGTCAAAAATCTGAGCTGAAGGTTATGCGCTTAAAAGCATGATCAATATCTTCATCCGAAGCTCCTAAATCAGCTTAATAATTTTGCTTCAATTTCGTGATTCTTTCCTTCGCAAGTTCCAATGCTTCATCATTGATATCGTAAACAGAGACATGAAATCCTTTGAAAGCGGTTTGGTAGGCAATTTGACTTCTAAGACTCCACTGCCGGCAACTGTGATATTTTTATAATCCATATTCATTCTCCTTTAAAAGGCTGTATTCTTTCTTGTTCATTATTGCTCAGAACAAGGAGTTAGATGCTTTGTAAAATGAATAGAACGATTGAAACTATTAAAATTTACCAATATAAGTTTATATTGTAAAATTCAATTAAAAGTAAGGAGGACTTTATGTATATAACACTTCAAAAAGCTGAGGAAGATAAAAAGACCATTCTGCGAAATTTATATTCTTTTTATCTGCATGATCTCTCACGGTACTCATCCAATCTTGATGTGAATGAAGAAGGTTTTTTTGACTTTGAGGATTTAAACTTTTTTTGGTCTCACCAGGGTATTACCCCTTATTTTATAAAAATGGAAGAAGAAATTATCGGCTTTCTACTGTTGCTTGAGCGTCCATTTTTAAAGAAAGAGAATGATTTTATTATTAATGACATTTTTATTCTTAATAAATATAAAGGAAAAGGGCTGGCAAGCATGGCATTGAAAAAGTTATTTGATGAAAAGAACGGCCAATACGGGGTAGTTGAGCTTCAACGGAATTTGCCTGCTATCTCCTTTTGGAAAAAGATATATAGGGAAATGAAAATAGAATACATTGAAAAATCTCAAATAGTTGATGATGAACAATGCTTAGTGCAAACATTTAAAATTTAATTTAGGTGGGATTCTCTTGAATATCGAACAAAGATTATACAATGAAGCAATTGAACTGATAGAGAAAAGATATCCTGAAGGCTGGGGCGGGGCAGGAGCGATAGCGTTGGAAGATGGAACCATACACACGAGCGTGGCTCCAGAAATAATAAATGATTCAACTGTCGTATGTATAGAAACAGGGGCTATTCTAGAAGCGCATAAATTAAATAAAAAAATTACCCATTCCCTTTGTGTTGTCCGAGACGATGAACAATCACCATACAAGGTTCTTTCTCCGTGCGGTATATGTCAGGAAAGACTGTTTTACTGGGGTCCGACGGTAAAGGTCGGAGTGACATTGCCAGGAAAAAAGCTGACATTTAAAACATTAGCAGAAGTGCAACCGTATCATTGGTCAGCTGCTTATGACGACATTACAGAAAAGTGGAATCCTTTGAAGTGATTTATTTCGAATGATCAAAATGGGAGGCAAGTGACATGGAACCAAAATGGCTTGAATGGGCAAAGCAGCTTCAATCCATTTCACAGGCGGGATTGACTTAGCTGATTTATGGCAGAATAGCTATTTTGCTAGTGGCAATAGAATCTATATTGCAGATCAACTAATAAAAGATATTTCTTCAACCTATGCAAAAATTTCAGTTTTGGCAGCAATCGTGATTAGCTATTTGGAGTGAACAGTGGATGTAACCTGTTTGGAATTGACTAAAGGTATTCGAAATTAAAGAAGGTTCCACTAAAGAAAACCTTAGTCAATTCATGTTTTTTAAATGAGGGCATAGCTCTTGCTAGCATACTTGTCGTTCTATTAAAAAAAGTTCTTTAAGGGAGGCAGCATAGATTTCCTTCGCCTTTTTCAAATTCTCTTTCAAGCTTTTCAACACGCCAGACCAAGCCATTTCATGCCATTTAAAGGCTTCTGACCAGTTGTCATCGTTCTTAAAGCCTGTATGATTGATGTGAACGCTTGTTGTTGATTCATCTATCTTTTCCAATGAAACTTGCACAACCGTTAAGTCATTTTCAGCATTCATTAGCTCATTAAATGGATCAGGTCCCCGCCAAGTAAACTGCAATTCGTTCTCCGTAGCCATTTTGATTATTTTGCATCCCTTTGTATTCATTTCTTGTTTATTTCCAGGAATAAAAAACAGTTCATAAGCTCCTCCTTCTTTTGCCTCAATAACAGCTTCTGGGGCAAACCATTCTGCCACTCGTGCTGAATCAATCCATGCCAACCAAACTAAACTTTTTGGAGCGTAAATGTTAACCTTCTTTTTGATGGCTCTCTCATTTAATGTGCTTGTCATTTTTCACAACCTCCTTCTAGGGATTCTACTGATTTATGATCATTATATCATTATCATTTTGAATTTTCAGTCTATTCCGACTTGAAATCCAGGAAGGAAAAAGATAATTGAAAAGAGAAGTATCTTAAAATAACGATATCATATTTTAGCTTAATCTGGAGGATGGTCATGAGATTACCTACTAAAATTGGAATAGATTCCGAAGGCTACATTCTCAACCAAACGGCAAAGGAAAATATTCAACAGGAATTCAGACCGGTTCTGAACGCAGCTATTTCACTCTTGAAAATGTCGCTTGATGGGAACCTGCACAGTATTTATATTTACGGAAGTGTAGGGAGGGGAGAGGCGAAGCAAGGCATCTCCGATTTGGATTTGAATGTTATCGTCTATTCCTTCCCTTCAACAAAAGAGAAAAATCAGCTATTAGCCGATACCGAACGATTGGTTGAACAATATAAGTCGGCGATTAAGGTAGATTATAGTTTTGTTCAGTTAGAAGAAGCTGTATCGCTAGAAAATAAATATGAGTGGGGATTTTGGCTTCGTCATATGTGCTCCTGTTTGCATGGTGAAGATCTTTCGAAACAGTTCGAACGAATGAAGCCAAATGAAAAAATCAGTGCAGCCTTAAATGGAAACATCGAGCAGTTAATGGGACAATTCCGCCAAGAGTTGCAGCAAGATCAGCCTGCATCTAAACAAAGAAAGCGATCGATGTTAAAACGCATAATCAGAGGTGCGTATTTAAAAATTAATGTTTTAGATGAAAGCTGGTCAACGGAGAGTGGGGAAAATTTAAATATCCTCATGCACTATTTTCCCAAGGACCCTCTTTTTCAAGAGATTAGGCGGTTGCAGCTTTGTGAAGAGGAAATTTCAAGCAGTGAGCTGATAAGTTTAATTGATCAATTTAGGGGCTGGCTGATGGCGAGTGGGGGAATGAATGCCCTTTAAAAAGGCCAATCCAAAAGGAAGGGCAAATAACCCATTTAAAAAGGAATGAGTACATATGAAGATAAAATATCCCTCCCCTTTGCAAAAAGGAGATAGAATTGCTGTTTCTGCCATTTCTAGTGGGGTAGAGAAGTCATTGCATATTTTATTGGAGAAAGCGAAGGAAAATGTAGAATCGCAAGGGTACAAAGTTGGGTTGAATGATACTGACTGGAATGAGAGAAAAGCTAGAAGCGCCAGTAAAGAGGTAAGAGCTGAAGAATTCATGTCACTATTGAGTAATCCCACAGTTAATACGATTATTCCTCCATGGGGTGGGGAATTTTCTATGGAGGTTCTGCCTCGTTTAGATTGGGAGAAAATCAAGGAATTGCCACCTACATGGATTCTTGGTTACTCGGATATCAGTACAATCTGTTTTGTATATACGACTGCGACGGGGAATGCTTCAGCGCATGGGACGAATTTTATAGAGTTATCGGCTCCACGATGGGATGAACTGAGCGGGAAATGGATGGACGTTCTTTCAACATCAGCAGGTGAAAGGGTTAGTCAGTATTCATCATCCCAATATCAATCTTCGTGGCAAAAGACATTTGCATATCCAGGAACAGGATTCTATTTCGATCAAAAAACAGTATGGAAAAACTTAAGTGGGAGAAATGAAGAAAGGTTTTCCGGGAGATTGGTAGGAGGAATCATGAATACTTTGCAAGTCATCATAGGAACACCCTTCGATCATGTTGAGGAATATATAGCCTCCTATACGATCAATGAGGGCACAATCTGGTTTCTGGAATCGGTAGAGATGAGCTCGGCTGAGATTTATCGCTCATTATGGCAAATGAAGAATAACGGATGGTTCAAAAATACAACAGGCATTCTACTTGGCAGGGCTAGCGGTTATACACAGGCGAAGGATTTTATGCTAGAGGATGCCTTGAGAGAAATATTTGCTGAAGAAGGCATCCAAGTTTTTTATGATGTGGATATTGGTCATATGCCGCCTCAAAATATCTTAGTGAATGGGGCATATGCCGAGGTTTCATTTAATAATGGATCTGGAAAAATTGACATGCACTTTATTTAATTGTTGTTCTGAACTGAAACAAGAAATAGTAAATATATCAATCAAAACATAAGCATAGGAGTCTAGAATGAATCAATTAGGAATTGTCCTTGTAGTGAGCGTATCCATCTTTAAGGATGAGGAAGTGTTAATCATTAAAGAAAATAAACCGACGGCCATCAATAAATGGAACTTTCCAAGCGGGAGAATGGAGTATGGTGAAGATATATTGGAGGCAGCTCGGCGAGAGGTTAAAGAAGAAACAGGTCTTGATGTAAAATTGACAAGTAGCACAGGTGTATATAACTTTTATAGCAGTACAAATAACCAAGTTATTCTATTCCATTTTATTGCTGAACAATCAGGGGGATCAATAAAGCTTGAAGAAGATGAGATTGTTGAATGTAAGTGGGTTAAGCCTGGTGATCTATTAAACTATGAATTGCGCGAATTGCATGTCCTTGAACAAATCATAAATAATATAAAGCAAAAGAAATTTCTCCCCATCTCCTTATTTAATGCAATGATAGAAAGGGTCAATTTTAAATGATAACTAAGAGCAATCTCAACAAAGAAAACCTATTATACATCCTCGAAAATTCGTGGTCTATTCAATCAAGCTCACAATGGAGCAAGGAGGCATTATTATAATATTATGAATGGCCAACGGTGTGACTTTACGGCTTCGCAATTTGGAGGAGAAATTCATTATACCGATACTTCTTCTGACAGAAAAGAAGCCTTTTCAGATACAAATGATCTTCAATACAACCATCTAAAGAAACGTACACTTGATCAGCTTGCAAAAGGGAAATGAGAGGTTTTAATTTTTAGCAATAATAGAGTATGAATCTACGTCCTTATATTAGACCACTAGCTTTCGAAAACAAAATCATTATTAATAGAATGGTTCATACTCAAGGAGGTGCTTAAATGAACAATATAAGCTTCACAACAAAGCCGCCGTCAAGCTTCGGTCATCTGCTAACCATCTATGAAGCTTTAGGATGGAATTCACTGAATCTATCTATAGAAGAATTGGAACGAATGTGCCAACAGAGTTGGTATTGCCTTTACGCCTACGACCAGGATCAGTTAGTTGGAATGGGACGTGTTATTTCGGATGGGATAGTGACAGGGGTAATATGCGGCTTGTGCGTATCCCCGAGTCATCAGCAGTCGGGAATTGGCAAAGAAATAGTAAATCTTATCATTAATCATTGTGAGCAAAAACGTGTGATCCCTCAGTTGATGTGTGAACAACGTTTAGAAACATATTATGAAAAACTAGGCTTTGAAAAATTCACAATAGGAATGAAGAAGAGCATTAATCGCTGAATCTAACGCTGAGAGGAAGCATGATCGTGTTGGTTATAGAAGAAGAGATCAAAGCCGATATTATAAAATCAACTTCAAGGATATTAGGTTTCGAAATATTGGAAACTACTCCAATAAAATGAGGCTACTTGAATTTAAAATGGAAGGGAAGACAAATAATGGGGACTTTCTCATTAAGCAATACAATCAAGAACGGATGAAATTATACAATGCTGATAGCCTATTATTAGTATTTGAGCAGCAAGCCAGGCTTCAAAGAAATGGTTTTCCTTGTCCGAGGCTTTATTCGCATGACGACAATTTTCTTTTTGAATCTGAAAATGCTGAACGCTTCTTAATCATGGAATATTGTGATGGCGATATCATTCCTCCTGGAAAAATAAATAAAGCACAAATGCTGGACTTGGGAAAAGCAACCGGTCCGCATGCATGGTCTTTTGAATGACGGAACACTCCCCGAACAAGACACCCCAGAATGTATTCCACCGAGTCGCAAGGAACGTCTAGAGCAATTGGCAGGCTATACGAGCACAAACGGACAGAAGCCACACTCAATTGATACAACTTGTGAATCTGCAAAGCACATTAACGCAATCCATTCATATGGATGAATTTCAATTAGATAAGACGGGATGGGCGCCTAGAGATTTATGGATGGATAATTTATTATGTTTCCCGAGAAGGGATATCAACAATATTATTTGCAAAAGAGGCCGCGACAATAGCTGTAAATATTCCTCCACATTCCATAGTTCGATGAGAGTCGAAATAATATCATATTATAATCGTTTTATGCAAAGCAAACTAGGAGGAACGATTTATGACAGATTATACGACTCAGGAAATAAATCCAAAGATACTTTATTATGGAACTCCCGTCATATTATTAAATACACTTAATGAGGATGGTTCGACGAATATCAGTCCAATGTCCTCTTCTTGGGCATTGGGACATTCTATTGTTTTAGGAGTGGGTCTGGGAGGTAAAGCCATAGAAAATTTAGAACGTACGGCAGAATGTGTAATCAATGTGCCCAACCCCGAGCTTTGGTTAAACGTAGAGAAGCTAGCGCCTTTTACAGGAAAGCAGCAGGTACCCTCTTATAAAAGAGAGGCAGGATTTACATATGAGAAAGATAAATTTTCGGTAAGCAATTTGACTGAAGTAGGTTCGAAAAAGGTAAGGCCAGCAAGGATTAGTGAATGTCCACTTCAAATAGAAGCGTTTGTGAAAAACATCCGCATTCCAGACGATTCAAAGGAATTTGCTATTGTGGAAGCAGAAGCCGTCCATATCCATGCTCATGAGGAGATAATTATTGAGGATAATCATATTAATCCATTCAAATGGAGTCCGTTAATCTACAATTTTCGTCATTATTTTGGTTTAGGAGATCATCTGGGCAAAACCTTTCGTGCTGAAACGTAAAGGGTAACTGGACCTGCTTATAGATTATTATTTGTTGTCTTATTTTAGTTTTATATAGTAAAATATTTACAAGTATATAATATAGAACTGGGGAAAAACGATGATAATATCTGAGCAGTTACACGACTATTTAATGAGGCACTCTCATGAAATCACACAAACTTGGCTGGATTCTAGAAAAGATGACGGAAGTATCTATTCGAAAAATAGTACATATGAGGTCACAGAGTTATTAAGAGAGCAGAATCAAAAGTTTCTTAAAGTTGTCATTCAGTCCTTAATTAAAAATGTGGATTATGTTTGCTGGGCTGAAGAAGTATCAAGTGATCGGGCAAAGTCACAGACCCCTTTGCATATTTCCCTGCAAAACTTTAAGAAATTCAGAGGAATCTTTTGGGGATATTTAGTGAAATTTGCAGAAGAAAACAAGTTAACTATTAAGGATCTAGGGCAACTAGGGGATCAAATCAACTACACATTTGATCACATCATAGAGCTATTCTCCATGAACTATCAAAAAGTAAATGATCTAATAGTTGAGAGTCATCGGGAAGTAATCGTGGAGCTGAGCAGTCCAATCATCAAGTTGAATGAAAGCATTGGAATCCTTCCTCTTGTTGGTGGCATTGATACCCATCGTGCCAGAGTTATAAAGGAAAACGTTCTCTCAAAAAGCAAAGAACTTCTTTTAGATCATTTAATCATTGATTTATCAGGTGTACCATATTTTGATACCATGGTTGCAAATGAAATTTTCCAAATTGAGAAAATGCTCTCATTATTAGGAATTAGTGTGGCATTAACAGGTATACAGCCAACAATTGCTAACACATCCATCCAACTAGGCTTAGATTTCAAAGACATTTGCACTTATGCAACCGTTCAAAAAGCGCTGCCAAAATTGCTGGGAGAATGAGGTTATCGATTTAACTTCTTTTTGTGTCTTATGGAATTAAGGTCAAAGAGATCCAAATTAGCCGAAAATAAATAATCGCCGATAAAAATCAAAAAATGATCGATAAATTGAGATTATCGCCGATATATTGAAAAAACCGTCGATATATTTTTAAAACAGGATTTTAAAGCTTACCAGCTTCGATTCTTAGCTGAGCCCCCATCTTAGAGAGTCAAAATTCTAAAATGGTATCGATAAACTAAATAGTACGCCAAAAGTTGGAGGAAATATCAATCTTAGTTCGGAATTAATCTTCTATGAAGGCATCTACAATAAAAGAGAGAAAAGATCAAACAATCCATTTTAGGAGGATGATCCAAATGCAGAGAAGGTCTTTAATGATAGCATCATTGCCAGGGTACACAGAAGAAATAGGGGGCTGGCTTTGGTGTTTAGAAGATGTTCGGGGTTCTTTATTGACAGCGTTATCTGGAATCGATCAAGGTATGTTGGATGCAAAGGTCGATGAAAGGCAAACGATTGGTTCGCTGTTATATCATATAGCCATGGTTGAGGCTGATTGGTTATATGAAGAGGTGCTTGTAAAAGAGTGGGATGTGGAGATTAAGTCACTATTTCCACTAAACATTAGTGCTGAAGATCGCACTTTATCCCATATAGAGGGGCAAAGCTTAGAAGAGCATATTCATCGACTTAATAGGGTTCGTGAAGTGCTTCTTTCCTCCTTCCAGTCAATGGATTTAACGGATTGGCGGAAACCTAGAGTCTTAGAAGAATATGACGTTACTCCAGAATGGGTTATCTATCATTTAATTGAGCATGAATCACATCATAGAGGACAGATTTTTCATTTGCTTAAGAGATTGCAGATAGCTGAGCAATAAACAATTTTAAAATCCAAAGGGGTTAATTGGATGAAGAATTACATTTGTGAAACTTGTGGAGTGCAGTATGATTGTTCAATTGAAGCACCTGATAGATGCATGATATGTGAAGAAGAAAGGCAATTTGTAAGCGTCGAAGGGCAAACTTGGACGACATTAGATGCAATGGTTAATGAAGGTGTTTATAAAAATGTGTTTGATATTGAAGAGGAAGGGGTTCATGCCATATCAATAGAACCGAGTTTTGGCATTGGACAGACTGCGTATCTTATTCAGGATCAAAACTTTTGCTTGTTATGGGATTGCATTACGTATATTGACCAAGAAACTCTCAAGAGAGTGGAAGAGTTAGGTGGAATCGATGCAATCGCCCTATCTCATCCTCATTATTACTCAACCCAAGTAGAATGGGCAGAAGCCTTTAATGCTCCGATATATATTCATGAAGATGATCGGAAATGGGTTACTAGACCAAGTGAAAGGATTATCTTCTGGTCTGGTGAGTCGCTGCAATTAAAACAAGGTCTCACTCTTCATAGAATGGGTGGACACTTTAAGGGTGGTACGATTCTTGAGTGGCAAAATGGAAATAATCATAAGGGCATTTTATTCACAGGTGATATTATTCGAATTGTGGCTGATCGCGACTGGGTAAGCTTTATGTACAGCTACCCCAATTTTATTCCATTGCCAAGTTCAACCGTAGAAAGGGTCGCTGACAGGGTGAAAGATTTTAAATTTACGCGGCTATATGATGCTTTTCATCGTGTAATTAGTGAAGAAGCTGAGTTGAAAGTCCAAAAGTCTGCCCATCGGTATATTGGAGCGTTAAACGGGACATTGTTTGATACTTGATTTAAGTGATTGCAGTCTAGAGAATGCTAAGCCGCTGAAGTCAGTGGCTTTTTTAATTAGGTTGTTTAGATTGCGGTGCTGCTCCGTTTTTTAAAAAATCTGAACGGTTTGAAAAGGGTTGCTGAGTTTTGTAATGAAAAGGTTCATTTCTTACCTATAGATTAAGAAATGAACACATTATTATGATGGTTCATTTCAAATCTCAAAAATAAAAATAACTCCGTTCAAATAAAATCGATACGGAGTTATTATTGTAGCTTTTGAATGTTTTTTTCTTAATGTTTATTTAACCATTTAAAAGCTTGAACTACTTCCTTTGCAATCTCGATATCTTGGGCACTACTCCCTCCACTTATCCCGACGCCACCAACAATTTTGCCTTCACTAGCTAAAGGAATGCCTCCTCCAAGGATCACTATTTTACCATTATTGGTTGTATTTATACCGAATGAGGGACTGCCTGGGAGAGCTGCTTCCGCTAAATTAGCAGTCGGCATCTGCATACTTACACTAGTCCAAGCCTTGTTCTTAGAGATTTCTATACCAGCAATCCTCGCATTATCCATTCGAAGAAAAGCAATTAAATTAGCACCATCATCCACAATTGCAATATTGCTTGAGAGCCCCATTTGATAGGATTTTTGTTCGGCAACTCCCAATAGCTGTTTTGCTGTTTCAAGCGTTAGTTTAGCCAAAATTACCACCTCTTTCTTATATGCCTATAGGATATGCAATGAGACAAAAACGGTGAAAGCTTAAAGAAATTAATGTTTTTATATAAAATCCTATTTACTTTTTTGAAAAATAAAAAATCTCCTTTACTATTTAATTCATTTGGATAATACTTATATTCAAATGAATGTTTGAATGATGTGAAGGGGATGAGTAGATGGAATTCTATGATGTTGTGATCATTGGGGGAGGACAAGCCGGCATTACAATGGGATATTACTTAAAAAAAGAGGGAATTCGTTTCACCATTTTAGATGGTAATGAAAGAGTTGGAGATTCATGGAGGAAGCGATATGAGTCATTGGTGTTATTCACTCCCCGCGAGTATAGCAGTCTACCTGGAATGCAAATGGATGGTTTAATGGATGGATTGCCTACGAAAGACGAAATAGCTGATTATCTGGAGGAGTATGTTCACCATTTTGATATCCCTATTTTACATAATGTAAAAGTAGAAAAATTAGATAAGACCAGAAATGACTGTTTTTATATATTGACAGAGAAGGGGAAAATCGAAGCCAAAAGGGTTATAGTGGCTACTGGTGCATTTCAAAAACCGTATATACCTCTAGTGTTTAAGGATCAAGGAAAAGATATTTTTCAAATCCATTCTTCCAGTTATCGATCACCTAAAGAACTGCCAGGGAAATCCGTGTTAGTGGTAGGAGGGGGAAATTCAGGGGTGCAGATTGCTGTTGAATTAGCTGAAGAGAGAGAAGTAACGATAGCAGTAGGCCATCCATTTAAATTTTTGCCGCTTCGCTTTTTAGGAAGAAGTATATTTAGCTGGTTAGATAAGATTGGTCTTTTATATGGAGGGATTGATAGTAAAAAAGGAAGGTGGTTTCAAAAGCAGAAAGATCCTATATTTGGCGGAGAATTAAAATCATTAATAAAAAACAATAAAGTCAAAATTATGCCTAGAGTCATTAGCATTGAAGGAACCGATATTTTATTTGAAAACAAGAGTAGACAGACATTTGATAGCATAGTTTGGTCAACTGGATTTTCTCCTTTATATGACTGGATATCGATAGATCATGCGATTGCGGCAGATGGAAGGCCTATTCATGAGAGAGGGTTAAGCAATGTTGATGGCTTGTTTTTTATCGGACTGCCTTGGCAATACCAGCGAGGATCTTCCTTAATTTGTGGAGTAGGAATGGATGCAAAGTTTTTAATTCCGTACCTGCTTGAAACTTAGATCAGCCTTACAGTCAATAGCGAGAAGGAAAGGGATGATAAGATTGTTAGGTATGGACAGAAAAGGTCCAAAGGATATTATCATATTTGTAATCTCAGCATTAGCCATTATCGCTGCATTTCTTCGTTTACACCTAAGGATTCTTTAGAATTATATCAGTCTATCCACTTTACTGATGATATTTCAGAGTTAGATAGGATTATGCTCAAAGGCATGAGGCTAATTTTAATAAGGAGGATTATGGGTTTTTGAGTGAACTTGACAACCAGCCACAAAGTATTTCTCAATATACCTTATTTGAATATGAGGATAAGACCTATCTTATAAAGACAACAGAGGAGTTAGGGAGGTTAAAAGTAATGAACGTTGAAGAATTGCCGGAGGAAATCAGAAATTATTTTCTTAAATTAGAATAATAAATATTGCAGACCTAAGAATACGGGTATATACTCGTATTAAGAATGAATCACTTTTATAAGGAGAAGGTCTATCTATGAATCAAGCTTGTTATTGTATTCCGTTTAGAACGGCTGCTCGAAAGGTGAGTGCTCTTTATAATCAAGCGCTAGAGCCTGTGGGTGTAAACATAGCTCAATTTAGTATGTTGCGCAAAATTAGAAAGGCAAAGGAAATTTCGATTACTGAACTTGGCAAAGTGTGTGAATTAGATCGATCAACTGCAGGACGAAATGTGAGAGTGTTGGAGAAAATGGGCTTAGTACAATTTATTAAAGGTGAAGACCATAGAGAGACAACGGTTTCGCTTAGTGAAAATGGACATCAAACGCTTGAAGATGGGGAATTGCTGTGGGAGAAGTCGCAAGTGGAAGTGGAAAATAAATTAGGCGGGCCAGAAAAGGCACAGGATTTTTTAGAATTATTAAAAAGTCTTTAAATATAAATAAAGAGATACTTTTTTGTTCAAAAAGGGTATATACCCGTAAATGGAAGGTATGAGGTTCATGCGGCGTCTCCATTACAGCTGGATTGTGCTGATTATTGTTTTCTTTTCGATTATTGTTGCAGGGATTACGCGATCCTCTTCAGGGGTGTTCATTATTCCGTTTGAAGCGGACTTTGGGTGGGAACGATCAAAGATTTCCTTGGCAATAGCTATCAGCTTATTTATATATGGAATATCGGGCCCGTTTATGGGAGCGATTGTCCAAATCATCGGCATAAAAAGGATGATGCTTCTGTCCATGGGAACCTTGATGGCTGGTCTGGCTTTCACGTTCTTGATGAGTGAAACCTGGCATTTGATTTTAATATGGGGAATCATTATTGGTCTAGGTTCCAGTTTGTTTTTAACCGTATTAAGCCCAATTATCGCAAATAAATGGTTTGTGAAGCGCAGAGGATTAGCAGTTGGCATATTAACGGCTAGTACTGCGACAGGACAGCTTGTATTACTGCCAGTACTTGCTTACATCATTGATCGATACAATTGGCAGTATGCGGTAGCGATGATTTTATTTCTAAGCGCAGTTAGTTTCATTATTTTGTTTTTCTTAATGAAGGAATCGCCAATGGCAATTGGAACCATGCCATATGGGGAAGTTAAAGATACCATGGAATCGAAAGCAGTTAAATCAGGCAACAACCCTTTCATTATTGCATTTACAGCATTAGGTGAAGCAATCAAAGCGAAGGAGTTTTGGCTTTTGGCAGGCAGCTTCTTTGTCTGCGGTCTTTCCACCAGCGGACTGATAGGTACTCATTTTGTATCATATTGTGTAGGGTTTGGCATCGCAGTGGTTACGGCTGCTTCCATGCTTTCATTTATGGGGATTTTTGATTTGGTGGGGACGACTTTATCAGGCTGGCTTTCGGATCGAATCGATAATCGCTGGCTGCTCTTTTGGTATTACTCATTAAGAGGATTATCGCTGTTATTACTGCCTTTTGCTTTATATGAAGGCTCTTATGTTTTACTGATTATTTTCAGCATTTTTTACGGGATGGATTGGATCGCTACTGTGCCGCCAACGATCAATATAACGCGGAATATTTTTGGATTAGAGAAAAGCGTGATTATTTATGGTTGGATCTTCGCTGCCCATCAAGCCGGTGCTGCCGTAGCTGCCTTTGGCGGGGGGATTATTTTTGAGAGATTCGCTTCCTATACATACGCTTTTATAGGAGCAGGTGTGCTCTGCTTTGTGGCTAGTTTATTTGTGATTATTATTAAAAAGGAGAAAGGTATAGCAGCGAACTGAGGCAGATCATCGCATGATTTAATGAACTCCATTTGAAAAATGTTCCATTTCATTATATAGTGGAAATGAATATTTTCCAGATAGTGTGTGATTTGTTCATAGTAAAAGTAGTTGTGGCGGCCATCTTTTTGATTATTAATCTATTAGTCTTTTTTCTTTCTAAAGATAGTCAACAAAGAATGCAAGGTCGGGCCAAATTATGTTGCCTATTTCATCTTTTGTTTTTAATCATATACTGCAGATAATTTTGATGATGGGAGCTTTTGTACATCGATTGTTGCCATTTTTTGAGGTGTTTTTTATTTTTTCAATGGTTTCTTTGGGTTTCAGCATAGTGTTGCAGACTTATTCACTACCAAGCAGTTTATTTTATTGTGATGGAGGCGAATCATGTTCATTTATTATGTGTTTCTGTATTTGCCCATCCTTCTTGCTGTTTTATGTTCATGGGGGATTGTTTTAGCCGTTAGATACAATAGTAAACATTATATATATCCATTGGCTTTATTAAATGCAGGCGTAATCGTCCATTATATTGGATTGATGGCAATCGGCGGTTTCGAAGGTATGGGTGTGAGTATGATAGCTGCTCTTATAGTGGTTATCAGTATTGTTTGTATCATTATTATGTGGATTACAGATAGGGTTAAGATAAAAAAGCAGCACACTCTTTAGAAAAATAAACATTAGAATGGGATTTATCGCAAGGTTTTATATAAAAACTGAAACATCCCATTCTTCTTACAATTTAAATGCGGAAAAATCATGAAAGATTATCATACATTTTTTCCATTTGAGCTTTTAGCTTGATACGTTCCTCGGTTGAAATGCCCTCTAGTAGCAGCTGAGTTTGATTCATCCAGATATTCACTACAGGCTCATATAGGGCTCTACCTTTTTCGGTTATATATACTCTGCTTATGCGCCCATCAGATTTGTCGCGTTTCCTCGTCAGTATTCCTCTTCCTTCAAGCTTCTTCACCATATTGGTTACAGTTGGCGGTTCACATTTGAGCTTTTCGCTTAATTGTACTTGTGTTATACCGTCTTCTTGCCATAGTTGGCAAAGGAGTTGATCCTGTCCTACATATAAATCCAACTCACGGAGTAAATCTGCATAGTTGCGCCGCATTTGCGCAGTTATTTTATGGAGTAGCTCGCGAATTTCTTCCTCTACCATATATACACTGCCTTCCTTATTACCTGTTAATCATATGGAATTTATTTTTACATGTCATGGGTTGGTTGTAAAGAGAAACCGCTTTTAGGATGTAAGAATCGGATAAAAACGATAGGAAAGACAGTCTGCTCCATATTTTTTTTCTTGTTATTAAATGTGTTCCTTTTATGTAAAAGGAAATTCTTTTGCCCTCACATTAATTTTTTTTTGAATTCTGTAGGAATTCATTTGCTGAAGAGAGAATAAGATTATTCATATTCTACAGTGAGGTGTTTTTTGAGCAGAAATAACAAGCGAGCTATGAAGCATTCTCCCATAAGGAAAACAGCTTATTTATATGGGCATTAAGCTAGCTTCCTTCATATAACGTGGAAGGAATATTGTTTTCCTCATACAACGTATAGCCATGTGATCTCATTAGTGAGGTATGGAGCGATGGTGGAACTCTGTCTTGATCATATGCACAGACTAAGCAGAGTCCTTGCTCAATCACTAACTTATCGGCATCCTGTTCAAATTGTTCAAGGATGTTGAAAATGTCTTTTTGCTCACCCCATTCAACATGTGCCCATGTTTGGAAGGGAATTTTCTTTTCAAAGAAAGGTGTAACAATCTTTGTGAGATAGGCAAATATCGCTGGTGGGTGGAAACTGCCTGTAGAGAAGTAATAATCATAGTTATTTATGAAATGAATGGTTTTTAATTGTTCTTCATTAAGTAAGGGGGCCAGTTTTTCAAGGACTAACCCGTAAATTCTATCATTCTCAATCAAGAGTGTATGTCTGTCCTGTTCGATACTGGAAAGTATGTATGAAACACAATTTTCAACATAACTGTCTAGCTCCGAGATATTATAAAAAACATGAACGCCCTTGTTATGCTTTGTTAATTCTATGAACTGATTCTTCATCTTCTTATACCTCACGATTCATGTATTCTATGTGATTATTAATTATATCATTTAGGAATGTATTTTATATAAGACAAAAATGAGGAATCCGAGTTTAGTATTTATCGGCTTATTATAGGGCGGCGACAACCATCCAATGAGTAAATTGCACGGCGCTATTAACGAAAGGACCGTAAGCAGTAACAATTGAATCAGCAAGGGAGAAGAGATATCCGAAGAAGAAAAGGAATATCCTAAATCAAAAAAGATCAATGTACTCTAAAAATGAGATTAGGAGTGTACAAAGTGGATCAATCGATTAATTTACTTAAACTTATATTGATTTGTTCTGTTGCTGGTGTTGTGATTAGATTGTATGAAATGAGTCACAGCACTTCCCCTATCTTGTCCATTCATAATATTGATATTTTTATTCTTTTTGGTCTTATTTTTATTAGCGGGAAGGGCATATTTAAACCTAAACCGCGTTCGTGAGGAGAATGCTAATTGAAGCTAATGTCAGATACACAGTTTATTAGAAAAGTCGAGTTGAAAAGGGAGTTAATTCCATCTTTTGAAGCGTTTCCGTTTCATCTTCCAGTGATGAGGAATTTTGAAGAGCTTAGCTTGCATCCAAATGTTACTTATATCATTGGGGAAAATGGTATGGGAAAGTCAACCTTGCTGGAAGGAGTGGCTATTGCTTTAGGATTTAACCCTGAAGGCGGTACGCTGAACTTTAATTTCTCTAATTATGATTCACATAGTCCATTAGACCAATATCTCCGAATTATCAAGGGCTTTGATAGGCCAAGTGATCATTTTTTCTTTAGGGCTGAAACCTATTATAATCTTGCTACGAATATAGAGGAGCTAGATAGAGAGCTGTCAACTGCGCCGAAAATCATTGATTCATTTGGTGGAAAATCGTTGCATGAGCAATCTCATGGGGAAGCTTTTTTTGCCGCTTTTATGAACAGATTTACCGGACATGGTCTATATATTCTTGATGAACCTGAAGCGGCACTGTCGCCACTTAGACAAATGTCAATGTTAGCGAGAATCAATGAGCTGGTTCACTTAGGTTCACAGTTTATCATATCAACCCACTCACCGATTATTATGGCTTATCCTGAGGCGAAAATGATGCAGCTTTCTGAGGAAGGTATGGAGCAGGTAAATCTTGAAGAAACAAGTCATTACTCGATGATGAAGCAGTTTTTTGAAAATAAGGACAGGCTGCTTCATCATTTATTTAAATAGCATGAGAGCGAAGTCAGGATTCTTTCTTCGCCCTTTGATTATTATCAGTTTTACATTAATTTGCCGAGTGGCCCATCTTCTTTGATGGTATCTTGCAATGAATAGATAGAAATGGGGAAATAGATAGTGCCGTAAACATACGGAAGCAGCTCGTACACATCAAAATAGATTACAAGCGTTTTATCTGCTACATAAAATGGCTGGGTTGCCGATATGCCTGGGTACGGAGCTAAGAGATTGTCTTTTAAGTTTCGTTCTGCGATCTGTGCTTGGATTAGGATGTTCAGCTTTTCAGTATAATTGCTTCCTTCTTTGAACAAATCTTTTAAGTTATAGGATTTTCCGCTAAAGATATCAAATGTCAATCCTTTTTCCAGCGTAATGCCATGCGCCCCTCCTGAGTAGGAGTAAATCGTCATAGTCAGGCTCAATATCCCTTGCTGGTTATTCTTTAAATCAAATCCTCCAGTGAGCGTCGATTCAGGCTGTCCATAGCCTTGGTCGTGCATAAACTTCCAAAGTGTTTTATTAATTTTCTTGTTCATTCGTGCCTGTGCTTGCGGCGGGGTCCAAGCATACACTTCCGGCTCGAATACATCTGTTTTAGGCAGTTGAATATGTTTAGGTTTAATACCTGCAGGAAATAAAGACTGGTTCATCTCAATCCCTCCTCTTGCTTAACTTATGATGTGTTGAGGGATGATATGATTGTGGTATATGGAGAGAGAATTTATTTATTGGCCATTAAAAAAACCACCATTGTTTAAAACGCTCAATGGTGGATAGGGTGCTTTAGTCTTCTTTTGCTGCTTCTAAATGAATTTCAAGACAATCCCATGATTCTGTTAACCCAGCGACTACGCCCATTTCCATGATTTTGTTCAATTCATCTTCAGACTCAAATTGTGTCCGGCATATTAGATTTGTTTTTCCATCATATTCTTTGAAGCTTAAAGTAATCATCATCTCGGGCATATTAGCGATTGTGTTCTCATCCTTATCAGAGAATGCATCAATATAGACAATTCGCTCAGGTTCAACGATCTCTTTATAAGTTGATTTTCCCCAAGACTCGTGTCCATCGGTCGAACGCATACAGTAATGCCAAACTCCTTCAGGAAAAAGCTCCATTCTGTAATTGGTTGTTGTCCACCCTTTTGGACCCCACCAGTTAGCTAAATGAGTGGAATCAGAAAAAGCTTTAAACACAAGCTCCCTTGGTGCATTGAATACTCGTTCTATAATGAGGTCTCTGCCTTCAACTCTGGATAAGGTTTCATTAAAAGATTTCTTCATTTTTTTCCTCCTTAGATTAGTGATCCTTCTCTTCCTTACTTTGTAATTGGAGCAAATAATCATCCAGCTGATTGAATCTCTCTTCCCAAAGGTAGCGAAAGGAATCGAGCCAATCATCTAACTCTTTAAAGGCTTCTTGATGAAGATGGTACACTCTGCGGTTGGCTATTGGTTGTACATGGACAATTCCTGCATCACTTAAAACACGTAAATGCTTGGAAACCTGAGGCTGCCGAAGTCCAGTTTTTTCAACGAGTTCACCAACTGTATGTGGTCCGTTGCGTAAAATTTCAACAATGTGTAAACGATTTTGTTCTGAAAGTGCACTCAATATTGACTTCATAATCACAATATATCACAAAAAGGAATATTCCTATCAAGGAATATTTTAGTGTTTATTTTTTAGATTCTGAAAATGGTAAGATAGTTACACGAGGGGGAGAGAGAATTGAAGCAAAATATCTATGACAATCCAACTTTCTTTAAAGGATATACAGAGCTACGTGATAGTGGTATTACTTATAATGATTTTTTGGAACAACCTGCAATGAAAGAAGCAATATCAAACCTGGAAGGAAAGACGATTCTTGATCTTGGCTGCGGAATGGGCGGGCTATCGAAATATTGTGCAGCTAATGGCGCAAAAAAAGTAATGGGTGTGGATATTTCGGGGAAAATGATCGAGCGAGCTGAGAAGGACAACCGTCATGAGAACATTCAATATCTTTGTCAGCCGATAGAAGAATTACAGTTGCCTAGCGAGTCATTCGATCTCATCATTAGTTCATTAGCTGTACATTATATAAAGGACTATTCTGCACTTGTTGCAACGGTTTATCACTTATTGAAAAAAGGCGGCAAGTTTGTTTTCACTACCGAGCATCCGATTACTACAGCAAATAAGGAAATGAACGGTTGGATAACTAATGAAGAAGGTCAAAGGCTCCACTGGCCAGTTGACGATTATCATGAAGAAGGACTAAGGAAAGACCATTGGTATGTGGATGGAGTCATTAAGTATCATCGCACGATTTCCTCGTTAATCAATACACTAATCAGTTCTGGATTTACTTTGGAAAAAGTCGTTGAACCTCTTCCAACAACTGAAGGCTTAAAAGAAATGCCTAGAATTATCCATGAGAACCGTAAGCCGTCTTTCATTTTGATTCAATCTAGCAAATGATGGGTTGGAAAATAAAATAATTCGTATTTGGTCAGTTATAATAAAAGAAAAGCTGGTGCGATTGAGGTGTGACCTTTGTACAACGATAATAATATAGAGCGCAGACTAAATACGTTCATACAGGTTTCTAAAAATATTACCTCAAATGAAAGCTTGAAGGAGCTTATTCAAGAAATCATTGAAGAAGTAATTGAGTCAATTGAAAAAGCAGATGCAGGGTTTCTAATACTGTGGAATGAGGAAAAAGAGTACTTAGAGATTGAAGCAGCTGTAAATTTTAAAGAAGAAATGTATTTATGTAATAAGCTCCTTAAAGGAGAGGGCATCAGTGGTTCGGTTTTTGCGGATGGTCAAAGTCGATTGATCAATTCTGTAGATAATATTGAAAAAGCGATGTCTAATATGAGAAATAAAACACTCCAGTATTATTTGAAATCTACAGTCCATGCTTTAATGCCTATAAGTTGTTTGTCCGTTCCTCTCACACATCAAAATCAGAAAATCGGTGTACTGACGATAGATAACTTCAAAAATGAAGGCTTTTTCACTAAAGAGGATTTACGTTTCCTTGAAGCGATAGGCAACCAAATTGCTATTACTATTGTAAATGCACGCGCTTTTCAAGAAAAACAACAGAGAGCCATACAACTAGAAACCATTCTCCATCTTCATAACCAATTAAATGAGGCGGTCTTAAATGGCAAAGGAATGCAATCCCTTGTCGAGAGCTTGGCCACGAATGTTGAAGGCAGCATCTATTATTTTGATTCTTTATGCCGATTAGAGGTCTCTTATCAACCCTCGAAAGAAAACATTCCACTTTTGATAAAGTGGCTTAAGGGGCATATGAAAGAGCTGAGATCTCAACAGTTGCACAGTATCTTTAATGAGCAAATATTCATAGGACAAGCGCTTTCTGTCAGGTCATCGTTTGGTACGATCGGTTTTCTTGTCATCACAGGAAAGGTGGCTACGCTTGATACAGTAGGTGAACTCGGCTTTAAGCACGCAGCTTCTATTATTGCTATTGAGCAGATTAAACTCCAGGAGCAAATCAAGCATAGACAAGCAGAAAAAGAGTTATTATTAACTGAAATTTTAAATAGAAACTTCACCTCAGACGTACAGGCATCATTGAAAAAGTACGGAATGATTACTGCCAAAAACTATGTGTTTCTCGCAATAAAAAGTGCTCATCATTTATTTGAGGATATCAATCAAATGGTTTCGTTTGAAGAGTTACTAAAGCGTATCTTCGGTAAGAAATATTATGTAATGACTTTTCCGCATAATGATAAGATTTACCTTTTACTCGGTACAAAGGAATCCATGAACGATAAGCTTGATGAAATAAAGATGTTCGGAAGCAGGCTCCAATCAATTTACAACGACGCTCATATCTATATTGGCCGCACTGTTCAATCTCTTCGACATATTCCAATTTCCTTTCATGATGTGAAAATGATGGCAGATGGACAGTTTAAGGATGGAGGGAAGAAAGGGAAGATCTTTACTTTTCGTTTCTTAGGATATAAACGTTACTTATTAAATGTGCCAGATGAAGAAGGAGCTCACTTTGTAGAAAACATACTGGGACCCATCCTTTATCAATCCAATCGGACAGGAAAAAACGACCTTCTTTATACATTGAAAATCTATTTGGATTTTAATAAAAATACCGTACAAACCGCAGAGGCCATGCATCTCCATCCAAATACAGTCTACTATCGCCTACAACAATTACAGGAGAAGCTTGATTGTGACTTCGATAATTTAGAGGATTTAACTAATTTAAAGACCGCTTTGTTTTTACATGAAAAAAAATAAAATGGCCCGATGTACGTGGCTTTTATTCCATTTGTTGATAAATTAGAAACAGCAGGCGAATTTGCCTGCTGTTCCTTTTGAATATTAATAACCGAAATAATGATAGTCATAGTCATATTCATGTCTAGGTCCACCAGGTCCAGGACCATGTCCAGGTCCGCCGGGTCCATGTCCAGATCCACCCGGCCAATGCCCAGACCCGCCTTGCCAATGTCCAGATCCACCCGGCCAATGCCCAGACCCGCCTTGCCAATGTCCAGATCCACCCGGCCAATGCCCAGACCCGCCTTGCCAATGTCCAGATCCACCTGGCCAATGCCCAGACCCGCCTTGCCAATGTCCAGATCCACCTGGCCAATATCCATGCCCAGGACCCCACCAGCCAGATCCTCCGCCATATGCCCCACCGGTTCCTGGGTAATTTACATAACCAGGTGCTCCAAAGCCACGCGGTAAATAATTAGCTTGTATTTGTCTTTCCACTTAATCTCCTCCTCAAATGATACAGGTTAGTGTATGTGAGGAGGAGCTTATGGGTGAATGACTAAACCGAGTTGAATTTCTATCGCTTTATAATGAATCAAGAGATGTTGAGAATGGTAAGAAGGAGATAGCTAGCCTTCCTAAAGTGATTAAATCATTTTTGGAGGCTATCTTATATAAAGGAGATTGGAAAATAATGAAACAAAATAAATATGAAGAGCAAGCTTCTTTTCGGCAAACGAAAAAATGCCGAGTTCTATAAAAGGAGGAGCGGGCGAATGGCAGGTATTGAAAGCTTTAATCTCTGAGTTGGACAATAAACATGTACTTGATTTACGTTGTGGATTTGGCTGGCATTGCCGATATGCCCGTGAACAAGAAACAGGTAAGGTCATTGGGGTAGATATATCTGATAAAATGCTTCAAGTGGCACGTGGAAAAACACATGGCCCACAGATTTCATACATGAGGATGCCGATTGAAGATATTGAAATTGAAAATGACCAGTTGATGTAGTCATCAGTTCATTGGCTTTTCATTATATTAATTCATTCGATGAGCTCTGTAAAAAAGTCTATGATTGTTTAAAGAAGGGTGGCACTTTTGTTTTTTCTGTTGAGCATCCGATGTTTACTTCACAAGACGGGCACTATAACGAACATGGTGTATGACTTCGTTGGCCTGTTGATCAGTATCAATTCGAAGGACTCCGAACAACCAAGATTCTCACTGAAAATGTCATAAAATATCATCGAACATTTTCAACTTATGTAAATGATTTATTAAAAGTGGGCTTTTGAATTAAGGCTGCAGAAGAACCGATGCCTTCTGAAGAGATGTTAGCAAGTAACCCTGAAATGAAAGCCGAAATGCGCAGACCGATGTTTTTGATATTTTCTGTTGAAAAATAAATCATCACCCAATGTGGGGATATTTTTCGAGGAGAAAACGTATTAAACATGGCGGGAGGGATTTAAATGCCCTTCGTCGCAGAAAAAAGATGCCCTATAATTAAACACACACAAAAATAAGACCCTCCCACTCATTTGCGAGCTGGAGGGTCATTCGTTAGGATATATTTTTACATTCAGAAAAGAATGTCTTAGTTAGTGATGCTTTGTTCCTGCGTCTGCCCAGATTCTTTCTCCAGGAAGCTGATCGCAGCTGATCCTAATGTTTTTGCTGCGATGAGAAGAGAGCGCTCATCGATGTTGAAGCGTGGATGGTGGTGCGGATATACGACATCCCATTCAGGATCCATTGCACCGGTAAAGAAGAACGCTCCTTTTACATGTTGGAGGTAGTAAGCAAAATCCTCTCCTCCCATGAGTGGATCACATTCGACTACTGCCTGCACCTCTTCTATGTTCTTGGCAGTTTCGGCAATAAAGGCTGTTTCTGCTTCATGGTTAACAACAGGAGGGTATCCTCGCTTATATACATATTCATATGAAGCATCCATCAGCAGGCATGAAGATTTTAAAACATTTTCTAATTCTTTTTCGATTAAATCGCGTGCTTCTTCATCAAATGTACGTGCTGTTCCAATCAATGTAGCAGTATCGGCGATTACATTGAATGGATTCAATGCTTCAAAATGGCCGACAGATACGACAGCTGGATGGAGTGGATTCACTCTTCTGGAAACGATTTGTTGAGCGCTCGCTACAAATTGAGAACCGATCATTACCGCATCCTTGGTTAAATGAGGTTCAGAACCGTGCCCTCCTTTACCCTGGATCTTAATATTGAATTGATCGGCAGCAGCCATAATTGGACCAGATTTCAATTGGATTGTGCCAACAGGGAAGGTTGACCAGATATGTGTGCCAAAAATGACATCAACACCTTCTAAGCAGCCATCTTCGATCATAGAAATCGCGCCACCTGGTGCAATTTCTTCTGCAAACTGATGGATGAAGACAATGGTTCCAGCAATCTCATCCTGAATCTTGTTCAGTGCTTTTGCGAGAACAAGTAAGGTAGCTGTATGACCGTCATGACCGCAAGCATGCATCGCACCATCTACTTTAGATTTATATGGGATATCGTTTTCCTCTTGAATCGCAAGCGCATCAAAATCTGCACGTAACGCAACCGTTTGACCAGGCTTACCTCCGCGCAGTGTGGCAACGACACCGCGGCCGCCCACACCCGTTCTAACCTCATGACCAAGCTTTTGATGATATTCAGCAATATAAGCTGGCGTTTTTACTTCATGGTAAGAAATCTCAGGATTTTCATGAAGATAGCGACGGATTGAAATCATTTCTGGTTCGAATTCTTTTAATAGAGTAAATAGATTTTCCATGTTGAAGCCTCATTTCAATAAAAGATTTTTTGTTTGAAAAAACAGTTCTTCGGCGCCATTGGCTTTATATCGCACGCTGCGCCTCGTAGTCTATAAGAAGATATTGTCTCCAGGGCCGACTGGTATTCCAAGTAAATACCAGATTGAGAAAAGGATAATCCAGCCAATTGCAAAGAAAATAGAGTATGGAAGTAAGGCAGAGACCAATGTACCAATACCGATAGATTTATCATGCTTTCTTGCAAATGAAAGCAGAATAGCAAAGTAAGCAAGCATCGGTGTGATTGGGTTTGTAATCGAATCTCCTACTCTATATGCCATTTGTGTAAACGCAGGACTGTAGCCTAAGTACATAAACATCGGTACGAAAATAGTTGCGAGCAATGCCCATTTTGCCGAAGCGCTTGCTATTAATAAATTGATAAAAGCACAAATGATAATAAAACCAATAAGCATTGGCAAGCCAGTGAAATTCATTGCTTGCAATAGTTCTGCTCCTTTAATAGCGAGGATCGGACCGATATTACTCCAGTTGAAGAAAGCTATCATCTGGGCAGCGACAAATGCGAGCACGATAAATGGAGCTAGGTCAGCAATGGATTTAAACATTTTGTCGGCAACGTCTTTATCATTTTTGATTCTCTTAGCGCCAATTCCGAATGCGATGGCAGGCAATAAGAATAAAAACAGCATAATAGGTACGATGCCAGACATGAATGGAGAATTAATGAATGAGCCTGTTTCTGCATCACGTAACCAGCCATTTTCAGGAATAACCATAATTAGCAGAATGGCGACATAAGCGGCTAATGTAATGCCTGCATAACGAAGGCCTCGTTTTTCATCTGTAGTAATTTCTTCAATCTTTTCAATATTTCCTTCGAACTTTCCAAAGCGAGGTTCAACAAATTTCACAGTGACCCAAGTGGCAATCCCTACTAATAGGAAGGTTGATACAATGAGAAAATAATAGTTCATTGTTGGGTTGCCGATATATTCGGGGTCAACCATTCTTGCTGCTTGTTCTGTAATACCTGCCAGCAAAACATCCAGTGAATTTAAAAGGATGTTGGCACTAAATCCGCCACCAACCGCTGCATAGGTAGCTATGAGTCCGACTAGCGGGCTTCTGCCAAGACTCATGAAGATCATCGCAGCAATTGGAGGGAAGACGATAAATGCTGCATCAGCTGCCACACCGCCAACAATCGCAGTAAACAGGATGACAGGAAGAATGAGATTTTTTGGTGCACTTAACACGGACTTTTTCATTACAAGCTGGACTAAGCCGGTAGATTCTGCAACACCTACTCCAAGCATAGTAACGACAACTAATCCAAGTGGTGCAAAGGAAGTGAAGTTTCCTACCATATTCGTTAAAATTTGAACAATTCCTTCACGATTCAATAAATTCACTGCTTCAATCGTATTTCCTGAAGCAGGGTCTTTGGCAGAAACCCCTATGAGAGAAAGAAAATAAGATAAAACTAAAATAATAGCTGACATAATGATAAAAAGAGTGACTGGGTCAGGGAGCTTATTACCAGCACGCTCAATCACATCAAGAAAACGGTCAGATATTTTCTTCTTTTGTGGTCCTGGATTTTGATGTTGTTTAGCAAGAACGCTCATTGCAAACCTCCTATTATAGTAACATTAAATTTTTTAACTTTTTAAAAATCATACGGGTGATTATTTTTAAATTCTATGGAGACAAACACAAAGATTTTTATTATTTTTGTAGTCTGGCACAAAAATCGACATATTTTGACTTCTTTTAATACTGTAAAATCGGCTCTTGGCGCATGTTTTTTCAAGATGATGTTATATCGCGTTAATATAGTAAAGAATTTAATTGGCAGCAGTGTAGCCATATTGAAACCTTCCGAAAAAGTAGCAATATTCAACAAATGGGGGGTGTAATCCAATTTATTGTAAGAAAATCATCTCACCTTTGCCGATAAATAAAGGAAGAAAAAGAAACTCATAGAATATGTCATAAGACAAAAATAGAAAAAGGGATGAACAGATGAAATTAACACCAGAAATGATAAAACAACTTTCAACTGACATTGAGTCTGTATTAGTAGAAAAACTGAATTGGCAGGTTCAGCACCTTTCTTTTGCTGCAAACGGTGTAATTAATGCTGTTTTTCGTGTGAAGGAGAAAGAACTTGGAGAGGTAGCTCTCCGCATACCCTGGATACCAAGGGAAAATAGAATGGATGGAGAAGATAGCAGTGTTCTTTCATTAAAGAAGGAAGCCATGATTGCTCAACATTGCTATCAATTCGGAATCCCGGTGCCAAAAATCCATCAAGTATATCTGAGTGAGGATATAAATTTCTTAGTTTCTGATTTTATTCACGGGGATGAAGAGCCAATTTCTTCATTTGAAATGGGAGAGCTTGTTGCAAGAATTCATCGGGTGCCTTTAGAGGGCTTCAAGCTCGTGGATCAAAAGGATAGTAGACTAAGCGATATCATTTCACAGAGACTTGTATCGCGTATGCATATACTAAGAACTTTAATAAATGAGGACATACATACTCCTGCATCGGAGGATATAGCGCAGATACTTGAACAATCAAGCACAGGCCAAGTTCTATTGCATCTTGATGTGCGTCCGCCAAATATGATAGGGATAAAAGGGAAAATTAAAGCGCTTTTCGATTGGGATAACGCCTTTATTGGGGATCCAATTATGGAGTTAATGCGAGTTTCGGAGTCTTGTGAGATAGATGAGCAAGAATTTATAAGAGGGTATGGAGATAAGCGTTTGTTAGAAACGAGTTCACTCATACAGGCAGTTTATCGTTTAGATACGGCTTTGATGTTGACCATCTTATTCACCAGCTTTGTACACAATCCTATGAAAAAGAAATATTACCTTGGTCGTGTTCGAACACTTCTTCAAGTCGTACGGAAGCATATGTAACTTTTTCGCATTAAAACAGTCTATTACTACGAAGGCGGTGATGATTGTTGAAAAAGTGGATATTTTCGTTAATATTTTTAAGTTTGTTGATAAGCGGATGTGGAACAAAAGAGAACGGTGGAAGTGAGCCCATAAATGTGAGTTATGAAAAAGAGGACTATAAAAAAATCCTTTCAGCTAACAATCAGCTAGGGATGGATCTAATTTCCGAGCTGGATAGGGATGAAGCAGGCAACATATTTATTTCTCCTATGAGTTTGATGATGGCATTATCGATGCTTTATAATGGGGCGGACGGCGCAACAAAGGATGAAATCGCTCAAGTGCTCCATACAAATAAGATGGATGTGAAAGAACTGAACGAAGCAAATGCCTCCTTACTTGCAAAACTGAATAAAGAAACAGACCTTATAGAGTTGAATATTGCCAATTCAATGTGGATCGATAAAAAGTATGAGTTCCAAACGGACTTTGCTGAAACGAACAAGGGATACCTTAATGCGGAGATTCAAGAAATAGAATCAGCCGACATCATTAATAATTGGGTGAAGAAAGCTACCAATAATAAAATTGAAGAAATGGTTGAGGATCCATTAAACCCTGATTTAGCGGCAATCTTACTGAATGCTATCTATTTTAAGGGTGAATGGAAATATGAATTTGAAAAAAATGAAACAAAAGACGGAGACTTTACGTTAAATAATGGAGAGACAAAAAAAGTTCCTTTTATGAAAATGAAAGAAAAGCTGGCTTATATGGAAAATAATGATTTTCAAGCGGTTTCTCTACCTTATGGTGACGGCGAAATGAGTATGAAGGTTTTCCTTCCTAATGAGAATACTAGCATGGGAGAATTTGAGCAGATGCTCTCAACTAAAAATTGGGAAAAGTGGAATAGTGAATTCTCCGAAAGCGAAGGGACAGTTGTTTTACCAAAATTCGAGTTGGAATATGAGGCGAATTTAAACGAAGCATTGCAAAACCTAGGAATGCCTTCAGCTTTTTCCTCTGAAGCAGACTTGTCCAAGGTAATAAAAAACGATGGAGATTTCGCGGTTAGCGATATTAAGCAAAAGACGTTTATAGAAGTGAATGAGAAAGGTACAGAAGCTGCAGCCGCAACATCTGTCGAAATCGTAAAAATGTCATTGGTTGAACAGCCATTCTATATGGACGTAAACCGGCCATTTTTTATGGCTATTACTGATGATGAAACTGGAATGATTCTCTTTATGGGGTCAATTGCTCATCTATGAAAAATTTAATATTTAGAAACCTTTCACGAGAGATAGACGTATATATTCTTGAATCTATCCTACTTGAGCGAGGTGCATGGTATGGCGCTTATAAAAGAAAGAGGAACGCAATAAAGAAAACGGATCATCTTGGGATTCATTCTGGGATATATTTATATACCAGAGTTAATCATACTTCCGTTTAGGCTTGTCTTTTTTCTCCTAAGAAAATTAGTCAGGCTATTTGACTGGAAGTAAACGGTATTTGCTACTCAACAATAGATTCTGCTTTCCTTTTCCTGTCTTTTTCTTTAATATGAAGATGTCTGTGTTTAATCTAAAAATCGATCAAGAAGCGAAACTGCATAGTTGAAAAAGGCAGGGATAAAATGGAACAACTAATAATGGAAATAATCAATTGGTTTAAAGATTTATCATATTTAGGTATTTTCTTAGCGCTTTGCATTGAGTTTATACCGGCTGAAGTCGTGCTGCCGCTTGCGGGATTCTGGGTATCTGAAGGTGATATGCTGCTTTGGGGTGTTGTCCTTGCCGGGTCTTTAGGAGGGGTAGCTGGTCCGCTAACCTTGTATTGGCTAGGAAGATACGGCGGCCGTCCCTTCCTGGAGAAATACGGGAAGTACTTTTTTATCAGTCATGAGAGTTTAAATAAGGCAGATGCATTTTTTGAGAAGCATGGTGCATTCGTCGCCTTTAGTGCCCGATTCTTACCTGGAGTCAGAACGATTATCTCCGTCCCTTGCGGCATGGCAAAAATGAACCCTTGGATTTTCTCCCTTTACACATTTTTAGCAATGGCACCAATCACTTTTTTCTACGTATACCTTGGAGTCAAACTAGGTGAAAACTGGCAGGACGTAAAAGGGATTCTAAACGATTATATGCTTCCCGTTGGTATCCTGCTCGTGGTAATCTTTGTGGTCTATCAGTTAATCAGAAGGAAAAGAAATAAAGATAAAAGCGAATCAATTTCAGATTTTATGTCAAAAAAATAAGCTTGTCCATGTCCACGAGAAGTAAACCTCGTGGGCTTTTTTTGTAGATGACTTTTAATCAGGTTCTTATAGGCGGATTAGAACAACAAAGAGCCAAAATCAACTAAATCATGTTCTAAAAATCAGATTAGAACAAGAAAATCGAGCAAATCATGTTCTAATAATCGGATTAGAACATGAAAAGAGCGAAAATCGAGCAAATCATGTTCTAATAATCCGATTAGAACATGAAAAGAGCCAAAATCGAGCAAATCATGTTCTAATAATCGGATTAGAACAAGAAAAGAGCCAAAATCGACCGAACCATGTTCTAATAATCGGATTAGAACAAGAAAAGAGCGAAAATCGAGCAAATCATGTTCTAAAAATCGGATTAGAACAAGAAAAGAGCCAAAATCGGCCCAACCCTGTTCTAATAATCGGATTAGAACAAGAAAAGAGCGAAAATCGACCCAATCATGTTCTAATAATCCGGTTAGAACAAGAAAAGAGCGAAAATCGGCCCAACCCTGTTCTAATAATCGGATTAGAACAAGAAAAGAGCGAAAATCGAGCAAATCATGTTCTAATAATTGGATTAGAACATGAAAAGTGCGAAAATCGAGCAAATCATGTTCTAATAATCGGATTAGAACATGAAAAGAGCGAAAATCGACCCAATCATGTTCTAATAATCGGATTAGAACATGAAAAGAGCGAAAATCGACCCAATCATGTTCTAATAATCCGATTAGAACATGAAAAGAGCGAAAATCGAGCAAATCATGTTCTAAAAATCGGATTAGAACAAGAAAAGAGCCAAAATGGACCCAACCCTGTTCTAATAATCGGATTAGAACAAGAAAAGAGCGAAAATCGAGCAAATCCTGTTCTAATAATCGGATTAGAACAAGAAAAGAGCGAAAATCGGCCCAACCCTGTTCTAATAATCGGATTAGAACAAGAAAAGAGCGAAAATCGGCCCAACCATGTTCTAATAATCCGATTAGAACAAGAAAAGAGCCAAAATCGACCGAACCATGTTCTAATAATCGGATTAGAACAAGAAAAGAGCCAAAATGGACCCAATCATGTTCTAAAAATCGGATTAGAACATGAAAAGAGCGAAAATCGAGCAAATCCTGTTCTAATAATCGGATTAGAACAAGAAAAGAGCGAAAATCAACTAAATCATGTTCTATCAACTAAACCAAGCTTTTAAATTACATAGAATTCATCACAGCATTTAAATAAGAGGAATTTTTTGCAACGTTTATCCTTCCTCAATCGACTTAAGTATGAAAAGGAGGGGGGAATCAAAATGGAGATTGAAAAGCTCGTGAAAAAAGCTAAAAAGGGCGATGATGAAGCATTTGAACAATTGATTAGTACTGTTCGTCACAAATTATATAGAACAGCCTATTCTTATGTTAGAAATGAACAGGATGCCCTCGATATTTACCAAGAAACGATATACAAAGCGTACACTTCTTTAAAGACCCTAAAAAAACCTGAGAGCTTTCAAAGCTGGATTATAAAGATTCTTGTTTTTAAGTCCATTGATTTTATAAGAAAAGAGTCTCGTCATTTTCCGACGGATGATGAAAGGGTTTTTTCTAAGTTAATTTCAAGTGAAAATGTTGATTTAAGCGCTCTTTCTATGGATCTGTCTGAAGCATTTAAATTCTTGGATGCCAAATCCAAAACGATTATTTTGTTGAGGTATTATCATGATTTATCCATTAAGGAAATTGCCCACATCATGAATTCACCTGAGGGAACAGTCAAATCTCAATTAAATAGAGCGCAAAAAGGGCTTAGACCGATTCTAAAGGAGGGTTATTTTTATGAATAAAGAAAAGTTGAACCATTCTATGGAGAACATTGAGATACCGGTTGATAAACTAGTAGCGAGGGAGAGGGCAGCTATGGCCCAAGGGAAAAAGAGAAGTAAAATCACAAAAATTACCAAGCATTCTGCCCTGGTTGCATGCGGATTATGCATTACCTTGCTTGGCTCCGGATTTGTGTCCACAGGCATGGCGGCAGGGCTATCCAATCTTCCATTCATCGGGCCTATTTATGCGGAATTTCGCGATATTGCTTCAGACCAGATTCAAAAAGATCAATTAGCAACGCCTATAGATATACAAGATAGTCAGAATGGCATAACAATGACAGTAAAGGAAGCTATTTATGATGGAGGACGATTGGTAGTAACGGTAGAGTACACTGGTGAAAATGATCTTTCACTTGAAGAGGGAAGAGTCGGGAAAAATGAAGTCACTATTAATGGACAGCCAATTGAGGAAGTGATGGGTACTAAAGCACAAGATCCTATTGAACCGAATAAAATCATTGAATACCACCAATTTACGCTGGCGAATAATGATCAGGATAACGATAAAATTAATGTTGCAGTTCATGGTGAAGATTTATTTGGCTATAAGGGAAATTGGCAAGTAAACTTCCCGCTTGAAAAATTAGATGGAAATATAGAAACAGTATTGCCAGGTGTCACTGCTGAAACCAGTGACAAAAAATATGCGATAACAGCTGAAAAAGTAATATTTTCGCCTTTGTCAACAAGGATAGATTTAAGAGTAGATTATCCTGCGGTTATGGATGAAAATGATACATGGCCATGGTTCGATTTTACTGTGGTAGATGATAAAGGCAAAGTTTATGATGGAATAAAGCTCCAGGCTGGCATGGCAGGGAATTTCGGACACGAGATGGTGTTGGAATTGCCGCCTATGGACTCTGCTCCACATTCACTCACTCTTAAACCAGCTGATATAAATAAAGAAGGCTATCGAGAAGAAATTAGCGAATTAAAATTAGAGATTCCTTTCTCACACTAAAGCAAAAAGAGCTGCGAATATGTTCGCAGCTCTTTCATTCATGCCAGACGGATAAATAATCGACGGTTGAGATGACATTTAGAGATTTTTCCTCTTTTACATAAGCCGCCCATTCACCTTGTCTTTCTTTCATTTCCCAGCCATCGAGCTTTAGACGCAGACGATAGGTAAGAGGGAGACCATCTTTTTGTTCTTGTGACGCCGCCCACCAATCAGGTTCATAGAAAGCCTCTTTCTGCTTAGTAATCTTTGCATCTCTAGGGATTGGAAATCCATATAGATCATCAGCGGATTCATATCGGAAAAGAATCATACCAATGAAGGCGATGCTAAAGATAAGAAGAATCGATATCGGGATGAGAAACGCTTTTTTGGTCATGACAATGGTCCTTTGCAGTTTACTTTTTTAGACTGATATTTGATTGAATAGGTTACGTATTATATAAAAATCCCTTATTAGCCACCATCATAATGACAACCGTCCCATCATTTATCAAAAAAAGGAAAATGGGGAAGGGAAGAGGAGGCTACATGCAGAATTAGAAAATTAGAGCATAGTGCTTCGTCTTTCCAATCTCGCCAAATGCGGGTGAACGCCTTATCGAATACATTTAATTCTTCGTATCTTGTCTCATTTTTGTATATATTAAACCTATTACTCCAACTATTAATAAACTAGCAAATACAAGAAGAGCAGGTAAAGATAAGTTCTCCCAATTAGAATTAACTGCATTATTTGTCATAATAGGAACACCAAATATACCTACGAGGGTAAGGGAAAGGTAGTACCTGTATTTTTCCTTTTTTTCCAATTAAACACACACCTTATCCAAAAAAATACAATAAATCCATTTAATATATATTATCATAAATAGAAAAAATTACAAATTATAGTGTGAATTGTCAAAATGTTTGATAAACTAAGCAGCAAGGTGCCTATGCCTTGCCCAGCAGCTGATGGTTTGATATACACGCTTACTTCAGCTACACCAGAATAAACAGGGCGCTTTGATAGGGAGACAATGCTGCCTAGCCTAATATTTCTGGACCAGACCTCGCAACGAGACGGCATACTTGATTCCATACTTGCCATGTAGGCGCCGCTGCTTCAAAAGTGACATTCCAGGTTGCTATACCGTCCATATAAATTTGGCTCACTTGTTCCCAGTCCTCTTTTACCATGAAGTCAACCTGAAGTCTTTTTATAAACGAATATCTCCTTATATACTGATTGGTTGTAGATTAAATTATTTTTGTATAGATATTAGAATGTAAAATCAGCGATTGAACAGCTTCGTAAATTGTTATTTGGAAAACTAGTGAATCTCCAGGAATATTATCTCATTATTTTAATATTATTAAATAAAATGATATAAGAAATTTAGGAGGAATGTATATGAGATATTATGCGTCTACTAGTGAACGAGGAATTAATCGAGAGTCATTACCATTTAAGCTTTATGAAAAAGCGAAGAAGTTTGGCACTTGGGATCCAAGGAATATTGACTTTAGTAGAGACAAGGCAGATTGGGAGTCCTTATCGGGTGAGCAGCGGGAATCACTGCTTACGCTCATTTCTTTCTTTTATAGTGCTGAGGAAGCTGTCACCAAAGATGTTCTTCCATTAATCTATGCGATATCAAAGACTGGTCAATTTGAAGAAGAGATGTATTTAACCACCTTTTTATTTGAGGAGGCGAAGCATACGGATTTCTTTAGCCTGCTATTACAAAAAATAGGTGTGCAGGGCGAATTGAATTCATTGCATACTCCTGCATATCGAAAATTATTTGATGAGATACTCCCTGAGACAATGGAGCGTTTATTGAAGGATCAGTCACCTAAGGCTATTGCGGGTGCAGCAGTTGTTTATAATATGTTTACTGAAGGGATTCTCGCGGAAAGTGGATACTGGACGTTCTATCAAAATCTCGTAAATATCAATAAAATGCCTGGCTTACTCGAGGGAATAACCAATATTAAAAGAGACGAATCACGGCATATTGGTTTTGGAACCTTCTTATTACAGCGCCTCATTTCTGAGGATGCAAGCATGCTTGAATATGTGTTAGGCAAATTACAAGAATTGATGCCATTGGCCCTTCAAATCAGCGAAGCTCCTGAGGAAGTGAACCCATTTGGCGTAGCAGTGGCGGGTAATCATGCCTTTATGCAGAAGCAATTGAATGCTAGAATTGAAGTGTTAAAAAGAGCAAAAGGCAAAACGTTAGAGGAAATTTATAAAATAGATGTAGTTTTTTAGATGGTGGGTAGATTGAAAAACCGACGATAGATTTAAATCATAGATGTTTCACCATAATGCTGACTCTTTTGAGAGTTTCGAACGATATATATTTATATATGGTTTTTGCATGTAGGCAAATTTAGTATGGTAGGGGTTTTTCGAAGCTTACCGCGGGGCTAGCAGTTTCGTCGCTACGCGTCTATCTCGCTTCTTCCGCAGGAGCTGAGAGGCTGCTTCTCCAAATCCACAGAAGTTTGCTTATTTTTACTTTTATGGTTTCCAATAGGTTGAATTTCGACTTATCGACACCATTTTCTTTAAACAAGAATGCTGATTTAACAGCATTCTTGTTTTTTTATTGGCTTCTCTTTTTGCTGATTTCACCCTTTGGGGACAGCCTCTTTATTGTCTCCGCTTGAAACAACGGGGATAATATTGGAAAATAAGGTGAGGTGAAAGTATGATAAGTGTGGAAGAGTTTTTAGAAGACAATTTTTCAGGTATAAGGCTTGAAGGAAGCTTATATGGTCAAGCTGAAATAGGGATTCATTTCGAATTAGCGCAAGATTTCTATCAACTCAACGATGATGGGACATTAAATAAAGAAATGTTTAAAGTGGTTTACTCAGAGGTTCTGGCTATTTTTCATGCTCTTTTTTCAGAAGAGGATAAAATTCTTCTGGTAGCACAGGTATATAAGAAAGAAGGCGGAAAACATAAACGTCTAAAAGTATTTAATCGTCGCCTTAAAAATTGGAAATTGAAATATAGAATAGAAGCGAGTACCTTACCTGATTTGACAGAAGAGGGAGAAACGATACAAAGGTTCAGTTTGACATGTAAAAAACAGGATTTACGCTACATACAAATAATACAGGCGGCATGTCATGAGGATTTTCATAAGCTCACTCCAGCATTTGGCAGGGAGTATCGATACCCTGATGTTTTTTTCATGAATGTCAGCAAAAAGCTGATTTTCTTCATATATGATGATCGAGGATGTGAAGTGGTTGCTGCAGATGGGGGTACACTTCTGCCAGTTTACGAGAATTTTAAGAAATTAGTTGGAGAATATGATCGTGAGAGGATTAAGCGTGTGCTTTTGAAGTCTAGATTTGATCATTAGTGGTCTCAATAGATTATCAATTTTTTTGAAAAAGGGAGAGAATATGTTGAAAGTACTATTCTTAGCATATCCACAGTATGCTGACTTTGAAATCGGTCATGTGCTGTTTCTATTAAGAAAAGTCGGGAAGGCTGAGATTGTAACAGTTACGGTGAATGGTCTCCCTGTTGAAAGCATTGGTGGATTAAAGGTTCATGCAGAGACTAAACTCACTGAAATCAAGGTCAATGAATTTGACCTTATCCTTATTTCAGGTGGGGATGGCATTGGTGAAATGATAGACGAAGAGAGTGTTAGCCAAGTATTGCAAGCGGCTGTGAAACAGTCGATTCCGATTGCTTCAATTTGTGCTTCTGCTGTTTTGCTTGGTAAAGCTGGATTATTGAAAGGGAAGTCATTCACTTGCCTGGCTCATACATATGAAAGAAATCATCACCTTTTTGAAGGGGCTACCTATACTGGAGAGAATATTCTGGTCGAGAACAACATCATTACAGCAAAGGGAACTGCCTTTGCAGAATTTGCCACGGCCACATGTCAGCTATTGGACCTCTTTCCGACGAAAGACCAATATCATTCTTGGTTAAACTTTTGTAGGGGAAATAATTGAAATGTCACAAAATTCTCAATATTAATTACCTATTTTTGGATAATTATATGATAAGATTAAATTAGGTAAGTGTAATTAATCATTGGGGAGGAATCATGCTATGACTGAGAAATACAATGATTTGATAGGTGAAATTTTAAAGAACTCGGATACGAAGGATTTACCAGGCAAGGGAAAGCCGCTTCCAAACAATTATTATCAACAGGATATATTTCAAAACTTCCAAAAGATTGCGAAGGATGCAGGTTTTTTGCCACCTTGGCTTGAGCTTCAAAAAGAGATATCCCAATTGGTTCATCAAGCAAAAGAAAAAGAGGATATGAATAAAATCAATAAAAAAATTAAGGATTATAATAAGATATGCCCATTTTCGATGCAGCGGTACCCTATAAGCTTTGAAGGGTTAGAGAAGGCGAAGGAAATTTGGTAAGCATGTGTGATATTGAGTTCCTTTTCGATTGTACGAAACACCAAAAAATAAGAAAAAAACCTTAACAAAATTTCTAATAAGCACTTTTACCACAGACCTTCATACGAGTTTTTATGATAAGTGGATGTTACAATCATACAAAAGGGAGGGCTTTTAATGGAGAAAATTATTTTGTTTGATGGCGAATGTAATTTCTGTGATCGCAGTGTTCAGTTTATACTTAAACGAGATGATGAAGCCCTCTTTAGATTTGCTTCTTTACAAGGTGACGCAGGTCAAAAGCTATTGCAGCAGTACGATGTCCCAGCAGATACGGATAGTTTTATTTTTATCGATGGGAATCAATGCCACGATCGCTCCTCGGCAGCATTGAATGTTTTCCGTCATTTATCGGGAGGATGGAAGCTCCTATATGGACTAATCATCGTGCCCAAGCCCATCCGAGATGTTTTCTATAATATCCTTGCGAAAAATAGGTACAAATGGTTTGGGAAAAAGGAGAGCTGTACGCTCCCTTCACCAGATACTCGTAAGCGGTTTTTAGATTAGAATTTTTCTCCCCAAATTTCTGAAGTTCTGTTTTCCCAGTCTCTTGTTAATTTAAATTTATCCTCCGTAGATATTGTTAGTTCACCTTTCCGTTCGATGGTCTCTGTTTCTTCTCCGTTGTCAAAAAGTAATTCAAGCGTGTATTTATAGCTGGTCAAGTCGTCTTCGGTGTTAACTTCTTCAAGCTTTACGTCCTTCAGTTCAATTTTGAATCCTGTTCGCTCGGAGAATTTAGGAATGATATCATAAAAGCGGTTGATCATCATTTTTTCATACAGTTCATCTGATAAATAACCCTTGAACTCTTCGGTAAACTCTCGGCCATCGGGCGGGTGAGCAGGGTCTGTCACAGTATATTGCTTCGTCTTATACTCTTTTACAAAAGCTTTTATTTCTGCCTCATTATTTGAACAGCCTGCTAATCCAAAAAATAGTATGGAGATGAACATAAATGCTAACCATTTCTTCATTTGCGGTTCCCCCGTTTCTTATCTAATCATTCGAATTTGGAAGAAAAAGGTTTCGTTTGGTGATAAATAAAGAAGAGAAAACTGTGAAGGAAGAAGAATTCACACTATACTAAGCTACAAGGAGGTATTTTTATATGTCATATGAATTGAAAACGAAGGAAAATGATCGCAGTGTAATAGAATTTATAGAAGCTGTTGAAAGTCCAAAGAAACGAGAAGATGCCTATCGATTATTAGATTTATTTACTGAAACAACAGGCTATCAGGCGAAAATGTGGGGTCCAAGCATTATTGGCTTCGGCTCCTATCATTACAAGTACGATACGGGTCATGAAGGTGATGCTCCTTTTGTAGGGTTTTCGCCACGCAAAGCAAAAATTAGTCTTTATTTTGCTACAGGCGAGCCAGAAAGGGAGCACCTATTAGAGCATTTTGGCAAGCATACATCTGGAAAAGCATGTGTTTATATTAATAAAGTAGCAGATATTAATGTCGATGTTTTAATAGATTTAATTCTTCACTCGATGAAATTTTTACAAACGAAATATAATTGAGAGGGGCCCATATTTGGGTCCCTTTTGTTATCTACTCATACCCTCTATATGAAAAAATAAAGGAACCTTTGATTGGCTCTACTATTTTTTATTGATTATTTGGTTTGCGAGATCTATTGTTTCTTCTTGTCGTTGCTCTGGTGTGAGGTCTTCATTTAGATAGGTGATGCCATAGTTCACTTCAGCAACTAAAAATGAGATGGTATTTTCAGCATATGATCCGGTTAGGTTATTCGCAAGGGTTACTTCTTCGGAATTAGGAACCGAATACTCAGTAACAGGATAATCAGCTTCAATAATCAATATATTTTCTTCATTATTTTGATCATGTGTCATGAAGTGGAGCATTATCGTTCTTCCATCATGATTCACGTCCATAATGGTTGGCAGATTGAATGGGGCTGAATCAAAGGGAAGCTCTTCAGGCAAATGTACGTCAAATGGTAAGGCCTCCAATGCAATCTCCATAGAAGGAGCTTCATAGGTAATCGGAATATTCTTGGCTTGTTCTTCTGATATCTCATTTTCCGGTTTACTCACTTTAAGTTCCGAGGTATCCAGCTTGCTGCAGCCAGAGATGATCATAAGGATAAATGCTGTAAAAATAAGTTTTCTCTTCATAAAAATTCCTCCAATAAAAAATATACGAATGGATAATGGAAAAAGTTTCAGTTGAGAGATTAAGATGAAATCTCTCATAAAAATGTAAACTGCCCATGCATTCTTGCCGATGGAAGAATAGAAAAAGAGAGTCCAACAATCGGGACTCTCTTAAACTTCTTTCGATGAGACTGGTAAAAATAATTTTATTCCGCGTTTATTAATCGGAAAGATTTTCATATCTGCTGCTAAATGACTAATATACCCAGTTAAGCAGGCTAAATAGGCTCCATCGATTTGAACAGAAGCTTCAAATCCATATGCAATCATGCCGTAAAAGATTATCCCAGCAATTGAATGTGTGTAACCTCGATGGGAGACAAACGATGCGACGAAAATATAAATTCCTAGCATAATCAGCCAAGGTTCCTGTAAGGAAACTCCACAGGCGATCACGCCTACTCCGGTCACTGTTAACATATGCCTCTGCTTGATAAGTGAGGATATAGTGATCATGGCCACTCCTATACCAATGCCAATCCATGTATCTGCGGCTTCTCCTTCATAAAGGCTATAGAAAATCATGAGCATTCCGATGATCTGTGCCGCTGCTTGGATGACTTTGTGGGATAGCGTAATTCTTCCCCTCAGCTTTCCATCGATATCGAGATCGGGGACGAGTGCAGATACAGTACCCAGCCCAATTAAAATGGCCGTCTCAGTTGGAGTGGACTGAAAAGTGTTCGCTGTAATAAAGCCTGCGGCAGCTCCAATAGCCGCGTGTGCTGTTCCATTCACTTTGCATTCCACCTTTAAAAAAATATAACCATCTATCATTCTACAACAAAACACTTGTTCTGTTTAGAGGAAAATAGATATAATAGAAAAATAGTTCGAAATGTAAAGAGGAGATCTAAAAATGAAGCTAAAACTTGAGACTTATCATCTGGGAGATTATCTTCAGGAGCTTGAAACGGTTGATTTCACCCACCCGATTATACAGGCACTGAGAGAGGAAATATTTCACGATGCTCAGTCCGACATCGAGAAAGTGAAAGTAGCTTATGAATACGTCCGGGATCATGTGAATCATTCTTGGGATATCCAAAGTGACAGAATAATATGCAAGGCTTCTGAAGTGCTGGAGTATAAGGAGGGCATTTGTTATGGAAAATCGCATTTGCTTGCTGCTCTATTGCGGAGTGAAGAGATTCCGACAGGCTTTTGTTATCAAAGGCTCATGTTATTTGATTCTCCAGAAGGGGGTTACTGTATACATGCTTTAAATGCAATTTTTCTTCATTCCATAAAAAAATGGATTCGATTGGATGCACGCGGAAATAAACCAGGCGTTCAGGCAGAATTTTCGATCGAAGAAGAGAAGCTTGCTTTTTCTGTCAATCCTGACTTAGATGAGATTGATTACCCGATGGTATTTACAAAACCGTATGGCTCCACCCTTAATACGTTAACTAGTCATAACATTGCACTAGAGATGTATCAATTTGGCTTACCTGAAATTTTATAAACAAAAGGACTTTATTTCTATGATAGCGAAATTTATAAATAGTACGAGGAGGGATAACAATGACAGGGAAATTAATGCGAGTAGGCACTACATATCTCCCGGTTCAGCACATCGATCAAGCGACGGCATGGTATGTTCATAAACTAGGGGCAGTTCTTAACTATAAAGATAAGGAAAAGGCGATAATTAATCTAGCAAACCAAAGCTTCTTTCTAGTCAAAGCAGCAAGCGAAGAGACGGCCAACTTTATTGCATACAACGGAGATGAACGATTTACGATGACATTTGAAGTAGACGGTCTAGATGCACTTGAAAATCTGCATAGCGAGTTGGCTGCTCAAGATGTATTAACGGGAGACATTGAAAACAGAGGTCATGCAGGCAGAAACTTTATTTTTCAAGATCTAGATGGAAATCTATTTGATGTCTGGAGTGAAATCAGCCCAGACTTTAAAAAACGATACGGTAGGGAAGACTGATTGTTTAGGGTGAAACCAGTTGCAATAAGGGCAATCATTCTTACTCAATAATCAATCATCAGATACTTTTGTCTATTCTTTAGGAGGAAACCATTTGGATATTCAAGCTGCATTAGATCGGTATTTTCAAGCATGGAATGAAGCATTCACAACGAAGGATGGCGAGAAGATTAGAGGTCTCATGTCCGAAGACTTTAAAGGATACTGGGCACATTCCGGTATGAAGGAACCAGATGTTTACGACTACTACTATGATTTGAATAGCGTGCTTAAACAATATAAGCAAGCGGAAAAAAGCTTTGAAGTGCTATCTTATTCCGAAAGAAGAGGCAGCGAGGATTACGTTGTACTAGGTACGGAAACCAACTTGGTTGATGGCGAACCCTTTCCGGCAAAATGCATGTTTATCTTCACTAAAGAAGATAATGATTGGAAGCTATTTAGAGAGTATATTGAATTAGAGCGATAATAACGTCCTTTGGTTGTGAACCCTCACAGCCTTTTTTTTTGCATTAATATGCGTTATTATCACCTTTTTTGATTTTTTTTGTTGATAAATCTTGCAACTTTCAAGATTTATCACAAATCTCTACCAGTAAAAATCAATGTAAACTTTCTTAACCTATTATTAAAATTTTTAAAATAATGTAAAAGCTTTGTAAGGTTATCTCACATGATGATATACATATGTTATTGTTGTCTATATACTAAGAAACAACAAAATAACACGAGAAACCACATAAAGCAAAATAAAAAACATGAATATGTAATTTAATTCCACTAGAAACAAAGATTAAGGAGATTGATACATGTCAGTATTAGCAGAAGAAAGAAAAAAGAGAATCGTTGAGCTTGTTGATCATCAAGGGCAGGTGAAGGTCAATGAGCTTGCAAAGGATTTTAATGTATCTACTGAAACAATCCGGCGTCATTTGGAAGAGTTGGAAGGCGAGAAGAAAATTAAAAAGGTATATGGCGGTGCGGTGAGGATTGATACGATGCCTAATGAATTATCAATGTTTGAGCGGGAAATTTTAAATATCGATAAGAAGAGAATCATTGGAAAGAAGGCGGCATTGATCATAGAAAAGGGAGATGTCATTTTTATAGATGAGGGGAGCACGACACTTCAAATGGCTTCTTCTCTCAAAAATATTGAAGGTTTGACGGTGATAACTAACTCTTTTCCACTTGTAGTGAAGCTGATGGGATATGAGGAACAGAAAGGCTTTATGGGGGAGATTATCTTCTTGGGAGGCAATGTCAGAAGTAATCATTTTCGTACATCCGGCTCGTTAGCGGAGAGGATGGCAAAGGAGTTTTTCGTTGATAAGGCTTTTGTTGCAATTGACGGGATCGATCCAGATGCGGGTATTACTAGTTATGACTTAGATAAATGCATGCTTTCAAAAATATTTATTTCCAATTCGAAGCAATCCTATATTTTGAGTGATTCAACAAAAATTGGGGTGAGAGCGAACTATAAGATTGAAACCTTGAGTGAAATTGATTTTATTATCTCAGATGTTAGAAAGCCTGAGGTAATGCCAATCGCCGATTACAAATGGATTCAAGGCTAACAGCACTTATCAACGATTGAAACGATGGGAGAGCTGCCAGGTTTAATTGAAGAAATTAATCGCTTACTAGCGGAAGAACAGCTGATTTCGCATGGGAAGTAATCTCAATTTGCAGCGAGAAGGCGATGTGAATACAAGCAATGGGCGAGAAGAGTGGATGAAACGACTAAGTGAAGTGAGCTTAGAGAGAATCGGGGCCGATGAACAGGTTTTCATGAAGCAATCGATGTCCACTCCATGCTTAAATGGAATTGTGGATGCGGACGGGTGTAATATTACGGATTTAAACGGTAAGAAGTATCTCGATTTCCACGGGAATAGCGTCCATCAAGTGGGGTATAAAAACCCTTATGTGGTGGAAGCGATTAAGAAACAGATGGATCATCTTCCGTTTATTCCTAGACGATATACAGCAGATATTACCATTCAGGCGGCTGAAGCTTTAATAAATAAAACGACATCAAAGGGTTATAAAGTTCTATTTACTCCATCTGGCAGTGCAGCAGTGGGACTGGCCATGAAAATCGCCCGTAAAGTTACCGGGCGTCATAAAGTCATCTCGATGTGGGAATCGTTTCATGGAGCAGGGCTGGATACGATTTCTGCTGGTGGAGAATTTGTTTTTTAAAAGGATATCGGTCCGCTTTTACCCGGGATGATTAAGGTGATGCCCTATAATGGTTATCGCAATCTATTCCGCTGTGAGTCTCCTGAGGAAGCAGCGGGGATATGTTTGGATTATTTAGAGTATACAATACGGCATGAAGGTGAAATCGGAGCCATCCTGCTTGAGCCGATAAGAGCAACGGATACGCATATCCCGCCGTTATCCTATTTTGCAAGATTGCGAGAAATCTGTGATGCGCATGGCATTCTACTTATTTTTGACGAGATACCTACAGCGCTGATGAGAAGCGGTACATTCTATGTTCATCAAAGATACGGAATAGAGCCTGATTTGTTGGTGCTAGGAAAAGGGCTTGGAGGGGGCGTGCTTCCACAAGCCGCTGTACTGGTGAAAACAAAGTATGACATTGCCGGCGATATTTCTTTAGGACATTACACACATGAAAAACCAGCGTTAGGCAGCGCGGCAATTTGTGCGACCATCAATTATATTGACAATTATAAATTAGAGGCAAACTGCCATTCTCAATCTCTTTATGCAGAGGCTCTGCTTCAAAGGCTTTATGAAAAATATGATTGTATTGGCGATATTCGCATTGCTGGATTATTAATCACTCTAGAGCTAGTTATCGATCGAAAAACGAAAGAAAAGCATGACAATCTAGCAGAAAAACTGCTTTATTATTGTCTGGAAAATGGACTTTCATTTAAAGTTTCAGGAGGCAACTGCATTACCTGGCATCCTCCGCTGATAGTTAGTAAAAGCCAGCTGGAATTTGCAGTGGATTTGCTAGAGGATGGCCTTAAGAAGTTTTATTGTTAAGTAAAATATAAGTTGATCTGTTGTCGAAAGGTCTTGGTATTTACTGCCCTATCTACCACAGAATCATAAATAGATAGGGCAGTATAATTCTTTTACACCTAGTCTTTATTAGAAAGTATTCTTAAATTTTGCCACACTCTGGACAGACTCTCATAGATGAGTCTGTTTTTTTTTTACGTCGTCCAAAAAGAATATAAGTTACTTGGAATGTAAGACAAAAGCCTAAATCCACATTTAAATTATAAGAATAATAAAGATCTCCATTAGAAACTTTTTTCGATTCTATTCGTCATTAAGTGTAAGAATGAGTTGATTTCATTCTATGAAAAATGAAGAAATTCTAAATTAAGTCATCTCTATCAAATGTTTGGAAAACAAAAAGATCCATTAATGAGAGTGAGATGACATTCATAATAATAGGTTCTAATTAGTCATTTCGATCAACAACTAATTGCCTCTGTCTCTGGGGATTAATCGGAAAACCCTATTCACAGGCAGTGAGAGCTAATTTATCTTGTAAACAATGGAACTATGATTCTGACTACTCAAATGGATTTAAAGCTCCGAACCTATTGGATTTGAATAGCAAAGCAGTGAAAGAGCCGACTTATCCAGCTGTGGCAGAATCCAATGTATGAAAATATATTTAAAATGATGGAGTGAATAATATATGAAAACAGGGTTGCATATCGCCATCGTCATGGATGGAAACGGAAGATGGGGGAAACAACGTGGTTTATCTCGAAGCGAAGGTCATTATGCGGGTTCAAAGGCAATGGAGGAGCTCATTTATTCTTCAGTTGAAATCGGTATAAAAGTATTAACCTTATATGCCTTCTCTACTGAAAATTGGAAAAGACCCAAGGATGAAGTCAATTATTTAATGGATCTGCCTGCAATCTTTTTAAAAGAAAAACTCCCAACTTTTATGGAGAAGAATATTAAGGTATGTGTTTCAGGAGATATAAATGGATTGCCTGTTCATACAAGAGAAGCCGTTGCAAGCGCGATTAGTACGACAAAAAACAATGATGGACTTATTGTTAATTTTGCAATGAATTATGGAGGAAGGGCTGAAATTTTATCGGCAGTGAAGTCATTAATGAAAGAAATCCATTCCCAGAACGTACAAATTGAACAAATTAATGATGAGATGATAGAGAACTATTTATATACCCATGGGCTGCCTGACCCTGACATTATCATACGCACCGGTGGAGAGAAGCGGCTGAGTAATTTCCTTGTATGGCAGTCCGCAAAGGCAGAGCTATGGTTTACGGAGCGATACTTCCCTGACTTTGATAAAAAAATGCTTCAACAGGCGATTGTTGATGTAAAAGAAAGAAAATATCGTTTTTTGCAGGAAAATGTAGGTCTTTAAGCGTAATGTATCATTTTGGAGTTTTGATTGTACTGTGAAGGGATAAAGGTGAATATAGAGTGAAAGGAGAAGGTAGCTATGAATTGGATTCTTCCTTTTGGTTTAACTATATGCGCCTTTTGGATTCTTTATTTTTCTACTCAGTCTCTTCCAGTTTGTTTGCTTGGCGGGGTTGTAGCGTTTACAGCAGGAGTGATTGGATCAGCTTTTATATTGAAGAAAAGGAGAGAAAACCATGAGTGACTCCCAGGTGTGGAAAGCAGTTGATCATTATTTAAGTGATACACTTCAAGAAGATGATGCAGTATTATCGGCTGTTCTTAAAGCCAATCGTGAGGCGGGTCTGCCTGCGATTGATGTTTCTCCCAACCAAGGGAAGCTCTTGTACTTACTTGCCAAGCTAAAAGGGGCAAAGAATATTCTAGAAATCGGCACCCTAGGGGGCTATAGCAGCATATGGATGGGGCGGGCTTTACCGGAGAAAGGGAGACTAGTAACACTTGAGCATCATCCTGCCCATGCGAAGATTGCCAATGAAAATATTAAAATCGCAGGGCTAGAAAGTAAAGTCGAAGTGATTGAAGGCTTAGCCATTGAATCATTATCGGTGCTTCAGCAGACAAACGATGCAGGATTTGATTTGATCTTTATCGATGCGGACAAGCCCAATAATCCGCATTACTTAAGAATGGCACTAGAGCTGGCAAACCCTGGAGCTCTTATTATCGGGGATAATATTGTTCGTGAAGGAAAGGTAATTGAGGAGAATTCAGAAGATCCTAATATTCAAGGAGTCCGTGGATTTTTAGAGCTATTGGCAGAAGACTCTCGCATTGAATCCACCGCTATTCAAACAGTTGGTGAAAAAGGCTACGATGGCTTTGTTCTGGGAGTGGTGAAGGCATAATGGATCGGCATAGAAAAGTTATTTATTCGATGATGGTGTCACTGGATGGATTCATTGAATCAAAGGACGGAAATATTAATTGGTCTTTACCAGATGAGGAGCTCTCTTTAGCATTTTAATGAGCTGGAACAGGAAATTGATACTCATCTGTATGGACGAAGATTATATGAAAATATGGCCAGCTATTGACCTGAAGCTGAGCAAAACCCGAGTGCAACAGCAGAGGAAGTGAGATACTCTCAGAAATGGAAGAGTGTCAAAAAAGTAGTGTTTTCAAAAACACTGACCCATGTAGAATAGAATGCACGTTTAGTGAATGATGATCTCAAAGCTGAGATATCAAGGCTGAAAGAACAGGCTGGCAAGGATATGGACCTTGGTGGCTCTGAAATTGCATCAGCTTTTATAGAGCTTGATTTAATTAATGAATATCGGCTATACATTCATCCAATCCTTTTGGGTGAGGGAAAGCAGATGTTTCAAGCAAATAAATTAATGAATATGGAGCATATTGAATCACGCCGTTTCAGTTCGGGTGTTGTATTATTAAGATATGGCAGAAAAAAATCTAAAGAAAACTAAATATTTTAATAATTTTATACTATAATAATAAGATGGAGGTGATCGATATTCGAGCCGTACTCTTTGATTTTGACGGAACATTAGCGAATACTTTGCCGCTATGTATCCACGCCTTTCAAGTCGTTTTTAATACTTTCGATAAATGCGATCTTTCTGCGGAAAAAGTGAAAGCAATGTTTGGCCCCTCAGAAACAGGAATCATAAGAAAAAACCTTAAGCATGAAGAAAAAGAACAGGCGATTGAACTGTATTACACCATATATGAAAACAAACACCATCAATTCGTGCATGTCAATCATGAGATTGATGGTTTAATTTCGTTTTTAAAAGAACATGGCGTTAAGCTGGGAATCGTAACTGGGAAAGCGCGGAGAAGCTTGGACATTTCATTAAAGGTATTGGGAATGGAAGGGAAATTTGATGTCATTATAACAGGAGATGATGTCATAAAGCCAAAACCCGACCCAGAAGGGATATTCACTGCTCTCCAACGCTTAGGTGAGGAACCAGAAGATTCGATCTTTCTAGGGGATAGTGATGCGGATATTATGGCAGGATTAAAAGCAAATATTTATACTGCAGGTGTTCATTGGCTTCCCGATGGTCAGACCAAAGAATTCTCTATCATTCCTGATTCTGCTTTTCTTACAGTAGATGAATTTTGGGATTTTCTTAAACTGGGTGTTTTGAATGAAAGATAGATAGATACATATATATAGTTAGATAAGGGAATAGCATCCCTCCCTGATTATAGATAAAAGGGAGGCTTCTATGACGACGGTAGGTTTAGTAAGGCATGGTGTTACTGAGTGGAATAAATTAATGAAAGCACAAGGGTTATCTGATATTCCATTAGATGAGACGGGTAAAGACCAGGTTCATGCATTAGGCAGAAGATTAGCAGCTGAAGAGGAATGGGATATCATTGTTTCCAGTGATTTGAAGAGAGCTGCAGAGACAGCCCAAATCATTGCAGAGGCGACAGGGCATCCAAATGTTATCTGTGACGAAAGAATTCGAGAAATTGATTGTGGGATGATTGAAGGAACAACAGAGGATGACCGGCAAGGAAAATGGGGAGCAGACTGGCGTTCCTTGGACCTTGGCATGGAAAAAAGAGAGGCAGTTGCAAAGAGAGGCATCACCTTTCTCAATGAAATCATCGAAAAATATGAAGGCAAAAGAGTTCTTGTTGTGAGTCATGGTGCTTTCATTGGCATCACATTGCAGTATTTATTGCCAGAACGATTTCAGCGTACACTGATAGAGAATACGGCAATTACGATATTGAAGCACATAGACAATGTGTGGGACTGCACACTCTATAACTGCATAAAGCATATAGCTGCAGATAAATTATCGGTTAAGGAGTTGAATTAATTGCCAACCATTGGATTTGTCAGACACGGAATTACTGAATGGAATGTGTTGAGAAAAGCGCAAGGTCTGTCAGATATTCCCCTTAATGAAACAGGCATTCAGCAAGCAAGGGCAATTGCACGTCGATTAGCTGCCGAAGAGAATTGGGATATCATCATTTCAAGCGACCTCCAGCGAGCTGCTAAAACAGCTGAAATGATCGCTGCTCAATTGGGCTTAGAGGACGTAATAAAAGATGAACGCCTTCGAGAGTTATCAGGTGGCGAGATCGAGGGGACCACTGAGGAAGACAGGCAGGCAAGATGGGGAGAAAAATGGTTCGACCTTGCTCTGGGAATGGAGACAGGTGAAGCAGGAGCGCAGCGGACAATCGCACTAATGGAAGAAATAGTTGAACGCTATCATGGAAAAAAAGTGTTGCTCGTCACTCATGGCGGGATTATTGGAAATACATTTAAACAGCTTTTTCCCGAGAGAGTTAAAACAACTTTTATCGATAACACATCTATATCCATTATTGAAAAGGTGGAAAAAGGGTGGTCCTGTTTGCTATATAATTGTTCAAAGCATTTACAGGAAGAAAAAACTTGAGAAGAAGGAAGTGATCTTATGATAGACGTGAGATATCCAATCGGTAAATTTGATTTTGAAGGTAAACTAACAACCGGTGTCATTCAGGATTGGATCATGGAAATTGCTAACTTGCCGCAAATGCTGAGAAAAGCTGTGGAGGGATTAAGTAATGAACAGCTGGATACACCATATAGGGAAGAAGGCTGGACCCTTCGGCAGGTCGTCCATCATATTGCCGATAGTCACATGAATGCATACATACGATGTAAACTTGCCCTCACGGAGGATCAACCTGCAATTAAGGGGTATGAGGAGGGTGAGTGGGCAAAGCTGCCTGATTATCAATTGCCAGTCGAGGTTTCGCTTTCCTTAATTGAAACGCTCCATCTGCGGTGGATAGTCGTACTGAAAAACCTGATGACTGAAGAGCTGGATAAAACATTCTATCATCCTGATTCAGGAATCATTTCAGTAGGGGAAAATATCGGCCGATACGCATGGCATGGCTGTCACCATTTGGCGCATATTACGACATTGAAGGGTCAAAAGAAGTGGTGATTTTATGCTTACCTAAGTGGGGAAATTAGGTATATTATACTAATAAGAGATTTTAACATTGAATGAAAGGAGTGATGTTTTATGGCAATGAAAAAAATGACACGAAAACATAATCACAAAAAATACTTCAGGGAGAATGGCTATCAATAACAAACATTTCCCCTGGCACACTTTAAAATAGGGGAGTAATAATTATGCCAACATTAACTTATACTAGTTTATTAGAAAGAACTTTAGAAATAAATGCTAAGGACGGAAGTTTATCAGCCTATCAATATATTACTGAATATGCTGATAAGGTTGGAGGGAATAGAGCACAAATCTATAATTTTCAATATTCATTGGCGGCTGCTGCCGGTTTAGAAAATGAAGCTTTATCACTGCTGGAGGAAGCAGTTAACGAATGCGGCTATTGGTATGGATATGATTATTTAAATAGTGATGAGGACCTTGATTCATTAAGAGGATATCAATCGTTTCAGCATATCGTTGAACTATGCAAGCAGAGGGAAGAGGAAGCGAAGAACTCGGAAAAGCCATTTGTAAAAAGGATACAGCGCAGTGGCAAGGAGCTGCTTGTTGCCCTGCATGGTGATCAGGAGAATATAACGATTTCGGAAAGGTATTGGTCTGCTGTCGATCATGCTGATTTAGCTTTCATCCAATCTTCTCAAATTGAGTTTTCCGATGGCTATGTTTGGGATGATTTACAGCGAGGCAAAGGCGAGCTTACAGCTTTTTATGAAGAGTTGGCTCAATCCTTCACCCCAGAGACCATTGTACTCGGTGGATTTTCTGCTGGAGCAAGAATTGCTTTTCAGTCAGTAGTCGATGAAGAAGTTAAAGTAAAAGGAATGATTCTTGTTGCACCGTGGCTGCCAGATTTAGATGAATATGCACCCAAGTTAGCACACTTAAAGGCTAATGGGACTAAGGTGTATGTCATTTGTGGAGATAAAGATGATGATTGCTATGAGTGCAGTCTGCAGCTGATTTCATTGCTAAAAGAAAACGAAGTTGAATGCCAAAGCAGTATCATTACCGGTTTATTACATGACTTTCCAGTAGATTATAAAGAAAAACTAAACGAAGCTGTCGCGTTTGTTTATACAGATTGATAGAAGGAACCTGCTACGGCAGGTTTTTTTCAGCTGTGATAGATAAACCTGCGAGGTAAATAGGATGCTAAGGGGGATAAAGTGGATGGAATGGAAACATAGGGAATATACCATTTCTACAAATAAACAATATTTAGATCGCGAAGTCATTTATGAATTTTTACATGGTCAGGCCTATTGGTCTAACAATATTCCAAAGGATATTGTGATGAAATCTATTGAAAATACCGACCTTGTTTTTGGCGTATATCAAGGCGATTTGCCTGGATCTCATGAACAAATAGGCTTCGCAAGAGTAATCACAGATTCAGCGACCTTTGCTTATCTTTGTGATGTATTTATTCTTCCGGCATATCGGGGCTTAGGGTTATCAAAATGGCTTGTGGAAACGATCGTTTGGCATCCGGATTTACATGGTATTCGTAAATTCATGCTTGCGACTAAGGATGCCCACACTTTATATGAAAGATATGGCTTTGAGGCAGTCGATAATCCAGAATTAATTTTACAGAAAGTCAGAAAAATACCTTACTAAAATAGGAGCGGTATATTGAATAATATTCTTTTTACAAACAATATGGAAAAGTACGCGAAACCTGAGGCATACGATCAAACGTATAATCACTTTCAGAATGACCTTCCCCTGTTACTTGAATGGGCTGTTAAAAAAGGCGGAACAGCGATTGACCTTGCTTGCGGTACGGGAAGAATCACAATTCCGATTGCAGAGAACGGTTTGGACATTATCGGCATTGATTTAAATGAAGGAATGTTAGAAAGGGCAAAGAAAAAGTCAGCTGAAAAGAACTTATCTTTGAAGTGGTTTTTACAAGATTGCTCTAGCTTCATGGTAAATGTGGAAAGCCCATTTATCTTTATGACCGGCAATTCTTTTCAGCATTTCTTAACCAATGAATCGCAAAACGCTTTGCTGCAATCTGTTTATCATCACTTACAGGAAGACGGCATTTTTATTTTTGGAACGAGATTTCCTAAGTTTACAGACCTAGTGACTGAAAGTACAGTGGAACAAACGGATCATTCTATCGAGTACTTTGAAGAAGAATATAATCCAATTACACAGATTCTCTACTCAACTTCCATTAGAAAAATAAGTACAGAGGATGGGATAATCGAAGAGAAGGACAGCATTTCACTTCGCTATGTATTCCCTCAAGAGATGGATCGACTATTGGAACAGAATGGTTTAACCGTACGCCATCGTTACGGTACTTGGGATAAGAAGCCACTGGATGGCACTAGTGCAGAAATGATTTACATATGTCAAAAAATAGTAGAGGAGTAGCCGCTTGATCAAACCGATTGCTAATTTAGTGGAAGTGGGGTCAAATGAACTTTTAGTAGAAAGCAAAGAGGATGGCTTTCGTTTTCTAGATCGCATGGTTTGGTAAAAGTATATGAAAGCGGTGAAAATCACTTTGATTCCATTAGGCGAGTTCCTATATGGCGTGTATGCTCGAAACAAACTTGTCGCAATAGGTGGTCTTTAATCAGGACCCCTATTGCACACAGCCACGAATAAGGAGATTCTACGTTTCAAAGCAATTAAGAAGAACAGGAATTGGAAGTTATTTGCTAAATGAAAGGATTGCAGCTGCCAAGAAAACGTTTCAGATACTGGTTCTTCATACAGATACAAGTGAAAGTGATCCTCGCTTGGCTTTTCTCTAATGCGCATCGCATGATCTTGTACTGAAAAATAAAAAGATCAATAAAAATTTCCAACAGGACACTTAACGAAGAAAAAAATGCAATAATAATCCCAAACTCAAGGCAAAACAGAGTGAGAAGGTAAGAAAACCGCAATAATAATCCCAAACTCAAGGCCAAACAGAGTGATAAGGTAAGAAAACCGCAATAATAATCCCAAACTCAAGACCAAGCAGAGTGAGAAGGTAAGAAAACCGCAATAATAATCCCAAACTCAAGGCCAAACAGAGTGAGAAGGTAAGAAAACCGCAATAATAATCCCAAACTCAAGGTCAAACAAAGTAGGAAGGTAAGAAAACCGCAATAATAATCCCAAACTCAAGGCCAAACAAAGTGAGAAGGTAAGAAAACCGCAATAATAATCCCAAACTCAAGGTCAAACAGAGTGAGAAGGTAAGAAAACCGCAATAATAATCCCAAACTCAAGGCCAAACGGATTGAGAAGGTAAGAAAACCGCAATAATAATCCCAAACTCAAGGCCAAACAGAGTGAGAAGGTAAGAAAACCGCAATAATAATCCCAAACTCAAGGCCAAACAGAGTGAGAAGGTAAGAAAACCGCAATAATAACCCCAAACTCAAGGTCAAACAGAGTAGGAAAAAAGATCACAAGAGAATCGAAAATAGCAAAAAAAAGTTAAAAACTTATAAGAAAAATGCTGAATTTAATAAGAAAGAATCATATTAATATAGACTTCTATAAAAAAATAAGGATAAACTCTCCATAAATCCCCGTAAACCTTCTTGCCGGTAGGATTAACCTCATGGTAAGAGATGCCCTAAATAATTTTAATATTCCAAATTGATTGAATTAATATTTTTAAATATATAGAATATGAGTATGCAGAAAAAAGAGGTGACAGAAATGGAATTAATTAGGCACACCAGTCGAAACCGGGAGACATACCAAATCAAGATGGAATCTTCTTTATTATGGGAGTGTGCGCTCGGAATTGCGGCCATTACTAATACATCATTACATCATACATTGGAAAAACCGATGGAGGATTGGGAGGAGATAAAGGATTCACTTCCGCAGGCACTTTTAGAAGAGCTCGAATTTGTTCAAGAAAATAATACTTGGAAGGCGTTGCTTCAGCTCCTCCATCAAAAAAGCTTTTCTGATTTAACCATGTTTACTACATATATCAATCATCTTTCCGCACAAACACTCAAATTTATTTGCTTACCTTTCTTAGGCAGCGATTTTCAGCAAATAAGATGTGATGCTTCGAGTATGGAGCGTGAAGCAATCTATGAAATGCAGGAATTGACAAAGGATAATCCATTTTTTCCACAGTATATTGAATTTATTAGTTTAGGAGATGCTAGTATTCTAAAGTCGCATCTGATTGCTGTGATGACTGGATGGTATGAGGCAGTCATTCAAGCACAAGAGGAAGATGTGGAAAGGATACTGCAATTGGATCTCAAAGATAAACAGCGGATGCAGGAAAAAATGACTGCCGAGGAATTGGTAGAGTGGGCAACAGGGGGAGTCAGCTACCAGCCCGAGCCTCGTGTAAACTCGGTCCTTCTTATTCCGCAATACACCTATCGCCCATGGAATATTGAAGCAGATATCGAAGAAACAAAAGTATTTTATTATCCAATTGCCAATGAAAGCATCAATCCTTCTGATCAATACATGCCCAATTATTCCTTGCTGCTCCGATACAAGGCACTCGGGGATGAAACGCGAATGAGGATGATCAAGCTATTGAACGAGAAAGACTGCAGCCTCCAAGAAATTACTAATCATTTAAATATGGGGAAAACGACCGCTCATCATCACTTAAAAATCCTGCGGTCAGCCAAGTTAGTGGAAACGAAAGCAGCTCAATATTCCTTGAAAAGACAGGCTTTGAAATGGCTTAATGATGAAATGAGCAGCTATTTAAGTAGATAATCCTGAATAAAGAGGAAATATAAACCATAATGCCGAATTCTTCTATTATGATTACTTGATTGAATGGAGGAAAGTTTATGGATAGCGCCATAAAAGAAGAAATCATCTCATGGATAAAAACCATTTTATTTGCCCTACTCATTGCATTCATTTGCAGGCAATTTATTTTTTCCCCTGTAACAGTAAAGGGTGAATCAATGTCTCCTACCTTTGAGGAGAATAATTGGTTGTTCGTAAGTAAAACAAGCACGATTGATCGGTTTGATAGGGTCGTCTTTGATGCACCGGACAAAGATGAAAGATATGTAAAAAGAATCATCGGTATTCCAGGTGATGAAATAGAAATGAAAGATGATAAGCTCTATGTAAACGGTGAAGTCTATGAAGAGCCTTATGTCAAAAAGGAATATCGTTTATTGGATAATAAAACAACAGCGGATTTTACTCTAGACGAATTAACTGGAAAAAAAACCGTCCCTGAAGGCTATTATTTTGTGTTGGGGGACAACCGTAAAAAGAGCCATGATAGCAGACGATTCGGTTTCATCACTGAGGAATCGCTTATCGGAGAAGTGAAGTTTCGTATATATCCGTTTAATTAAGATGTAGACTTCCCACTTTAATCAGTGGGGAGTCTTTTTATATTTAAAGAACGAAATGCCTCTGAAATATTATTCAATTCTAATATTCCATTACCTCTATTACACAGTGAGCATGTATGATATCAACTCTTTTAAACAAAATCCTTTTTTTTACATTTTGCTAGTATATTTTCCTTATTGAAACATGAGAAATTTGTCGGAATTTGTCTGTTGAAATATGTAGCCTTTAGCAAATCATGGATATAGAATCAGTTTGTTGACTTATTTATTAATTGTTGGCAATTTACCTGTTTTTTGTATGTGGGGGTGTCGAGGTCGATTTATCGTTTGAGCTAGGCAAGATATTATTGTGAAGGATGGATGGATTTTGTGGAAGAAATTATTTAATAGTTTATTAGTATTTATGTTGTTATTCAGTACGGTTGACCTTCAAGCATTTGCAGAGGAGAACAACAGTGAAGCTGAAACAGCGGACAAGGTGGCAAATGTTCCAGATGAGGCTGAAAAGGTTAGAGAGCTGGAAGAATTACGCGAACCAAACACGAAGACCTTTGTGAATTCGGATGGAACATATACAACAGAGATTTATACTGAAGATATCCATTATGAAAAAGACGGTGAACTTACGACCATCTCGAATACTCCGCAGGTAAACAAGGAAGCCGATAAAAATGAATTTAAGTTTGTTAACAAGGATAATCGCTTTAAAGTAAAGTTTGCGGCAAATACAAACAAAAAGAACTTATTAACTCTTAAGCTAGGGAAAGATAAGATTAGCTATAAGCTTCTTGGTACGGAGAATGTTAAGGCTAAAAAGGAAGAAGGCTTGATCATCTATGAAGATATCTTCAAACATGTAGATTTTGAGTATAGTCTTGGAAGCTCCAGTGTAAAAGAAGATATATTTCTTAAAGACAAAAGCGCCGAACGGGAGTTTAAATTTCTCATCACAGGTGATCTTACACCGAAAAAAGAAGATCGAGATATTAATTTTTATAATCAACAAGGTGAACTCGTTTGGATGATGCCTCATCCTTTTATGGAAGATAAAGACGGTAAATACTCAGAAGAAATCAAATTTTCTGTTGAAGAAGCTGAAGATGGACATATCTTAACCTTAAAGCCGGATGATTCTTTTCTTGATGCCGAAGATACAGTGTATCCTGTAAGAATTGACCCGACTGTTAATATCGGTGGTGCGGCATCCAAGACGCTTGATACTTATGTCATGAAAAGTTATCCGAACAATAACTATCATACAACTCCGGAGCTGAGATCAGGCTATACTCCTTCAACCGGTACAACGAGATCCTATCTCGATTTCTCGCAATCACTGCCAAATCTTTCAGGGAAAATACTCGTTAAAGCAGAGCTGAATTTATATAAGTGGAACGATATTGGCTCGCCTATAGCTACAAAGGTATACGCCAATAGAATTACAAAGGCCTGGGACAGTACAAAGATCAGGTATAATGATCAGCCCAGTTTTAATACAGATACAAGTTATGGATCAATAGCCAATACTGGCAATGCCAAATGGCTGAAAATGAACCTGACGGATCTTGTGCATGGCTGGATGAAGGGAACCTATGCCAATCATGGCGTAGTCCTGAGAAGCACGTCCGAGGGCACAGCAGGCTCCTATCAAAAGTACAGCGCTTCTGAAACAGCGAGCAATAAGCCCTACTTGGCGGTAACCTATTCTGAAGCGCCAGCAGCGCCTACTGCAACAACGTTCTCGAACAGTAACAGCACGGGCTATGTTGATTTGGCCTGGAACAAGGTAGATGGCGCAACCGGGTATAAGGTGCTCATCTATAACGGCAAGGCATATGAAGAGTTTGATGTTGGCAATGTGACAAAGTGGAGTACAAAGGGCAAGAAGCTTTGGCCAACAAGAACGCAAATAGACAATAAGCAATATGGATTAAGGAAAAATGGAGACGGAAGAGAACTGCCGGAAAACCCTAATGATCTATACAAGCGGGGCGGAGGAGATAAACCAACAAGTACAAACTACTGGTTTAGGGTTTCAGCTTACAATAAATACGGGACAACCTCTCAGTCAGGTGCCACTACTCCAAGCATCCCGGATAAAACAAAGCCGACTGTACCGGGAGGAGTTCAAGTAACAAATGATCGGGTGGAGAATTTTACAATCGGCTGGCAGCCATCCAGCGATTTGGACGGCTCAGGTGTAGCAAAATATAAAGTGTACATTGGAGATAATCCAAATACGGCGAACATTGTCAACGGAGCGGAAACAACAAAAGAATTTTACACGGTTGGCAACAATCTCGTGCCGCGGAAGAAATATTATGCCTGGGTGCAAGCGATAGATAAAAGCGGAAATATCAGCAATAATTCTACAGCAGCATCTAAAGAGGCAAGAAAAGAATATGATGCGCAGATTGAAAGCTATTATATTCCAACTGAAAGCGATATAGATAAAGAAGCAGGAGAAAAGTTATGGTTTGAAGTAAGAAATACTGGTACAGCTACATGGAAAAACAGCGATAATATCAGTCTGTCTATCACAAGCAGCAGCCCAGATAAGACAGCGCCTACTGGTTTTGTTGGCTATTTAAAAACAGGCGAGGAAATCAAGCCAAATGGAACGAAAAGATTTGAGATTGATTGGAAGCCTAAGAAAGGCGTCATCGGATCATATGGAATAAAAGCCGTTGTAGGAAAGGGCGCTGATCCGGTCTATATCAATCCGCCGGAAAACATAGTAGACAAGAAGATTCTAGTTAAGGACACGCAACCGCCTACTGGAAAGGTTGTCATTAATGACGATTCTAAATATACGACAAATCTTGACGTAACCTTAAAGGTAACTGATGTATTTGATAACGCAAATGGAGAGAAGTTTGCACAATTTGCAAATGGACAGAAGGACGCAACAGCTGATTCCTTAAAGTTTTCTGAATCAAAAAAGGTAGCGCAGTCAAGCGAATCATTTGGGTGGAAGCTGGATAATCGTGAAGGCACACATTATGTTTATGCGCGTTTTCTAGATAGCAGCGGAAATATATCGAAGCTCTACCACGATACGATCATTTATGATCAGACGATACCAAGCATCAGCATTAAAAATGTAGCAAACGGTGATTTCTTCTCCGGCAAGCGAAAGATAGAGGGTTCGATTACTGATAATCAAGGAAGCCTAACCTATCAAATTGATTACAGTTTAAAAAATGATGAATCCCCTAACTGGAAGCTAGTTAAAAAGGGGACGGCGGCTGTCACGGAAGGCGTTCTAGCCGAATGGGATGTTTCTGCCCTGCCGAGAGGCGAATACAACCTCCGAATTTCAGCAACAGATGAAGCCGGACAGACCAATTTGGAGTATCGCACCATTTGGGTAGATACACTTGATAAGGATTGGTATGGCATCGAAGGCTATTTCCCGACTTATTCTGTTCCGCTGTTGACGGGAAGCGGATTTGTCAATTTATATAACGGAAGCCTAAATATCCAGGACATTGATTTTTCATTGACATCCGGCGGCTTTACCCTTAGCGCTGGCCGTTCATATGCCTCAAATAGAAGTGCGAAAGGGCTGCTAGGATCAGGCTGGATGACTGCTCTTGAAGAAAAATTGGACATTCAAAACAGTCAAGTCCAGTATACAGATGGGGATGGAACAATCCATGTGTTTGAAAAGGAAGCAAATAATCAATATCGCTCTCCTGCTGGAACAAGCTATAGCTTAACAGCTGTTGGCAGCGGATTTGAGCTGGATTATAAGGATGGAAGCTTAACTAAAAAAGTATTTGATGCGGCAGGTAAAATCACTAAGGTTACAGAACCGAACGGCAATGCCATTTTATACGAATATGACCAATCGGCTTTGAAAAAGGTTGCCTCTGGCAAGAAATCATTCACGATTCAGTATGGTGCAGATAACCTAATTTCGACGATTACTTACAGTCCCGGAGATAAGATCGGCTTTACTTATCAAAACGGCTATTTAACTGATGTGAAGCTTACCACCAAAAGCGGCAAAGCAAATGGCCATGTGAAATACGAATATAAAGACGGAAAAATGTCGGCTGTTGTATGGGAAAATGGCCTGCGTACAGAATTCACCTTTAATGGAAATCGGGTAGCAAATGTTAAAAGTGCTCAGTCAACTAGAGTCATTGATAAAGATTATCCGATAAAGAAATATGACTCCATTATTGATACATTGAATTACAATTTAAATCAGCGAAAAGTATATACATCCATTCATTCCATTCAGCCTGATAAAACGAGCAAAAATCTTTCCAATGTGGAATATGAGCTGAATGAACATGGCAATATGGCCAAGCAAACACTTATACGCACCTATCTGGAAAATGAAGATCCAGACGCGGCCAACAAGGACAGCAATAATATTACAGTAGCAACAGAATACGGAAACAATCTTGTTAAATCTAGTACCGATGGCTTAGGCAATAAAACAGAATACAAATATGACAGCTACGGCAATATCACTGAACAGATTTTGCCATCTGTTACAGTCAACGGAAAGTCTTCTGTTCATTCGGTGAAAAGTCAATATAACGATAAAGGGCAAGTCACGCAGACGACTGATACACAAGGAAAAATAAAACAATGGAAATATGACAGCAAAGGGAATACGACAGAAAGCGTCGATGAAGAAGGCAATAAGCAGACATTTCAATACGATGGCTTTGGGAATGTAACAAAAACAACAGGTGAACGAGGACCGTTGTATGGCTACATTTCTGATTACAGCATGGAAGGCAAGGACCTAGCTCATTGGACTGTGACCGGAACAGTAAAGAAGAGCACAGCCCAGGCTAAATCAGGCAAACAAAGCTTAGAGTTAAGTGCAAATGCAGCAGCACATACAGAAAAGGTTGCTATTAAAAAGGGGAGACTCCCGGTACTTGCATTAATTGAAGGCATAGCACCTGCTGGAAATTCAACTGCAGAGGTCAAATTGCAATATTTAAAGAATGATAGTGTCGTCAAAGAATATACAAATTCTCAGGCGCTTGATGCAAAATGGAAGAAAGTGAAGGTCAGCGGAGCAGTTCCAGCTGATGCCACACATGTCAGAGTGCAGGTAATCAATAAAGGCGGCGGCACAATCTTTATTGATGATCTTGTGATGGAAGAGAGCAATATTGTTACGCAATATGTTTATGATGCGGATGGCGAGAATGTTGTTGAAATGGTTGACCCCTACGGCAGCAAGACAACCTATACGTATAATGAATATGGTCAGCCGCAAACAGAAACAAATGCGCTGAATCAAGCAAAGACGGTCACTTATGACGATAAGCTCCAAGTGCAAAAAGTGGTAGATCGCGCTGGACGCGAAGAAAGCTTTGAATACGACTTAATGGGCAATCTCGTGAAGGAAAAGAATAGCTTAGGCCAGCAAACAACCTATGAATATAACGAATGGGGACAACGAGTATATACGAAACTGCCAGCAGTAACAATAACTCATTACAAAAACGAGTCGGTTGACAAGGTAGAAGATAAGCAAACACAGCTATATACAGAATATGATGAGCTTGGCAGGGTCATAAAAGAAACAGATGAAAATGGAAATGTGCTCGCACAAGAGTATGACGGCTACGGCAGAGTGGCCAGAGTCATCGATCCGATGCAAAATCAAAAATATTTTGCCTATGACAAAAATGACAATGTACTGCACACCATCGATTATGCGGCAAAGGGAATTGAAAACACTTCCAACAAAGTCCTGATTGCTAAGGGCGAAATGTACGCGACCTATGATGAATGGAACAGACAGCTGACAGAAACGGATAACACTGGTAACCGCAATGTTCTAACGATGACGAATACCTATGACTCTGAAAGCAGACTGGTTCATACAAAGGATGCAGAAGGCACGGAATTCGAATATAAGTATAATGATCTAGGTGAAAATACGTATACGAAGGACAACTCTAGCCCAGTCGTTGAAACTTGGTCATATTATGACGGCCTGGGGACGCCGGCCATTACGATAAGCGGATCAACAATCGAATACTCCGTCACCGATGCCAATGGAGAAGTAATTGAAAGCATTGATCATAAAGGCACCAAAACCGTATTCGAATTTAATGAAGCGGGCGATAAGGTTAAACAAATCAACCCTGATGGAAATACAACAGAATGGACGTACAACAAAGAGGGCCAGATTTTAACAGAGATAGAGAAGGCAGAAGACACTGCTGAATCGACCACCCACCTTGTGACAACCTATGAATATAATGGGGCCGGAGAGGTTGTAAAACAAAAGCTGGATGGCAAAGTGTACGATAAGGCATCAAAGAAAACAACCACTCATCTATTAAAGGAATCGGACCTTACCTATGATGAACTGGGCAGACTGATCAGAGAACAGTCTAAATTCTATGAAGGCGATGGAACAACTGTAAAGAAATCAGATGTCCGCTTCCTCTATGACTTAAACGGCAACTTGATTAAGAAGTGGATATATGACGAATCATCTCATACAATCAATCAATCCGGAGATGTAACACTGCCATTCGTCCGTTCGGAAAGCAAGTTTGAATATGATGCAAATAACCGATTTACGCTGGAAGAAAAAATTGAAAATAAAATCATTACGAAGAAAAGCTATAAGGATGATGAAAACGCAGAAACCATCTCTTCGGCTTTAGGAGCATCTGTCGTTTATTATAACGAAAACGATTTGGAAGAAAAAATCGTTACGCCTAGAAATGAACAATATCTTGTAACCTATACGGCCTCTGAAATGAAGGATATGATTAAAGGGCCTCGTCTCACTGTGGACATGGACTATGGTACGAATGAAAAAATGACAAGAATCCAAACAAAAAAGAAAGACAGCTCAAATGTCATTTTCTCTGAAAACTATACCTACAATGGAGAAGAGCAAATCACATCTGCCAAAAACTCCTTCGGCGGTGATAAATCATACACCTATACGAAGGAAGGCTTCCTGCAAACAGTCAAACAGGGGAATGATACGCTCACTTATTCCTACGATGTGAACGGGAACCTATTGAAAGCCGTCGACCAGACAGGCAAGGTCAAAGTGGAAAATGAATATAGCGCAGGCAATCGCATCAGTACATCCGTTCAATATGATGTCGAATCCCAAAAGTACCAAAAGGTAGCCTATAAATTCCGTACAGATGGTTCCCTGGAAGAAGAAACCTATCATCAGAAAGCAGCGACCGCAGCGGACGCAAAAAAAGCGGCCGTTGATACGAAGAAAACTTATGAATATGCTTCCATTAACCTGCTGCGCAGCATCACAACGAAAAAAGGCAGCGAAACAATAGAAAAAATTGAGTATACTTATGATAGTGAAGACAACCGAACATCCAAAAAAGTTACTAATGCAGACGGTGATAGAACCGAGCTTTACTATTATGATGGCAACGGCGATCTCGTCAGCATCTCGGAAAAATCCGGCATCGATCCGGTACAAAACTTAATTAATATTTACCGAGATTCAAGCGGCCAGCTCCTAAGCTTTGAATATAAACAGAAAAGCTATGACTATGTTTATAATCAACGCGGAGATATTGTCGCCATCACGGACGAGCATCAGAACGTCATTGCCAAATACACCTACGATGAGTGGGGGAATATCCTCAAGGCAGAAGGGTTAACAGACATCGGTGAAGAAGTGGTCAAAGCCAACCCTTTCCGCTACGTAGGAAAATTCGGCGTCCAATATGATGAAGACACCAAGCTCTACTTCATGGGCTGGCGCGAATACGATGCGAAAATCGGCCGTTTCCTAGTCGCAGATGAATACGAAGGGGAAGACGACAACCCAATCTCATTCAACCGCTATCTGTATGCCGAATCGGACCCAGTCAACAACATCGACCCGGACGGCTACGCACCAAAATGGCTGAAAAAGCTCGGTAAAGGCGTCAAAAAAGCCGCCAAGGCAACCTACAACTTTGCCGTAGGTGACGACATCCGCACCTTAAAAAGCAAAAAAACAAAATGGTACCAAAAAGCAGGCGCCGCCATCAGCATCGCTTCCAACTTCATTCCAGGCGGAGGCATTGCATCCAAAGCGATTAAAGCGGCAGTCAAAGGAACATCCAAAGCCTTTAAAGCAAGTAAGGCAGTTAAGAAAACAACCAAAGTAGTCAAAGCACCAGCAAAAAAAGTAGTCGCCAAAATCAACAAAAAACCAAAAACCGTCGCAGCCAAACCGATTCGAACGTCACCTAAGGTGGAGAGTAAGGCTAAGGTGAAAGTGGCGGCATCGGTGAAGTCCGCACCAAAGGCGAAAACAAAGGTGGCACCGAAGCCGAGTAGGGGTGTTACTTGGACTCGGGTAGAGAAGAGCGATGTTACTAAGGATAAAAAGATTGTATCAAGTGGTTCTGTGGATAGTTCTAATATTGAACCTAAACCCAAACTTTTAATGAAATTGGATCTTCAGTTGTTTGCGGGTAAGGGTAAGGGTAAAGTTGATGATTTTGCTAAGGAACCATTCTTACCAGATGAAGCATATGGAAAAAATCTTCCTAAGTTTGTTGAACCAGGAACTAAGAGTCTCAACAAGTATGATGAATTTGGTAACCTTAAACAAACTAAGTATTATGATGATTATGGTAGAGAAAAAGGTTGGGTTGACTTTACAAACCATGGGTATCCTTCAAACCATAGTGTTCCACATTGGCATGAAGTTCAATGGAATGAAAGATATCCAATAGGTGGATACAAGATTGACCACCGCATGGACCCTAACATACCGTTTAAGTAAAAGAGGTGAAATTATGATTAAATTTCAATATTCTGATGGTAATAACAACAGTGATTTTATCAAGGGATTAATTAATGTGATATCAAAAGAACAAAACAATATATATTGGGGGGTAGGAGATTTAGATATTATTCCAAGATATTCTGGAGACTATCCAGGTTCTGGCACCCATAAAAATAAAGAAATTGCATGGAAATTCGGGGAGAAAGTTGAAAATGAAAAAATAGTATTTTTAGAGGGAGCAACTCTTTATGAAGTTTTGGACGATACTCAAACCATTAGGAGAGGGGTATTTGTTTGCTTTTTCAATAATTCCCCCTATGATTATAACTTTCGTCCAAAGGTGGAAGTTACAGAGGTTAATACCATTCAACATTCCTTATCGCATTTAGAAATAAGAATTTTAGATGGTGACATGTTTTTCATCCTAACCAAAGATAGTAAGATGATTAGTAAATTAGAAAATGAATATCCAGAATTTCTTCTTGATTAATCAATACCAAAAACCTTGATTGGCTAATTGCCTTTCAAGGTTTCTTTTTTTTGGTGGGGCTACCTAGTGCCGAGTAAACTAATTTTTATTACGAGAATAAGGGTAATCATCGTAAGCCCTATATGATGTTTTAACAAATAATATAGTACGTACAACACTTCAAAACGTATACCCTATATAATGAAATTCAAATCGAATAAATAACCTGAAAATTATTAGATACTACCATTCTCATCCTCTAATACCCTACCTTTGTTTTCTCCCTGCCTTTTAAATTTTTCGCAACTTTGACGTACATAGAACGATTACTAGAATGAGGACTACTCCACCTCGATTAATTCCTGAATGTCGATGTCTAACACTTTGCATACTGTTTCTAATGTTGATAGGTAAACTCTGTCCACATTGTCTGAACAAAGATGGCTGATTGTATTTGGTCGCAGCCCTGCCATACGTGCCAATTCACGTTGTGAAAGGTCACGTTCTTTAAGAATTTCCTTTAGCTTAATGGATATAGGCATGATATTTCCCTTCCTCTTTCTACTGTTACCTTTACGATACACAATAAAATTGTATCGGTAAAGGGATTGATTGTATCGCTAAAGCCGCATACAATGAATTTATATTAAATATAGCGTCTAAGCGTTACGTTAATCTCAATTAGCGTAACGGAGGGGGAAAAATCATGAATGTTATCGGATATATTCGAGTATCTACGCAAGGACAAGCAAGGGATGGATACAGCCTTGCTTATCAAGAAGATGAAATCAAAGCGTATTGTCAGGCACAAGGATATACGCTTTTACGCTTGTTTAAGGACGGGGGTATTAGTGGGGCTAAAGTTGATGAAGAAGCATTAGAAGTGGATAGAATAGGCTTTCAGGAGATGTTGGAGTATCTCGCCAACCATGAGGTGGATTATGTTGTCACACTGAATACAAGCCGTTTATGGCGGTCAGATATTGTGAAAGTGTTAGTTCATCGAGAATTGAAAAAGTATGGAGTGGACATTCGGAGTATTGAACAACCGCAATACAGTATCCATAAGAAAGACCCTAGTGACTTTATAATCAATGGTTAAACATCAAGCCATTTTATAACGGTTAAAAGATAGAGAATGGATAGGCTTTCGTACCCTTGCGAGTCTCAAAAGACTAACGCTCGACCTAAGGTTGCCGACATTCTCTGTCTTGCTTTATCCGTTTAATCTAATATAGGGGTGAGGTTTTCTGATGAAACGAGATAAACATATTTATATAGGACTAGATTTACACAAGTTCCAGCATACAGCAGTAATATTAGATTGTTGGTTTGAAAAGCTAGGAGAAATGACCTTTCAAAATAAACCATCCATTTTTCCAAGTTTACTAGAATATGTGAACAGGTTTCTTACAGAAGATTTGACCCCTGTATTTGGATTAGAAGATGTGGGCGGTTACGGACGAGATTTAGCGTTATACTTGTTAGAGAAAGGTTACATTGTAAAGTTCGTTAATTCCGTTAATTCCTCATTATCCAATGCAGAACGAAACAGCTATGCCATGACAGAAAAGAATGATAGTTGGGACGCTCAATGTGTGGCAGATGTTTTAATTCGTAAGCTACCGTATTTACCTGACGCTACACCATCAGATATTCATTGGATAATCGCTCAACTTGTAGGCAGAAGAACCGCTTTGGTAAAAGCACAAACAGCTTTGAAGAACCAATTGCATATGCAATTAAACTATCATTATCCAAGTTACAAGGATTTCTTTTCAGAAGTGGATGGGAAAACTGCTTTATCTTTTTGGGAAAGCTACCCTTCACCTTCTCATTTGGAGGGGGAAACAGTAGAGGGATTGAGAGAATTTCTATTAGAAGCGAGTAACAATGCTTGTTCAACTAAAAAAGCAGAACTAATATTATCTTTAGTCCAAGCTGATGGTGAAGTAAAACGAGAATATCAGACATCCAGAGACTTTATCATTCAAAGCATGGTCAGAGATATCCGCTTTAAGAAACAGGAAATTAAGAAGGTTGAAAAAGAAATAAAAGTAACCATTAAAACGTTAGGAATGCAGCTTGAAACTATGCCAGGGATTGATACGGTTACTTCATCCGCTTTAAATGCAGAGATTGGTGACATTCATCGGTTCGCAAACTCTGATAAACTAGCAAGATATGCAGGGATAGCCCCAATTAGAATGGGTTCGGGCGGTAAGGAAACGATGAAAAAAACAAAACAAGGTAATCGAAAGCTATATGACATCTTTTACAACCTATCCGTCCAACAAGTTCAGGTATGTAAAGGGAGTAAAATCCCTCGTAACCCTGTCTTTTACGATTATTATAACTGTAAGCTAAGTGAAGGAAAGTCCAAGTCACAAGCCCTTCTTTGCATTATGAGAAGATTAGTCAGAATAATCTATGGTATGATGAGAAATAAAACGGCTTATATTCTACCAAAAATGCCTGAAACAATAGCTAGTTAATCAATTTGGGTGGCAGTTGAACAAACTGCCATCCTTTCATAAAGTACATTTTTAGATATTCCTAAGGGTACGGGTAATGCTTTCCAATGGACAGGCAAGAACTTTAGCCAAATGGGTAAAAACATATCTCCTAACGAGATGATTAGTAATCTTGAGAAGTCAGGATGGAAAAAGACTGTTGAGCCAGGTGGAAAGAAAAGTGGACCTGCTACTATTCTTACTGACCCAAGTACGGGGACTAAAGTGAGAATACACGCAGAACCTGGGGAAGGTACTCCTTATTTTAGGGCTCAGAATAAGGGTGGCGGCTATCTAGATAACAATGGAGTATTCCCAAGTAATGCAACAAAGCAAGAATTAAGAGATGCGACGCATTTCTATTTTGAAAAGTAGGTGAGTGGAAGTGTTGGCTACTAATTTGCACGATGTTCTAGAAAATTTCGATTTTACAGATAGCATAGTTACTGAAGTGAAATGGACTGACAATTTAATGGATCTAATAGTAGTTGTTGATTATTATTGGGATATTCAAGACGGTCATGACACTACAAGAATATTAAAGATTATTTTCAAAAATTGCAAAAAAGCTGATTTTCAAATTAGCACAGAACTTCCCTTATCTCCTGAAGAAGTAAACAAAGAAAGTCTCTTTACAATTGTTCTTTTCAAAGAGTTGGCAGGGAGTTCGGATAAGCAACAGCATGTGGGGATTTTTACTACAGACTACTCGAAACCGTGGTTGTCGGTAGTATGTTCTAATGTAATGTTGGAGGAATAGTACTGTATATGAACCTTGATTGGCTAAATGCCTTTCAAGGTTTTTTACTTATTTTACATTAAATCAGCTAATATTTGAGTGAGACAATAATAAAATTAATTGTCTGAGAATCGAGAGCTCATGATGGTAGTACCATCATGGAGTTCTGTTTAAATACTTGCTTAGTATGTAAAGTGCAATAATTAAGTGATATGACATGTTACATGGCAGGGGTACTATGACATGGAATGGTTAAAAAACTAACGAGAATGACAAAGCTCGTGGCGATAAATAATGGGTAACGTGAAAGGGCGTTCTTATTTTGCTTTGGTGAATAAATTTAGGGTTGTATTTTTACTAGAGACGGTCGTATAATACTCGCTATTCATTTAAAAAGCGTTACATAAATTTTAATTTTCGTAACGGGAGGGTGAGAAGTTGAACGTTGTCGGGTATATACGAGTCTCGACTCAAGGGCAAGCGAGAGATGGATATAGCTTGAAATATCAAGAAGATGAAATCAAAGCATATTGTGAAGAACAAGGCATGAACTTGATACATATTTTTAGAGATGAAGGAATTAGCGGTGCCAAATTAAATGAGGAAGCATTGGAAATAGACAGGGTGGGCTTACAGGAGATGTTGGCTCACCTTTCGTCTGTCCAAATACAGTATGTGGTGGTGCTGAATACAAGCAGGTTATGGCGCTCGGATATTGTGAAAGTGCTCATTCAACGAGAGTTGAGGAAATACGGTTGTGATATTAAAAGTATCGAACAGCCCTCGTATAGTATTCACCAAAAAGACCCTAACGACTTTTTGGTTAACGGATTGATGGAGCTATTAGACCAATACCAACGGCTTGAGATAGCCCTTAAGCTAACAAAAGGAAGAAATAAAAAGGCGAAAGAAGGTGGTTACGCAGGAGGACGAGCGACGTTTGGTTATCAGAAAAAGAAAGGGGAAAAGGAACTCACCATCCATAACGGGCAAGCAGAGGTAGTGAAACGAGTGTTTGCGTTGAAAGAAGTATACAAGCGTATGTCCTTATCTAAGTTGGCAGAGGAATTGAATAACGAAGGGTATACAACCACACTAGGGAAATCTTTTACGAAAGTACAAGTGAAACGCATTTTAGACAGACAAAGCTTTTATCAAGGGGTTTATACATACGGAAACATACAAGCAAATGGCAAACATGAAGCAATTATTTCAAACATGACTTAAAAATGGTGCTCATTTTCTTATAGGTTGTTGTGTAACAATGAAAATGGATAGGCTTTCGTACCAATGCGCACCGAAAGGTGAACGCTCGAACTAAGGTTGCCGGCATTTTCATTTCATTGAATAGGAGGATGCGTATATGCACGATAAGCAAAAACACTTGTATGTGGGCGTGGACTTACATAAGCAACATCACGTGGCAGTAATCATTAATTGTTGGCAGGAGAAACTGGGTGAAATTACGTTTGAAAATAAACCGTCTGCTTTCTCTAAGTTTTTACTAGAGATGGATAAACGGACGGAAAAAGGGATGACCCTTGCATTCGGATTAGAGGATGTTGGTGGGTATGGGCGATCGTTGGCGCAGTTTCTAGCAGACCATGGGCAACTTGTAAAAGAAGTTAACCCTGCGCTTTCCTACGCGGAACGAAAAAGCCATATGACGACACAAAAAAGCGATAATTGGGATGCGGAATGTGTCGCACGTATATTGGTCAACAAGTTGGACCATTTGTCAGACGCGAAACCAGATGACTTGTTTTGGTCTATCCAACAATTAGTATCGAGAAGGAATGCATTAGTAAAAGCGCAAGGCGCTTTAAAGAACCAACTGCACATTCAATTAAACCACAATTACCCAAGCTACAAAAAGTTTTTCTCCGAGGTGGATGGAAAAACGGCATTAGCGTTTTGGGAACGTTTCCCATCGCCATCAGGTGTCACAATCAAGCAATTAACCACTTTTTTATTAGAAGCGAGTACCAACACATGTTCTGTGAAAAAAGCAACTGAAATAGTGAAGCTAGTGGAAGAAGATGGATTGATAAAGAAAGAGTACCAAGAAACAAGAGACTTTTTAGTGAGAAGCATTGTCCGTGATATATTATTTAAAAAACAGGAAATGGGCTATGTGGAACGAGAATTAAAAGAGTTAATGAGCTTACTAGACTTTCAACTAAATACAATGCCAGGGATTGAACTCGTCACAGCATCTGCCTTAATTGCGGAAATTGGCGATGTAAGACGTTTTCCGAATGCCAACAAATTAGCACGATTCGCGGGGATTGTGCCTGTTTACTTTGGCTCTGGTGGAAAAGGAAAGATGCATAAAAGCAAACACGGAAATCGGGCGCTACACGCTTTATTTTACAACCTAGTAGTCCAACAAGTGCAAGTAGCAAAGGGAAGTAAACTGCCACGAAACCCAGTGTTCCATGCTTACTATCAAAGAAAACAAAAAGAAGGCAAAACAAAGGGGCAAGCATTGGTTTGCATTATGAGAAGGCTGGTGAATATTGTATACGGGTTGATGAAGTACAAAACAGCCTATGAATTGCCGATAAGACGAGAGAAGGAAGAAGTTTTATAGGGTTTCAAAACGGTTGTTTTTTTATTAGCAGCTTTTAAGATTACAACATAGGGTACGGGTAGTCTTAAACCACAGGGTCTTATGGATGAACTTGTAAATAGTGGTGTAAAGTACAATCCTAATGATGTTGTTGCCGTAACAAAGACTGCTGATGGCAAAATAGTATGGCTTGAGAACGGAAATTCACAGGCAGGATTAAATCATATACTTAAGCATGCTGATGAATTTGCAACCAAAGGGATTAACCAAAGTCAGTTGCCTGAATTCATTACAAATGCAGTAAGCAAAGGTAAAATTGTTGGATATCAAGGAAAAGGCACTGGCAGACCCATCTATGAAATTAACTTTAATGGACAAACGCAAAGAGTTGCAATAACTACAGGTAGCAATGGTTTTATTGTAGGTGCAAATCCAGTTTCTATTCCATAGGAGGTAAAATGAAAACGATAAAAATAGAATTAGAGTATCAGTGTTACCCAATGTGGATATATAATGAAAAAGGCGAGTTAATTGATAACAGTATAGCTAATGAACTTGCGAACGAGACTTTGATAGTTAAAGCGTTAGATGAAATTCAAGAGGCGTATGATAACTTATTTGAGGATAACGAAGTGAATTTTGAATATAAGGGATTTGCTCAAGAACAAGAAAGAGAGCAATTTCTACTTTTAGTTAGCGAAACCGTAGATTCTATTAAGAGTAAATTAAGCAATGTTTACAGAGTTGAAAACAAAGTAAATCTTTGAAAGATTATTGAATACCTTGATTGGCTTCAGTGCCTTTCAAGGTTTCTTTTTACTCGAAATTTTATTGTAAAAAAGCAACTGTCATTTGAATCAAAATCATGATGGTAAGCGGATTTTTGAGATTTGTTGTAGAGAAAAAGTTACTAGAATGACAAAGCACGGGGGGAGGGAAAAACCGATATAAAAGGAAATTTTACAAAAAAGAATTAAAGAATTAATGAATAGGACAACATGAACGATCCTTTTTAAAATTCAGACTTCATGAAGGTTGTACCATCATGGAGTAACATTTTAATACTTGGATTGGCTGACAGGAACGAGAATTAGGCGAGATGACATTTTACATGGCATGGGTACTTATGACATGAATGGCTAACAAACTAACGAGAGCGTACAAGCTCGTGGCGATAAACAATAAATAACGTAATAGGGCGTTCTTATTCTGCCTTTGCTTTAATATTTTGGGGTTGTATTTTAACTATAAACGGTCGTATAATACTCGCTATTCGTTTAAAAAGCGTTACGAAAATTACAATTTGTGTAACGGGAGGGTGAAAAGTTGAACGTTGTTGGGTATATACGAGTCTCGACTCAAGGGCAAGCTAAAGATGGATATAGCTTGAAATATCAAGAAGATGAAATCAAAGCCTATTGTGAAGAACAAGGCTTTAACTTGATACATATTTTTAGAGATGAAGGTATTAGTGGAGCAAAACTGAACGAAGATGCACTGGAAATAGACAGGGTGGGCTTACAAGAAATGTTGGCTCACCTTTCGTCTGCCCAAATAGATTTTGTGGTGGTGCTCAATACAAGTCGATTATGGAGGTCGGATATTGTAAAGGTGCTGATTCAACGGGAATTGAAGAAATACGGCTGTGTAGATTTTAAGTTTACAACATAGGGTACGGGTAAGATTGACAAGACATATAGCCGTCCGTCTGGTTATAGAAAAGGCGTTAGGGATGAAGCTTGGGAAAAAGCTAAAGGTGCAGACAGTGAAGTGAGAGACCCGGGAAACGGAAAGATAATGAATAAAGAAGAACCATGGGATATGGGACATAAACCAGGATGCGAATTTAGAAAGCATCAAAAAAGTGCACAAGAAAGAGGCATTTCAAGAAAACAGTTTCTAGATGAACACAATAATCCAGACCACTATCGACCTGAGTTACCTTCTACTAATAGAAGTCATAAAGGTGAAGACTTGACTGACAATTATTTTGGAGATTAAGATTGTAATGAGGTATTAGGAGGGGTATTATGAGTATTTCAAGTGAAAATAAAATAATTGCAAAGTCAGCTTTACAAGCTTTTGGGGGGAAACCACAAGTTTCAAAATACTGGGATGAAAGAAATTTAAGTAATATAGATATACTTACAACCGCTGATAGACCTTATGAAGGTATTACATCATACTCAACAATTGGACTCTCCGACTATTCAATTGAATATACTGTCGATGGAACTCCTTTACGAATAGAAATTGTGGGAGCTAGTGCATCAGAGTATAAACATTTTCCTAATGTGTTGGCAACCTGTGCTTTTTGTATTATAAATTCAAACTTTTTAGTATCTCATGGTAAAATTTTTCGAGATATGATAAAGATGTATTATCCTAATAGCGAAATGAAACATGTTCTATTTGTATCACCATTTTTGTGGGAAGATTTAAAGACGCTTGATTTTTCAAACAAGAAGGTAGCTTGGTTACTCGCTGTTCCAATTTCTGAGAATGAGTATATATTTGCCCGAGAAAAAGGAACAGATTCATTAGAGGAATTATTTGAAGAGAAAGAGATAGATATATTTGATTTGGAACGAAAATCTATAGTGTGATTTTTTGGATGTTAACCTTGATTGGCTAAATGCCTTTCAAGGTTTTTGTCTTTTACAGTTTATAAAAGCAAATTTTTAAATGATCAGTTCATTCCCTAAAATTAACAAGTAAACCTGCGATGGATGGGGAAATATCCTTAAATCAGAAGGATTAACCGACATCGGTGAAGAAGTGGTCAAAGCCAACCCTTTCCGCTACGTAGGAAAATTCGGCGTCCAATATGATGAAGACACGAAGCTCTACTTCATGGGCTGGCGCGAATACGATGCGAAAATCGGCCGTTTCCTAGTCGCAGATGAATACGAAGGGGAAGACGACAACCCAATCTCATTCAACCGCTATCTGTATGCCGAATCGGACCCAGTCAACAACATCGACCCGGACGGCTACGCACCAAAATGGCTGAAAAAGCTCGGCAAAGGCGTCAAAAAAGCCGCCAAGGCAACCTACAACTTTGCCGTAGGCGACGACATCCGCACCTTAAAAAGCAAGAAAACAAAATGGTACCAAAAAGCGGGCGCCGCCATCAGCATCGCATCTAACTTCATCCCGGGCGGAGGCATTGCATCCAAAGCGATTAAAGCGGCAGTCAAAGGAACATCCAAAGCCTTTAAAGCAAGTAAGGCAGTTAAGAAAACAACCAAAGTAGTCAAAGCACCAGCAAAAAAAGTAGTCGCCAAAATCAATAAAAAACCAAAAACCGTGGCAGCCAAACCGATTCGAACGTCACCAAAGGTGGAGAGCAAGGCTAAGGTGAAAGTGGCGGCATCGGTGAAGTCCGCACCAAAGGCGAAAACAAGGGTGGCACCGAAGCCGACTAGGGGCGTTACTTGGACTCGGGTAGAGAAGAGCGATGTTACTAAGGATAAAAAGATTGTATCAAGTGGTTCTGTGGATAGTTCTAATATTGAACCTAAACCCAAACTTTTAATGAAATTGGATCTTCAGTTGTTTGCGGGTAAGGGTACGAGTAAAATACCATCTTCGAACACTAAAGTAATAGAATTACCTGAAAAGACTGCCCCACGGCCAGTAAAACCTCAGGATGCTACAAAAAAATGGGAGGAGTTTTTAGGAGAAGGAGAGTATAGTAATATACATCCTATAAAAGGAACGCCGGACCCTAATAGAATATTTTCTGCAGATGGAAAACGTAGCATTCGATATGGAACTCATGAAATGGGGAGCAAACCAACAAAACATCATTATCATGAAGAAATATGGGATTACGACCCAATCAAAGATACTATGACTTACAGTAACACTATAATAAGAGTTCCAATTCAGAGGTGATGTCCATGAAAATCAAAATTATAAAAAATGAAGGAAAATATAATGAACAGATTGTAGTAAGCTTTACTTCTGAGTTTGGTGGTGGAAAAGCTAGTTGGAATGGAGAAAATCCAATAGAAGGTCGAGAATATTTTGTCGAGCTAGAAATACCAGATACAGTAGAGTGGAGAAAAGATGTTATTAAGTCGGACAAAGAGCAATACTGTATTAAAAGTAATGGAAACTCCACAATAATAGTTTGTGAAGTTGAAACATTTTTTGAGTATGGGTGTTGTGATTTTAGAATTGGATCAAGTATAGTTACTCTTGACATCGAGGGAGAACCTTATCCGAAAGGAACATTTGTTGAGATAAGTTCTCAGAATCTCATTTTGTATGATATAAACTTGTAATTATTTAACCTTGATTGGCTATATGCCTTTCAAGGTTTTTTTACTTTAAGATATTTATGGTAAACAGCAATATGCCTTTTGAATCAAAAACTCATGACAGTTTTAACTGACATGATAGCCAACTTATGATTTGGTCGCAATGCCTTCACCATGTGGTTGGCAGTACCCATCCTCTTCGCACGTTCCATCATCCCTCACTAAGATTTGTCCGATCAGACCAACAGGTATCCATTCGGGGCGTTTTTCACGAGGGACATATTCTTGTTCTGCATTCCACTCTGGATTCATCAAAGGTTTAACCTCATTTTTTACAGGAATGATTTCCTTACCAGTAATAGTACGTTTAAATATCTTCCCTGTTTTTTAGCAATTACAATAACCTCATTTGCAGTCCCGTTCAGAGAACATAAAAGAATACCTATTCTTAAAGGAGATTATTCTAGCAGTGCAAGAGATTTATAAGCAAAAGATATTCGGGATTTAAGGCGTCATACTAATGCGACTTAAAACTAATTGATTTTAACGCAAAAGGTTTCCATTATAGCATCAAGCGGCCAGCTCCTAAGCTTTGAATATAAACACAAAAGCTATGACTATGTTTATAATCAACGCGGAGATATTGTCGCCATCACGGACGAGCATCAGAACGTCATTGCCAAATACACCTACGATGAATGGGGAAATATCCTCAAATCAGAAGGATTAACCGACATCGGCAAAGAAGTGGTCAAAGCGAATCCTTTCCCGCTACGTAGGAAAATTCGGCGTCCAATATGATGAAGACACCAAGCTCTACTTCATGGGCTGGCGGGAATACGATGCGAAAATCGGCCGTTTCCTAGTCGCAAATGAATACGAAGGGAAAGACGACAACCCAATCTCATTCAACCGCTATCTGTATGCCGAATCGGACCCAGTCAACAACATCGACCCGGACAGCTACGCACCAAAATGGCTGAAAAAGCTCGGCAAAGGCGTCAAAAAAGCCGCCAAGGCAACCTATAACTTTGCCGTAGGCGACGACATCCGCACCTTAAAAAGCAAGAAAACAAAATGGTACCAAAAAGCCGGAGCCGCCATCCGCATCGCATCCAACTTCATCCCGGGCGGAGGCATTGCATCCAAAGCGATTAAAGCGGCAGTCAAAGGAACATCCAAAGCCTTTAAAGCAAGTAAGGCAGTTAAGAAAACAACCAAAGTAGTCAAAGCACCAGCAAAAAAAGTAGTCGCCAAAATCAACAAAAAACCAAAAACCGTCGCAGCCAAACCGATTCGAACGTCACCTAAGGTGGAGAGTAAGGCTAAGGTGAAAGTGGCGGCATCGGTGAAGTCCGCACCAAAGGCGAAAACAAAGGTGGCACTTGAAGCCGAGTAGGGGTACGGTTGTTATCAGGGTTGAAAAGGTTAAAAGTGCCAGTGTAAGTAAATCTACGAGTGGCACATCTGTTGGCAAGCCGGCTCCGTCTAAACCACAATCACAGAGTACACAGGTGGCTGATGGTGTAGAGGATGTAAGTGCTAAGGGTAAAGATATAGCAAAAGAACCATTTGTACCTGATGAATATTGGAAAAAGAAAGCACCACAAAATGCTACTCCAGGTTCAAATATAATCCATTACAGGGACTATAATGGTAAAACAGAAAAATCAACCGTTATATATGATGATTTTGGTAGACAGAAATATCGGATTGACCATTCAGACCACAGTATGCCAAAAGACCACTCAGTTCCACATTTACATGAATATAAATATGGGCCTGGATACCATCCTGTGAAGGGGAAGGAGTTTAGATATAATTTTTGGAGGTGAAAGTAATAATGAAAGAGTGGTATAAAGGAACAGAATTAGAAAAGAAAATACCTAATTTCAAATTAACAAACGTAAAGTATATTACGGATTTCCATTATTATATTGGTTATAATTCTTATTATGACCAAGTATCATTCTTAGAAATAGACTTTCTATTAGAAGTGGATACAAGAAAGATTACTTTGAAAATGAAGTTTAGTGATGTTTCTTCTCTTGATTTATTAGGGTTTGGAAACAATTATAACCAATTAATGGGTTTTAGAATTATTGATTTAAGTAATAATGGTTTTGAAAAAAATAAAAAATATTTAGTAGAAGATTATGAGAACAACATTATTAAGTTTTACTGTGCAGGTTTAGAAGTGTTATCACTAGATTAAAAAAATGGAATTAATTACTTAATGTAGGATTTGGGCGGCTACGCACCAAAATGGCTCAAAAAACTCGGCAAAGGCGTCAAAAAAGCCGCCAAGGCAACCTACAACTTTGCCGTAGGCGACGAAATCCGCACCTTAAAAAGCAAGAAAACAAAATGGTACCAAAAAGCCGGAGCCACCATCAGCATCGCATCCAACTTCATCTCGGGTGGAGGCATTGCATCCAAAGCGATTAAAGCGGCAGTCAAAGGGACATCCAAAGCGGTAAAAGCAAGCAAAGCAGTAAAGAAAACAACGAAGGTAGTTAAAGCACTAGCCAAAAAAGCAGTCGCCAAAATCAATAAAAAACCAAAAACCGTCGCAGCCAAACCGATTCGAACGTCACCAAAGGTGGAGAGCAGGGCTAAGGTGAAAGTGGCGGCATCGGTGAAGTCCGCACCAAAGGCAAAACAAAGGTGGCACCGAAGCCGACTAGGGGCGTTACTTGGACTCGGGTAGAGAAGAGCGATGTTACTAAGGATAAAAAGATTGTATCAAGTGGTTCTGTGGATAGTTCTAATATTGAACCTAAACCCAACTTTTTATGAAATTGGATCTTCACTTGTTTGCGGGTAAGGGTACGGGTAATGTATCAAAAATAATTAATTCAAATAACCCAAACGATTACCTTAATGCAGCTTTAAAAAGACAAAACTTAGATAAGGCTCCAAGCAGCTTTAAAGAAAAGTGGTCCGAAGATGGTTTTAATTTTGAAGTAAGGGCACATCCTGCTGACCCTCGTTATGATAAAACAGGGAGTATTTATAGAGTAGCTAGAAGACAACAGGGAACGAATCCTGGCTCTAATCAAGGATACGGATGGGAGTATTTAGGTAGTGATGGGAAATGGTATCATTCAAGTGTTTTGAAGTCTGGTAATGATGCTGCTGCAAAAGCTACTCATATACAATTAAAGTAGGTGTAAAGATGGATATAGAAGAAGTAAAGCTAGTTGTCCAAGAAATTAATGATTTTATAAAAAGTGGTTTATGGTTTGATTTTGAAATAAAACAATATCTTGACGGCGAACTGTCTTTACATGGTGGATTAAGTTTAAGTTATCCAGATATTGAAATAAAATTTAAAGATATATTTTTTGTATCCCTCCCAATGATGTGGAAAACAGACACGAAAGAGACAATCTTAAATATACTAGAAGGAGAGGCTGAAAGAGAAATTAGCGAAAAGTTTCAGGTTGAGTATTTACATTATATTTTTAAATTTACACCTGAAGATTATCCAAGTAATTTTGGATGCATAATTGCAGCGAAGGAAATATCATATAACATTTTAAAAGAATAGCTGGGATGCGGAATGTGTAGCACGTATATTAGTGAACAAACTCGGCCAATTGCCAGACGCAAAACCAAATGATTTATTTTGGTCCATACAACAATTGGTTACTAGAAGAAATGCATTAGTAAAGGCACAAGGTGCTTTGAAGAACCAACTGCACATTCAATTGAACCACCATTATTCAAGCTATAAGAAGTTTTTCTCAGAGGTGGATGGAAAAACTGCATTGGCATTTTGGGAACGTTACCCGTCTCCATCTTGTTTAGAAGGTGTGAGTATAAAACAGTTGACTACCTTTTTATTAGATGTGAGCAACAATACTTGTTCGGTGAAAAAAGCGAATGAAATTTGGAAGCTAGTGAAAGAGGATGGGGGTACAACAAAAGAACATCAGGAGACAAGAAACTTTTTGGTTGAAAGCATTGTACGTCATATTTTATTTGGAAAGCAGGAAATTGGGATGGTGGAAAGAGAATTAAAAGAGTTAATGAGCTTACTAGACTTTCAACTAGACTCCAAGCCAGGGATTGACCTTGTGACGGCTTCTGCTTTAATTGCAGAGATAGGTGACGTACGCCGTTTTACAAATGCCAATAAATTAGCACGATTTGCGGGGATTGCACCTGTTTACTTTGGCTCTGGTGGGAAAGGTAAGGAACAAAAAAGCAAACAAGGCAATCGGGCGCTGCACGCTATATTTTACAACTTGGCTGTCCAACAAGTGCAAGTAGCAAAAGGAAGTAAGTTGCCTAGGAACCCAGTGTTTTATGTATACTATCAACGGAAGCTAAAAGAAGGCAAAACAAAGGGGCAAGAATTGGTTTGCATTATGAGAAGGCTTGTGAACATTGTTTATAGGATGATGAAGCACAAAACAGTTTATAAACTACCTGAAATAAAAGAGAATGAAATAGTTTAATATGGTTATAATTGGCTGACTTTTTTATTTTTAGCTTTTAAGATTACAACATAGGGTACGGGTAATACTCTAAATCCTAAAGACATTCATTTTCAAATTCTATTAAAAATAAAACTGGTAATTATACAGTCTTAGGAAATGCAGATGCATTAAAAGCAGGGACTCTTTCACCAACAGATTTAAAAACAATTAATGTTTGGAAAGATGATGCAGGTAAAGTATGGACTTTAGACCATCGAAGATTAGCTGCATTTAAATTGGCAGATATTAAAGAAATACCAGTCAATTGGGCTACAAAAGAGATGGTTAATAGTCAGATGTGGAAAATGACTACTAAAACAAATGGAACTTCAATAAGATTAAAGCTAGAAGATGGAACGAGTACTTTTATTAAATAGGAGGTAAACATGGAATTATATAAAGAATTACAACAAGTAAATAATAAGGAACAATTTACACAATTTATTTCTTCGTTAACAACAGATTTTAAACTAAAACCCGACGAATGGGAGAATAATGATATCGAGAGCTTTCTGCAAGGAGTAAAATCATGGGTAGAAGACATGGAGGGATATTATGAAAATAATAATCTCCCAATCCCTAAAGATATAGACTGGAATTATATTGCAACTATTTTTTATGTTGGAAAACTATATGAATAATGAATTGGAAAACCTTGATTGGCTATATGCCTTTCAAGGTTTTTTCACTTTAAGAACTTTATGTTTAAAAACAATATGACTTTAGAATTAAAAACTTATGATGGTTAGGAGAATTTCGAGATTGGTTGCAGTGAGATTTAAATATAACTACCAAAATTACTACTCGATTTAAATTTAAACACGAGAATGACAAAGCTCGTTGTGATAAATAAGGAAATACACTTGTACATAAGAAAATGAATGAATCAATAAAAGGAAAAGTTGTATGTTTGGCAGACATTGAATAATGCTTAAGTGAAATTCATAACTCATGAAGGTACAACCATCATGGAGTATGTAATAATGCTTGGAAGAACTGAACAAGAACGATTGACAGGGTGGGCTTACAGGAGATGTTGGCTCACCTTTCGTCTGTCCAAATTGATTATGTGGTGGTGCTCAATACAAGTCGAATATGGAGGTCAGATATTGTGAAAGTGCTGATTCAAAGAGAGCTGAAGAAATATGGCTGTGATATTAAAAGTATTGAACAACCATTTTACAGTATCCACAAGAAAGACCCCAACGACTTTTTGGTCAACGGGTTAATGGAGTTATTAGACCAATACCAACGGCTTGAAATTGCCCTCAAGCTAACGAAAGGGAGAAATAAAAAAGCAAAGGAAGGTGGGTATGCAGGAGGAAGGGTAACCTTTTTGGCTATCAGAAGCAAAAAGGTGAAAAGGAACTAATGATTCATAACTATCAAGCAAAGGCGGTAAAAAGATTATTTGAGCTTAAACAACTACATAAGAAATGGTCACTGTCTAGGTTGGCAGAAGCATAAAATGATGAAGGTTATCAAACAACGCAAGGTAAAGCATTTACAAAAGTACAAGTGAAACGTATTTTAGACCGAGAAAATTTTTATCAAGGGATATATACATACGGACAAATACAAGCAAATGGGGAACATGAAGCAATAATTTAAAAGGTTACCTATAAAAGGGACTCTTTTTCTTATAAGTTCTTCTGTAAGGTTGAAAATGGATAGGCTTTCGTACCAATGCGCACCGGATGGTGAAAGCTCGAACTAAGGTTGCCGGCATTTTCATTTAATTGAATAGGGGATGAGAAAATGCATGAAAAACAGAAACACTTGTATGTTGGAGTGGACTTGCATAAACAACACCATGTGGCAGTGATTATTAATTGTTGGCAAGAGAAACTAGGTGAATTAAAGTTTGAAAATAAATCTGCCGCCTTCTCCACGTTTTTACTGAATATTGATAAACTGATGGAAGAAGGATTAATACCAGTATTTGGTTTAGAAGATGTAGGTGGCTATTGACGATCGTTAGCACAGTTTTTAAACGATCATGGACAGGTTGTCAAAGAAGTAAACCCAGCTCTTTCATACGCTGAACGAAAAAGCCATATGACCATACAAAAGAGTGATAGCTGGGATGCAGAATGTGTGGCACGCATATTGGTAAATAAACTTGACCAATTGCCAGACGCTAAACCACATGATTTATTTTGGTCAATACAACAATTAGTAACTAGAAGAAATGCATTAGTAAAAGCACAAGTAGCATTAAAGAACCAACTGCACATTCCATTATCCAAGCTACAAAAAGTTTTTTTCAGAGGTAGATGGAAAAACAGCATTGGCGTTTTGGGAACGTTATCCTTCACCGTCTTGTTTAGAAGGTGTGAATGTAAAGCAATTGACCAAATTTTTATTAGAAGTAAGCAACAATACGTGTTCGGTGAAAAAAGCCAATGAAATATTGAAGCTAGTAAAAGAGGATGGGAATACAATAAAAGAACATCAAGGAACAAGAACCTTTTGGTAGAAAACATGGTGCGCCACATTTTATTTGGAAAGCAGGAAATCGGCAAGGTGGAAAGAGAATTAAAAGAGTTAATGAGTTTACTAGAATTTCAACTAGACTCCATGCCAGGGATTGAACTCGTCACAGCCTCTGCCTTAATTGCGGAGATTGGTGACGTTAGGCGTTTCCCAAATGCCAACAAATTAGCACGATTCGCGGGGATTGCGCCTGTATACTTTGGCTCTGGTGGAAAAGGAAAGATGCATAAAAGCAAACGCGGAAATCGGGCGTTACACGCTTTATTTTACAACCTAGCAGTCCAACAAGTGCAAGTAGCAAAGGGAAGTAAACTGCCAAGAAATTCAGTGTTCTACGAATATTACCAAAGGAAACAAGAAGAAGGTAAAACAAAGGGACAAGCATTAGTTTGTATTATGAGAAGGCTTGTGAATATTATATACGGATTGATGAAGTACAAAACAGCCTATGAATTGCCGATAATACCGGAGAAGGAAGAAGTTTTATAGGGTTTCAAAACAGTTGTTTCTTATTAGCAGCTTTTAAGATTACAACATAGGGTATAGGTAAAGGGGAACAAGTATTAGATAAAGTCAAGACATATGAACAGGCTAGAAATAAAGCGTTAGACCTAGTTGGGGATTTAGGACCAAATTCAAAGCCATATACAGGAACTCTTAAGTCAAGTGCTGGATATGGTAAAGTAGTTGGTAGGCAGTCTGCTGACGGAAAAGTAAGATGGCGATTAGATTATGACCCTAATAAGGGAACACATATAAACATTGAAGATTTTCGTAATGGTAAAGGGGCTAATGCTCGAAAAATAGTTGTTCCATTTGAGGGTAACGAAAGCACCTTTAAATCTTTATTAAAACATTTGAATAGATAAGGGGAGTTTGAATGAGTTTGCTTGATGAGTGTATTGAAGCTCTTGGTGAGAATGTACACATCTTATCTGATAGTAAGAAAGAGCAAGTACTAAGCAATTTTGAGAGTTCTTATCCATTTACTGAGTGGGGGCGTATAGAATGGGAGAATGTGGTTTTTTATGCTGAAGTGAATACAGTTGATGAGATAGTTTCCTTTTTAAACAAAAACATTGATGATTACAATAATGCTATATATGTAATTTGGGACGAAGGGACATTACCTATAATTCAATCTGATTTAGATAAGGTATTTGAAGTTATAGATGATGTTACTGCTGTAAGTTTTGATACATGGATATTTTCACCATCCTCAGGATATGTTATTGAGATATTTCATGATGGTAAAGTAAGAATAGGATTAAAGTAAAATTGTATTAACCCTCAGAAGAGATTTTATATTTCTCTTTTGAGGGTTTTTTATTAGTGACGGAGTGTCGAATAGATAGCTTTTTACTTAGAGGAGAGATATAACCCTTGTAAGCCCTATATGATGTTTTACCAAAAAAAAAGTACGTACAACACCTTTAAAACGTATGCCCTATTTAATGTATTCTACCTCATGAAATTAATCATAAAATCATCAGTTACCACCATTTCTATTCTTCAAAGCCATACCTTCGCTTTCCCTGCCTTGACCGTACAGCGAGTGTTTGACTTGAAGGAACAGTATTCTTTATGGTCTTTGACCAAGATAGCCGAACAATTGAATAAAGAAGGACATCAAACGAAACAAGGAAAGTTGTTTACCAAAGTCCAGATTAAACGGATTTTAGATAGAAAAGCGTTTTATAGTGGTTCATACCGCTATGGAGAGAAACAGCACATGGCAAACATCAAGCCATTTTATAACGGTTAATAGATAGAGAATGGATAGGCTTTCGTATCCTTGCAAGTCGGTTAGGACTAATGCTCAACCTAAGGTTGCCGACATTCTCTGTCTTGTATTATCCGTTCAAACGAATATAGGAGTGAGATTTTCTTGATGAAAAAAGACAAGTATATTTACGTAGGGTTAGATTTACATAAGTTTCAACATACAGCGGTCATCGTGAATTGTTGGTCGGAAAAATTAGGAGAGATGAACATTTTATATAAACCAATAGCGTTTCCTTTGCTAGTAGACTATGTAAATAGCTTTTTACAAGAAGGATTGACTCCTGTATTTGGATTAGAAGATGTGGGTGGCTATGGCATGATAGTTGGGACGCTCAATGTGTGGCGGACGTATTAAGTCGTAAGCTATCGTATTTACCTGACGCTACAACATCCGATATTCATTGGGTTATCGCTCAACTTGTGGGCAGAAGAAGTGCATAGTAAAAACTCAAACAGCAGTGAAAAATCAACTACACTTGCAATTACATTATCATTATCCAAGCTATAAGGAGTTCTTTTCAGAAGTCGATGGCAAAACGGCTTTAGCGTTTTGGGAAAGGTATGCCTCTCCTTCTGATTTGGTGGGGGAAACGGTAGAAGATTTACGCACATTTCTGTTAAAAGTAAGTAACAATACATGTTCGACTAAGAAAGCTGAACAGATACTCTCCCTCGTCCAAGCGGACGGAGCGGTAGAAAAGCAGATCATCCAGATATATTAACCATTGACCGTTCAGGTGCAAAATTACGAAGAAAAGATAGCTTAAGCGGTCTTGATTAAGTTCCAGGGAAGGATTTAGATGAATACCCACCAGCAATGTTTAAAGAGGGTGGTATGGGCGCAAGTGTAAGACCTGTTAGTCCATCTGATAACCGAGGTGCAGGTGCTTATTTAGGGAATAAGTTAAGAAATTATCCAGATGGAACAAGAGTAAGGCTTAGATAATGGAGGGATTATATAATGAGTGAGTTTTCTTTTGTGACTGAAATATATTATTCACAGATTGCATTGTTTCAGTATGGACTTGATAATCCTTTTAATGATTGGAATGAAACTCATGTAAATCAAGGGTTTTCGTGGAGAGATGGTTCAGTTTCCTTTGGGACGCTATCTAGTGATGGTGATTGTAAGATTATTGTGAAGTTGACTAAAAAAATAGAAATTGATGATACAATAAGAGCGATTGTTGTTCCTTTCAAAGTTGAAAAGGGTGGCATAGAGATAGGTTCAGTAATGGAAACAGTTGCAATTGATATACCTGAAGGGAATTATGAAATATTGTTTACAGCTAAAAGTGCAAATAGTACAGAGCACTATACATTTTCATTTATAGAATGTGAAAATCCTACTGCAAGAGTTTTGAAAGAAGATGATGAATTAAATTTACCTGATAATTTATTAATGGAAGCAAATCCAGCTATATAAAATTTATTGGACGGCTAATTCGATGTTAGCCGTCCATTTTTAGTGTAGTGCTGAATAAATAGCCTTTTATGTAAGAGTTAGAGTTAGGGATTGTACGTAAGCCCCCAATCAAACAACGCATATTAAACACGTAGCACCTCTTGGTATGATACTTAAATCAATCAAAGGAGGTGTATTTCTATGCCACATCAAAAATTAACCATCGTCCCCGTTACATTACATGCCGAAAACAAAAAATCTTTACCATCCTCTTCTTCTAAAGAATCCTTAGCTAGCATTTGTACGATCAAAACGGCTAACGCTGAAATATCCTTCTTTGGCGGCGTAGATGAGCGCATTATCCAAACCGTTATGAGGGAGATGAAGCATCTGTGAAATACGATTATACTAGTGTGGAAAATATCTACATCATTTGTGGGAAGACCGATATGCGAAAAGGCATCGATTGCCTTGCCACACTAATTCAGGATTCTTTTCAACTGGATCCGTATGGCGACTCCATTTTTTTGTTTTCTGGATGGAGTAAAGACCGTTATAAATGTTTGTATTTTGATGGTGATGGCTTCGCCATGCTTTATAAACGTTTGGATAACGGCAAACTGCAATGGCCAAAAGATGTAGTATCTTATTCTTCCATCCGACAGTTCTCTTACTCCTGCCTTACCATACTTTTCTGCCTGCTGATAATGTGTTTTTAATTTATCAAATTGAGCTGCACTATGTGCTGAATCCCTGTATCCTTAAGCATTGACCCAACATTAGGTGAGATAACTCCAGCTTCAAAAGCTGGGGAAATGGCAGGACGGCGAGTAGTAAGAGAATGGAACCCGTCAACAGGCCTAAAGAGAACATGGCATGAAACTGTAGACCATAATGGTACGATTAGACAAGTGAGACCTGATGTTAAATTTACTGGTGGAACAAAGGTTCATTACAGATTTGATAATAGTGGAGATTATATCGGAAAGTGGTGAGAAAATGAGACAACCAACTAGAGAAGAGATAATTAGTAAATTAAAACTTATTTTACAAGGAACAATATCTAGAGAAGAAGTTGCGGATTGGGCTTCAGAATATGTAATGCAGGATGAACCAAATATAACAGATGATATTATTTGGGAGCTCCTTCAAATTGTTTCGGGGGTGGACTTAAAAGCTAATCCAGATGAATATTTACATGTAGAACAAGATATTAAGGATTGGATAGACAAATATACTATTAAATAATAATGGATAAACCTTGATTGGCGATTGCCTTTCAAGGTTTTTTATTTCTTTTACAGTTTTAAATAGTAAGTAGGTTTACGAGATTAGTTACCAGTGTTTAAGATAATAAACGATTACCCTACTACTCAATTTATATTTGAAAACGAGAATGACAAAGCTCGTAAATGCTAAAGGTGGTAACAAACAGGTATATAAGGCAAGTGAATAAGTAGATACATGTGGTTTTTAATGAGACAAAACGAAGATGATTTTTTTCAGAATCGAGAGCTTATGAAGGTAGTACGATCATGGAGTAAATGTTTTAATGTTTGCATATTGTGAAAAGTACGATAATTAGACGAGGTGACATTTTACATGGCAGGGGTGGTTATGACATTACATAGTAACCAAAATGACAAAGTTTGTAATGATAAAAATGGGTAACGTGAAAGGATCATTTGGTGAGATAAGTTCTCAGAATCTTATTTTGTATGATATATACTTGTAATTTTTAAAACCTTGATTGTACTAAACGCCTTTCAACGTTTTTTTCTTGTGCTGAAGAGTTGTTATAGACCACTATCTAAACCTAATTGATCTTAACGCAATGAGCTTCCATTATAGATTCAAGCGGCCAGCTCCTAAGCTTTGAATATAAACACAAAAGCTATGACTATGTTTATAATCAACGCGGAGATATTGTCGCCATCACGGACGAGCATCAGAACGTCATTGCCAAATACACCTACGATGAATGGGGAAATATCCTTAAATCAGAAGGATTAACCGACATCGGCAAAGAAGTGGTCAAAGCCAATCCTTTCCGCTACGTAGGAAAATTCGGCGTCCAATATGATGAAGACACCAAGCACTACTTCATGGGCTGGCGCGAATACGATGCGAAAATCGGCCGATTCCTAGTGGCAGATGAATACGAAGGGGAAGACGACAACCCAATCTCATTCAACCGCTACCTATACGCGGAATCCGCCCCAGTCAACAACATCGATCCGGAAGGCTACGCACCAAAATGGCTGAAAAAGCTCAGCAAGGGCGTCAAAAAAGCCGCCAAGGCAACCTACAACTTTGCCGTAGGCGACGACATCCGTTCCTTAAAACTTCATCCCGGGCGGAGGCATTGCATCCAAAGCCATCAAAGCGGCAGTCAAAGGGACGTCCAAAGCTTATAAAGCAAGTAAGGCAGTTAAGAAAACAACGAAGGTAGTCAGAGCACCAGCCAAAAAAGTAGTCGCCAAAGTCAATAAAAAACCAAAAACCGTGGCAGCCAAACCGATCCGAACGTCACCTAAGGTGAAAGCGACGGCATCGGTGAAGTCCGCACCAAAGGCGAAAACAAAGGTGGCGCCAAAACCGAAGCGAACCGTCGTTACCAGGATGGAAAAAGCAAAGATTGTCCAGGCATCAAAAGGCTCGCCTAAGGGTGGTTCATCAAGTGCAGGTAATCCATCTTCATCAAATAAACAGATTATGGACGATGCGGATGATGGTGGTAAGGGTACGGGTAACTCTATAGGAAATGGGAAACAATACAGCACTTTATATGAGGCAAATATAGGTAATGGTGCATCAAGAAGTGCCCATCGAAATGCAGCTAATAAAGAATTTTATAATCAAATGGCTAATGACGCTCAATTTAAGAATGCAGTAGACGATTTCTTTGATTATGATGTAATGGGACATATGAAGAGTGGTAAGAGTGCATTGAAGAATCCATCTAAGGATTGGGCTTGGCATCATTCAGCGGACACACCAGGTGTAGTTAGACTAGTTCCTAAAAATCAACACCAAAGCCCATTATTGCAAGATATTTTACATCCTGGTCCTAATGGTCAAGGTGGATTTGGATTATTTAAATAGAAAGGAAGATGAGGAATTAAAATGAAAAATGCTAAAGAAATTGCAACTAGAGCTATTATATTATTGTGTCTCTCCGACAGATGTGCCTTAGAAAGAACGACAATTGGAGGAAGAGTATACACCTTAAAACAAAGAGACGAGCAGAGGAAAGCTATATATAAATGGTTGCAAGATAAAGGTTACAATACCTCACTGACTTTGGATGAAAAATTGTTATTTGAGCAAGAAGTAGGTAAAGGAAATAAAGATGAAATTCTCTCAAAACAAATTCAATATGAATCAATTGAACCTTGTTTATGGTCACTGGGACTTGTAGATAAACTATCTGAATATGATAGATTAGTTTCGGAGGATTTTCATCCTTTGTTAGAGATAGGTGGGACGCATTCATTAGAAAAACTTTTAACTAAATGTCGTTTAAGGGTGTTTGATGATATAGTCCTACAAAATGAAATATCTATGCTTTGGCATTGGAGAACAAGAGAAGCAAATAATTCAATTTTTAACCTAAAGCCTGCAAAGGAGACAATAGTATCTACTTTTGGGAGACAATATATGCAGGTTATAGATAGCATGCAAGCATTTAAGAATGATCAGGATGATTTTATTGTAAATAATAAAGCTTTTAATGATTTAAATTCAGAAGAGATGAATCGTATGAAATTTATTGCACAATGGAGACATCATGCTTTTGAATGGATAGTGGGAGATAAAGCATGGGATGAGGTAGAGTTGAATACGTAAAATTATGTTTAAAGACTACCTTGCAAAAGACCTTGATTGGCTATATGCCTTTCAAGGTTTTTTAAAATTTATTTTATATTAATTCAGCTGATATTTGAGTGAGACAAAAAAAATGATTTGTTTGAGAATCGAAAGCTCATGAAGGTAGTACCATCATGGAGTTTGGTTTTAATACTAGGATAATGTGACAAGTCCGATAATTAGGCGAGATGACATTTTACATGGCAGGGATAGTTATTGTATGGAATGGCTAAAAAACTAACGAGATTGACAAAGCTCGTGGCGATAAACAATGGGTAAAGTAAAAAGGTGTTCGTACTCTGTGTTTGCTCATAAAATATTAGGTTGTATTTTTACTAGAGACGGTCGTATAATACTCGCTATTCGTTTAAAAAGCGTTACATAAATTTTAATTTTTGTAACGGGAGGGTTAAAAAGTTGAACGTTGTTGGGTATATACGAGTCTCGACTCAAGGGCAAGCTAGAGATGGATACAGCTTGAAATATCAAGAGGATGAAAGCTACAAAAAGTTTTTTTCAGAGGTGGACGGGAAAACAGCATTGGCATTGTGGGAGCGATATCCTTCACCTCCATGTTTAGATGGTGTAAGTACAAAGAACTTGACCAATTTTTTATTAAAAGCTAGTAACAATACCTGTTCGATGAAAAAAGAAAATAAGATAGTTAAGTTGGTGAAAGAAGATGGATGCACAACGAAAGAACATCAAGAAACACGGGATTTTTTAGTTAGAAGTATTGTCAGAGACATTTTGTTTAAAAAGCAGGAAATAAGCTATGTAGAAAAAGAATTAAAAGAGTTAATGAGTTTACTAGACTTTCAATTAGGTACAATCTCAGGTATTGAACTTGTTACAGCCTCTGCATTAATTGCAGAGATAGGTGATATACGTCGTTTTCTAAATGCTGGTAAATTAGCAAGATTTGCGGGTATTGCGCCTGTTTACTTTGGTTCTGGTGGGAAAGGCAAGGAACAAAAAAGCAAACAGGGAAATAGGGCGCTACATGGTTTATTTTATAATTTGGCAGTTCAGCAAGTGCAAGTAGCAAAAGGAAGTAAACGGTCACGGAATCCAGAATTCTATGCATATTACAAAAAGAAACTAAAAGAAGGCAAAACAAAAGGTCAGGCATTGGCATGTATTAAGAGAAGACTTTTGAATATTGTATATGGGATGATGAAGCATAAAACAGCCTATGAACTACCTGATATAAAAGAGTAAGAAGTAGTTTAATAAGGTGATAAATGGCTGACTTTTTTTATTTATAGATTTTAAGATTATAACATAGGGTACGGGTAAATATCAAGTTGGAGCTCATAAAGATATTAAAGGAGTAGAGGGACTTGATGCACATCACGCAGGACAGAAGGCAGCAATAAAGAAATTTGTAGATAATTATGATTTAAATACTGCACCTGCAATAAATGTTCCAAAGGTGGGTCACACCAAAAGGGCCTAATGGAATAGTTTCAAGAAGTACATAAGGAATAGATAATCCTAGACAGTTATTGGCAAGAGATATTAGGGAACTTAGAAGAGTCAATGATGACATACCGAATTCAAAATTAAAAGAACTAATTGAGTTAAATAAAAAAATGTATCCAGAAATGAGGAAATAATATGAATGAAATTTTTGTTAAGTCACTTTATGAGTCTGTAGTTAAAGAGAACCTTCAACTATACAAAAATTTGTATGAGACAACGAATGTTACTCCTAAAACAGATAATTATTGGAAAGAAGCTGGTTTTTACAATAGTTTATCTGATGAAAATAAAGATATTTTAATGACGATAATTGAACAAACCATGATTGATACCATTTCAAACATGCTAGGAATAATTGATGGAAGCTCAACTTTAAAAGGTTGTTCGTTAGAACCAAAACTACTGCTGGATTCTATTGATACAGAAGGAGAACTACAAGATTCGTTTTTAGAATTCATAGAAGAAAGAGATAGTAACAGCTAATTGGAATTATATAACAGAGGTTCGCATAAAGAGCACAATAAAATATTTAAATAGTTAAACAAGCTCGTGGCGATAAACAATGGGAAAAGTGAAAGAGTGTTTTACATGGCATCGACTTTTAAATTGTGGTTGTATTTTTACTAGAGACGGTCGTATAATACTCGCTATTCGTTTAAAAAGCGTTACAACAATTAAAATTTATGTAACGGGAGGGTGAAAAGTTGAACGTTCTTGGGTATATACGAGTTTCAACACAAGGGCAAGCGAAAGATGGATACAGTTTGAAATATCAGGAAGCTGAAATTAAAGCATATTGTAAAGAACAAGGCTGGAACTTGTTACATATTTTTAGAGATGAAGGAATTAGTGGAGCAAAACTGAATGAAGAAGCATTAGAAATAGACAGGGTGGGCTTACAAGAAATGTTGGCTCACCTTTCGTCTGTCCAAATAGATTATGTGGTCGTGCTCAATACAAGTCGATTATGGCGGTCAGATGTTGTGAAAGTGCTGATACATCGAGAGTTGAAGAAATATGGCTGTGATATTAAAAGTATTGAACTACCATTCTATAGTATCCATAAGAAAGACCCGAACGACTTTCTGGTGAATGGCTTAATGGAGTTATTAGACCAATATCAACGACTTGAAATAGCACTGAAGCTAACAAAAGGAAGAAATAAAAAAGCGAAGGAAGGTGGTTATGCAGGAGGAAGGGCAACATTTGGCTACATGAAACAAAAAGGTGAAAAAGAACTAATGATACATGATAGTCAGGCAGAAGCAGTTAAACGGGTGTTTGAGCTTAAGGAACTACATAAGAAATGGTCTTTATCCAGGTTAGCAAATGCCTTAAATGAAGAATGCCGTGTTCAGTGAAAAAAGCGAATGAGATACTAGAGCTAGTGAAAACAGACGGGCTAACAAAGAAAGAACACCAAGAAACACGTGACTTCCTAGTGAGAAGCATTTTCCGAGACATTTCTTTTAAAAAGCAGGAAATGAGCTATGTGGAAAGAGAATTAAAAGAGTTAATGAGCTTACTAGATTTTCAACTGGACTCCATGCCAGGCATTGACCTCGTAACAGCTTCCGCTTTAATTGCAGAGATAGGTGACGTAAGAAGCTTTCCAAATGCCAACAAATTAGCACGATTTGCGGGGATTGCGCCTGTTTACTTTGGCTCTGGTGGGAAAGGTAAGGAACAAAAAAGCAAACAGGGAAATAGGACGCTGCACGCCTTATTTTATAACTTAGCCGTACAGCAAGTGCAAGTAGCAAAAGGAAGTAAACTGCCAAGAAACCCAGTATTTCATGCTTATTACCAACGAAAGCTTAAAGAAGGTAAAACAAAAGGACAAGCATTGGTTTGCATTATGAGAAGGCTTGTAAACATTATCTATGGCATGATGAAGCATAAAACAGCCTATGAATTACCTGAAATAAAAGAGAAAGATTTAGTTTAATAATGTTATAAATGGCTGACTATTTTATTTATAGCTTTTAAGATTACAACATAGGGTACGGATGAAATTGATAAGGTATTAACAAAAAATGGAGCATTTAGGGATGCAAAGAGAAGGGCGGGAATACCTAACTCTACTCAGCACAAGAAACCTGTCGATGTTTATGATGGAACAACTGAAAATAGAAGAGTATATGAATTTGATGTAGATGGTAAGAAAAAATATATCATAGAGCACAGAGAGGATAAATTCGGGAGAGGTCCTCACTTTCATGGTGCTGACGATTTGAAGGGAACCCATTGGAAAAAGGAAGATATAATCAGTATCCTAGACATTCCCCGGAAGATTTTGTTGATAATAAAAAGAAGGATCGACCATGAGAAAGGTGTTTAATTTGAGTGACGAAAGAAAAACAAAAATGGAGCTGTTAAAAAGAAAAAGTAGAAGAAAGAATTTGGTAAAAGAAATAAACTTCATGAATCTTACAGAGGAACCATTTTTAGATATTGAAGATAACGATTTATTTTTTAAGAATGTGTTTTCGTTACTTAACACAAGGGAAAATAAGATTCAATTGCAAGGAGATAACTATAAAGAACATATTCAAAAATCTATACATTTGTTAAATGAGACTATTAATAGTATCGAAGTAACCCCAAAACAAGGAAGACTATTGTTTTTTAGAGAAAATGAAATAGAAGCAGTGTTGGTTAATGTTAATGAAGTATTTAGTCACTTAAATGAAATTATTGAGTTAACAAAGTTTTCAGTTGGATATGGAGATTTTATCCTAATTGCAGAAGATTTTAATTTTGGTTTGTGTATTGAACGAACGGAATATTTTTATGAGCTAAGTGTTTGGGGACTATCATAATGAAAAAACCCAGTGTTTCATGCATACTATCAAAAGAAACTTAAAGAGGGCAAAACAAAAGGACAAGCATTGGTGTGCATTATGAGAAGACTAGTGAACATTATATATGGAATGATGAAGCATAAAACAGCTTATGAATTACCTGAAATAAAAGAGAAAGATTTAGTTTAATAATGTTATAAATGGCTGACTATTTTATTTATAGATTTTAAGATTACAACATAGGGTACGGTAAAAAGTGATTTTGTAAATATAGCTAGTGAACAACGGACAAAGCATATACTTTACGGAGATAAAACAGGTGGTGGTCATTTATGGCCTGGAACTGGAGACCCTAAAAAAACACTATTCCCTAAAAACTGGAATGCAGACAGGGTAATGCACAATGTTTCAGATATTGCTACTGACCCTAAACTAAATTGGAACAAGGGAAGAATCGTCAAGGGTATACAAAGATATGAGGTAACAGGAATTAGAGATGGAATTAACATAAAGGTAATTACAGATGGAAGAGATATAATTACTGCATTCCCTATTAAATAATTGATTCAAGGATGTGTAAATTATGGAGTTAAATAATCTTTTAAAAGAAATAGTAAAAAATATTACCAATTTTCCTTTGAAAGATGAAAAGGATATACTAGAGTTTATAGAACACGAAGAGTGGGGAATAGCTTTAGAAACAATATGTAGTGTGATTGAACAAGAGGATATATCCGTTCATAAAGATATTTTTAGTAAAATTGAAGAAACTGGAATATACATGGAAATGGATAAATCAGTTTGGGAAGAAATAAGTAAACAAATTAGATAAAAGGTGTTTGTGTTAAGAGAAAAGTATTTTTCTAGTAATACCATATTTTAATGAGGGTGTCCCAAAGGTCTTTTTTAGGGGCACCCCTTTTTTGATTAAAAGAGTTTATGGTTAAAAATATCTAATATGTGAATAAAAAGAGTATGGTGGGAAGTAGACGTACAAGTGGGAAAAAACGAGCAAAGAATTTTTGAAGATAGAAAGCTCATGAAGGTTGTACCTTCATGGGTTATAGTTTTACTATTTGGATAGGGCGAGAAGAACGAGAATCGGGTGAGATGACATTTTTCTTGGCAGGGGTAGTTATGACATGGCATAGGCTAACAGACTAACGAGATCGTACAAGCTCGTGGCGATAAACAAAGGGTATCGTGAAAGAGTGTTCTTATATTGCCTTGGCTTTTATATTTTGGGTTGTATTTTTACTAGAGACGGTCGTATAATACTCGCTATTCGTTATTAAGCGTTACAAAAATTAAAATTTATGTAACGGGAGGGTGAGAAGTTGAACGTTGTTGGGTATATACGAGTCTCGACTCAAGGGCAAGCCAAAGATGGATATAGCTTAAAATATCAAGAAGAGGAAATGAAAACATACTGCGAAGAACAAGGATGGAACTTGGTACATATTTTTAGAGATGAAAGAATTAGCGGTGCCAAATTAAATGAAGAAGCATTAGAAATAGACAGGGTGGGCTTACAGGAAATGTTGGCTCACCTTTCGTCTGTCCCAATTGATTATGTGATAGTGCTTAATACAAGCCGATTATGGCGGTCGGATATTGTCAAGGTGCTCATACAACGAGATTTAAAGAAATATGGTTGTGAGATTAAAAGCATTGAACAGCCTACTTACAGTATCCATAAGAAAGACCCAAACGACTTTTTGGTCAATGGCTTAATGGAATTTTTAGATCAATACCAACGGCTTGAGATAGCCCTTAAGCTAACAAAAGGAAGAAATAAAAAAGCGAAAGAAGGTGGTTATGCAGGAGGACGAACAACATTTGGCTATCAGAAACAGAAGGGGGAAAAGGAACTTACTATCCATCATGGACAAGCAGAAGTGGTGAAACGAGTGTTTGCGTTGAAACAAGTATACAAGCGTATGTCCTTATCTAAGTTGGCAGAGGAATTAAATAACGAAGGGTATACAACCACACTAGGGAAATCTTTTACAAAAGTACAAGTGAAACGCATTTTAGACAGACAAAGCTTTTATCAAGGGCTTTATACATAGTGGAAACATACAAGCAAATGGCAAACATGAAGCAATTATTTCAAACATGACTTAAAAATGGTGCTCATTTTCTTATAGGTTGTTGTGTAACAATGAAAATGGATAGGCTTTCGTACCAATGCGCACCGAAAGGTGAACGCTCGAACTAAGGTTGCCGGCATTTTCATTTCATTGAATAGGAGGATGCGTATATGCACGATAAGCAAAACCACTTGTATGTGGGCGTGGACTTACATAAGCAACATCACGTGGCAGTAATCATTAATTGTTGGCAGGAGAAACTGGGTGAAATTACGTTTGAAAATAAACCGTCTGTTTTCTCTAAGTTTTTACTAGAGATGGATAAACGGACGGAAAAAGGGGTGACCCTTGCATTCGGATTAGGGGATGTTGGTGGATATGGGCGATCGTTGGCGCAGTTTCTAGCAGACCATGGGTAACTTGTAAAAGAAGTTAACCCTGCGCTTTCCTACGCGGAACGAAAAAGCCATATGACGACACAAAAAAGCGATAATTGGGATGCGGAATGTGTCGCACGTATATTGGTCAACAAGTTGGACCATTTGCCAGACGCGAAACCAGATGACTTCCAACAATTAGTATCGAGAAGGAATGCATTAGTAAAGGCACAAGGTGCTTTAAAGAACCAACTGAACATTCAATTGAACCACCATTACCCAAGCTACAAAAAGTTTTTCTCCGAGGTGGATGGAAAAACGGCATTAGCGTTTTGGGAACGTTACCCATCGCCATCTAGTTTACAAGATGTCACAATCAAGCAATTGACCACTTTTTTATTAGAATTGAGTCACAACACATGTTCTGTGAAAAAAGCGACTGAAATAGTGAAGCTAGTGGAAGAAGATGGACTGACAAAGAAAGAATACCAAGAAACAAGAGACTTTTTAGTGAGAAGCATTGTCCGGGATGTTTTATTTAAAAAGCAGGAAATGGGCTATGTGGAACGAGAATTAAAAGAGTTAATGAGCTTACTAGACTTTCAATTAAATACAATGCCAGGGGTTGAACTCGTTACAGCCTCTGCCTTAATTGCGGAAATTGGCGATGTAAGACGTTTCCCGAATGCCAATAAATTAGCACGATTCGCGGGGATTGCGCCTGTTTACTTTGGCTCTGGTGGAAAAGGAAAGATGCATAAAAGCAAACGCGGAAATCGGGCGCTGCACGCTATATTTTACAACCTAGCAGTCCAACAAGTGCAAGTAGCAAAGGGAGTAAACTACCACGTAATCCAGTGTTCCATGCGTACTACCTTCACAAACTTGAAGAAGGGAAGACGAAGGGGCAAGCATTAGTTTGCATTATGAGAAGGCTGGTGAATATTGTATACGGGTTGATGAAGTACAAAACAGCCTACAAATTACCGATAATACCAGAGAAGGAAGAAGTTTTATAGGGTTTCAAAACGGTTGTTTTTTTATTAGCAGCTTTAAGATTACAACATAGGGTACGGGTAACTTTGCTAATAAGAATTTTGCTTCTAGAGATTTACTAGAGTCTCATTACGAAAAACATGCAGTGAAAAACAATGAATTCCATGGTGCTTATAATAATGCAGGTGAATATATGCAAGGTGCTAGGGATGTGATGAGCAATTGCACAAAAGTAGGATATCAATATAAAGGTGAAACTCGAACAGGTTACGTGAAGTTTATGGGTAACTCTCGTAAGGGGGAAGCAAAATTTGAGTTTGTAGGAACAAATGCCAATGGTGATGTTACAACGTATCATGTCAAACGCGGTGAGGATTTATGGAAATTGCTAAATAACAATAAACGGGATAAGACAATTAACCCTATGGAATAAGGAGGTAGCTTTTCATGCAATATACTGCAAAATTAATAGAATTAAGTCCTTTAATTGAAGAAGAAGCTGTACTTGAAATTAATGGACAAAGATTAGTTGCTTTTATCAATAACCGTCCTTTTGAGATAATTCAAGGAGGACAGTACCTAGTTGAAATGGAATTGGCTATACTTGATGATTTCGTAATTTCTAAGATTGATTCAGATGAAAAAGGTATTGAACAGATAGGAGATAATTTTTCGTATTTAATTAGAGGTACCTTGAATATTGATACTGGTAATATAGACGCAGGCATATTATTTGAGGTAGATAGTGAATTTCTTTTCGACTATGGATATCTTCATAATCAAAACGTACAAATTCGGGTGGATAGATTAAGCGTTGATTGTATTGGGTGATATGAGGAAATGTGGTATGAAGCTTTGGAGAGAAATAATTTTTTAGTTAATTTATATAATAAGCTTCCCGAATTGGAAGATGTCCGTATCTCAGAAATTAATATTCATGACGAGGGAAGGATAGTTGCTATTAGATTTGATATGCCAAGGTATGCTGAGAGGCCACCTGAAAAGTGGGAGGACTTAGGAAATAATACAGTTTGTGTAAGAGTGGATTTATCAGCAGTAAAAGAAATTACATTGAATTCGGGTTCATCTGATTACAAAGGGAATATTGAAATATTTAAAAATGATCCAGAATCTATTATAGTAAAAATTACTGGAACTGTTAATGCTCTAATTAAGGCAGAATCGGGATTTATTCAATCAGTCACTGGCTATTTTAATGAATAGATGAAAAGTTAAGCTGGCACCTTCAAGTAAAAATTGGGTAGAAAAATACCTGATGGCCACTTGGAGGTGTTTTTCTTTGTGTAAGAGAAATAGGTGTAAAAAAACGAAGAATTTCATATATGTCGGTGCTAGGCGTTGTGAATAAAGTTAAACTAGATGTCTATGTACGAAGAAGGCTGAAGAAAGTTAAACAAAGGTTCAAAATAGACGTTTGAATAATCTTACAACTCCATCATATGTGTGACGATATCCGCAAATATCCGCAACTTCTATTGTAGTCCCGTTCAGAGAACAAAAAAGAAAGTAGCTTTGACTGAACTCGGGGTTTGATGAAGTTTTTAAAACACTAAAGTAACTAAATGCGACAACTATATTGACAAACACCGATTCCTTTTGCCATTATATCCCCATCTCTATACTAATAATATGTAATTTATTCTTGTATTCAATCATTGTTCACAAGAATAAAATCTCAAGCATCTAGAGAGATTAATTGGGGGAGGTGTCAAAATGGGAAAACGTAAAAAAGATGCTTCAAAGGCTGGTCTAAGTTCTCCAGAGGTAAAAGGACAGGGAACAACTAATCGTGAAACCGGGTCGATGAGTATTTCATCCACCCAACATAAAACGAAAAAGTAGGATTTGAGAAAGAGGCTTGTTGAGAAAAGACATATTTTCTTAACAAGCTTCTTTTTTAATGAGCAATCCTGATAAAAGGAAAATAACTTCCACTCACTGCATTTTGGATTACTGAAACTTTCTTCCAAATTATTCGTATATCTTATCATCAAGAAGGAGGTGTATTGAATACCTCTTATTCTTACATCAGAATTGCCTTCTGACCAGGTGTATACCGGTCACTAATCGATACAGCAGGATTTTCAGCAGATTCGTTTCTATATTCGCTGTGAATTATTGATAATCAGTTTCTGAAAAAGATAAAGTGACTGTGAAACTTGTATAGCGGAAAATCGAAAAAAAAGCGGTAGTGGAGGTACTTAAATTTGTTCTCATTGAAACCAAAATGTACAGTGTGTAAAAGAGAGATAAAGGAAGATGAATGGGTCTATATCAAAATGCGTTATCCTAAGCGAAAAGGGTTCACGGAAATAAAGGCGTATTTAAATAATGAAGGTCAATTTATTTGTGAAAACTGTTTTGGGAATTAACGAAATTTTGAGAAAGGATGATTTAATCATGCTATAATTGCTCTTATTTTCAATGAAAAGGGGTTTAGCATGATGAGGCATACAGTAAATGAAGAGATTAGTCTAAGAACGATTGAGCAAAAAGACGCTGAAATAATATTTCAGATTATTGATGAATCTAGAACATACTTGAGAGATTGGCTCGGGTGGGTGGACGGAACAAAAACACTTGCGGATTCAGAGGCATTTGTAGAAGGCTGTTTGGGAAGGGAGAAAGACGAGAAAAGCTTGACAGCAGTCATTGTCTCTCAGGAGAAAGTAGTTGGGATTGCCGGTTTTAATGAAATCAATCACTCGAATAAAACAGCCTATATTGGTTATTGGCTCGGGGAAAGCTATCAGGGGAATGGCATCATGACTAAGGTAGCACGCGCATTGACCGATTATGCTTTTCAACAATTGGACTTAAATAAAGTAGAAATCAGAGTAGCTGTGGAGAATATGAAAAGCAGAAGCATCCCTGAAAAATTAGGATTTAAAGAGGAAGGCTGCATCAGGCAGGCGGAATGGCTGTATGATCATTATGTGGATTTAATTGTTTATGGAATGCTTGCAAGCGAATGGAGAGAATAAATGAAAAATTATGCTGACATCAATTCTAAGATGTGGGATTCATGGGCTTTTTGAGGGTGGAGAATGGTCGCTGCCTATAAGCCATCAGGATTTTGTGAAAGGGTTGGACGGACAGTTCGATATGTATTTGACTCCATACAAGCCGGTGCCGCAAAACTGGTTTATTCCACTAGATGGGACTAAGGTGCTCGGACTGGCAAGCGGCGGTGGGCAACAATGTCCTGTATTTGCTGCACAACAGGCGGATGTGACCGTATTTGATTATTCGAATCAACAGCTCGAGCTTGAAAAAATGGTAGTGGAGAGAGAAGGATCTGCCATTGAAATCATCAAAGGGGATATGAGTAAGAGGCTTCCTTTCGAGGACGAGTCATTCGATATGATTTTCCATCCTGTATCGAATGGCTATGTTGAAGATGTTGAGCATGTGTGGAAGGAATGCCATCGTATTTTGAAAAAGGGCGGGGGTCTGCTGGCTGGGTTCACCAATCCAGCATTGTATTTGTTTGGAGAAGGTGAAAACAGACTGACAATCGTAAATAAACTGCCTTTTAAAGGGCACACAGATCAATCAGAGGAAGAGCTTGTTCAAACGGGCGGCATTCAGCTCAGTCATTCGCTTGAAACACAAATTGGCGGCCAGTTGAAGGCCGGTTTTCAACTGCAGGAGCTGTATGAGGATCATCATCATAAGGTTGACTAACTAAATATATGCCTTGTTATGTTGCGACAAGGGCGGTTAAATGAATGGAAGTGAGGGCGCGATTAGGCACCCTGATTGTTAATTCGTAGTTAAAATTACTTTTGCCTTTGCTATAAATAGAATGGAGATCAATAAAATGAGGCTTCCGCATAAAACCATAATATTTGATATCGATAGACTCATAACAATAGCAAAGGAGACAAAAGCATAGGAAAGCGGCACGAGCCCATTTGAAAAGGCACTCACAAGGCTCATTACTCTGCCGATTTTTTCTTTACTGCTTTTCTCTTGAATGGTTGTAATAAGCATTACATTAATAATAGATGAAAATACATCTATCTAGAATAAAGATGCAGAATATTTTTATGTTTCCGATAGGGGATAAGCACTACTGTCTCGAATTTATTTATCTTATACAACAAAATTAGGGGGCATAAGTGTGGAGACAGTTGTGGCAAAGAGAAAACAGACAGCAAAGTGGAAGAAAATTTCTTTATGGGCAGTTGCATCAATTGTAGCGCTTTTATTAATTGTATTGATGGCAGCAAACTATTATTTGAATAGATCCTTGCCTGCTCTCGATGGGGAAGTGTCTTTATCTGCCTTAAGTGAATCAGTGACAGTGGTTCGCGATGAATCTGGTGTTCCGCATGTTCAGGCAGAAAATGAACATGATTTGTATGTGGCTCAAGGATACACACAGGCTCAGGATCGATTGTTCCAAATGGATCTCAGCCGCAGACAGGCTTCAGGTCAATTAAGTGAAGTCATTGGTGAATCCGCATTGGATACAGATAAATACTTTCGTACATTAGGGCTTCGTCGGGCGGCGGAGGCATCTGCAGATAGCTACTCCGATTTAGGGATGGATGCCTTGAAAGCGTTTGCTGAAGGGGTTAATCTTTATATTGAAGAGCTTCGCGATAATGGGAAGTGGCCGGTAGAATTTACGATTCTTGGTTATGAACCAGAGGACTGGACGCCGGTCGATTCCTTGACGATTGGAAAGTATATGGCCTTTGATCTGGGTGGTCATTGGCAGAATCAGGCGTTTAGGCAATACTTGCTGCAGGAATTCCCTGAAGAAAAGGCCTATGATTTATTTCCAGAGTACCCTGAGGATGCTCCGTATATCATCAGTAAAAGTGATTTAGATTTAAGCAAGGCCTTTGCTGGCGCAGTGATTCCTCATGAATTTAATGGCAGCAATAACTGGGTCGTTAGTGGAGAAAAAACGGCAAGCGGGAAACCTTTATTGGCAGACGATCCGCATCTTGGGCTCGCAACTCCGTCCATTTGGTACCAAATGCATCTTGAAACACCAGACCTAAATGTGAGCGGTGTTATTTTTGCAGGGATTCCAGGGATTATATTAGGACATAACGAAAACGTTGCATGGGGTGTAACAAACACAGGTCCTGACGTACAGGATTTATATATTGAAAAAAGAAATCCGGAACAGGCGAATCAATTTTTATACAATGATGAATGGGAGGATGCTGAGGTCATTCCTGAGCCTATCAAAATTAAAGATAAAGATACATTGGATTATGAGGTTACCGTGACCCGCCATGGTCCAGTGATCTCAGATTTTGCAGCAGATGCAGGCAGTGATACAGTACTTTCATTACAATGGACAGCACTGATGCCATCAGCAGAGCTAGAAGCCATATTAAACATGAATAAAGCAAAAAATTGGGATGAGTTTGAGGAAGCTTTATTGCAATTTGAATCACCTGCGCAAAACTTTGTAGTAGCCGATCAAGATGGAACCATTGCTTACAAAGCGAATGGAAAAATCCCTATCCGTAAAACAGGAGATGGGCTGCTTCCGGTACCAGGCTGGACAGATGAGTATGAATGGGTCGATTATATTCCATATGATGAACTTCCAAAGACAGTGAATCCAAAAGAAGGATTTATTTCTACAGCGAATAATAAAATTATCAGTGATGACTATCCATATCATATTAGTCATAATTGGGCACAGCCGTACAGGCAAATGCGAATTCAAGAAGTGCTAAAAGCAAATAACAAGCTGACAGCTGAAGATATGATGGAATTGCAAATGGACGAAAAAAATCTGCAAGCTGAGGAGTTTGTCCCGCAATTTGTTGGATTATTAAAGGGCGTGGATCAAGAGCAACAAAGAAAGGCCCTTGATCTTCTATCAGAATGGGACTTCTATGATCGAAAAGAGGAAGCAGCCCCGTATATTTTTAATATATGGATGACGAAAATTGGCGATGTGTTACTCGCTGACAGTTTTTCAGAAGAAACACTCGAGCTATTCAGTGGAAGAAAAGCGGCAATTGATCAATTATTGCAACGAGCATTAGACGGTAAACCAGGGCCATGGATAGAAGAAAAAGGCGGTTTGGAAGAGGTTCTGATTCAATCTTTAGATCTAACCCTTGCACAAATTGAAGAGGCAGAAGGCAAGGACATGGATAAGTGGGCTTGGGGAGATTTCCACCAGGTACGTTTTAATCATCCACTTTCCAGTGTATCACCATTAAACTATTTATTTAATCGCAAAGGCGGTATCCCAGTAGGTGGAAGCAGCGTCACTGTTAAAGCGGCAGCATTCGAAGAAACTGGTCTTGTTAATCATGGCGGATCTTGGCGATTCGTAATGGACATGACCAACCCTGATGATGCCTACCACCTTGTCGGTCCTGGGCAATCAGGCAACGTAAAAAGCCCATGGTACCATGATCAATTAGAGGCTTGGGCAGATGGAACCTATCACCAAACAACATTGAAAGCTCCTGCGGGAGAAAAACTTATTTTGAAACCGGGAGGGAGCGGAAAATAAGTTTTAGAGGAGGCTGCTTTGTGTGTAGCCTCCTTTTCTATTTAGCTTAGAGCAAACAGAGATTGATATACAAGAAGTAGATTGGTAGAACTATAGAATTATAACTTAATGCCCGTACGTATTAGATGATGATCAAAAGGGAACTAGATGATCTAACTAATGAATCGAAAGGGGAACTATATAATCGACCTAGTGCCCATGCATGTTGGATGACCTTCAAACGAGAAACTAAATGATTGATCAGCGAAAGTGGAATCATACACATTCAACTTATAAAATCAACTATAAAATCTAATCACAGCCTCTGCCGACTCCCTCACCCTTTTAACAAGTGATTGTGGATGAAGGATCTTAATCTGATTGCCAAACCCAAGTATATACTCGGATGCCTCTTGTTCAGTATCAAACCGCAGATCAGCTGGGATCCAGCCATTTTCTGTTTTGTCATTCATGTGGAGAACCTGTACAAACCGCCCTGTAAACTTTATTCGGTTGATAATGGCTGGTGAGATTTCTAACTTCACGTCAAAGGTTGGCAAGCTGCTAATAAAGTTTTGCTTGGATTCATCCCAATAATCAGCGAGGCTAAAGTCTATGGGTCTAATGAATATTTCTTCTGTAATGGTTGCGGTAATAATCCTTGATGCTCTATAGCTTTTAATCTTTTGGTTTTCGGCAGCGATTAAGTACCAAGTACGACCTTTAGCGACCAAACCTAACGGCTCGACTGATCTTTTGCTCGATTCTTTATCTGCACGCTGGTAGTCGATTTCGATTTTCTTTTCCGCCCAAATAGCTTGTTGCAGAGTGGAAAAGGTGCTTATTTCTTCTGATGAAGGTCTCCATGTTCCAGTATCGATATGGATGCGATTCCAAACATCAATTGCCTCCTTTTTAAGCATATCTGGAATAGAAGCAAGTAATTTTTGCCTTGATTCTTTCCAATCCTGGGCGATCCCGAGGTCGGAGAGAAGTTGGAAGGATGGTGACAGGAATAAAGCTTTTATTTCTTCAGCCTTTAATCCTGTCAGCTTTGTTTGATAGTTCTCGAGCAATTGCCAGCCACCTAGTTTTCCTCTCTCTGCAAAAACAGGGATGCCAGCTGCACTTAATGCTTCCATATCCCGATGAATGGTTCGCTCAGATACTTCCAATTCCTTTGCTAATTCATTTGTTGTTACTTTTTTAGTGTTTTGTAAAAGCAATAAGATGGTTATTAGTCTATCTGCTCTCATTCATTTCTCCTTTTAATATGACATAAGATGTCAACATTATGGTTTAAACTAAAGATACAATAGTAAGGGAGGCGAAGGCAAGTGAAGTCATTAAGTGGAAAAGTAGCTTTAGTAGCTGGAGGAACAAGAGGAGCAGGCCGTGGGATTGCCATGGAATTAGGGGCAGCAGGTGCAACGGTTTATATTACTGGCAGAACCACACGGAATGAAACATCTGAATACGGACGGCCTGAGACAATTGAAGAGACAGCCGAGCTGGTAAATGAGTTAGGGGGAATTGGTATCCCTGTCCAAGTAGATCATCTTATACATGAACAAGTTCAAGCCTTAGTCGAAAGAATAGAAAAGGAACATGGCAGGCTTGATGTGCTGGTAAACGATATTTGGGGTGGAGAATATTTAGCAGAATGGAATACACCTATATGGGAGCATTCTTTAGAGAAAGGCTTCAGAATGCTGCGTCTGGCCATTGATACTCATATTGTAACCAATCATTACGCACTCCCGCTGTTGATAAAGAATAAAGATGGATTAGTTATTGAAGTAACAGATGGTACCGAAGAATACAATCATAGCCGCTATCGTCTATCACTGTTTTATGATTTAGCGAAAAGCTCAGTCATTCGAATGGCTAAAGCATTGGCCCAAGAACTGTCTCCATATGAATGTACAGCGGTTTCCTTAACACCTGGCTGGATGCGCTCAGAGATCATGCTGGAGGAATTTGGCGTGACCGAGGAGAATTGGAAGGATGGAGCAAAAACCGATCCCCATTTCATTATTTCGGAAACACCAAGATATATCGGGCGTGCAGTGACCGCAATCGCTCTAGACCCTGAGAAACATAAATTGAACGGTCAGTCTTTATCCAGCGGTCAGCTCGCCAAAATGTACAACTTCTATGATGTGGATGGCTCACAACCTGATTGTATGAGGTATTTGGTAGAGGTGCAGGAAGCAGGAAAGTCTGCGAATGCAGAAGGATATAGATAAAATAAGATGCGCGATACCATTGAGGTATCGCTAATTTTTTTAATAGACTGGATCTCACGAATAGATTATTTATGGACCATTTGGAAAGGTGAGACATATGAAGCAAGCTCGTGGCAACTGGCGAGTAAGGTACTCAGTGTAATGAGTTAAAGCTTATTGGAAAATAGTGCTGCTCATGTTGTTCAGTAGTAGATCATTCCCTGAATAAATAATAAAATTTAGAAGGGAGAATGACGCATGTTATATCAAGAACAAATAATAAAGACAGTAACATTAAAAAGTAAATTAGACGAAAAAATAAGTGCGTGTATGATGTACGGTTCTTTTACGAAAGGTGAAGGAGACCAATTTTCAGATGTTGAGTTTTATGTATTCGTTAAAGAGGAACAGTTTTCATCATTCGATTCATCTCATTGGATTAATGAAATCGCTCCAAATGATCTTTTACTTGAAAATGAATATGGGACAGAAGTAGTTATATTCACTCATTTAGTAAGAGGAGAGTTTCATTTTTTACCAGAATCAAAAATGGATATCATTGAAAGCTTTAAACCTACCGGAGTCTTTCCAAATACAGATTCGATGTTCATTTATGATAGGACTGGAAAATTGAAGCCATTGCTTAAATTCCTTGGGGGTAGCGGTCCATATCGTTCAACAAATGAAAACGTAAATTATGCTTTCAATTGTATAATGATAATAAAGTTATTGAACTTTGATTATTAAAAGCTAAGAGCCTTACTACATTCTACGTAGCAAGGCTCTTTAAAGTTGTTTCAAATTACATCCATCTGTTTATATAATACTTAAAAAATGAATAATAAAGTTGTTTACTTCTTATTGAACTAACGCATCTGTTCGTTTAAGTGTAACTCTTCACAATTACTTGATATTATATAGGTGAATAGAAAGATAAATTAAAATTTAGTATAGTAGTTGTAAAAGTAGGTTATTTATATTATTCTCTTATAATTTTTCAAAAAGGAGAATTTATGAAAAAGATTATTGTTTTTGTATTAACGATATTTATATTATTCTCAGGATTCGCAACACAAAGTTATGCGTTGTCAGATTCGAAATCTGCGGCAATACAAGCGTTGCTAGATGATGCCTGTCGTATATCAGGTGTGCCGGGAATGTCAATCTCAATACTTGCTGATGATGAAGTGTTATACTTTTCTTCAGGGTATGCAGACCGTGAAAAGGGGTTGTCTGCAAGTGAAAATACACTCTATGAGTTAGCCTCGGTCAGTAAAGCTTTTACCGGTATGGGTATTCTGCTGTTGGAAGAGCAAGGGCTGCTCTCAATGACTGACCCTGTCCAAAAATATTTACCTTGGTTTACGTTAATGTATCAGGGGAAACCTGTTGATATGCAAAGCCTTACACTAAATAATTTTCTTCACCATACCAGTGGTCTAACAAATATTAGGCATACTCAAAATATTCCACAAGGCAACACACCGGATATGTTGCAAAAGACTGTGGAAATGCTCGTAGATGCTGAATTGGCGTTCCCTCCCGGTGAACAGTATAACTATGGAACCGTTAATTATGACGTATTGGGTTTGGTTATTGAGATTGTGTCGCGACAAAGCTATGAAGACTTTATGAGGAAACAAGTATTTCAGCCGTTAGGTCTTCACCAGACGTATGTTTATAAAGAAGATGCTCAAGCCACTGGACAGTTGGCACAGGGCTACCGTTCTTCCTTTTTTATGACAACTCCATTTAAAGCTCCGGATTATGCTGGGAATAAACCCGCAGGCTACATCATTTCTAATACAAAAGATATGGCGCGTTGGATGGGCATACAGATGGGTATCGTGCAGGACATACCCAAAATATTTCACACGGTTATCGAAAAATCACATAGGGGTGATATGTCTGTTTCGGCTGTCAACGATATGTATTATGCGGCAGGCTGGTCGGTAAACGCCGACCAAACGATTATAGAACACACTGGGGGCAATCCAAATTTCAGAACCGAAGTAGCCATACTGCTAAGTGAACGAACAGCCGTCAGCTTGCTGAGCAACGGCGCAAATACCAATATAAACCTGGTACTAAAAGTTAAAGATATATTAGACGGCAATCTAACTCAGTCATATGAAATAAGCGGCACACAGCTTTTGGATATCATTTTGTCGTCTATCACTATTATTCTTTGCCTATTGGCCGTTCTGCTATTTCTCTTAGGATTACGCAGAAGGAAAACGAATGAGCGGCAGCCAATGACAAAAAAGAGAATAATCGTAACAGTTATTTTCCTGATCGCTACGATTGCCCTAGGTATACTGTGCTGTGCTTTCGATTGGTCAACGATACTTATTTGGCAAACATATAGTGTTCTTACAGCTTTGATTTCGTCAGCATTATTAACAGCAAGCATTACATGGTTTGTATACACTCACCGATAAAATACCTCGCTCCCAAGATAAACATAATGTTAAGTAATTAAATTTCAATTTATCGGTATGCTTAATTTGAAAAACATAAGACACTTCGGTGTCTTTTTTAATATCATCGACAATTTTCCCAGTCAAACCTAATTACTATTGCTTCCACTAACCTGCTCCGTACGTGGAATAAGGATTTTTAAACAATTATATTATTTTTTAAATGACTTTATTGTAAATTAAACAACTTTATTATTTCTGCACATCAATAACTTTGCAAATGCGTGGTTAATGGAGCTTAATGTTTTAAAAAGGGGAGAGTTTGCCCGTTCATTAGAAGTGCTTTCACATGTGCAAAAATATATCCTCCAGCTTATTAGAATTAAAGAGCAAAATGTTGAACGCTGGTTGAACAGTACAAAGAACTTAGAGAGAGATATTAGTAAAGAAAGTTACCTGAAATACACTGCTACTACAGCTAAGCTAGATCAATCAGAATTGCAGAGTGCATACGGTAATTCTTTATCTGTCATTCAGGAATTATTTGATCAGCTAAAAGGTCTATATCAAATAGAGATTAGTCAAGATCTTCTGAGAAAATTCCAAGAATATCTTGATTGATAAATTGAGCAAGCATTGGTTTATCAACCAATGTTTTTCTTTATGGAAGAAAGGAGTTTCTGCGCATGGATATATGAAGAGTACTCCCTATCCCACAATAGAAATTAAAGTAATTTCCGTATGTCCATGATGGCTTGTAAGTGCATGCCTTCATGAAAAATGGTGCGAATGAGCACCTGTTCAATGGTATGCATGCCCATTTCAGTCGGTGTAAATTCCTCTTCCAAACGATTACCATAGAGTTGCTTAATACGGTTTGGCTGCTCCTTGAGTAAAAGCTTTAATTCATGGAATGTGGGTGTTTCAGAAGTGAAATCAGCAGGGGCAGTACCGAACCCGAACCATGTGTTAAATTCTTTCAAATGGCTATTTCTCTCACTTGTCACTGCCTGAATCCATAAGTATTGATCAAGGTAAATATGGCCCATATTCCAGCGGATATTATTTTTAAATCCTTTTGGAACTATGTCGGCCTCTTCCTCCGATATCTCTTCCAGTATGTCTAAAATATCCTGCCGATAGGTCTCTAACTGCGCAAATAAAACTTCATGACGCTGATTCATTTTTATCCTCCTTTCAAATAATAGAATTCTAGCAGGAAGGGTGGAATACCTTTTGTGAGATAACTTCCAATGAATAGACAATAAATCTATTTTGAAAAAATGATTGAATTGAGAGAAGAATTATTACATAATAAAGAAAACGCATACAAAAGCCTGTTTATTAACTATTAAAAATCACCGTTTTTAATATACCTTAATAAACGTAACGGCCTTTTAAAAATGAGAGATTACATTTGTTTTGTCATGTAATCTGCCATTTTTAAAGGGCCTTTTTTATGCGAAAAATGGGGTGTTAAGAGCAATGCTAGCGTGGGAATAATCCATTAGAGTTATCCGTAAAGACAAATCAAAAGCTTAGGAGATGACAGAATGAAAATACGTTCGATTGATATATATATTTTAGATATCCCTACAGTACGCCCGCATCAGCTGGCCATGCATACGATTGTGGCACAGACGATTGTTGTTGCTCGAGTGACAAATGAAGAGGGCCTCGAAGGGTGGGCTGAGGTGGCAACAATTGGCGGCGCTTCCTATGGGGAAGGTACCCCTGAAGCAATTAAGGCTAATATCGATCAATACATTAGGCCACATTTAATCGGTAAAAACCCAGTCTATTTTTCTAAAATCATGTTTAATATTTCTAAGGCTGTAAGAGGCAATCAATTTGCAAAGGCTGTTGTCGAAGCAGCTATGATCGATTTACTTGCAAAGGGGAAAAATGTGCCGGCATATGAATTATTAGGCGGGAAAGTTCATGATTCATTACCGCTGGCATGGACATTAGCGAGCGGTGACACGGGCAAAGATATTGAAGAAGCAAAAGAATTTTTACATCAAAAACGCCATAAGATCTTTAAATTAAAAATAGGCAAAGGTGATCCGTATAAAAACGTTGATCATGTTTTGAAAATTATTGCGGCAGTGGGCGATCAAGCCCGAGTGACTGTCGATATAAATCAAGCATGGGATGAAACCACTGCCAATTATTGTATTGAAGCTTTACAAGAGGGCGGCGTATCGATGGTTGAGCAGCCATTGCCTACGTGGAATTATGAGGGGATGGCTCGTTTAACAGCAAGGTTTAAGGTACCGATTATGGCAGATGAGTCGGCAAATTCTGTGCATGAGGTCTATCAAATTGCCAAGCATCGCTATGGAAATTCAATGGCACTGAAGCCTTGTAAGCACGGCGGATTGCTTGAAACGAAAAAGGTAGCTGCGATTGCGGAAGGTGCTGGCTTTGGCTTATATGGCGGGACGATGATTGAATCCAGTCTTGGTACGGCTGTATGTGCATCTGTTTATGCTACAATCTCAGAATTTGAATTTGGTACAGAGCTGTTTGGCCCGATGTTATTTAAGGATAAAATCACAACGAATGATGTTCAATTTGAAAACTTTGAAATTATCATTCCAGATGGACCAGGCTTTGGTATGGAAATAGATTTTGAGAAGGTAAAGCATTATTCCAGAGAATATTAAAAACATTTCATTCAGTAATCAGGAGATTTTGATAGAATTAGGATAGATATCTTACTTCTTGAAGGGGTGTTGAATAATGGCAATGGCAACGGCTTTTATTACTGCTTATGCAAAGGCTCCGCAAAATACACCAATGTATGAAAATAATAAACAAATTGGTGTGATGCTTGAGGTTAATAAGCAGAGTCATATTGTTGTAAATGTAGATTCGACTTTTATGACTGATTTAGCAAAGGATTATTTAAAGAGAATGATTGTAGGAGCTGATTTTAGTGGCGATATCTCTGTTTTGCTTGAGGATGTAGAAACGAACTGTATCATTCCCTCCCAGCAGGCACTGACCGTTGCCTTAAAGGTAGCTCATCAAAAGTATCATGATAATTTTTTGGCTAAAATGAAGGTTTAATTTAATTAACGTGCTTAAGTGAAGGTTCCTAATTAATATTGATTCTTAACATCGCATAAGTAAAACTAAGCCACTTGCCGAAATGACCTGGTGAACGGCAGTTTTTCTAATAATAAGTAGTTTTATTTTTTTAAAATAATGTTGCAGAATATTTTAAAATATTTATATAATAAGTGTAAGATATCGCTAACAATTACATTGCCTGTTTATTAACGATTAAAAAATAACCTTTTTTAATTTACCTTGATAAACGTCTGGCCTTTTAAAAAGTGTGAAGCCATTTATGTTTGAATGGATTCCCCTTTTTAAAAGGCCTTTTTTGTATAAACCGTCAAAAGAAAGCAGACAGCGAAGCAGCAATGAAAAATGTAAGCGCTCTTTTCAGATCATAAATGAGGAGGATGGAATATGGAAAAATCATTTCGCACACTTAGCCAATCATTATGGTCATCCCATGAACGTACAAAGGATCTTCTGACCTTTGCAAGTCTGAGACAGACCAAACCGGAATCAACAAGCAAGGGAAGGAAAAGTGTTGACGCTGCTGCTTCAAACGGGGGAAATAATAAGCAGGAAAAGCCATCATACACCAAAAGCCAATTAGTAGGACTGCTGCTTGGGCCATTATTATTTCTTATTACTATATTTTTATTGCCACTACCAGGATTGAGTGAATCGGGAAGAGCGGTTTTAGCCATTACACTCTGGGTATCAACTTGGTGGATATTAGAAGCAATGCCTCTTGGCATTACATCGTTAATGCCGATTATCCTATTGCCTTTTATGGGGGCAATAACTGGTGCAGAAGCTACTGCAAGCTACGGGGATCCAAATATTTTCCTGTTTTTAGGCGGGTTTGCCATTGCTTTAGCATTGGAGAAATGGAAGCTTCATGAGCGGATTGCTCTGACGATTATCAGCTTTGTTGGTACAAGTACATCCGGATTAGTATACGGTTTTATGTTTGCAACTGGATTCCTATCGATGTGGATTTCCAACGTGGCCACCGTCATGATGATGATTCCAATTGGAACCGCCATTGCCTTCAAAGTTGTTGAACTGATGAAAAAGGAAGGTACCTATACTCAAGAGGAGGATAAAAAATTTACGAAATCAATCGTTTTTGCAATTGGTTTTGGTGGAATCATTGGCGGGAGTGCGACACTAATCGGAACGCCGCCTAACCTGATTTTAGCTGGCCTGATTAAAGAGATGTATGGGATAGAAATATCCTTTGCTAAATGGTTTATTTTCGCTTTTCCTCTTACTTTAATCTTGGCTATCTTTGCAGCATTTTATCTAACAAAAATCGCTTTTCCAATGAAAGTGAAAAGATTGGAGCGTGGCAGACAATTTGTATTAGATGAAAAAATAGCACTGGGAAGAATGACATATGAGGAGAAAATCGTATCTTTCGTATTTGGTTTCACAGCTTTTATGTGGTTAACAAGAACCTTTATTTGGACGGATATCATCCCAGGGATTAGCGATACTATGATTGCTATGACTGGTGCGATATTGTTATATTTGATTCCCGCATCAAAGAAAAATGGCGGAAGAATTTTGGAAAGTGATTCTTTAAAACATATGCCATGGGACGTACTTTTATTGGTAGGTGGAGGACTTGCGATAGCTGCTGGATTTAGCGGAACAGATTTATCAAACTGGATTGGCAGCCAGCTATTATTGCTTGAAGGAACGCCATATATCATCATTTTGGCAATCACGACAATATTAACGATCAGTATCACGCAAATTGCACCGAACACAGCAATCACGACAATCTTTGTGCCAATTGCTGCAACTCTGGCGCTAGCAATTAATGCTCATCCTCTGCCGTTAATGACTGCTGCTGCGTTGGGGGCAGGCTTTGCTTTCATGCTACCGATAGGAACCCCTTCACAAGCCATTGTATTTGGTACTGGAAAAGTTACGATCATGGATATGCTAAGAAAAGGTACTTGGATTACGATACTAGCTACAATATTAATTATTACCTTTGTTTATTTCTTATTCCCAGTTGTTTTTGATCTTAATTTATTGGAATTCCCAACTGAATTGAAATAGTTTTCACATGAGAGGAGCATGATACATATTTGCTCCTCTTTTTCAAAAATCACTTTACTTTTTTTAAATATGAGTATAGAATCCCTATATACCTAAAAAAACTATGTAGGTGATTGAATGTTTAATCGTGAATTAGTAAAAGGGAGCTCTTCTTTATTGTTGCTTCAATTGCTGGAAGAACGGGATATGTATGGCTACGAGCTTGTGAAGGAACTGGAAAAGCGCAGTGAAAATGAGTTTTCGATTAAAGAAGGCACACTGTATCCAGCCCTCCATAAACTTGAAAAGCAGGAATACATCGAATGCTATTGGCAGGAGCAGGAGAAAGGTCCAGCTAGAAAGTACTATCGCATCACAGCATCTGGTAAAGAGATGCTGCTTGAAAAAACGCGCGAGTGGAATGAATTCGTCTCAGTGATGAACAAGATGGTAGGGAGAAAAAAGCATGGAACGGCTGAAGAATGAGTTTTTAGCTGAACTGGATAAAGGGCTAGGCAATCATCAGGGGAAGGCTTCCATCTTAATGGAATATGAAGCCCATCTTGATGAGCTTCTTCTCAGTCTTTTTCATATGGAAGAGGCAGAAGTGAGAGATCAGATTTATTCGCGACTGGGCACACCTGCAGAGATTGCAGAGATATGGAAAGAAGAATTATCCGTAACGCCAAGCAATATGAAATGGCTGTTTATTGCCGTGAATATTATTTTCTTTGTTGGCGGTGCATTATTAACTCTTGCCCATAACCTCTTTAATTGGGGTTGGCTCACATTCTTATGGACACAATTGACGTCATTTCCGATGATTATTGCTATTGTGTATTTGTTTTTTTGGGCGCTGCTTGGCTATGAAATCGGCAGAGGCTTTGGCTATAAGGGGCGAAGGCTGATGAAGGCTACCTTTCTCCTGGCATTAATTCCAAATCTAATCTTGATGCTGCTAACCGTTTTTAATATTATTCCACATGAATGGTTCAGCCCTTTGTTGACAGAAACTTTTATTGGTATATGTATTGTATTTACGATTCTGCTCTATCCAGTTTGCTTAATTAGCTATAGATGGGGGAAAAAAGCTTCTATTTGAGGTTTTTTTTACCCATATACATAGAATAGCTATGTAATGAGTGATGATAATTAATAAATAAATGGCTTTTTTTAGTCTTATACATAGAATTTCTTTGTATATAAAAATGGAGGTAGTATTAATGGAATTTAAAATGGCAAAAACAGATTGGCTCTTTTTAATATTGTGTTTAGTTTTAGGTATTGTTGCGGAACAATCCTTTTGGCGATATGAGATTGGTGTCTCCTATTTTGTATTCTTGGCTATTTTTTACTCAATTTTCTTTTGGAGGTTTCGCAAATTTTCATTTTCCCATCAACGTTTAGGTTATCTTATTCTCATCTCCATTTGGGTCTTGGCTGCGAGTTATTATCTATATGATACAACGCTGTTTTATAGCTTAAATCTGATTGTTATTCCAGGTTTGGTTATTTTTCACCTTGCCCTCATTACTTCACCTAAAAAAATGGAGTGGCATAATCTTGCGTTTATCGGATTTGTTTTTCAACGGTTAGGTAAAGGCATTCACTTTGGTGCCCAGACTACAGGCCATATCCCTAAGCTATTGAAGAGAGAGCAACATGAAAAACATTATAATATAGGGAAAAAGATTTTGATTGGTGTACTGATTTCAGTTCCATTCTTGTTTATTATTCTTAACTTGCTAATATCAGCTGATGACCGATTCGCCAGCATGATTTGGAACTTGCCAAATTTAGTCCGCTTTGACGCCGAGACTATTTTCCGCATCGTATTAGTACTTATTTATACCATTGGCTTCTTTGGATTTATGCAGGTTTTATTGCAAAAGCCAATCCAGGAGATGAAGGAGAAAATGAATCAGACAATGGTCATGGATGGGGTCATTACGCTGACTGTGCTCTTCCTGCTCAATAGCGTATATATCGTTTTCGTTGCTGTGCAATTCCAATATTTTTTCAGTGATACACTAGCACAAAGCTTCACTTACGCAGAGTATGCTCGCCGCGGATTTTTTGAGCTTTTACTTGTAACCATGATCAATTTAAGTGTCATAACTGCAGTCATTCAATTTACTCGAGTTATTCAAGGAACAATGAAGTTGCTCATTCGCTTAACATTAAGCTTGCTCGTCGCACTAAGCGCTGTTCTCCTACTTTCTGCCTTTGATAGAATGATGATGTATGAAGAGGCTTATGGTTACACCTTTACAAGGGTGCTCGTATTATCTTTTATGATTTTCCTGTTTGTTATTTTTGCCTATACACTGGTGAGGATTTGGCTTGAAAGGCTCTCATTGTTCCATTTTTACTTTATTGCTGCGCTTATTTATTATGTTGGCATTAATATTGTTAACCTAGATAAAATCGTCGTCGAGAAAAACATTGCCCGCTATGAAGAGAAAGAGAAAATAGATGTGAACTATATGAGCTATTTATCAGCTACAGGTGTACTCGGACTAATCGACCTTTATGAAAAGGACCCAAATGTTCCTGGATTGAAAGGTGTACTACGAGAGCAAAAATCGAATAAAAACTATTTTAAGCGTGAGTCATGGCAATCCAGTAATCTTACAAGAGAAAAAGCATATGAAAAACTAACTAAACTGGAATTGAAATGAAGGGAGAGGGTCTTGGAATGAGTGTGCCAGTAGTGGAATTAAGTCTATACCAATCGAATTGGGAAAAACTCTATATAGAAGAAAAGGGTAAAATCGAGTCTGCCCTTGAACAAAAAGTGACTGCGATCGAACATTTCGGAAGTACATCCATCAAGGGCATGGAAGCCAAACCAATCATCGACATACTTGTTGCGATGAAGGATTTGAACGACGCAGTTACAATGATCGCGCCACTGAGTAAGCTTGGCTATAAATATGTAGCGAAACCAGAGCAGAGGGAACGTTATTTCTTCAATAAGAATAGTCGATTTCATCTCCATATTTGTGAAATCGACAGTAAGGAGTGGACGGAGAAAATCCTATTTCGAGATTTTCTGCGCGCCTACCCAGACGTGGCTTCGGCTTATATCACAATGAAAAAAGGCTTAGCCGCACAATATAAATTCGATCGTCCAACCTATACGAAGCATAAAGAGCCTTTTATTAGAGAGGTCATCAAGATTGCAGAGGTTTGTTGGAGATAGGGAAATCGGTTTGTAGCGAGAAATAATCGGATTTGGACCGGGGGGGGGTGGGGGTTATTGCTGATTTGAAAGTTATGGCCGATATAATCAAAAAGCCGCTGATATAAATAGATTATCGCTGATAAATCCAGATAATCGCTGATAAAAGGGTAGCTACTTCTTTAAAGTCGATTAAGAGGTGGTTTGAGTGTAGAATTCGGGTTCTTAGGTACCAATTTCTGCGAGAAAAGCGCAGTTTAATACTGGAAAAAAGGAAATCGCTGATATATTGAAATTTATCGCTGATATAATCAAAAAGTCGCTGATATAAAAAGATTATCGCTGATAAATCCAGATAAT
>NZ_JAUSUB010000013.1 GCF_030813235.1 Cytobacillus purgationiresistens | reverse complement strand
TAAAGCCGGTTTCCCCTTTAGCGTAAGGAAAACCGGCTTTTATATTCCAAAAATTGTCTTAGCGTATATTTTCGTTAAAATGTTGGCTGTACCCCCTTTAGACAACTATAATCTAAAGGGGCATTTCATCGCGACTTTATTTTAAACATCGCATCTTTTTAACAAACATCGTAACTTTATTTCAAATCTACAAGACCCCTTGGAATTTGAAAGTACTTTTTGGGTGTGAATCAAAGTTAATTAAATATATATATTATTAATATCTTATTCCCCTTTTGTATTTATTCGGTTAAAAAATTTTTAACCTCCCCCTTAAAAATTTTTTAACCCGTAAACCCCGTTAAAAAATTTTCAACCCATAAAACTGTGGATAAACCCCCTTAAAAAATTTTTAACCGCCCTTAAAGAATCTTTTAGGGCTATTAAAAATTCTTTAATCTGACTAAATAAAAAAAAATAAAAAACTCTCATAAAGAGAGTTTTTTAAATAATTTCATATGCTACATTTTCATATTCAATGTCTAAGTTTACTAATGCTTCTCTAATAATAGAATCATATTTTTCTTCTAGCCAGTCTTTATTGAATTGGCTATTGGAGTATATTATGATGTCCGTTAAGTTTTTCTTTACTATGATATTTTGAAACCAGGTATCAAAAGAAGGCTTACTTACTTTCTTTTCTATAAAGGTCAAGAGGTTGTTTAGGATTGTCTTTTCAACATCATTAACTGTCTTGACTAGTGCAGCATAATCTTTGGTTACTACGATATCTTTTTGATTGGCTTTAATAATCTTTTCTTTGCTTTTAATGATTTTTCCATATTGAATCCAGCTTTGGTATATCTCTTCGAAATTGATATCCTTTTCTAACTCAACTTTTTCATTATTGTTGATCATAGTGGCCACATATTTTTCATGTTCCTTTTGCAGCCGTTTAGGCAATCCAGTTTTCTCTTTTTTTAATGCCTTTTTTATATGGGCTGGTGCATCTTCAGGTATTTCAATAGTAGGGTCTCCATAAATGAGCTTTTCCGTTAATAACGGTATCTTCTTACGTAACTTGAAGACCGGGCTTTCTTCTTGACCTAAGCGACTGTGGTTGATCACACTTAGTTTAAAGGAGAATCCGTATCTTTCAAGGATATCCATGAAATTATGTATTGTAGGTCTAGTCTTATCCATCTTCATACTAATTAATTCGAAATTGGGAAAACACCAATCTTTAGATCCGTATGCAAACCGCTTTAAATGCCCATATAGCGCTAGGCCTTCGGCATTTAAATAATATCCCCAAAAATCGAATAAATAGTTATTAAATATTGTTAATTCGCCATCGATATATGGAATATTTTCACCATATTTGTCTAATGACATCTTCTTTACTTCTTCCTCTGAAAAAAGTACCTTATCTTGATCAGGATAATAGTATACTTTAGCATCTGGTTCCTGATTAGATGAATTTTTAATCAGCTTAGTTCTAGGGTGAACCTCGCCGTTTTGAACTTTTCTATAGTATTCAAGCTTATCGTTATTACCTTTGAGATTCTTCTCAAACTCTTCCACGAATGTTACCTCCCGATTCTATCTCCTAAAATTACTAGAATCGGCAGTTATTTCTTACTTGAATTTAATTAGCGCCACTGTTAAAATATGAGTAATTAAGCAAGTATGAAACAACCGCCTTATCCGTTTTACTTAATCTTCCATTCAGCGGCCAAACTGATCAGATTAAGTAAAATCTTGGTGGTTTTTTTATGTCTTTTTTTAGCTTAATTTGTAGTATTTCTATAATTTTAGCAGACTTTTTCCCAGTATGCTAGAAGGATATAGAAGGCCGGTTTAGATTAAACGAAAAAACCCCAAACCAAAGTAACTCTTATGAAAAAGAGCTTTTGGCTTGGGGTACTCCCATTGCTATTATATTTACTTATCTATATTTAACCAAAAAAACCTAATCTTTTCAACTAAACCTTTTATTGAAACAGTACTTTTTTAAACTGCTCCCTCAAGCAAGATCGTTTTTAATTGTTTACATCGAAATCCGGTCCTATTAATTCCATATAAATATCCATGCATGGATCACAGTATATTGATTTTTCGAATACTGTATAGTGTTCTTCCTTTTTTATTCTACTGTGGCATGTATGACAAATGACCAGGTTTACTACATTAGAATTTTTCACATTAATTGCTCCCCTATTTATCACTATTTAAGGCATCTCCAATGACCTTTTCAACCCATTGACTCATGGTAATACCGTTAAGTTCAGCGTGCTCTTTGATTGCTCGTATCTGTTCAATAGGTAGGTCAAGTGATGTTTTACGGTAGGCACTTTTAAATATTACTCGATCGTTTTCTTTAAGAATGATTCCTTGCTGCACATACTTAGATAGTTCAAAAATATTAAAAGGAATGTTCGCTGCTTCTATTTCAACTGCCTGTAGGATAAAAAATATATTTTCATCCACTTCTTTCAATCTCGCATTTTCAATTCCCCAATTTTGATAGATGAAATCGATGAACGGGTATAAATGGTCCTCATCCTTGGGAATAAGTAAGTGGACATACCCTTTATAGTCAAATTTATCTTTATGGATTGGATACAGAGGATCTAACCTATATTTAAATTTACCTTCATCCTGTGAGACCCATTTTCGATATTGGGTAATATAATAACCCCAATCCAACTTATCGTTCTGTGAAACCCTAGCTGTTAGGTCCAGGATATTTTGTGATTGAAAGAGTTGGAATAATGACTGGTCATTTTCTCTGTTATAGTATTCGTTTTTACTTATTTTAGTTAGGCTCTCATTTAGGTGAAAGGATTTTTTGAAACTTTCAAAGTCATCTTTACTGATCACATATGAAATTCTTTCGTCACCATAAGGAACTTCAGCCGCTTTTAGACTTCCACTCTGAATATATTTATAGATTGTTTGGATATTTACACCCAACGCTTTCGCTACTTCCGCCGGCCTGAGTCCCACTGGTTGCTGCTGTTTCTCTTGGAACAATCGATCTACCTCTGGCTTTTCATATCTTACTTCTTTTCTGAGCCTATACGGATCAGGTATTTTTAGTATTTTCTTTTGTTTTGCATATAGATATACGGTTTGTTTAGTAACTCCCAGCATCTCAGCAACTTCGCTTTGTGTATATCCGTCGTTCATAAGGCATCCTCCCTTCAAAAGTACTTAGAGCTAATATCAATTTTATCCTCCTAAATAACTCGCTTCTTAATGAAGTTATCATCTACTAAATAAGCAATGTGTTTCGCTATGGAGGGGGAATGTGACAGTGATAATAAAAGTAGAAAAACTATTAAATAGAGCAGATCTTTGGGAGACGAGATCGAAGCAAGCTGCTTTATAAGGGCGATTATGACAGGTCAGGAAAACTCCGAACAAAAGCAATGCATCTACTTGACTATCATTAAGTTCATTTATTAGCTTTGTTTCTTTCTTCAATTTTGCGAGCTTCAGCTGATAATAATCAACAAGTTTCTTTAATCTTCAATCATTATAATTTTGACTTTTGAAATGCGTTCATCGGCATCATTGTCAATACCGTAATCTTTATAGGTTGCATAGACTTCGTACAAGCCATCACCAAATCCTCATGATAAAGTACATCCTATAATGTTTTTAAATTCTCCAGAGCGTTCAGCACTCATAGTGAATTGACATACTTCTTGGTAAGATCCGTTATTAACGGTATTCCAAACAATCCTATTTTTATCAAAATCTGCTTCAAAAAATTCCGGAAGCACTTGCTGAATAACCTCAACTTGCTTCTGATTATTTGTACGTACAAACCCATCCCCATCTTCTTTTTAAATTGTATCTTTATAATTCTCTAAAATGTGTAAAAGTTTACCCCGACGATATAATTCTATACGAGGAATGCCCGTAGTCTCTGTTGCTACCTCATCTTCAATCTGAATGTGGTTATTATTTATTTTTCTAATCACATATTGATTTCCCTCATATTCTCCAAAGCGAAAGTTATCTAATGCAATAAAATCATAAATGATCTTGTAAGTTTCTAAATCCATTATTTCTGAATCAAGAAACTGCTTAATGAAATCCATCTAAAATTTCTCCTTTTACCTTTTTTATCGACTAAAAAGTATAACAATCTAATTTTATTCCATTGTTTTAAACAACTATTTTATTTTTTAAATGACTTTAATATTTTTTGAACAACTTTATTATTCGTTAACGTCTATACAAAGCGATAACTTTTCTATTGTTACTTTTCCACTCTTAATTTTTAAGCATAGGGATAGAAAATTGACCTTCTATTTTTGACATCAACTCTGCCAAAAGTTGTGCTTTTTTATCAACCGAATAATTTGAGAGTATTATGTTCTCATATTCTGTATTAATTGATTTCAAGTCCATCTATGACCCTCCTTACTTCTTTAAAAGCATTACCTTGCATATAATTGACAACCAAAATAGATTTTAAAATCCAGTATTATATATGTATATAAAATTTGGTATTTTATAGTATGATAATACTATATTATAAACTTATTATCAATAATAAATGTATATATTTATAAAAGTATAAAAAATAAATATTATAAACTACATAAACAAATAGAATATTTTTTTATGTAATGAATAATTATTTGTTTTTCAATTGAATTTAAAATTACATAAATTTATAATTTATTTAGAGTGGATTTCTAGAAAAAGAAATCTATATATACTTAGAATCTTGTGAAGGAGCAATTATATGAATTTTTTGCAAGAAAATAATAAACATATAAAGGTCATTAAAAATTGGCGAAATCAATTAAATGAAAAATCTGTAACTGACATACAGGAAAAATTAGATTTGAATGAAAAATTGAATGCAGATCCATTTAGGGATTTTTCGGATTTGGAAATGCTACAGTGGTATTTGTTTAGAAAAACTAATATCAATAGTCAGAATGAAAAATCTAAAAAGACCATTAACGAATATAAGAAAGAAATTAGCTTATTCATTGAACACCTCCTTACTTTTTCTACTGAGATCAATATCGATATCAATTTTATTATAGAGTCATCACTATTTAAGTCACTCTCTCCCAGACATATACGACGGTACCAGGAGTGGCTGGTCACACGTAGTCCACATGTAATGACTAAAGGCAATTATTCAGCAGCCACAATTACAAGGAAAACTAACATTATTAAAAGCTTTCTCAAGTTCTTATTAGAAAGCAACTATATACAGCAGCCGCTCCATACAGGTTTTTTAGAAGCCACTGTGCATAACGATGATCGGCCCAATAAAGATTTAGATGCAGAAGAAGTAAAGCAATTGCTTGATTACTTTAGAAATAGGCAGCATCCAATTGTTTTTGCCTTGATACATGTTTTTACTACAACCGGATTAAGGAATGAAGAGCTATGTAAATTAACTGTGGGGGATCTTAAATATGATGCGAGTCTCAAGGGGTTTTATCTTGTAGTAACTGGTAAGGGGAATAAAAAGCGGCAAATCCCACTTAAAGAAAAAACATTGAATAGTATTAAAATGTTTAGGTATGCAAGAGGTCTAAAAGAGATTGATCAATCAATAAAGTCGGATCCATTGTTTACAACGAATACAAGTAAAGCATATAAAACTAGCTATCTTTCTAATTATCTAACGAGAGAAATAAAAAAATCCCAACTTCATGAAAGAAATATCTCTTGCCACCATTTCCGTCATGCATTTGCAATTATTTCTCATAAAAGTGGAGTGGATCTCTATGATATTAGCAGAAGTCTTGGCCATGAGAAGTTAGAGACAACTATGATTTATTTAAGTAAAATATTTGAAAGGGAAAATCATGCAATTCACGGGTGGGATTCTAAGATATTTGGAGAGTATATATAATAAGAAGAAACTAGGTTATTCTTGATGATTTAGACCCTAATGATTGGCATTTACAAAAGAACCTTGAATGTTATGACCCATTCAAGGTTCTTTGCAGGATACGATTAAATTTCATTTATTTCATCCTTTATAAGATTTTAGATTTTCATTTACTTTTGAAAGTTTGATACCCTATCTTTATAGTTCAATAATACTACAAAAGTAAAAAATGAGTGATATTTGTAGCTTTGTAAAAAAGTTTGATCAAAAGTTTTCAAAAATTCTTAGCCGCCAAGGCGTATTTAGTATTTAATTAACTTCATAATCCTTTGCTTAACGCAAACCTTCATAACCCTTGATATAACACCGTTTGTATTCTTACCTTATATTAATATATAATTACATTTAATCAAATTCCATATATTTACATTCACCTAGTGCCATACGGACGCACGTCTGAAGGAGAAAAGGAAATTACTTTAGAATCGCAACTTTTATGCGGTTGTCAGGTTCTGATAAGTCTGAAATATTAGTTCATCAGCGTTATAATAAAGCCCTGCATAAACGATAAATTCAGACATGCCAACCCCTTGGCTCCAAAGGGGAGTGAGTTTCGGAACTTCCTAAGATTATTATATTAACTAAATTTGTCTAGAGTATGAGTATTTATTCCAACAAATAGGTGATTCATGCTGCTGACCAATGCACTTAAAAATAAATAGTATTTGGGGTCCTGCCGCATACCCATCAAGCTAAGGAAAGAATTACCCCCAAAATGAAATTTTCAGAGCTTCTTTATTAAATAAAAACTCTTTTTTTCGTTTTGGGGATTATTAATTGTTAACTTGATGGGCATGTGACGCTACCCCTACAGGCAGATGATACGATTTTTGTTACAGACCTTACCCGGATTACCCGGAGCACAAGAGATTTATTTGAATTGGTAGATGACATCAAGCAAAAGAAGGCAAATTTGAAGTCCTTGAAAGATACCTGGTTAGATTTATCCGAAGACAATCCCTATAGTGAGTTTTTAATGACTGTCATGGGAAGCGTTAATCAATTAGAACGTGATCTTATTCGAATGTGTCAGCGTGAAGGAATAGGACTTGCCAAAAAAGAGGGGAAATATCGGGGGCGGGTAAAAAAATATCATTCGAAACATGAAGGCATTAACTATGCAGTGGAACTTTACAGAGAGAGAAATATGACTGTTAAAAAAATTTGTAAAATCACAAATGTGTCAAGATCGGCTTTGTACAGAAAATTGGCAGAAAAGAAGTAAAGAAGCTAACCACATTAAAAAGTAAATATTTCCTATAGTGACCCTTCAATCCTCGAATCGTTTCCGTACCCCCACCATAGGTGAAACATTAATCTGTGATATATTAATGAGGAGTAATTCTTTGTTACCTCAAATTATTTTATTTACAACAGTCAAATTTGCGACACTAGGAGGCTGGCTCGATGAAGATAAACATATTTGTTGTTGAAGATGATGATGCTTTGTTTGCTGCGTTGAAGAAAGGTCTAGAGGCTTGGTCGTTCCGGGTCACGAGACCAGATGATTTTGAAGGTGTGATGCGTTCATTTCTTGAACAACAGCCTCAGCTCGTCATCATGGATGTCATACTCCCGAAATTTGACGGTTTTCATTGGTGTCGCGAGATTCGCGCTGTATCCAAAATACCCATTATTTTCCTTTCCTCCCGCGATCACCCAATGGATATGGTCATGGCGCTGAACATGGGGGCGGACGACTTCATCCAGAAGCCGTTTCATACAGACGTGCTTTATGCCAAAATTCAAGCCTTTCTCCGGAGGACATATGCTTATGGCGAAGAGCAATCGAATATTCTTGAATGGAACGGCGCCTTGATTGATTTGAATCGAGGTGTAATTCGAAACGCTGGGAAAGAAGTGGATTTAACAAAAAACGAATTTTTTATACTGATCACGCTCGTGAGATCGAACAATGTCATTATCTCGCGCCATGACTTGATACGAAAGCTGTGGGAAGACGAGCAGTTCGTGAACGACAATACCCTCACGGCGAATATAACTCGTTTGCGGCAGAAGCTGGAGACGATCAATTTGGCAGACGCTATTGTGACAAAAAAAGGGCTGGGTTATATGGCCATCACTTTATAGAGATTATGAACATGTACTGATAGGGGGAACCGTGCTATGTTTATCCGTTACGTTGATGCTAGGAAAAGCTGGATTTTACTGTTTGCCGGCTTGCTCGGCTTAGCCAATGCTCTGATCCTGCTTGATCAAGGCATCCAGGTCACATCTACTTCTCTCCTTTATTTTAACGCCTCATTTATTCTGTCCTTTCTCCTGTTTTTTATATGGCGCTTCAAAAGAGAGACAAAATATGCCGCCGCGTTGGCTGCTCTGAAGGAAGACATGGCCTTAGACTGGATCGAGACACTTCCTGAGCCTGGGGACGGCCTAGATCAGATGACCAACGACATCTTGCGGGAGGCCTCCCTTCAGTTCAAACGAAAGCTTTCTGACTATAAAGAAAATCAACTGATCGAGAATGAATTCACGGCCTCATGGATCCATGAGGTGAAGACTCCTCTCACCGTCATGAAGCTAATCCTGGAAGCCCTGCCAAGTGATCCGGAAATACGTAAAATTGAAGCGGAATGGTTGCGGGTGTATTTGTTGGTCGACCGTCAGCTGCATATGACACGTCTGCCCGCGATCGAATCGGACTATGTTCTTGAATTGGCCTCCATACAGCGCCTTGCCGCGGAAGAAGTACGGGAGCTGGCGCCATGGTGTATGGAAAAAAATCTGGCGGTCAGGATCGAAGGAACGGATGTAAAGGCCATTACAGACCGAAAATGGTGCCGCTTCATCCTTCGGCAACTGTTGACGAATGCCGTGAAATATAATCCTGCGAATACGGCACTTATGATCGTGACGGATGTAACGGAGACAGGCCAAGTCTTTTTGGATGTCATCGATGAAGGACCGGGAATACAGCCGCACGAATTGCCGCGTATCTTTGACAAAGGCTTCACGGGCGAAAACGGCAGGATTCACAACGCAGCGACCGGACTTGGGCTCTATCTTGCAAAAACCGTTGCAGATAAATTAGGAATTACCCTCAAAGTGCAATCCGGTCAAACGAAAGGTACGGTGATGCGAATGATTTTCGTCAATCCCAACGCATTCGAAGCTGTCCGAAGAGGGGCGGGCGAGTAATATCCAGTATGAAGCAGTCAGGGTTGCTCCTGGCTGTTTTTTGGTGTGGAATAGTGAACCTGACAATATTGTCACGTTGTCTTGCCAGATCGTCATGTAAAACGTACGACAAGCGGAAAATCCAACTTTATAATAAAGCTATCATCAAGCAACAATTATGATTTGGAGGTACGTTATGAATCAGTTGAATGTAGGAGAAACCGTTTTACAAGCACGAAATGTCCACAAAACATTTGGTACCAAAGGAAATACACAGCATGTATTAAAAGGAATAGATTTACGCGTCACCCGCAGTGAATTTGTCGGCATTATGGGCCCTTCCGGCTCAGGCAAGACGACATTGCTTAACGTCTTAGCCACGATTGATTATAAAACGGACGGAACGGTTTTAATCGATGACGAAGATATCTCTAAGCTAAGTAATACCGCGCTTTCCGCCTTTCGTCGCAACAAGCTGGGATTCATCTTCCAGGATTACAATCTACTGGACACGTTGACAGTGAAGGAAAATATACTGCTGCCCATCTCCCTTAGCAAAATGAGCAGGCGGAAAGCGGAAAGCGAGTTCACATCCATCGCCGATGTGCTTGACATTAAAGCACTGTCGCACAAATATCCGCATGAATTATCAGGAGGCCAGAAACAACGGACAGCTGCCGGGCGCGCTCTGATCCACCAGCCTTCGATCGTGTTTGCAGACGAACCGACCGGTGCACTGGATTCCAAATCCGCTTCCTCGTTACTGGACGTGATGGAGAAGGTGAATCAGCAGCGAGGCGTCACCGTTGTCATGGTGACCCATGATCCGGTAGCCTCCAGCTATTGCAGCCGTGTTGTGTTTTTAAGAGACGGGAAGATTTATTCCGAGCTGTACCGCGGCGATAAAACAAGACATGCCTTCTTTAATGAAATTATGGACGTGCAAGCTGTACTGGGGGGCGATCATGTTGACAGTTTTTGAATTAGCGCTTCGCAGCATGCGGCAAAATGTGAAGCATTATTATTTGTACTTCTTTGCGCTGATCTTTAGTATGAGCCTGTATTTTGTCTTCACCTCACTACAGCACGATCAGGCTGTTCAGAATATGACACATCCGAGCGTTGACTTCTTTGCCGGGTTTCAAATTGGGGGAGTCATACTTATTGTGATCGTTGGGATCTTTACCATCTCGGCCAACGGTATTTTCCTGCGTCGGCGCAGTCGAGAAATCGGACTATATCAGCTGATTGGTCTTTCCAAAGGCTGGGTAGCCCGATATCTAATGATCGAGAATATACTGCTTGGCTTAGGTGCACTACTTGCTGCGATCATTTGTGGCGCGTTGATTTCAAGGCTGTTCGTCCTGTTTTTGTTGAATCTGCTCGGCTTAGAAGGGATTGTCGACATCAGCTTCTCCGTACCAGCGGCTTTTAAAACGTTGATGGTCTATCTTCTCATCATCGTCATCACTTCCATTCAGATGATGCTGAAGGTTTATCGCAGCACCCTTCTGAATCTGTTTCAAGCTGACAAGCGGCCTGACCTCACTAAGCCGCCCAAAGCGGTGGCATCTGCTATTTTCGCCCTACTCGGTCTGGTGCTGATTGGATACGGCTATGAATTATCGGGTCATATCAATAAACAGTTATTCCTCAACGCACTATTGATGCTCGGATCCATCGTTGCAGGGACTTACTTATTGTTTCGCGTTACGATCAGATGGTGCTTTTACCGGTTCCGCAAACGTAAAGATGGACACCTGGGCTTAACAAACAGCCTGTCGATGGCTCCGCTGATGCACCATACGAAAGCAAATGCCAACTCACTTACCTTGATTACGTTGTTGTCGGCCATGACCATCACGATGATTTCCATGGCTTACTCCTTCTACTACTCCGTAGAGCAAGAGACCCGCCGTGATCTCCCTTATGATTTTATGTTTGAAAACGAGCCGCAGGAGGCGCTGTCGTTCAAGAAGGAGCTGGAGAAGGAAGGCATCGATGTTAAACACCACGTCGTTGAAGCGGTTCTGACGATGGGCATCATCCTTGATCCGAATGACGAATCCCGCAAGTTTGAAGAAAGTTTGTTATGGCTTCCGGCAGAACAGCTTAAACAAACAGGCGCAGACCTCAACATACCGCCAGATGGAGAAGCCATTTTGTACAATGCTGGGGCCTCACTTGCCGGGGACTTAGATGAGCAGTCGAAGCGATATCCAACCGAAATAGAGCTGGAGCAGCATGGACAGACCGTTATGTATACATTGAGGACATTGATGGAAAGGAACATCATGAATTTAAATGCTCCCGGCACTCAGCTGCTAGTGTCAGAAGCGACGATGGACAAGATCGCAGAACAAATGGCCGGTACGCCCGATTATAAAAAAATTCGCTTTGAAACGTATCAAGTTCCTGACAAGGAAGAGCTCGCCATAGCTTCCTCTCTATACAACGCAAAATACGTCAGTGACGAACGATTAACGTATGATTTCTATACGCAGTACAAAGTAGTGCTGCAGACGACAGGCTTGCTCATTTTCATCGCAGCTTTCCTTGGACTTGTCTTTTTGATCTCAACCGGCAGCATCTTGTACTTCAAGCAAATGACCGAAGCCGAGCAGGAAAAGCAAAGCTTTAAGACGTTGCGTCAGCTCGGATTTGACGTGGATATGATCATGAAAGGCATTATACGAAAGCAGGCCATCGTGTTCCTTCTCCCTCTATCGATCGGTATGCTGCATTCGATCTTTGCTATCGAGGCGGCTTCATTTATGATCCGGTCGGACACCACGTTTCCGGCATCCATCGCCATGGCGATTTACACGGTTATCTATCTTGTATTCGCTCTGTTTACCATAGGCTACTACCGCAACATTGTAAAAAAGGCTATGTCATAACCAGGATGTGGTGGTAATGGAAGCACCGACATACCCGGGGGCAATTGATATTTTTCGGGGAAGTGGTGCTACCATACTTACGGTGCCTGTTGATAAAGATGGAATGCGAAAGATATACTCCAAAACGTGTGTGAAAAACATAAACCAAAAGTTATCTTTACGATTCCTACATTTCATAATCCAACAGGTGTTGTTATGTCTCTAAAACGACGTAAGCAGTTACTTGATATAGCCGGGAGTATCCATTGTATTATTGTGGAGGACGATCCATGCAGTGAGATTTATTTTGAAAAAAAACCACCTGTCACCCTTAAAAGCATGGATCAGTTTGGTAATGTAATTTATTTAAGAGGATTGAGCAAAACGATTGCTCCGAGTTGTAGAATAGGAATATTAACAGCTTCTGGCTCTATTTTCAATCGTTTATTAGCTGCAAAAGCAAATGCTGATTTAGGAAGTCCTTTACTTACACAAAAGGCTATTCTTCCCTTGATTAACTCTAAAAGAATGATAGATCACTCAAAAAAGTTGAGGACGGCTCTAAAAATCCGAAGAGATTTAGCTCTTGATTTACTTACAAGTCTTTCTCCTGAGGGTGTATCTTGGACGATACCAGAAGGAGGATTAAATTTATGGATCAGTTTGCCTTCTTGGATTGATAGTCATCTTCTTTTATCAGAAGCAAAAAAACAACAGATAACATTTTTACCAGGATCAGCATGTTATCCAGTAGGGCAAGAAAATAATCATTTGCGTATTAGTTACTCATATATAAATGAGGAACTATTAACACATGGAATTACAACATTATGTAATATCTTTCATGCTGCGATTTCATCCCAAAAAATAAGTGAAAATAGGCCAAATTTTTAAATTGAGTTATTCCTTGAAAAATAAAACAGATTGTTAGAAAGAAGAGAGAAATAAGCAAACCGTTTACGTTTGATTACTTCTCTCTTGTGCTTGAAAGAATCACCATTGTAAATTGTTTAAGAAAGATAAAATGTCAGCTTGGATTTCTTCTTGATCCTCACCTAATGTCATTAAATGTCTTGAATTGGAATAACCCTTTACACTTTTACTTTCCAAAGATACATTTTGATAGATATAATCAGCACTTTCTTTATATAAGACTTCATCTAATTCTCCATATAAAATACATATAGGCTTCTCAATTCTCGACAATCCTTCCATTGTTAAGTCAATGTATTCCTTAAACTGTAATAAACTATTAAATGAAGATGCTTTTAAATGATCCAATTCATGAGATATTTGCTCCTTGCCTTTTCCTTCTAATTGTTTATAAGTTAATGCATATTTTAGGACACGACTTTTTAACATGTCTACATCTCTCTTATAAGGAACAGACATCGTAACTATACCATTAACATTTAATTTTTGACCTACGTTTAAAGCGAAAATGCCACCTAATGATACACCAATTACAGCAATAGTTTGATAACCCTCATTCTTTAAAAATTGGTAACCTCCTTCTACACTTTTCCACCAATCACTAGGGTTCGTAAGAATTAATTGTTCGCTGGATAATCCGTGGCCCTCATATAATGGAGCGAAACAAGTATAATTTTCTTGATTCAGGTACCTTCCTAGTTTTTTCACATCCACCGTATTGCTAGTAAAGGAATGCAATAATAAAACCGCCTTTTTCCCGCCTTTTAATAAGAAAGACTTTGGTTGAACGACTTTTACCATTCATTTTACACCCCTATATATCCAGAATTTCTTTATAGTTGGTATTATATACTTTATTTTATCTGCAAACATTTGGGTTGGTTTATCAAACTTTATTTCAAAGCAACATTAAATACCTATTTTTTCTTGTGAAAAAGTGTACTGAAAGTAATGTGTGCTTTAGCTTAACAAGCCAAAGTAAAAAGGCGGTTCCTTAGCGTATGGGCATTCGACTTTTTAGGTTGAAGTTTGCTTAGCGTATAATATCCGCGTTTTGTCGGCAGGACCCCTTGTAGCAGCAGACTCAACTGAGAAATTGCCACCCACAGATGTAGAGAGGGTACTTGAGTTAGCGTATGAACAAGATTGCTATATGGGCTTTAGAGATTATTTATTGAAGAGTCCTCTTAGGAAAAGAACTCGTGATTTAGTTTTAAAATACACAAAGGAATGTTATGAATTAGATTTCCTTTCGAATGAAGATTAATCGACATCTTTCAACAAAAAGGCATTTTAGTAGAAAGAGTTTACATAATATTATTATAGTAAGGAGGTTCTTTTTTTGAAAAGAAGAAAAGCTCATATCGTATTTATTAAGGATATTGATGGTATAACATTAGATAGTGTACATGGCCAACTCTGGAATGCATCAAACAGAGTTGATTAATTGAATGATTATAAGTGGGTTGAAAAAGCCTGGGTTGTTGGTCCGGACATGAACAGTACTGATCAAAATATTCGTAAAATTCCATCCTTCAGTGACAATTCTGATGCAATTAAATGGTTTAAAAATAAATATGAAGATAAATTTGTCTATATCACTTTAGACCATATTGATGATCAAAAAATGTATATATACTATTTAATTTTAGATGAAGTTGCATTTCGCTTAGGAATGAAACAGTTAGAGAAAAATACTACGATGACTGACCCAATGAAATTCTTAGGCAGCCATCAAAAAATTGAGCTATATGAATATGGTCATATTCATATAGCTCATTGATTCCCGGATAAAAATCCGGGTTTTTTAATACCTACATCACTCTTTCAACTAAATTGTTATTATGTTGAAAGAGTTGATTTCAAAAAAAGCCCCTTCTTAGGGACTTATCAAAAACATTTTTCACACTTATTCATTTTGCTAAATGTCCTTAATGGAGTGTCTGGATTATCCGCATAGTAATATGACCCGTTTTTACGATTACTAGTTATTACTTTCATTTTGAAATTATGTTCAGTTAGCCATTTGCATTTAGCATGATGGACACAATTCCTTGTTAAGTTTTTATCTGTAATTGCTACAAAACCTTTGTTATTGTTTTTAACTTCAAGAAACTCATCCAAAGTAATAATTTCTTTCAATAGAGAATCATCCTTTTTTTGGTTAAATAAAATCCAACACCTCTAATATTTCTTCAGCTTTATTTACAACCTTACTTATAGCATCTCAGTATTGAAAGTCTACACTTTTTTCTATTTAATTGATTTCCAATACATTTGAACAAAAAAGATTGTTCCAGCAAATATTAATAATCCACATAGTTTAAAAATGAACTTAGTTTGAAATGCTGCACCATCATTTCCAGTAGCAAGTAAAGCAGCTCCAATAATAACTCCTATCAAGCCTAGTAATAAAATTAAGAAAGTTTTCATTTTGGCCATCAATCTCCTTAAATTTTTAAAAAATGTAAAATATTTAAAATAACTAACACAATTCCCTTCTAAAATATGGTAACATTATGTTGGTTAAAAAAAAAGGAGGAATATACCAGATGAAGAAAATTTTATTAATTCTTACTGCCTCAATTCTATTCTTTATTACACCTTTGCAGTCATTCGCAGCGCTTAGTAATCCATCACCATCAGTACCAAAAACTGAAGTAACCGAGGATTCACACACCTTTGAATTAGAAGGAAAAGTTTACACTCTAACTTTAGTCACTGAAGAAGGCACACAAACTGCCTATATCGAACACGAAAATGGCGAAGTTGAATCTGTTTCATACAATCAAACAAAAGATGAGCTACGTTTTAATGGTGAGTTAGCGGATGCCGAACTTTTTGTAGAAATGAAGGAAGCTGCTGACGAGCTAGGAGGTTCTGACACTGAATATAGTTCTGATGAAGAGCTAAGTTCTCAGTTTGAAACGTTCAGTAACTATAATTGGAAACATGTAAAATCTTATAAAAATAGTTTTAATGTAAAACTATTTACAGTATTGGCTATTACTGGGATAATCTTATTGTTACCAACTGGTTCAGGGGCTCTCATGGGTGTTGTATTAACTGCAAAAATTATATCAGTACTTGCTGCTTCTATTTTTTCGGCTTCCCAACAAAGTAAATATTATTATACTTTTGATACATATTATAGTCCTCTAAATGGTTACTATAATAACAAATTTGTTATGAGAGTCTATAAAGATAGCAAAAGAACAAAACTAATTAAATCGGTTTCTCACACTACTCGTATGGGTAAAAAATATTAATGTAATATAAAAGGTTACTGCTATGTTATGTGGTGGTAACCTTTTATATTACATTAATATACTATGCTAATTTAAAACATTACAATTAAAGTTTGCATTTAATCAATCAAAAGGTTTTATTATAAATGTAAGTTACCTCACAGTTTTCCTTCACAACTCCCCGTGAATCCAAACTTGATTAAACCTATCTTACTTAACGTTAGACATTTTAATTTCCTCCCTCACACATAGAGAAAGGCAGCCACCCCGGCTGTCTTTTTCATTTCTAATTATAATGAAAGAAGGTTTTATTATGACTAAAATCAAAAAGAAAACAATCGGTGAATTGACTAACAGTAGGATGCAGTGGTCCTTTGATCCTTCCACTCGTGTTATTAAGAACAAAAAAGGAAAAGGTTCCTATACTAGAAAAAAGAGCATTCCCATTGAATAAGGATGTTCTTTTTACTTGTCTATCTTTCGGACAATTTTAAAGTTCTTTAATAGTTGTTCTTTTGTTGTACTCCGCTCAATGTATACATTATTTTTATTAAAACCACACAGCAGCATTTTACGGATCTGGAAGTGGAGAAAACATAATATGTAAAGCCATTAGTGCCCCACAAAGATTGGAAATTGACGAATATACTGTAAAAAAACCATATAGGAACCAATTTGATTACTTTGTCAATCATTCATTTCTTTCTCCTTTTTTTGACTATTATTCCCGAATTATGAAGGATTTATAAATAATTTTGATTCCCTTATTCAACTTCTAATCTGTTCAAAATGTGCTTACATAATTTCATTTGCTCTGGTTAAACTAAAGTTACTGATATTAAAATAAAATAGGATTGGTGTACATATGAGGTGTAAAAGTTTTACAAAGATTTCTAGTGAATCTTTCTCATTAATATCTAGTGTTCTTCTTAACTCCTTTGGTATAACGATTCTTCCTAATTCATCAACCTTACGAACAATCCCTGTGCCTTTCATAATTTTGTATCTCCCCTTAATATCATTATTATTTTTCGTCCTGTTAATTCTCCTACAAACTCAACATCATGAATCTTCCATCCTTGCTCTTTTACATAAATAAGCGACGTTTTGACAATAACCGTTTCAGTATTAGCAAAATTGTTAAATTTCGTAGTGAGCTTAAACTCATATTCAAAGGTCTTCAGTCCTACCATTGATGACTTTACCGATTCTTCTGATTCTGGCACTTTAGCTCCTGAAGGATGGGTTGCTTTAAACCCTTAGTCGGTCATCAATGGTTCGATTTTATTATATCGTTCAGCAGTGGATTCATATGTGAAAAACGCTTCAAGGAACTCACGGCTTGTATTTAATGCGTCTGTATTCTGAATAGAGGATAAAGATTCGATCTCTTCTTCATAATTCTTCTGATTAGCTCTGACGTCCTGCAGTTGTGATCGTAAACTGAAAACATACATCACAATTATGACCGCTGCAATGAATCCAATCATCAATAAGATGTAATTTTTCTTTTGGTTTGGTTCCATTGATTTCACCCCATTACTGAATTCTTCTGAAACCTAAGAAGGGATATAAGTTTTTTCAATCTTGAATGGAAATATAAGAAGACCGTTGCTGCCATTCGCATTAATAAATTTTCATCAAACACATACATGCCAACGTGGGAAGCTCCTGGCTTATAAGTAGAGAAAAAAACTAAATCGCCTGGTTTAATTTGATCTTCAGGAACTGGAACTTTTTTGTTGTATTGAGATTGAGGCGTTCCGTACATGTCGATTCCTACTATAAATTTTCGCTCTTCAACAAAATGACAAAAACCGAAATCCCTTCTTTATAGAGATAGGAAATTCCGGTTTTTCTTTTTTATAAACAGTTCAACTTTATTTCAAAGCTACAATATTAATCATCTTGAAAAATAAAAACCCTGCTTTTTAAGCAAGGTCGTTATTTTAATTTTTATAAATTTATTTACTATTCAATAAGACTCCAATTTAAGGAGGTGCTATAGTCTAATGTTTTTCGATTTGAATCAACATATGCAAAGGCTGGATTAACTGATAGTTCCAAGGCATTATCCGGCAAAGTAATTTCATATATACCATAACCTGTGATACTAGAATCACCACTGGCAACAGTTATTGGCCCGTTATCAACAGTCTGAGAACTCTGTACAATACTCGGTAACGCCTGCTTCAAACCTCTGATTTGTTTGATACCCGCTATTGGTTTAATCTTTAAAATACCGCCAGGGAAGCTTCTTGTTTTATCGACACTTTGAAAGTTCATTCCATAAATTTTGAGTTCCCATCCATTGCGATCTTTTCTGGTATCCTTAATAATTATTTTTTCCTTAAATGAACCAGTACTTTTTTGGGTTTCTCCATTCAAGTTGATAGGTAACATATCAACCTCTACTGGGTTAGATAAAATAGATAATGATCCCAATTCTGTTTTAAAAGTCCCTGAGGCTGCTACACTGATTCCATCTGCTCCCTTAGGAATAATCGTATATGCATATTCTGTATCAGAAATAAGAGCGTCATCGTAAAAAGTGTTTTTAGGTCCCTCATAGATTGCTGTTCCGTTTCTCAAAAGTTCATAACTAGTCACATTTCCGATGCTATCCCAGCTAAGATTTATGCCAAGATCATCAATATCTGATGATTGAATCACCGTTTGAGGAGAGAATCCTTTCCCATTTGCATGGTTGTTAAAATTAGACTTGTCATATGAGAGACTTGTAGTATAGTTATTGAAAATCCAGGCACCTACTCCATTGCTATTGTATTGCTTAGCTGAAGCTGCAGCTATCTCTTGGCCATTAAGGGCCTTGTCCCAAATATGAAACTCTTTGATGTCTCCATAAAGGAAATTCTTTTCTCCACCCACTGAGATATTATTACCTGAGTAAGATACGCTGCCTTCAGCCGGCTTAGAATCTACTAAGACCTCATTGAAGTAAAGTTTAACGTCACTGCCATCATAAGTCATACCTATGAATGTCCAGACGTCTAAAAATAAGTAGTTAGCATCGAAATCGACTTTTACCTTTGTTCCGTTGATATTTATTACGCCTTGTAGCAATCCCTCTGTGATACTTAATGAAATATCACCATTGGAAACGATGGTTTGATTTGTTAAGCTCTTAGGCTTAAACAAGATCCCCCAAGTTAAATTAATCGGCAGGTGATACTGGTCTGCATCTTTAATCTGAAAATATTGAGAAGTTCCATCTAAACCTAATCCTTCAGCTGTTATTGGGTTAGGATTTGGTACCCAATCCTTGTATTTAATTGTCACTTCATATTCGTAATGGTCTTCGTATGTCCTAGTATCAACAGCAGGCTTAGTTACATCCCCCTGGTACCTATAAACTCGCGTATCAACGGCTGGCTTGGTTACATTACCTTTGTAATTCCAAACCCGAGTATCACTTGCTGGTTTTGTAACATTGCCTTCATAACGCCATTCTCGGGTATCTACAGCTGGTCGAGTGATGGTTCCACTAAAATATGCTGTGGCATAACCTTGAGTATAAGCGATATCTCCGATGGAACCAGTGTAAGAAGGATATGGAGCATCACATTCAGTCATGTGATACTGGGACAACCATCCGCTATAGGTCCCATCATTATGATAGATGCTACTGCTGCCATTCCACCATGCTCCTACCCTTGAATCCATCCAGCCACCTGCTCCACCGTTAGTGGCCCACCACTGAAATCCATCAGTACAACTACCGTATTGTGATGTACTATGATTCTTGGAATCGCTAGGGGTATAATATCCACTTACAACGTAGCTGTTAAGGTAACCGGAGTAACCATCTTTATTATAGTAAGAACTATATTCACCGGATACATATTTGGTATCAGAAGGTGAATATTGTCCACTGACAACATATCCTTCAAGCGTACCAGAGTAACCATCTTTGTTGTAGTTTGGTGAAGATTGTCCAGTTACAAATTTGGTGTCTGCTGGTGTGTAAGAACCGCTATAGACGTATTGATTTAATTTCCCTGTAAATCCTTCATGGCTGTAATTCTCACTTGTTTGTTCTGTTACATATTTAGTCTCTTCAGGTATATAATCCCCACCAGTTTGAATTGGAATAGCTTCACCATTTGAAACTTTGATATTTATATCTTCACCGTTAACATCAAAGTCAACTTCACCATTATCTACTGTAACACTATCAACCTTTACTAAGTTTGGTATAGAGATAGTTTGAGATTGATGGATGGATGGACTGGTAGGAAATAAAACTGTTTTTTTTCCAAATGAATCAGCATGAACATAATTAGTTACGTGGATTGAATTAATAACTAGAATCGTGCACAGCAGAGTGAAAATAACCTTTTTTATCATGTTCACCCCCTTTTGTATTATTTAGGTTGCATCTATGGAATTGTCTTTATTTGTTGTTTTCTTTTTTCCATATTTATACGATAAGTACAGACCTATTAGTAAAAGTACGACAAAAATAAACCAAGCATAGACAGGTAAATTCAAGATGGGTACATATACTTTTTGACCGGTTTCGGCAGCATAGGTCTTTACATCTTCTCTATTTATAGAGAAGTCGCTGATAAATGGCTGGTCTTCAAACGATGGCTGCAATATCAACTTATATTCTCCTGGCTGATACGTTTCCCCTGTCCAAGGAATCTCCATCGATACTTTTGCTTTTGGTGCTACATTAAACTCTGGTATTTCGCCTTTAAAAATCATATTTTCTTTCTTATCAATTACTTTATATGAAAAGGAAATATCTTCGACTATGTCAGCATTTGAATTTTCTAACTCAAATTCGATAAATGCTCCACTAGGGATTACACGATTGCTTGCATTATTTACATCCAAAGGGATGGTTTCAGCACTACTGGATAAATTCATTTTTATTCCAAGTGCCTGAGCTAGCTCGATTTTTCCCTTTAACGATAATTGGCCAGATTCCTTTGAGACATTTCGTTCTCTTTCAGTGAGGTCTTTAAAAATAATACCGCCAAGCAATGTACCCTTTTCTCTACTATCAGGGATATTTACAACCACTGGTATTTTCTTTGATTGATGGGGACCGATTACTATCTCATTGGCCACGTTAATATGTTCATCCATGTAAAATGAATCATCAGTTAGAAAAGAATACTGATCGCCTTTTTCTTTCTTGTAAACAATACCACCACGTGGTGAGTTAATCGCATTGGCTGACTCTATTCCAATCTTAATATCTTCAGGAGAGAGATTTTGAATAGAAACTTCGAAAGTCTGTGTCGTTCCAGGTTTTACATTGATATCAAAAAAACTTTTTATTCCTTCTACCTGATTTTTAGGTAAATGAAGCTTTATTTCATAAGGTATATTTTGTGTATTTGCTTCGGTAGGTTTGGTCGATTCAGCTTTTGCATTAGATGCAAATGTAAAACATAGACTGCTGATCAATAACATCTTAAGAATATTACGCAATCAAGGTTCACCACTTTCTTATTGAGAGGTAGATGCATTCGCACATACCTCTCAATTCATTATAATTAAGGTCCACTAACAATGGTGTAGGTAATAGTTGTTTCATATGGTGTTGATACGCCTTGATAATTTATTTTATCTACATAAGTAGTAGATGGATTCAATGTTAGTTCTAGGTTATCGCTGCCAAAGTCAATGCTGTATTTACCCATCCCTTGATCTTTATTTGCCTTCATAATAGTAACTTCACTATCTGTATCAAGTACCCATGACCCACCATGCCAAGTAGGTAATTGTGAAGTAGATCCACCAACTGTAGAGATGTCTGCTCCGTTATTCTTTAATAATAATGAGCCTTTTGGTAAAGTTTTCGCTGAAGTTTGCGCAGCATATCCCCCTGGAGGCGCAACTGTTTTAAATTGAGTAGATGAAGCATTAATTCGATAGCCTTCACCAGTACCACTTGCATCAACAAATGTTAATACACCAGGATCTGCATTTGTTTTTTGTATTTCTCCATTTAGGGTAATATCGTTAAATGTTGTTGAAGTGGTAACAGATACATCTCTGGTTCCTGCATTAATTTTTTGAATTACATGGGTGTCGCCGGTAGGAGCAGCGAATGCTGAGCTTCCGAAAAATACAGATGATACAAGTCCAATGCTCAATACAGCGGCGCCTAATTTTTTGTTTAGTTTCATTAATTAATCACTCCTATTAAGATAGATTTCTACTTTATTTAAAAACTTTAATTCTACTAGTTAATTGACAAGCGTCACCTCCTTAGGTGGTTCAATCCAGCTTTGAATGCTGCTCACAGAAAAATCCAAATGCATAATCCTGGAGCTAGAAGTAAAGTTAGTTAGGAAAAACTTTAGATTTTTTAAATCCTTAATAACTTCGGAAAAACTTAGAATGTTGAAATTTTGATTATGATGATGTCTGAAATAAGCACTAATATGTTCTTCACTGACAAAAGTAATAAACCTGACATTGGTCTCTTCAGTCAAAAAGGTAGATACCCTATCTAAAGATGGTTGAAGCATCCTTAGTGTGAATGAGTTAGCATGAGTGAATTGGCGGTCTATAAAATCTTTCCGCATTTGGTTCTTCATTTCTTTCTCTCCTCGTTGTTTCACAATTTTTTACAGCTGCATTACTACTCGGAATCGATAGTTTTCGATAAATTGGTTAAAGGAATTCTATATATTTCTGAGTTTTTATAATCATCTCTGTAGATTGTCTATCCTTTGTATAGTTATTCTTCTTCAACAAACCGTAAGCTAAGATTTCCTTGTTCAAGAGCTCTGAATCTTTCAAATCGAAATACTTGAAATATGGCTCGAAGATGACTAGTGAGAAATATACATCCTCTTCGGTTGAAAGGTTTATATACCAAACCTTTTCTCTTCTAATTACCTTTTCTACTTTCCCATGAACAAAGTATGGGATACTCTGATTCAAGCTGTCCGACCAAAGGGCGTTATGTGCATCTAAACAAGGTCTTATCAACTCTGAAATAGGAATCTTTAAACCTTTTATAGAAACTAAAATACTTGCTAGAATATCTGGTTCTGTTGATGTAAAAAGCTTCTTGATTGATTTCAATGATGAGATAGATTGAGGCGTGTTATTATCTTTTTTGATTTTTATTGTTTCTTCCTTTTTATGTTCTTTTTCTTCTTTTTCTAAGACGCGAGGTGAATAGTCAGGATCCAGTGAATTAAGGTTCATCCTAACAGTTATTTCATTTGGACTACTGCTGCTTTGAATGGCCTTCTGATATTCTTGGACTTTAGCAACAGTATTTTGAAAAGATAGGGTTTGGAAGAATCCGCAATCTGGATTATGGACTGATAATCCCTTACCACTGGTCTTGAAGTATCCTGATTTTTCTTTAGATGGAGGAATAAATATAACCGGTACGCTACACGATTGGTCCATACAGAAAATTCGCGTTCCATAGATATCGTATGCGTAGTCATTGGCTGTTACTAATTTGCCGTTTGGTAATAGAGCGGAGTGCATTTACTCATTTCCCCTTCGTGTCAGCAGTTGGATATTGAGAAATATTCATAGGTCTATCTGGCTTTAAATACTCATCGCGAATGACTGATCTTTGAAACTTTATTTGTTCACATACTTTTTTCTTAGATAAAATAGCCTTTTTCATTTTAATCTCTCCTTTAGATTTCAGTTTCAATGAATGGGTAAACTGAGTGTATAGTTATTTCGTTTATATTTTTGGTAAATGGGTCATGAAGGTGGCCATGAAAAAGGTGATTAATTTTATTGTTATTGATTAAAGTATTGAATGAAGTAAATCCTCTGTGCGCATGATCTAATGTCATATTTTCATAGGCCGGATTCGAGTGAGTAATTAAGATGTCTATATTTTGCTGATAAATCTGTGTCACAAAAGCAGCGGCTTCCTCCTCGGTATGTTGCCCAAACAATTTATCCTTATATTTTGGAGCACCACCGAACCCTGCAATAGTTAGCCCTTTAATTCTTACAATATTTTCATGAATGTTCATTACTTCAGTATCATCAAAGTTACTAGGGTGACAGTGGTTTCCGAATACGCCTAACTTAGGACAAGAATATTTTCGATTTACTTTTGACACTATTTTAGAGGGGGTGTCACCTAATAAAAAAACCAAAATCAGGATTACTTTCTGGTAAAACCAATGAAGTACGTGTATCTGCAAAGGCAAGTATTTTCATTTCTATATCTCCTTTAATTCCTTTTAGAAAATGATTTTGATCCACCCAAATAATGAGATCCATAGGATGGAACTAAAAAATGATCCCCACATTAAACCTTTAAATATATTTCCACCATGAGTCTCCATATTGACGCCCCTCCTTACATATGGCAGATGTTTCATAACCTATATTCAACTAGCGATTTTGTTAGTCAGTGCAGCTAATCCCATCTTTATAGGACCGCTTGCTCCATATCCATCTGGGAACACCACTGTTTTACCTGTTTCTTTACATAGTTCTTTGATTACATTCATTGCTTCGTGTCCGCAGCAGTCCTTCAGGACGATGACAATGTCAGCTTTTTTCACTAGTGGCTTGAATTCTAGCTTAGGAGCCCCATTTCGCTTTTTTCCTACATGGAATAAAACCTGGCAGCCCATCTTCTGTCCTATTTTTTTATAAGTTGATTCATTATTCCCACCGATAATTGCTAATACTGGTTTTTTCATTTTATTACCCCTTTAACATTTTATTATCTTTTATAATATAACATTATTTTATAATAGGCAATAAAAGGTTTTTTTAACAAACAAGCCAACCATGTTTTAGAGCTTTTGCTACCGCTCCTGTTAAAGTTTTCACTTCAAAGTTCCTTAGAATATGTTCCTTTTCAATTTTCAACCTGTCTTCTTGAATGGGTACTTTGATTAAAATTTCACTAAGAGTGTATCCATCAGCTGCGTATGATAAGATGTTCCACTGATCATACGATAAGTTTGGCAACTCTACTTCTTTTGAACCTGTAGTAAATTGAGAACCTAGATTTAGATGATTAATTAATTTTGGATCGTAGTAATAGCAGTCGTTTTCCAAATATTTAATAGCATTTTTTAGCACCTCAAATGGAGCATCGTAACCAATGATTCCGCGGACTCCATTAATAATTAATTTATTGATATCCATTGGGGATTTCTTATCAACTAGACATAGTGTTTTTATATTCTCTTTTATACAAATCTGAATTATTTCATTGATATAGTCTGTTGCCGGCAGTGGTGTTAAAGCAATGACAAGATCCCAGTGCTTTAGTTTTAACTGCAGAGGAGCATCACCAATGGCTGTTTTTGATAGAGTAATGGACAAGTTTGGGTTTGATAATTCTAAGAGCGTTCTCATACGATACATTTGGTCGAAATGATAACTAATCATCAATGTTTTCATATTTTTGTTCCTTTCTAAAAAAAAAGACACCCCTTCAAAGCATGTAATGGTACATGCTCTGAAGGGGTGTCCCTGATAGAGTTAGATTCAATTTGTAATCATTATATCATAAATGCAATTAACAGAAAATCCTTTATAGTAATGGGAAAACATAGGGTACTAATACAGCAAAAGCCATCATTAACAATGAAACACTAACTAGATTTTTGGACCATCTATGAAAGTCAGGATGTTCTATAAGTTTATAACCTAGTCTGAACAATAAGCTTACGGCAATACTTATCAGTCCAAGATATAATGCCGAGTAACTTAACATTGTTATCGCGCTGTTTAGTAAAGCATCTACATCTTGTGAAGATTGCATGGATAAAATCAATATAGGCAAGCCTCTTAAAATAAGTAGGACAATAAACGATATGTATATAGTGCTTTGACCATATTTTTGCCATTGCCCATTTCTAAAAAGAATGGACATAATCATTGCAACTACTCCAGCTAAGAAAATAATCGTTATTATGGTAATTCCCCATGAATATAGTGGAGAAACTAAACTCCCGAGGCTCTCCATAACTCCGCCAAAAAGGGTTTTAGATGATGTAGGTTTTATTTCTAAATCTTCTTTATCCGGCATGAAAGGTAACGGTTTGGCTAATGTCGTCATACTAGGAATTACTAGTAATAAAAGACTAAATAAGAAGAAGAGTGAGGTTATTTTGTATTTCATAGGTCAAGCAACATACGCATTTCACTATTATTAAATGTTAATTGTATTGTTTCAACCGTATTATCCCAATACAATTCACCATCAATACAAGGAATGTTAATCCTATATTGATACTCTTCTTTAGCGGCCGAGTACATCATGTGGGAGGTTTCTAGCCACTGCTTTTTTGCTCTTGGAGCCACAATAGGATCAGTAATAATTTCAGTCAATTCATCTAAAGATATTGAAATGAAAGCATCAATATAAGACATTTTATTACGAATTCCATTTGCGATAATATTAGTTATATATAAAGAAAAAGGTAGAAGGACCTTTAAAGGTGTTTTAAATGTATCTAGGACCCCAATGCCGTCATTACATTTAACATTTAACTTGATGGTGAAATCTGTAAAAGAAAATACTCCATATCTATTTACTGATATTTGAGTAATGAAATTTTGCTTATAGTTAGATATTAATGGTTTAATTATTTTTTCATGAGTGATTAATAATTGTTCTTTAATTTGGTCGAGATACTTAGTTGTTAGTTTCATTGATTTTGTACCTTCAAAACGAATCAATAACATTTTTTTATTGGGACGATACTCAATTTCTATGTTTTTAAACCAAATGCCTTTATTTTTGACTACAGAAAAAAATAATGGAAACTGTTCAGAGCTTATTTCAATTTCATTCATTTAACTTTCCTCCTTGTATATACATATATAATACTTATTACCCAAAAATGTTTCAATGAAATACCAATAAAATAGTATTAAAGAACTATAATTAATCTGTGGTTTTTTATGTTTTATATTAAAGATGAATAGGAACCAACAAATGTTGGCTCCTATTATCTTTATTTATGCAATCTGAATGAAGTCTTCAGAAGCATAGTATTCTTCATCAATAATAATAAAATCTGTTGATATAGTTTGTAGAATTTCTATGTCTAACACTAGAATATTATTCTCCTGGCAATCTACAGTAAGAGACAGAATATCACCTTTATTGATAGATTCGTAAGCTCCGGCATGTACCCATACTCTTGAAGTACCGTCAGAAACATGTAAATATCCTTGTTCTTCACCTACAATCTCCACAACCCACTTTTGCAAACCCAAAACCTCATCGGAAATGCGTGTCGTTGCATTTATAGACAAATGTTTATCTACATTGACCGTAGCTGGTTTCTCCTCCCAGGAATCCATACTCAAAATCTCATCTTCTTCATGAGCAGGACATTCAAGAGGGTCCAGCTGCCTACAACTTGTGGCGGCTGCCTCACTAAAAACTTCATTTGATAATTCATTAAAAAATATAGTTTCATTTTCACTTGGCTCAGATAGTTGATAAGTGAAAGAAACGTCTTCAGTAGCTAGATCTTCTATTATTGGTAATCCCCACAATGGAATTTCTTTTTTTATACTTACATCGTTAGAATTCAATAGATTCATTTGTACCAACCAATAAAAATAGCAATCTAAAACAACCGTTAATATAAAGAATAAATGAATATTTACTTGTTCAATCAGTATTAACATCATTAACCTCCAGTTAGTTTTTATTAAGCGAATAAATCAAAAGCTAGCTGATTTTCCGCAATTGACCTCTTACCCGTTTTACTTTTCTTAACTTCAGGTGTAATCGTTATTATTTTTACATGTGAGCTATTAATTGCTATTTGTTTTACCGCTTGTTGTGGTCGAGATATGTGATACAAAATAGCCCCATCTGAGACGAAATTACGATCGAATCCAAATGCCTCGAGTAAATCAATTTGAAGTTTGTTTTTATGGATTTCAAAACCTAATACTTTTCCAGTCTTGATATTATCCAAAATCAACTCTTTATCTCTTAGCATTGCAAGTTTGGTTGTTTCTCCTTGAATTTCACTTTCTATCCATGACTCAAGTTGCTCCGAAATAGATAAAGTCTTGCTCTTTTTCTTCTGGCCGATGCTATTTAGTATTTCTCGGGCACGATCAGATGTTTGATTTATCCAATCCTCTGCTGATCCGGTAAGCACTTCTCCTCCATTTTTCACACTCTGAATCAATAAGGTTTGAAGATCACCATCATCCCCTAACATAGCGGATAATCCATCAGACGATACTTCTCCATTTATAGCGGCTGCAGCTTTGTTCTTTAATGCTACAATTTGAGCCATTTGCTCTTGGTACGTACGCTCATAAGACAGGTAGTACAACCTGCATTCTTTATCTTGACCTATTCGAAAAGAACGGCGTGAGCTTTGATTAAGAGTAAAAAGTGACCAAGAGAATTGATAATAGACTAAGGTAGGTGTACATAGTAAATCTAGGCCTACTTTGACCAGCTCCTGGCTAACTATACAGACATCAAAATCTTCATCATCAATTTTTTTCTTTAACCATTCACTTCTAGTATTAGTTGAAGTGGTATTTGTGCTCAGTATGCAAACCTTGGCACCGATTTCTTCTAACTTCTTCTTCAAACGCGGCCTTATATCTCGTTCTGATACTGAAGAACCTGTGTCTCTGACATAAACAATGGATTTTCTTCCTTCTGAAATTTCTCCCTCAATTATTTCTTGAAGCTTCTTTTCTTTTGGCAGGGTAACCTCTTGTTCAATATGAGCAGCTTTCCAAATTAATTCTTTTGTTCCATTTTCATTCTTTGCTATTGCATCTGGGAAAGTAAAAGGATTATCAGGATAACTAACTCCATAGTCTGTTAGCTTGAGATAGAGCTTATTTCCGTCTTCCCAGTTATTTATGGCATGCTCGAATGAATTAACCATGTTTTTGTAATTATTTTCAAGCTCACCCTCTATAGGGACAAAGATCGTTGGCGTGTCCACCAATTCAACTGGATCTGGCCAAACGTCCATTAGTCTGATATTTACAGTATTCTGGATTAGAAACTTTCCGTATATAAAAGGTGAGATACCGGGTAGAATCTTTCTAGTTGTTCTACAATCTCCGCCGCGTGAATTAGTATTTGAATATTCCTTGGCTCCACTCTTCTTTTGATAGGTTGTTTCTTCAATGTTACCGAATTCTTCATTGAATCTATTTGAATCCTCAAAACTAAATCCAGCAGCAATCATGTCTTGGGAAAAGCAACGCCAAAGTAGATAGTAGATATCTAGAGCCCTTCCTCCAAAGAGAGTTCCAGTACCTCCGATAACCTTCTTTGAAGCTGCCACTAGGGATCCTAATGCATGACCTTGAGCAGTCATTCCACCGCGCAGCTCGTGAATTTCGTCGATGATTGATATATCGAAAAAGTTCTTCATCTTTCTCCTTATATACTCAATTGTTGCTATTCTTTTAGGCATCCCAACAGATTTAACAAAATTGGGTTGTTTGCTTTTCACATGTTCATACAATTTAAGGTCATTCTTCTTAATGGCATAAAGCAACTTGTTTTCATATGCGAACCATTCTTTTATGGATTTAAAACGAGTGGGTACTTTTCTTGTCCATAGACTTTCATCACATTCAGAACAAAAGGCATTGGCTGCTTTTGAACTGTTCGCTATTCTTCTGGTATCCCCAAATTCAAATGCAGTCATATTATGAGAAATTTTCTTCTGTACTTCGTTGCCATCTTCATCAAGGACCAACATTTTTTTCTCTATGGTTTGATGCGCGTGACCACAAGAAGGACAATAAAATCCGTTTTTATAGATATCCTGGTCTTCTGATAGACCTTGTTGAGCAGTTCCTTTATAAGTATGGGTAACTGCAGGGACTATTCGGGCATCGTTGCGCATCGTTGTAAATGAAATAATGAAAAAGGTTGGAACAGTTGGTTTCGTCCTACCCGAACGCATCCATTCAGCGTGATACCGTATCAGCGCGGCACTTTCTTTGATTACTATTACATTGGCATTAGGTATTAAAGATTTTATTTCCTCTGGCCATTTCTTAGTTAAGGAAGGTGGACACATTAAACAAACATGATACCCTTTATTGCCTTTTAACGATTGCTGATATCCATCTGCGATTGCAGTCATTACTTTACTCTTCCCAGTTGACATTTCTCCTTGGATAATAACTGATTTATTAGTCCTCAACTTTTTAACAACTGCGCTAGCTACATGTGATTGTACAGGGAATAGAGTAGTTGGATACCCTTTAAAGTATTCTAGTGCCTCATCGTTAAGTGGGTTATGGAGTGGCTTAACAGATTCAGATAAGCTCTTCACCATTGCATCGTTATAATCCATTAGATAGGAAGTTAAATCAGATATCTGATCAACTTTATCTCCACTGCCTTCTCGCGGAAATTTTATTTTTCCTTCTTTAAGAAGATTTTCAATAAATGCATCTGCTTGTTCCTCAGTTAATTGAATTGAGTAAAGACTTAATTCCTCAGGGAAAAGCTCTCGATCAAAATAGAGATTATGTTTGATTAAATGATTCTCTATAATTAACTCTTTAAAAACGATGTCTTCCCATTCAGGCAGAATGTGTAATCCGAAATTAACACCACCAAGTAAAGTCGCTATTTCTCCGGCAACGTTTCCATCAAAGGATAGGACATACTTGTTATTATTTAAAAGATCATCATGAACAATTGCTAGAGCTTTTCTGTTTTGATTCAACGTCATCGGGAACCTCTCATAATGGCCCTTTTCAGAATATAAGGATTTCTCAGAAGTGAATTTATATCCAGTTAACCCTTTATCACCGTAACCAAAATTAATACCGCGAGAACCTAAATCAATCGTCCCTTTGATAGACTGCAAAGCAGAATCAGAACCACTTATTATGGAGAGAAGTAATTTATCTTCATTCCGCTCTTTTTTCTCGTATGCCAACGCATAACAAAATACTTCATGCCAGGCTAAGTTCGAAAATACTTGAAACATTTTTGGTTGCTCATTTGTCTCTGTTGTAAACATAGTAAAAACTCCTCTCAAAATAAAAAAACAACCCCTTTATTCACCTTTTATAAGGTGAATATCTCATGGATTGATTAACTCTTTATGCCGCTGCTATACGTATGTTATAGCTGCTACTTTCTTTTTTTGTATCTTGCTGATGTTCAAATTGAAATCAGGCAATTTCTATGTGTTTCATCTCTTGTTTCTCTTCTTCCTCTGTGCTCTCGTTTTGTAATAGAATTTCTTCTACACTATTATGGTTTTGGCTCTATGGTTAATAGATAGATCACGGTCGATTACAATTTTTTGAATTAGACCATTATCAAAAAAATAGCCATTGGCTGCACCAGGTACTCGTTCTACACTGACTGAACAATTATTACTCTCAGCGATCAGCTTTGCTGCATTAAAAATCTGAATTGCTTCTTCGGATTCGCCCTCGAGTTTGAGTCTTATTCTTTCGATGGGAAGCTCTTTTCCCTTAGTACTGGAATAATCATATACAGGGACTCTGTAATACTTGACTACCTTTCTTTCTACTTCACCTGTTTCTGTATTTTCAATGTTTTTAAAAACAGGAGTTAGAATAAAGATAGCTTTATCGTTTACAATTCTACCAAGCTCATTCCATCTTTTTAGCGGTGCAATGAACGTCGCTTCTGGGTTTTGAAAGCGGGCCAATAAGATGTTATTAAACGAGTATTTAGGAAGCAAGGCTTCCATCTCAAGAATTGCTCGATACTTGTCAGGATTTAACTTGAGGTTTTTACTCCTTCGTCAAGCTTCTTGAGTAAGTTATCCACCTCTTGTTTTTTCTCGGCTGCTGTCTTCTTTTTATAACCTTTGTTAAACCCCTTACTTTTCTTCATACAATAATACATCCTTTCCCAAGAGTAATTTTACTTTCAATTTTTCTGAGAACGCAAAAAAGCCCTTGGATGGATTGTTTAGTTGTAGTTACACTACAGTAAAACAATGCACACCCAAAGGCGTAAATTTAGTCATCCCCGCAGACAAAATTAATTGTCGCAATAAAAAAGAAAGAAGAAAGTATAGGTTAATTATAAACCAGTAATGGGTAAAAAACTAGTATTGCCCTACGAGTTCCTTACATCTTATAAGCTCAAAATTGGGAATAGCATTAAAAACTACTCCTTTTTCATTGAACCCGTTTCGTATGGCTTTTTCCAAGAGATTTTCAGCCTCATCCATTGATTCACAAAATCCAAGTGTGCGAACGAATGATAACTGATGATCAATAACTGTAATTTCAATGAGCAATTGATCAACAGTAGAGAAACCAAATTCATAATAACCGATGTGAAGATACTCTAAATAAAAAGTAGCAGCTTTCTCCATATTCTCTTTCTCCTTTCAAATAAAAAAAGCTCTTTGGGGTATTAACACACAGGGTGCGTTATACTCCAAAGAGCTTTATGTTCTTAACCCGCTAACACCATAGTGTAGCAATTCTTATACAAATATACCATTATTATCTTGTTATGACAAGATTAAGCTATTTCTTCTTAGGTATATCCTCATAGATACTCAGCATGATTGGATCAGTAATTACATAGTAATTATAAATAATTTGCATTGCATCCTTGGGTGAATGACCATACTTCTTAATTAGTTCATTGTAAAAAGATTTGACTAAAATATCTTGTTCAATGAATTGCTTCATTTTTTCGTCAGAGTACTTAGGATAAGTCCCAAGATTGGTAAACTCAGTTATCATAGAGTCTATATTTTTCTGACCATAATAATCTGACGGCTTAACTTCATATCTCATAGTTTCATCGTAAAATGGATTAGTCACCATGACTCCATTGAATTCAAAAGCTATGAACATCCCATTCTTTTTAGTTTCTGATTCATTGTACTTAACAATTTCTTTTAAATAATCTACCTCTTTTTTCATGTTAGTTAACATCCTTTCCCTTGGGCCATTGATTATGAATACACAAAAAAAGCCTTTGAACAGATTATTCAGACCATAGAAAATCCATGGGGAAAATAACAGCCCAAAGGCGGTTTTATTATTCTTATCGCATAATTCGAAAATGAATTAGCAAAAAAAATATATAGAAAGTTATACAATTAAAATTCTAGAATGAAAAATAGTCTTACTAGATATTAGTTTAAAAGTAATTACTCTGATTTAGTTTGTATATTATACCTGCAGAACTTCTATACAAGCTTTTTGACTTTACCAGTAGGTAATATAATTTTAATTGATATATCCCTCTTTGTTCTTGTTTTTGTGATGATCATGTCATCTGTAGACTCGGTTGTTTCTACATTAGAAACTGTTTCTACGCCCTGTACTGCATGTAAATGTTCTCCTTCTCCGAGTACTCCATTAACAGCACCAGATGCTAATAATAATGCCATCTGTCCTTGTGCAATATTAATAATAGGATCCCCACCTATTTCAAGTTGTTTTGGTTTAGTGCGTTCTTTAAAGGCAAGAAAGCCCTTGTTTTCCTTTATTGATAGGATGAAATCTCTTTTATTCTCAATTTTAGAATAAAAAGTAGGTACTTCCACGTCTGCTTCTGGTACTTCCCATTGTTTTTGGCCAATAAATTGTTTGATAGAAGAGACATTGGTCTTAATAAAATCCTCTGATTCCATGCTTAATAGAAATTCATGCATGATTTTATTATATTTCTTTTTTTTACCAACTTTCTTTCTGCCAATGAAAATACATTGTTTATAATCCTCATAATCCTCATCCGAAAATTTTGCCACACCTACTTCTTCAAATTGGGTAGCGAGAAATCTAGAGATATGTTTATCCGCAAAACGATAGGAAGGAATGATATATATCATTAAACCTCCAGGGATTAAGTACTTAGTGTTTCTAGCTAATTCAATGAATTCTTTTCTTTCAGTTCCTTCTTTCCCAATACCTACAATCGTATTATCATATGGCGGATTAAGTAGAAGTAAGCCAAAAACATTATGTGATATAACCATGCTTTCTATTGGTGCTTGGACCAGACGGTCGATAATCTTTGCAGCGGATGCAGCTCTTCCTCTATCAAGCTCTACACCGTAACTTTTGATATTACGAGGTTCATGCCCAGTGGCCAAATAATTTAAGATAAAACCTTCACCACATGTTGGGTCAAATATGGGTGTATCTCCTGTAAAGTGTAGAAGCTTTTTAAGATATTCTCCTTGTAAATCCGGCGTCCTATAGTACCCAGCCTTTATTTTATTACCTAAATGACTCATACTATAGCACCTCCCACATTCACATCAATTACAGTGATTCTCTGGCCGTTTGTTAAATTGCCAATTCGTAATTGTTTAGCAATCCACTTCCTTTGAAAAACGGTTAATGAAACTGTCTCTCCGTTTTCATCAACACCAGAAAGTAATACAGGACCGAATATATATTGATGATAATCTGGTTTATTGTCCCATAAAATAATCAAGTTTAGCCCGTGTTCACTTGTCATTTCGTCGTTCACCCATAAGTCTATATTGTGTGGAAGGGATACTCGATCTAATAATCCACCTCCAATTAATTCTTGCTTATCTCTTAATGAGTACACACTATTAGCATGCCATCTAAAATCATTCTCTTTTTTTAATAAAACATTTACTACAGCTGATTTAGTTTTCATCATAAATTCCTCACTTTTCTTTTGTAGTGTATTAGTGGATGTAAACAAAAATTAACGTAAATCCCTTGTTTTTATGAGGGGATTTTTGGTTTTTTGCACTATTATTCTAGGAACTTTAAAAGAGCATCCAGGTTAATTGGATGCTCTCTAAAAGTAATAAAACTCTATTGTTTATTTAAAACAATAATTTGATTTACACATTTACATTCTTTAGAAGGGAAGATCATCGTCTGATATATCTTGGCCACTTGCAAATGGATCTTGGTTGTTAAATCCTTGATTACCATAATTAGAATTATCATACCCTTGATTATTTTGTTTAGTGGGCCTATTGTTTGGTAGATCAGTTTTTTCCCTAGGATTCTCATTTTTACTATCTAAAAACTCAATGCTCTTAGCATGAATTTCTGTAATGTAAACCTTCCTACCATCGCTTTCATAGGAGCGGTTTTGTAATCGCCCTTCTATTGCTACTCGACTACCTTTATTTAAGTAGTTAACAACATTCTTGGCTTGTTGCTCCCAGATAACCACATTAAAAAAATCGGTTTCTACTTCTCCCTGCTGGTTTTTATAACCTCTACTCACAGCTATAGAAATTGAAGTTACCGCTTTATTACTTGATGTATATCGAAGTTCAGGATCTTTAGTTAATCTTCCAGTAATTATTGTAGTATTCATGAATTCAACACGCTCCTTTTAGTTTTCAAGGTCAAAAAAGTAGTTAAATACTTTTTTCGCTAAGGATTTTTTTTCTTTTTTTACATAACTGGATCCAATTGTCCACTCTGTACCGGTTAATCTCCACATGATTCTTTCATCTTTAAATGATGAAATCATGGAATCAATAATCTTACTCGCCTCTTTAAATGCAAGATGTTTAGAAGATGCCTTTAGACTGTAATAACGTCTCTTTCCGTCTGGTGTAAGAATCTCCATACGGAAAAACCGACTACAATCTCCATTTCCAATTACCTCGCTATTGATATGATCTAATGTTGAATCTACTGCAATAGTTAAATTTGCAAAATGACTCATAAATAAACACCCTTTCCCAAAAGTTTTTGCTTATTTCTCATATGAGAACGACAAAAAGCCCTTGGGCAGCTTGATAAGAACGAATAATCATTCGTTTAACAAACATGCCCAAGGGCTGTAATTTAATCGTTACACCGCGAATTCATAAAGAATTGCAAATAAATAAAAGAAAAATAAGTTGATTTGATTATACCATTATTTTCATTTGTAAGAAAGATATTTCTCTTTGTTTTGCGTAGCTGAGGGTTGCTGCTTTCTTTATTTTTGTCATAAGTATGATATAATGTGGATATAACTAAGAAAAGACAGGATGCGCTAACATCCTGCCTAGTAACTTATCGCCCGAGCGAGAGGTTACTTAACTAAGATTTATTTCTCTTAGAGAACCACCCCGACTGGCGAGTCTTACGGGTGGTTTTCTTTTTGGATTTTTTACGTGATATCTTGCTGAAAAGAAGGGCAACGACTTGTGTTATCACTGCCTTAGCAAGAGTTAGTAGTAAATCCAATAGTACGTCCATTGCGGTCACCTCCCTCCGTCTCCAACATGGAGCATAAAGGGAAGTAACCTCCCACCCGAACATTCAGTTACCTCTAACATTATAGCACATCTATTGTTAAGAATTGATATGATACTTCTTGACTCTTATTGTTTTACCGCCAATAATTTATATATCAGTACGAACAGTTGGTACAAAACAAAGAACCAAAAATGAATGTTTTATAAGTGGATCTTATTGGCGAACTTGTTTATATTTACTCCTTCACCAAAAAAATTATTATATATGGTTTTGTATATTTCTGATTTGTTATTAATATAAAAAGGTGATTAATATGGAAAAAAAGAAATCAATATCGACAAGATTTATAACATCCTTGAATATCCAGATATCGTTAGTTGTGTAGTAATAAGTTGTTTAATTTTGCATTTAAGAATCTATATTATTATGCTACCAAATTGAATATTATTAATAATTGGAGGTCTAAAATGTTAGGAAACCGTAAAATAAGGGATATTACTCCAGTAACCAAAACAAATTTATCCATTGAACAGAAGAAAATTATAGTAACAAAGATTGATAAATTGTTGAAAAAAATATCTATTCAAGAAAATGAAGTTATTAATGATTTGTACTACCTAAAGAGAAAATTCGTATCTGATAGTCTTGAAGAAAATGACTTAGAGAAATTAAATAAAATCCTGTTATTAAAACCTCGACTTCGATTTAATTGTTTTTAGATTACCTTAATTAAAGAATCGCAGTAGGAGTTTTAAACGATTTTATTAAACTTTTTAAATATCAATATTATTTTTTGAACAACTTTATTATCCATATTCATTAGTGGGCGTTGCGACAATTGTAACAGTGCTCATTTTAAGAGCAAGGTAGGAAGAGGAGAATTTCTTAGAGAGTGTCGAAACTGTGGGATAAAAAAGCTGATTTGATATTCAGTTATTTTTATTTCACATTAAAAAACCCTGGCATCTTTATATAGAATTCCAGGGTTTAGTTTTACTATTCCAAATCAATTAATTGATAATATCACAATTTTTCAAATAACTAATTAGTGTATCAAACTTTTTGTTAATCTTTAGTCTCTCTTCATCCATTGGATAAGCTATAGGATCTCTGGTGCCCGCCACTAAGTAATCACTTCTCCTACCGTTGCTAGTTAAAGTGTCTTGTATGTAAGCTTCAAAGGCCCTAGCGGTTAGTTCTACATTGCTAGCAAACTTCTTTTGCTTACTATCCATTTTAAGAGCTGTACTGAAGTAAGTAGAGTAATTAGATGGATATGGAATATATTCAATTCTAATGCCTGTTTCAGCTTCATGTAACCATGCTAATGCTTGTGCAAAACTATTAATATTCTTTTCTTTCCTCACTTTCAATTTCTTTTTATTTTTTTCATCTGCATAGTTGTAATAAGAAAAGAACTTTATGCTGTCTTCCATCTTCTTGTTTTCAGTTTGAATAAATTCATCCATACATTCAAACAGTTCCCCGCTATGCTTGAGGTAAATACTTTTTACTATCGAAGATGCTTTCCCTTTTGAATTTGAAGTATTTTTATTTTGAATATAAGCCGTACTTCTACCCGATTTTATAGTATCAATCAACTCGTAAAATATAATCTGAACCAGCGGATCTATATGGCTGCCGAGAGTGTCAGGCTCTGATGCAAAACCAATCTTCCCATTTTGGAAATTATGACTCTTATCAAAGATATAATTATCTAGTGCATGGAAATATTCGTGAGCAAACACGCCTAAGCAGCCTTTTTCTTTGGTCATATTAATTACCTTTGCAACGGGTTCATAATGTGCTAATGCATTCCCGCTTCCACGAGAGCCATATCCGATGCCGAGAGTACCGTTCAAAGAAGTAGCTTGATATTCTATACCAAGTATTTCAGCTAGGTCCATCATGGCTTCAGATGAACGCAGAAGATGCTCATTGCCCTTATGGTCATCGACATAGTGACCGAATTCTACGCCTCTGAACTTAAAGAAGGATATTAAGTCTTCAGGCCTTTCAATCACACTCTGTGCTCCACCTTTTCTATCCGGCCTTTCAGGGAGAATACGTGACCATGCTTTTTTCCTTGTGGCAATTAATCTTCCTTGCTTCTTTTTGATTAATTCGTCCCAGGATTCAATTGCAGCTATTTTTTTCATTGTAGTTTCTTGACTGCTTCTTTTCATAAAGAAATTGTAGAATTTCTTACCTAATATACTTAGTTGTAATGATTTTGAGGTTTTTATTGCAACAAGAGTCTTTTCAAAATTACTCAAATCGCTTAGCAACTTTTTCTTTTTATCATCCGTTGATTCTAATTGCATTAGTTCATTTTGCAGCTGTTTAATTTGTCTATGATAAAATTCAGGTTTCTTCCTCTCGTTAAGTAGATGATCATACACTAAATTTATTAAGCTTAACAGCTCATTGAAGGTGTATATATCGTTAAATGCCTCTTTTACATAGTTAGCAGCATTTAAGAATGTTTCTCTCGCAGCTATAGTATCGTCAGGATCACTATCTATTCTTTGTATGAGTAATTGTTTAGCTTTTGCTACTCCTGGATGAACACCGTTTCCCTTCTCTTTTTCCAAAGAAAATGAGTGGAACATGTTTTTCTTATTTACCATTTCTGCAGCTAAGGTTGGACTATAAAGTTCTAAATTAGCTAATGAGTTTTTACTTTGAATTTCTTCAAATGCTCTCTTTAAGGCGGCCATATCCTTTCTGCTGTTTCCGATTTTTTCGCCACAGTCATAAGCAATGCTACGCGATTTTTGTTTTTCCGTACGGATATCATTAATATTCACACCAGTTTGATTAAATAATGACATTTGCTGTTCCATGTTAAATGCTCTCCTTATTGAAAAGGGATGCCAGAGTTATTACTCAGCATCCGATCTTCATATTTATTGTTGTTTCTAATCTCTCTTGACAAATTTGTTTTTCTTTTATTTCTTCCAGCTACAAAGTTCGATGAGTTTGCTTTACGCTTTATAGATTGTTTGTCTTTGGCTTAACAAACTCAACTAGCATTTCTAGACATTCCGAATCTTTTTTTAACTCATCAGCATTCGCTTGAATCATATTATGAATCATTGTTGATGCAGCCTCTTCGACTTTCTTCTTTATCAGTTTGAAGTATCTGATTAGATATAATAGCTGTTCTTCCTCTAAACTTCTGATGTACACTCTATCAATATATTTTTTAGCATGCTCAGGTAGAATACTATACTTAGTTTTGTCCTTTTTTCTTACAAGTGTGGAGATGTACTGGTTGTTGATGCAAATATCTTTAGCGAATAATGACCCTTTTTCGCGGTGTTTCATAAATTGAATATAATAATCTCTATCCAATTCTACTTGAAGGAAATCATGTTCAAACTCAACTTGGAAACTTCGAAAGTATTGATGAATTAACTCCGAGGCTTCTTTCATTAGTTGATCCTTACTTTTGATATTTTTTCTCATTGCCTCTTCCTTTAGTTCTGTAGCTTGTTTCAAAAGGTTATTCATCAATTTGATAGATGTTAGGTTTTTATTATCTTGCATTGTCTCTTCCTCCTTGAGTTCGATGCTTAATAAGCAATTCGCTCACCTAATAAAGTAGTTTTATTTACTACTTTTTTAGGCATAGCGCTGTAAGCTTAATCTTCTTATCTTCTTTTGATGGATATTCATTATTTTTTCCTCAGTGTCTAATTGCATCACAACAAACTTGAGTGTGATATCAGTTATTTGCCTATGCGGTGACACTATATGCTTTGGTATCAATCCGCTCATCATGTATTCATCTAGTAATGCCAAGTTTACCTTGCCGAAATTAATAAGGTAGCCTTCTCCTAGGTTTTTATATACCTTCTCTGAAGACCAATCTGCTTGTTTTTTAATCAATGAGACACTGCCAAAAGGAGTAGGAACCTTCTTTTTAGAATTAAGCACTGAACAGCTTTCAGCAGACCGTTTAAACTCCTCATATGCTTCCTTTAGGCTCCTGTATTGAATGGAGCTGTCTCTTATTTCTGTAATTAGCTCTTCTATAGACTGGCCACCAAATAAGTAGTCATTTGTCATTAAGCTCTTTTTACCAACTTTATTTAAAGTAGACTTTACAAAAAAAGTGGGTTCCTCAATAAACGGCTTGATATCTATGTAGCTTTGTTCATCAGTTGCTTTCTTGTTAAATGAGATTAACGGGAAGATGTACTCTGGTTTTACATAACAGAATAGATCTTCAATCAAGGATGCGTGGTTTGTTTCCCATTTTTTTTGAGGTACAAATTTTGCAACCATATTAAGATTAGGGAAAGCATGCCTTTTCCCTTCCCATTCATTTAGTGAACTTCTTAGGTGTTCTTTTGCTTGAGATATGAAAATCTCAGTTTGTTTAAGTTCTTTATATTTTCCAGACTCTATAAGGTTGATGAAGCTGGCCTCTGATACACTAAGTTTCTTAGTCATGATAGTAAAAGTTCCTCCTGAGGATATTTAGAAAAAGAAAAGGGAGTGAAATCATGTCGCTTAAATCCATAAGCAACCGTTTCAATCTCCCTCAGATCATTTGCTAAATTTGATAAATGGAACTTTTTATTTCTTAGCTGCACGTTTATTTCACTACTTGGCAAGATACCAACTCTAACTTTCCGACGTTCAAAAAGCCCGTACAAACTCCCGTGATAAAGTCCATAATCTTCAGCAATTTTTATTAAGTTTTTCTGTGAATGGCTACTTGTCATTTTATATTCTATCCCGCTAATACTTAGAGGAAAGATACCTAAAAAATGATCGATCAAGTATTGTCCAGATTCAGGATTACTAGTAAAGTAGGCGCGATAGCCTTGTGCTTCTCTTCCTCTGACAGACATTGGTTCGATAATGAATTCTTCATCATCGTTTTTCCAAGTCAATTGGTTCTTGATGTTTAAAATAATTCCTTTGGGTGATAAATGATTGATTAATTCTTCAATATCCATTTTTAGAAAAAAGGTAACTTTAAACATGTTTCATACCCTCTTTCCCCAAATTAGCTACAAACACCAAGTTACTACAATAGATACAGTCTCTCCTTTTAGTTAAATACATCTTTCAACATCCTTTCCCGTAGCTTTTTACTTGATTTTTCGCAAATAAAAAAGCCTTTGGGCATGATTGGTTTACAACTAAGAAAGTTGTTTACAAACATTGCCCAAAGGCTATCGTTTATTACTACTGCAGATCCGTCTGAATGATCGCAAATAAGTTAAAAAAATCAAGTATGTAATTATTATACATAATTTTAAGATTACTATCAAGTTATTGTTTCATCTAGCCGATAAGTATATAGATAGCTTGTTTTAGGATCCTCTTTAGCAATATTAACTAACCTTTCAAACTCTTCTTTAGATAGTTGTACAAAAATGCTGCCTTCTGGTATATCATCAGCATATGGAGGCATCTTAGATACAGGCGTTTCTAACATTACCGATTCAATTGCAATCACTTTTTCGCGTGTGGTTTCGCCAAGGTTCTGCTTAAATCTCTTTGTAAGACAGGCAAATAAAACTAATAAAGGTTCGGCTTCATCGTTGTCGATCATCTTTGAACAAGAAAAGATGTATTCACGAGAAATTTCCCCCTTTTTAGCATATTTATTAAAGATTCGCCTTTCAGTCAACGAATCCACATCCCTTCCTTTACTTATAATTGATACCTCTTAATAATTCCATTTATTACAAATCATTTATTTGATTTTTATAATATAATAGTAAGTTTTATTATGCAACGTAATTCAAAAAAGTAGAAGAATCAGTTTACATGAATTATAACAAAAACGCCTACATCAGTAGACGCTTTCGTCATTTCATCGAGTCACATTTGAAATAAAATCATCATGAGAAGACTGATCTGCATGATAAAACACAACATCTCCATCCAATAAATCAAATTGGTTATTTTCGCTATCATTAACTTTTTTACTATATCCCTCGCTGCGCCATTGATTACGAAGCGGAGCATTTATATATTGTAAATGTGGGTTGCTTAAATCTTGATTTCTTATAGTTTCTATGTTGAAATTCACTACAATATATCCATCAGATAAATAGATAGGCGAATGACTGGTAATGCGATTCTTGCGTCCATATTCAGCAAGATCTATTCCTTTCTTAACCACTTTGACATCAGCTGGTAAACTATATTCACCATGCCATTGTTGGATAGAAGCTGAAGCCCTTAGAGAGCTTACTGATGAGCTGTTAGATATATCGGTTGGTCCGATATGTGTTTTCAGTTTATATGGCAGCACCATCCAGTCGAGTGAGCCTATCCACGTTTCTTGTTTTGCTTCTTTTAGATACTGCTGAATAAAACGATTTTTTACCGTTGTGTTAACATTCGAGTAGTTGTCAAATGCAAAGTCAGCGGTCTGAATGATAGAACTTTGTGGTACATTTCTCAAACGATCATCCAGAGTAACAGTTCGTTTTAAAGTATCTTCTGCGCTACCAACTTTTATAAATGGTTTATCCTTAGTTGAATAGTATAAATCAACTTCTGTTCGATTTTTCCCACTCTTATCTATAAAGAAGAAAGTTGGAGTAATTCGAATGCCGTCCCCTTCACTAAACATATTACCTTTAGTTTTTAAATCAAACTTGAAATGGTAACCAGTTTTAACACTAACATTAGAAAAGTAAGGATTTTTACCTGGCATAATCGGCAACATATAAGGAGCAGAATTCCCTCTCATAGCTCCATCAATTCCTTTATCACCGACCCAATAATAGTTGCCAGTATGCCTAGGGTCATTTTTTCGGCTTCTAAATACAGATTCCCAAGCAAAGTCCGCAATGTCACTTATTCTGAAATCATATAATCGGCCGATGACATTTACAGGTACGATGTCAGTTGCTACATGGTTCTGTAAATTTCTATTTGCGTTTCCTTCAGTTGTGAAATTTGAAGCTGGTGAATTGATTGCTATTGTTCGATATAGGACTTCATAATTTCCTTCGTTCACCCAAACAGGTAGGTAGAAAGCGGTCTCTGTCTCACTTACAGGAATGTCTACCCAAGTATTTGCAGGAATAAATGTTGTTTTAGCTCCATTACTTGAGCGGTAAACATCAAAAGGAAATCTTACCTCTTTTTTATTTGTATACTTCGCATAGTCTCTTGTGCCGTAACCAGGTATGTTTAAATGTGCACCATAGGTTGGCATTTGAATAGTAAATGGACGATCCAATATAACAGCTTTTCTACTATTATCAGGCTTAGTTCTTTGATTGTGTGTTTTATCATCTGAAACTTCCGAGTAAATGACGACAGGAGTATGTACAGTCACATGATTTAGCTGCATTGGGAATTCTTTTTCTCCTCCCTGGGCATTCACATTCAAGATTTCATCGTATAGAACTAAACCAGTACTTTGAGCCTTATCTCTATTTAATTTTGTATTGCTGATTTGTAATTCATCTTTTTCTAAGGCAACCATTCTTGGGTTAGGGATTGAAGCTGGTGTTGGTCCAATTTCATCCACAGTTGCATCATTCATGACTGTAACACCTTGGAAAGTAACTTTGTCATTCTTAACCTTATTTTTTCCAACATTCTTTTCAGCAGCTGGCTTTAAATCTTCATCAGGTATAGTTGGTTCTGAATTCCCTGCATTGATAGTCTTTATTTTTAATTCTTCAGGCTTGCAGTCTGCTGGAGTAACATGCATCTTAACATCAGAAGAATGTTTTGAATCTGCATCAACGTTTTTATCGTAAGGTACTTTTACTAATTCGTCTGGCAATGCATAGTTTTTAAATTGGCTGTTAGTCAATTTAAATATCTCTAAAGCTTCAATTTGCCAATAAGTATAGGCTCGTTCTATTGGGTAATTTTTTTGAACATAAGCGATACGCGATCTATTTTCGGTTATCGTAGTAGGATTACCGTACTGATCGTTAACTTCTATCGTTTCTGTCCATTTAAGCTCATACCCTTGGACGATATCAACTTTAAATGAAACTTTTCCAGTCTTTTGTTGGAATTTTTGATTATAAAGATATTCATCAGTCAAAGAATCAACCTTTAGAAATTCAGAAGTTGGGATTCCTTGTAATAAATCGAATTCACCTTTTGCTGAGATTTTTCCAGTAGGTGTTGGCTTCATCTTTTCTGAATTCAAGGATTGGCCATTCGACGGATTGGATATGTCATATGGACAGGAGTTGGGTAAATCTGGTGGCTCAGAGCTACAGCCCCCAGAGACAGAGAAATTAAAGTTTACTGAAACATTGGTCTTTGTAGCGTTATCAACGTATTTAGCGGTAATCACCGTCGTTCCGGCTTTCTTAGCGGTTATCTCTCCTTTGCTGTTAACACTCGCTACATCCGTTTTACTAGATGCCCATGTTAGTTTAGAGTCCGATGATAGATTTAAAGTCTTACCATCTCCAGTAACCACACGAGCTTTTAAAGGTACCTTCTCATTTACACATGAATTACTGTTTCCTGTGATATTGATAGATGCTTTATAAGGTGGTGGGGTGTATGATAAGTTCGCCTCTTTACCTTCAAACGTCCAGTATGTAGTATTTGCCCAGCGTTTTCCATTTCCATCTTCCGGTGTAGTTACTCCATACCAGATTGCAGTATCATCTTCGTTCATATCTATATTTTTATATGTTCTGTTTTGAGTAAAGTAGATGTTAGGTGCTTCTGCCGCTGTTTGTTTAGGATAGGTTCTACGGATTACTCCTGAAGAATTCATTCTTAAATTTCTAGCATCTACACCACTGCTAAATGAAATTGTTCCATCCTTAAACTTATGATTGTTAAATTCGAAAGGAGTAATAAGCGGACTATAGACAATCTGTGAGTCTACTCTTTTAATTAGATATAATTCGTATTCTACTTCTTCATAAGGGTCTGGAAAAAGCTCTTCCAAAGGGAGAGATATCCTAAAATTGACCTGCTCGTATCTCATATTACAATCAGTATTAATTCTATTTGTCGCGTTCGCTGTACATTCGTTCCAAAGTTGTGTAGGATCACTTGTTTGACTATTGTATTCCAAATCCTTGGTAGCATTTCTTTCTAGTCCATCAGTTCGATATATTTTTGTGGTGTTTAAATCTTTATCCCCTTTTACTTTTCTTAAAGCAATATGTGTTGTGTGATTTGTTGGAGAGTGTCTTTTGTAACCGGATAACACTGCCCATCCATGCATTGAAAGAAATTTTTCATTTCCTTTTTCGAATGTCCTGTCTACTATCTGCCACCCATTTTCAGCATATTTAGCATAGTAGATATCATAGACAAGCCTGGTACCACTAGTCCATGAATGATCTTTACTGCCATATTTAACTGTTCCGTTATTCCAAGCATTTCTTACAGAAGGTTCTACATTGTAAGGTGAATCAACTTCATCAGCAAAACTAACAAGAGGAAAAGTAAATAGTACAAAACATATAAATGCCAAACCCATAATTAAAAGCCATAGTTTTATATATTTTTTAGGAATTTCCAATACTTTTCCTCCTAGATATCATATTATTTTTTAAATATTGATAATAATTTTGCTCTACCGGTTGGATTAAAGAATAGGAAAGCTCCTCCACCCAGTAAAACTAACCCTGCAGCTGTGGCAGATATAATGCCGACCATATTTTTCTCGGTATCTCTTTCCTTATTAACCACCGAAGCTACTTCTTTAACTTCGTCATCTTCCTTTTTGTCTTCTTCTTCGGCTTTTTCTATTTCTTTTTCCTCTTTGTTTTCTGCATCATCTGAAGATTTATTTTCCTCTATTTCTTTTTCCTTTGTATCTTCTGTTTTTGCTTGTGCTACAGTTGTATCTTTTTGTTCAGTTGTTTTATTACTGTTTGTAGTTGTAGACTGAACATTTGGTTTGGAACTATTACCAGTTGTCACGTTATTGTTACTATCTGTTTTAGGGTGTGGCTTAGGTTCTGGTTTAGTAGGTTGTGGCTTAGGTTCCGGTTTAGGCTGTGGCTTAGGTTTTTCTTTCATGACAGTATATACTGTTAAACGTTCATGAGTATTTTTTGAAAAAGGTTGTGAAATAGTAAATACTTGTCCACTATAATTTACTGTTCCAGTATATACACCAGATAATAGAAATTTTCCGTCACCATAATATCCCACGATATGTCCTTTGCATTCATTTGTTGCACCAACAGCATTTCCATACCCAACATTATCCGAAGTAATAGTCATGGAGCACTCACCGTAAGTTACTTGATCATTTGCAAATACAGAAGTTGTTGAAGTTATGAAAAATAATGATACTAAAATTGCAATAGCCTTCTTCATATGTAAATCCCCTTTATTTTTAATTTGATGAACTACTAAAAAATTCTTTCACTTATACCCAAACCTTATCAGTTTTATTCTGTAATTTTGGGCCTGTTCTAAGGTCCAAATTGGTGAAGATGCCAATACTTGGATGGGTACTGGCAATGGAGGGCGTACTTTTTTACCTTCCCGTTGTCGAGCGTACTTTGTACTTAACCGGGCTTTATCCCAGCCAATTACTTCCGCAAACTCTTTTAATCCTACGAGAGGAGGTACATAGTTCCATCTGGCAATTCCCTTTGTTTCTATTAGTTGATTATGGGTCGGTATTGATTTGAGCTGAATGTGTTTCAGAACCTCATTGATAAATTCAACAAGTTCACCTTCAGATGTAATTACTTGTGTGAATTTGATGAATCCCTTTGAAGTACATTGGAAGTTCAATTCAACGTAAAGAAATTCTTCATTAGATGTTTGATTCATGATTTGTGTGAGTCTTTTTAAGTCAAGGAGCCTACCGTTATAATAGATGGCGCCAGCTTCTTTTTCTTCGAAAAACACTTTAAAGTTCTTATAAACCTTAAAGGCGCCAATACCACTAAGTGGTACTTCAAATTTTTTAGGCTGACCAAGATGTTGACTCCACTCTTCAAAAATAAAAGTAGCTTGTAACCACTCGTTTAAATTCCCCATTTACATCCCCTCTCTAAAACATATAAAGAGATAACTTTGTTATCTATTACCTATATTATACCAAATAATAGATAACTTTAGTAGCTATTATTATAATAAAATGGAAAAATTATAGTTTTATTTAACTATAAAATCATTTGAATAATAGTAAAAAAGTAATGGTTGAAGACAATGCTATTTACCTTCTACTTTGTTGAAGCAGGACAAAGGCTTGTAGCCTTTCTTTGCTGCTTCCTTAGGAGAAGTAAACAATTCCTTCGCAGGGTAATTAAAATCACAGCTCTCAAGATAATAAAACTTAGATCCATCAACTTCCGTTGCAATGTATCTATTTGCTTTTGCTATCTTACTGGTACTTAGAGCGTAATTATTATAGGTTCCTCCACCGACTAGAGGGACACCTTGTATAAAAGATAATAGTCCAATATCATCTATTGTATTTTGCCAATCTTCTTTGCTTAGAATAGGTAAAGTGAAAGTATAAGTAATTCCTAAACGTGCAGCATACGTATTATGATGATTGATATAGTATTGAGCATCATCTTGTATCGCATTTAGTATAGTAGTTCGTCGAATATTCTCAAATAGTTCATCGTCTTGCAATAAAGGAATGTTTAGGCTATCTTTAATTTCTTCTCGGTATCCTTCCTCCCATTTGTTGGCTACCTTATCAAAGGCAATGACATAATCATCTAAAGTAAATGACAATATGTTTCCTTTATTATCATGGTACACATAAGGCTTGAAGGGACGAGGGACTAAATCTGACTCTACTTCCCCTTTTTCATTGATAAAGTCATCCCAGGAATATACATAGTAACCTCTATAATCGACTAATAGAATGAGAGGAATATATGATTTAATCACATCTCTGCTCACTTGATCGTTTCCGGGAGCAAAGTTTAGGGATAGTGTTTTTAGAAAGGTATCAATGGCAGCGTCCTTATTCGCGCTGGTGTACTTCGCTGACGCATACCCGCTTTCAAATTCTTGCTCCACATTTTCTAATAATGATGCAGAGGCATCCATAACAGCGGAGGTGAGGACGTTATTATAATGCATGGATAGATTTTGAGCCTTTGAGGTCTGAGTATCTTTCAAATGTAGATTAAACATCAAAGGTATCAGTACAATAACGAAAATAATGGTCCAGTTAGTAATCTTCATTATGGACCATCCCTCCATATGGGATGTGAATCACTGTAGGATTTCCCGTATTCCCAAAGGTAAGGAAGTCATGTACAATGGTAGCTTTTGTCCGGTTCATATTTTGCACTGTTACTTTAAAATAATCACCAACCATCAGTTTATATACACGTGACTCACTTTCAATAGGAAGAGAATTATCAGGGAAAAGTACTTTGTTGATCTGTTTCGAGTAATAGTTATCGTAATCAACTATATAATCTCCCTTAAAGGTGCCAGAATCAGCTGGATCTTCATAAACTGGATGAAACGTTTTCTTTTCATGGCTGAGTTCTATATCAAAGAGGTAGCCTGTGCTTTCTAAATCATAAACAAAATCATTGTACATACTTGGGGAAATGTATCCCTTATTCCTGACTGAATCTACAAATTTGGTTACCACATTTTGTGCATTAATTTCAGCTAAGTCATCCGCTTTAATAAAACTAAAAAAGAGAGGGACAATGAACAAGCAGCCTATTAATATGAAAAACGAAAAAACTTTCGATAAAGGATTAACCATGCTTTTTCCCCCTCTTTTTATGTATTAATGTAACTAATTTCATGGATATTACCGCTGGAGTCTCTGTCAATGGTGAGCTCATACTCTTCATTCATATCTATATAAAGAGAAATATCTACTTCTGTGATATCGAAGTCAGGAGTAAATCTGTGTCCGTTTACTACAATGGGGTATTCAAGTTTATAGATGGTATAGATTTGCTGCACGATCTCATACCCATTAATCACTGGCTTGTTAGGAATCTTTACGTTTTCATGTATCCCTTTTTCTTTTTCGAGCTGGTTAATCAAGTCATAGTTCTTTTCAACAATATTAAATGAGGTAACAGAAAAGGTAACTGCGCTCAAAAAGATGAACGCAGTTGATACATAAATGATTAGCTGGCGGACTGCCATAAGTAATCACCCTTTACTCTTGAATAAACTCAATTGCTCTAATCACTCTATTAGAGTCCCTCACAACTTTAGCGTTGAAATTGCCGCTTGGATTAATATAAGCAGGGCTAGTTTCGTTAATAATGTTTTCAGAATTTCCTGTAGCTTTACCTAAGAAATCTTCCGTGAAGCTGTAATTATACCAAGATGTATCAGATTTACCAGTTTCAACTTTGATCCCAATTTCTTTTCCTTCAAATTTTCTAATTGCATTAATTACTTGAGAGCCACTTACTTTTGAGTGGTCATAGACTAAAAATGATTGTTCTGAAAGCTCTGTTTGTAACCCCGCGAATTCGTTTGATGCTTCTTTACTTGCACTTGCAGCTGGTGAATAAGTAAGTAAGAATAATGAAATTAACCCAATTGTGAGCAAGATACTTGCTCCGAAAATAATAGCTTTTTGTGCGGCTGTCATGTAAAACACTCCTTATTATATGGTTTATAGGCTTTGAAACATTTTGTTTGTCTCTGTAATTGCGATATAACATAAAGGAAATATCAAGTAGAGTAAAAGTAATGCCCAGGTAGGTGCAAAACCAATAATTGACCCCCACCATGCTTTGTCATTAATAACGGCTTCATTATGCTGGTTGCGTTTTTCAAGGAAGTATTCTTTCTCTAGCTCAAGATCGTCGAAAGCTTCTTTGATTGAGATTTTACTCAATGAGAGCTTTAGCCTGTCTACAAGTCTTCCGAATGGTGTGAAACTCACCTCTTCTTTCAACTTATCAAGTGCCTCCCCTTGCCCACTATCGTAATTGAGCAAACAAGTATTGATTGGATCTTTGAAAGTAACAGCGGTCTTGGCCATCCATAATAAAATGATTTCTACAGAAACATTTTTAAATTGGGAAACAATCCCGATAATGGTGTAGAATTGATTGACCTCGTCTTCCATATCCTTTTTGCGAAAGAAGACTTGGAAGTTTAGAATCCAGACAGGAACTCGGTAAGCTATAATTGCGATTAAGATGCTAACCAGTACTTCCCACCATTTAAGATAAGAGTTGTCAATTGTTTCTAATTTGTCAACAATCCTATCGGCTATAAGAATGGTTGCTCTCGCATTTTTATCCATACCATGTTCTTCACTTAAAAAATTCAGAATCTTTTCATGGTTTTTCTCCTTCACCTCCTTAAAGTTCATATATATTTCTCTATCAAATTCAGTCACTAACATGGCTTCCGATCTATCCTCATCTGATACTTGTCCAAATGCGTAATTGTAGGTCGGTGAGTATAGAACGTTTTGAATCGTTGAATAGTGGCTGAAGATAAAAAAGCTTAAAACAATGGCTGCTGTTATTAACCCAGCAAGTAATCTATGAATATAAAGCCATTCCATGGTTAAGGAAGAGTTGGCTTGTTTTAATAGCAGTGTAAGCCTAAAGTATTCCTTTTGATTTCTTCCTGGTTTGATGGAATCTATAAGTTTTTTTATCAATCGATTTTTATATATTTTTTCTTCCCATCTCAATTTCTTAGAGGTACTGATATAACGAGGCTCCTGTATCTCTCTAAGCTTTCTAATCAGTAAGAATGAAGCCAGGATGATGAAATAGAGTGACATATGTATAAAGATACCTGTACGGCTTTCATAGAAAGCTTCTAATGCTGGGAAGAAAGTAGTTACCCAGTGTCGTAGTGGATAGATAAACATGATTGGCATAACAGCAATTACACTAAGTCCTTTAAGGACGTAACTTAACTTATCTCTGCGTAGAATTTCATAGTTTGTTTCTTTCGTAAGTACAGCAAGGCCATTTAGAAAGACTGAACCTTTTTCGTTAACTATGTCTCCGCTCTCTTGTACAAATACAGCAATACTAGCGAATATTTTTAAGAAGCGGTTTGGTGCTACTGATTCATATTTTTGTAACGCAGCCTCTGGATCATCTGAGGTAAGAATATTCTGGATTCTGAGTCCTTGAATCTTGGCTTCAGGTCCTGTTAGCTGTGTTGCTGAATATACAGCTTCATCAATCATCTTCGTTTGGTTGTAGTAATGCCTAACATCTTCTATGAAGTCTTTAAACTGTCTGAGTAAGCGGTCTTCAAGGCGATTAATAAATAAATCGATCACAATACCATTAATGAAAATTACTGCAAGTAATATGATAAAAATAAACAATATATTTGGATTGAAGGCTGCAAACACGAGAATGACAAAAGTAGATATAGCCAGTGAAGCAAAGACGATTTTCATTGTTTCTCTTCGAAGTTGATATTCGTCATACTGATTAACGATTTCAATGCGGAATCTAATTCTTTTAATATAACCTTGTAATAATGGCACTTTGCTAAGTTTTGAGTAAGATCTTTGGAAGAACGCTGAGTATTTTTTATGAAACTTTTTTTCTTTTGGTAATAATTTTGATGCAACCGTATTTCCTTTTTTTCTTTCTCTTATCCCAAGCCACTTAAATACGATTAATAAGAAAAAGAAACCCAGGAGGGAGGCTGCGAGTATAATCTCAGGCAACATTACCTTCCCTCCAATTTTCCCCTATAAACTCTATAAAAGCTTTGGCTTGTTCATCATTAAAGTGTTTCATCATATTAGCTGCTGCTTTGTCAGAGATAGGGTTGACTGCTATATATTTACCATTTCTGTATTCAATGATATTTCTTTCTTCGTATTGCACTGGATCCGTTTGGCGCGTAAAATATTCCGTCATTGTTTCCATAAATGCTGTCATTTTATCTTCAGAGGAATTCATATGCCTCCACTCAGTAGGATAGTTAAAGCGACTATCAACTGGGATACATTCAGTAATTCTTTCTATATTGCGATTATCTAGGTGAATATTAAAATTCAAGACGTTTACTACCTGTTGTTCAGCAATCTTTTCATTGTTAAACATGCCAACTTTCAATAAGGAGTTTCGCAAAGAGTCAATCAGCAGTGGGAATGTCTTGGCATGGTGAGTAAAGACTGTAAATAGTGAAGCAACTTGAGACATCTGAATCATCCACGCCGCTACAGCGTCCGTCGCAACCTCTCCAAGTATGTTCACTGACCCATCTGTTTTCTTTTGTAAATCAAGCCCTTCTTGCCCGCTAACATGTGAAGTCTCCTGAAATGATAATATATTCCTTCCAGGGTAAATTTTTCGGGCATGAAGTTCGAAAGCCATTTCTTGAATACGCAAATTCTGTGTGGGATCAATATACTTGATTAAGGCCATAAGTAATGTTGTTTTACCTGATCCTTGGGCACCGGTGATACCTGTGATTTGGCAGCCAGCCATCAAGTACTTCAATAATTCAATAACCACATCCACGTTTTCACCATTAAATAGGGTTTCTAATTTTGCGTTTGGGATATCAAATTTCCTGATAAAGAAAGCCCATGATTCAGCAAATGGAGGTCGAACTACTACTACCCTTGAGCCATCCTCCATGTCATTAACGATGTATGGTCGTGATTCTGATAATTGACCAGGAGTATTATATTTATAAGCGGTTTGAACAACTCGCTTCAGCTCTGCAGCTGTACCAAATGATAAAAACGAAAGGTTAATGGACTTACCACGAAACATAATCCAAATGGAATCAACATTCAGCGGTGTACTTTTCATTTTGTCTATGATGTTCATCACATCATCTAAATCGCCCATTTTTCTTGGTAAACCCGATACACCACCAGAAACACCATCAATATTCATATCTCTTATTTGATCGATGACTCCGAAGCCTTTGTAGTGAGCAAAGATTTTCTGAGTTAAGATAGCTAATTTATCATCAAATGAAAGCAGGCTTGAGTTATACTCTTTCTGAAAAATAGAATCTATCTCTTCCTCAGTTATGATATAGCGTTCTTCTCCATCTATTCTTTTCTTTTCATCTAATTGATATTTCTCAATCATCCTTCTAAGAGCTTGATTACCGTATTGTGTCTCATAAGCATGTAAGAGAATATCGAACTTGTCTCGAATACTGAGGGCCTGTGCATGATCAAAAGAAATAGCATAATTAATGTTGTCGTTATTTACGCTATAAGTTTTGAGTAATAAGTCGGAAATGAAGTTCTTTACATAATTTTTATCTGATATATTTCCTGTGTTACAAGTCTTCAGAGCAGCTAATAATTCATCTTGCTTTCTTTTTCTTCTCCAGTACTCATCTTCTGATAAACCGTGATCGAGCAGATTAGAAATAGTTAGTTGATTTATCGTCTGTATGACATGCTCTAGGATATTAGCAAATTGATAATCATGTGATTCGGCCTCTTCATCATCTTTTTGTAGCCGCTTATCTTTTCTCTCAACTATCTTTATCCACAAATAGATGATGCATATGAGTAGGATAATCAAGATTAAAGCAAGGTTTAGAGTGAGCGACATGTTACAAAACCTCTCTAAGTAAATCTTTGTGTGAAGTATTTAGAGCGCGGTCTATACCTGCGGCTAGACGTCTAATTTCACTGATAAAGTAAAAATTTTGATGGCCCTTTTTAAAATTCTTGGCTCTCAAGAAAAACTCTGTTACATTCTGTTGGTTCATTGTGTCCCTAAAGTCTGTATTATAGGGAATTGTATATATAGGTTGTTTGATTTTGTATCGTCTTTGTATGTTTTTAACCGAGAAGCGGGACTCAGGATCATATTGTGATAAAACAATAATGTAAGGTTTACCCTCTAAAATCTCGAGATTGTCTTTCTTCTTAAAGAAACTCTCTAACACATGAATGTTCTGATTAAGGTTGACTACAATCAAATCTGAATTCTGTAAGGTTTTTTTGGTCATGCTGTTTGCTGAGCCGCGAGGTAAGTCGACTAAAGTGTAGTCATAACAATCTTTTGATAAGGAAAGAACCATTTCCAATATACCGCTCATACCTTCAAACATTTCTTTATTTGTTTTAGTTGAACCGGTCAGAAGATCTAATCTATTTCTTAAAATAGCTTTGGTGTAGTCCATAAGCTTTTCTGAAGTTAGGCGATGACTTTTGGCCATTCTCTCCAGGGCATCTATTCCGCTATCCGAGAAAGTAAATATGTCATTTTCGTTTTCTTCTTTTAAGAATGCATATTCCAACGTTGATTTTGACCATTCGGTTTGGGTAATGATGGTTTTTTTATTTTCTTTATCAAGAGCGAGAATCAAAGATGCAGCAATTAAGTTAGATGTAGTAGATACTTGTCCTTGTATCGGACCCCAAAAACTAATAATGCTCATTATTATTTGCTCCTTTTCAGCTGATTTAGTGCATGCTTCATATCTTTTTCATGATGACCTGTTAAGTCTGTATAAATAGCAGCTAGTACATTCTTATAATCAGTAGAAACCTTTTTGAACATAGGTTTCATATTGAACTGCATATTGATTTTATTAACGATGTTAAATTCATCGTATGGAATATCGTAGGTGTCAGGGATCCACTTAACTTTGTATTTGATTAATTCATCAAGATAATCTTCGTCCAGGTCTGGATAGACGGAGAACAATACTTTTTGAAACTCTTTCTCATCTGGATATTTTTCGATGAACTGCATCAACAATGCTGAATCCCGTTTAAGTGTGACTTTCTTTTGGTTTCCAATATAGTAACGATGTTCAAATCCGCTCCATTTACTAATAGAAGCGGTGGATTCGATGTCTACTAAGATGAAATCATAATCGTTTAGCTCATTTTCTGATTTCCCTGTAACTGACTCTAACAATTTTGGTGAGCTGGCTGCAGCGATGTCCACTCCAAAGAAGTCATAATAGGTCTGTTTGTCATCACATTCTGCATAAGCATGAAAATATTTATTATCAAAACTAGTATCTACAATTAATGGCTTGTATCCTGACTTCTCCATGATTAGAGCGGTATATAGAACTAAATCGCTTTTATCTTTATTACCGAGGAATAGTATTTTCTTCATTCAATCACTCCCCATCTATACTTTCTGTAAAGACATCCTCTGGTTCTTGATTATCTGTATCTTCTTTCTCCTCAGATTCCTTTGGTGCTTTATTTCCATTTTCGACTTGCTTCTTGTTTGAGATATCTTGGAACTTTAGTCTTTGTTCTTCTGTAAGCTTTTGAAGACCTGATTCAAGAACATTACGGCCCCTGGCCTTTAACTCTTCTCTTGCGATATCCACTACGTTTGGTGATTCTAGGATAAGATCTAATACATTCTGTTTAACTGGATAAGTAACAACTGAAGCTCTTTGTAATTCAGGCTCTACATAAGCTAGTGAGTAAATCACGGCATTTTCATAATAGGCATCTACCATAGCGGAAGACATAGTAAGGATTTCTTCTTCATCCATTTCAAGCCACACGTTTGTCCCTTCCACATTGCTCACTTTCTTTTTAGAGAAAAGTACATAATCGTTACCGTTAGGGAATTGGATACGAACATCCACATAATCATCTTTCTTAATTTTGGATGGAAGGAGCATGAAGTTATATTCAGCTTCTCGTAAATCATTAGGTGTAAGAGCCTGCTCTGCTAAAATACTGGCAGTCATAACCATTCCACTTTTCATATCTACCTTTGCGGTTCTCCCAGCAGCCTGTCCAATATCCAAAACATCATTGGCTGCCGATTGAGGTGGGAGCAGGACTTGTTCAAGCATGTCTTCAGTAATCTTAGTCCCAGCTTCCGTATCCTCTTTTAACACGTATCCAGTTACTTGATCTGTAGCCCATTTTTGCAGTTCAGATATTTCGTTCTGATACCTTTGGATTTTCTCTGTCTCGTCTTTTTTCCAGCTGCTGTATAGGAAAAGAATAAGAATAACAGCGATGACTGCTACAACCAGGGCTCCAATACCCCCTGCGAAAAGTAGATTTTTTGTCCTTTGTCTAATCTTCATGATTTCTCCCCTTATTTAAATAGATTCATAACCATTAACATCAGCAGCAAAAGGAAAATGCCTCCTCCTAAATAAATGAACTTATTAGATAACGTATTCTTTTCCTTTTTATCGGCTGGTATATATGAAGCAAGTATTTGGTCTAGTACCTTTATCAATTCTCTGCTACTTGTATATGGGTCACTGTTAGCGGGTATAGAGTAAGCTTTCATATCGAATTCTTTTTCAAGTTCTTTGGAGGTTAAGTTATCAGTAAAAGGTGTAGCAAGGATGACATTATCCTTATTGATAGTAGGGTGTTTACTAATAAACTCTTGGATCTTACCCTTTTTCCATTCACTGCCATGAGCGGTAACAATCTGAACATGTGAACGGTAAAACTCTTCAAAGTAATTACTATGTTCAGCATCGCCTATATCCAGGATGATGAAGTCATATTTATTAATGAGCTCGGATATATCTAGGTATTTAATAGATTTGTAGTGGTCGATTCCGCGGATGGAGAATGTATTGGATGTAGAGTAATATCCCCTTCCTCCTTCGTAGGCGTATTCGATGGCAAATAGGTCATTTGAGTGATTGGCTTCAAGTACAGCCACTTTTAATTTCTTTTCATTCAAATGATTGGCTAATAGTAAACTCAAGTGTGTACTGCCCACATTTCTCTCTGTACCAACTATGCTGATGAAAATAGAGCCTACAATTCGATCTTGGATGATTGTTTTCTCCCGTACTGGGAACTTACTTAAAAACTTCTCATCCTGTAAGAGTGATAGCACATTGGGTATGAAGTTCTGTTGAGGATTACTTAGTGGCTTCTCTTTTTTTGTCTTGGTTGTTTTTTTCCTCTTGAGAGGTTCCGTTACCTCAACTTCTTTTGAAATGGTATCTTCTACTATCTCTTCAGAAGAAGAATCCTTTTTCTCATTTTTTGCTGTTTCTACCTCATCCTCATATATCTTCACTTTATCCGCTTTAGGAGGAAATTCTGAATCCTCTTGGAAATCAATATCAGTGATATCAAGGTCCGTTATTTTAATCTTTGCGACATTTGAGTATTTGGGTGGCTCCAGCAATTGTTTAATAAAGATGTCGATAGGGATTCTTTGTTGATGAAAGATATCTAATACATTTCTCGCAACCAGTGCTCCAAGGTGTGGATCACTCCGCTCCCGCTCACAGACATAAACAACACGTAGTCCATCCTCAAATTGAATTCGCCAATGCTCTATTAACCTTAAAATCTCTTTTTCCTTGTCTTTGGAATTCTCTAATTCACTTTCTAAAAAACTATCGTGCAGGATCATGATAGAGGGTTTTTCATACTCAATTAATTCTTGTAGAAAATTACGATGATGAACCTCTCTGTCCAATACATCGAACCCGTTATTAACCAGGTGGTGCCGTATGATAGCAGACATGTTTGACTCTCCGATTGCGAGAAGGACCCGCATACGATACACAACCTTTCTTTTCCAAACAAAAAACCCCACGTGTAATGACTTCAGCTCTTGAAAGCTGTAATCATTACACGTGGGGTATTCCCATTGTGCTTTATATGTATTAGGACCAAAGAAAGTTGTTTTCCGACAACTCTCTTTGGGCTTCCTCAAAAACTTCCGAAAAATCAAAAGCCCTTGAGAAAGGATGTTGCATTAAAATTACCATTAGATAAAAACTTTGTCAATGTACTGGAACAAGAATATTAAGTCAACTTTGAGCTTTTTCAAAAAATGACATTTTCATTCTTTTTAACTCCGGCTCATCGGCCCGAAAGAATGATTTGTGCATTCCCTCGTCCTTATCAATATACTCATCTATCAAAATCCAAACAGTAAACGGATAAGTGTGAAGCCTAATTTCCTCATGAATGAACTTGGCCATGCTGAGCGAAGAGACATATAAACAGACAAATTGATACTCCGGTTTCGAGAATCCATCTATTCTGATCCCCTGATCTCTTTCGAACAAATAGCGATACAGCTCCATTTTGTTCTTGAGATACCCAGTAAAGTCCTGTGCCATTTGCGGGCGGTCTAGTACCAGCTGCATATCCCCCTTAGGACTCTCTATTTGGGCTACACCAAAAGGTTTTAGATATTTTGGGCTACCTCCTATATATGGATTCCATTCCCATCCTCTTAAAACCTTTGCTTCAACAGTATTTACCCTAAGCTCATTCATAGCGACATAACGCTGGATAGCCAGCGGCTGCTCATGCCAAAAATCATTTTTTATGAATCTTGATCCGGGATAAAGATGGTTTAGGAGCTTATACCCACCTATACCTAGTGTAAAGGGAGCGGGTGGCTTGATAAACTCTTCCCCATCTTCTTCGATGAAAGCAAGTCTGCATTTATGTCGCTCAACGAATCCATATTTCCGCAATTTCTTCAAATGCTCACTTGCTTTGGAATAAGACATTTTTCTAACAAGGTATCTGCGTAATTGGTTTTCATTTGCACATATTGCATCACCCACAACTTTAAGTACAGTTAAACTTTCTTCATTTAACCGACCTTGTTGTATCATCTCTAATCCTTGTTCAACCCGTGTAATGGCAAAGTAATCGTCGGGAAGCGCCACGTGCGTTTTGAAATTAGGATGATCCCAAAATGAAATGGTTTTATCCATTCTAGGGAACAGCTGTATAGCGGAGGTGAGCACTTCTTGAGTATTAAACATTATTCAAAAAGGAATGAACCAAAGTCTTTTCTTTTTCGCTTCCCTCGTGGATAATCAATGATTATTACTTTACCTTGTCTTTTCTCAAGATTAATAGAGCGGACGCGACAAGTAACAATATCTCCTACGTCTGGCTTTTCCAGCTGATTGACTTTACTAGCTTTCAATTCCACTTTATCTTCGACAATAACAAAGATGCCATGTACCGCATGTATGTTACTGACTTTACCGGCAATGATTTGACCGACTTTCAGAGTAGAGAGGTATTCATGGGGATCCGCTAGAGCCAATTTTCGTGATACCTGTAATACCTGATCTTCAGGATTAAATCTTTTCACCTTAACTTGAATGGTCTCACCGTTTTGTGCATCTACAACATCTCTTTCATACCAGGACCAATCTTTTCTAAACATATAGGCATCTTGCCCATTCAAGCGAACATAGATAATGCCTTTCTCCTGGTTGTAACCAGATACCACAGCATCAAATACTTCGTCATTTAAGCTATCGTCTTCAGACATTTCGATAAGTTCTGACCAAAAAGTATCTCTTAACCGAGCGGCTGCCTGCTTCTCTGATAATAGAGCAATTTGATGGTCAAGGTTTAATTCAGTAATGATGAACTTTTGAACCGTCCCTACGAATCGAGTATGAGATTTAAACTCTCTCTCCCTAAATTCAGTTACGGCACAATACCCTGTGATACCACCTTGTAATTGAATGACAAGTACATCACCTTCGAAGACTTCTTTGCTTCCGTCTGACTTTACTACAGGCATTGTCATATGTTGAATGGTACGGATAACTCCATCAACAACTTCACGATTCCTATGACTTTCAGCTAACGCTTCTAATGTCTCATAATCATCCCATGATTTCTTTTGAACCAATTTTCTACACGCCTTTCATTATTTGAATTAGAGGACAGTTGTCACTCCGATAACCAAAAAAAGCACCCCTCACAGCTAACTCAAGAGTTAGCTTGCGAGGGGTGCGCCCTATATGGTTATATTTAATTTTTCATTAAAGTAATTACATTGTACAAATAGTATGTTGTGAATGCAAGAAAATTTTACCTATCTGAATAATCAATGTCTTCAAACAGCGAGTCGTTGCTATCCTTCAATAGAGAGTCTGCGAAGTCCTCAATATCCTGAGTAATCTCGCTTGGCTTATACTCTTCTGCATGATCTGCCTGTGCTTTTGAACTAGCATTTACTTTGTCTAATACGATTACATTCTCGGCCGACTCCTTTACATTAGTCGGACTAGGTTGATTAGTAAATTGTGATTGATCAATCACAGCTGCAGCTGGAATCATCGTTTGCTGATCCACATGAGTGGGAGTAGTTTTATAGTTGACTGTATCCCTTGGTCTAGGTTCACCCTTAACAGATAATACTTTTTCTAAGCTAGCACTATCTAAGCCAATAGCACTCTGCTTTTCAGATTCATAGAGCTGTCTATTTTCGATTTCTGTAGCTTCTATGCTTTTAATTTGTTCAACCTTGCTGTCATCATTTTCCTTTTGGTTATAGAATTCTCTTTCCTGTAACCAAACCTTTAACTTATCTTCTTCAACTGTGACAACCGCTTGTTCAAACTCTTCATCAGGTACAAAATTGGCTTTAATCTGAACAACTGGCATCGGTTTATTGTTAACAACTATTTTAACGGCGCATTGGAATGCATCTTGGAACATAATATCGCTTGTTGACATAGTTTGCTCCTTCTTCCGAGCAAATGATGAGCCAGATCTAGACATGGGATCTTCCTGTAATGGAGAGACAGACATTTCATTTTGGCCTTCTTCATATACTTTTTTCTCACCAAACATTTCAGAGAAGAATTTCGCATCATATGGTGGAACATCACCGTATACCAAGCGGTTCCTCATTCCCCCTAGGATAGTTGTCATATAGTGTTCCCCGAATTGGTCTGCCAATTGTGCGATAGTTTGTTTCAAAGTTGTAAGGATAACTTTATACTTCCTTGATTGCACTGGAAATTCCCTAAAGGCATGATAAAGGTAATCAGGGGCCTCATCCACTAAAATATGGTGATAGGGAGATACTTTAGGTTCTCTTCGGAAAGTCGCGTTTTGAAGGTTCATGAGTACAATCTTACCTAATACGCGTGCTAGATTAACCAGCTCTCCTTTAGCAGTATTCACAAGTAAAATGCCGCCCAATTCAAAATGTCGATCGAAATCAAAGTCACTTTTTCCGAATAGGACTCTCCGAATGTATATGTTGTTACCGATGTCATTAAGGATGTTGCGAAGTCCTTTTACATCACTTGCTAATCCATCCTCAAAAATCACTTCTCCCCTATCATCTCGCTCCGGAATACCTTGTCTACTCCTAAGTGGTATCAAGTTCAAATCGAACCATTCATCAATTCCTTGAACGATTTTCCAATGGTTATAAATATCTCTATCATCAATTTGGGAAATATCTTTCGGTATAGTATCCTTCAACTTAAGATGCATTTTTCTCACTTCTTGAGGGTTATTATACATATCAAGCAGCATATCGAATGATACATCTGAATCTGGATCATGCAATTTTAATAAGTAAATATAATGTTTGAAATGATTTCTCTGTGCTTGTTCGAAGAAGAAATTTCCTCCATCATTTGAATCACTCAGCCCAGCGATTACTTGCGCAAATACTTCCGCTACTTTATCTACTGGTCCCTTCATTGGGTTAAGTGAAGGAGTGTCTGGATTGAGCGGATCGATATAGGTAATGGCTTCATCTGGGATACCATGTGCTTTAGCCAGCTTATGAATATCCTTACATAATTCATTGGATGGTTCGATAACAGAGATACCATTCAAGTATCTTCCCGAAACCTCCTCAGATTGATAATTCTTCTTCATAAAGATATCAGCATAATGATTGATAAAACGAGTCATATGGTGCAAGTCTTGGTTAAGCAGTGGTTTAGCAACGGCAGCTGTCTTACCTGTTCCTATACTACCTACCATTGCTGTATTTAATGTACGGTCTTTACCGGGTAAAATAACCATCTCACCTGTTATTGAGTTAGGACCAAGCTCAACATCTGGATAGACTTCTTCAAGTTCTAAGCGAGCAAACTTCTGTTGCCATTTGCCGCTCCATTCATATTCAAAGAACGACTCTTTTAGCTCTTTCTCAAATTGAATATATTTGGTTAATACAAATAAAATAATGAACATCATACATATTAGCGGAATTAAAAGGACCATCATATAAAAAGCATCTGTGTGCTCAAATACAATGGATTCAAAAAATCCACTTGTTTCTATGATATTAGTTAAACGTGCTTCAAAAAATGGAATGACATTCTTTTTGACGGTATTCATTCCATACAACAATAAACTCCCAACAACGTTGAAAATGGATAATATAAATGTCCCAAGCTTCATGTATTTAGTAGAGAATAGTTTTACTCTTGTACTAAGTAACCAGGTAATAACTGAGATGGCTGTTAAGCTTACAATGGTCAGCAAATGAATGTTATAAGTTTCTCCCATGATGGAGGACAAATAAAAGATTTCATCTTTCTTATGCTGAGACATAATGAGTGATGCAACCTTCAACCAGTTACGAACTGTAAAATATAACATTATCAAGACCAAAATACTAATCATAATTTTTGGCAATCTCATCTTCCAATCTGGCTTCTCATTCAAACTTCTCTACCTCCTTCCTTATAGCAGAAAGATTCCTATGGAAGTTTGGATTGGCACTTTTACTATCTTTCCAAACATCCATGTGAGTGAACCAGGCATTCGGCCAATGAGTACCATGTATATCTCTTTGTGCAGCATCCTTATCAGGATATACAATTATCAACTCATGGAGCGGGTGACCTCTTCTTGTTACACCAATTGTTTTAGTATGGTTGAAGCGGATACGCTGATAAGAATGAGCGGATCCCTCCTCTGCGAAAATGACTCCAATGTTTCTGTAGTGGTCCCCGCGTTCTAACTGTATGATACTATCTACTTCCAGTTCCTTTATTCTTTTACTGTCTAGATAGAAGAATTCTTTATCTAATTCCTTAATTGTATAATCATTTGCGAAGTTAACCCATTGAATAAACCATTCACTCAGAATGATTTCTCTAAATTCTCTGGGTGCAGGATCGATACCTTGCAGCAGCCTTAGCATTAATTCTGTTGTTCTTTCTGCTGTAGCAATATATACAGAGAAATTGTCTGGCCAATCTTGCACTGGTGGTACCATTTCTTTTAGTGATGCCACCCTTTTTGAACGATCATATTCTTTACTGTGTGGCAAGATGGTTCCATCAATGGTTGAAAATACTACAGAAAATGATTCTGTCATTCCTCTAGCAACCTTTAAATATCTGAGTATCTTATTCTCAATAATTGGCTGCCTTTGATATCCTGAATCAACCTCAAGATAGATGACCTTGTTGGTTCTCTTAAAGACCCAATCTGCCACCACTTTGTCATCTTGTTGTTGTGGTTGATCTTCTGTTCCCCTGAAATGATGAAAATGAAAACCCTGCTGATATCCTTGGATTCTTATGCGGTTAACAATTCTTGAAACAGAATGATTATGTAGCTTTGGTGGCTTTGCTCTTGTAATTGCTGGATTTAGAGTTGCTAATTGCTCATCAGTAAGATAGTTAATCTCAACTAATACATTCATACCTCTTAGGGTGAGCTTATAGAAGTACTGGGGGAATTTGCTGTTAACGTCACCTGGGACAACCACCTTATTTAACAAGCCAGTCTCAACCAATCTTTTTAAGCGGTTAGAAATACTAGATTTTGATCTTTTTGTACTGTTGAAAGTATTGTAGAACTCATGAATATCTTGAGCACTTAAAATTCTATGGTTGCTCAATTCTTTAAACAATGTTAACTCTGTTACTGATAACTCCACCCTTCTTTTGGGTTTACCAAGTTTCACGATTGTTGTGTCTTTGTTATGAGACATAACCCCTTCCTTTCTGCAAAAAAAAACCCTGTCCAAAAGATATAGTTCTAAATAGAACTGTACATCTCCAATGGACAGGGTTTACCTGTTTGCAAGCAAATTAAATTCAGAACAAGTATAGCAAAGTGAATATTAATAAGCTATTAATATTTAGAAATACATAATAATAGGTCTCAATAGTATATTGTTATTTGCTGTATTGCAGATCTATTAATATTTATTGGATAAACCTAAGAATGGGAGTTCCCAAACTACATTATAGTGGCGGTTGTAAAGGAAGCATTATACGTTGTAAATCAAGGGTTTAAATACATTAACCGATACATATAGTTAAGGTTCATATGGTTTATACCTTCTGAAATATATGAATCTAGCGTTGGTATTCTTGTGAAAGAAATATCAAATCAATCTAAATCAGAACTCACTTATAAATATCAAATCTCTGTCAATATATTAAAATCTATTTGTCCATCATAAAAACATTTATTAAAATACATTCACCTTTATTCCAATCAAACTCAATCAACCAATAGAACATTAAGTTTTATAGATTCGAATCAAATCAACTAAATAATAGCCAATAATTATGAATAACTTTAAAGTTTCAATTCGTTGATGGGGAATTATTGATTTTCGAGTGATGTGATAACTCAATACACATAAGTTATAGAAGCAATAGTATTCTCTTTTTTATAGTGACTATAAATAGACACTGTTATATTTCGGTTGATACAAATATGCTATAAATACCTTATTATATATAGGGTTTTTCGTAGTGACTAAATGATGACACTATAAGGTTTAAATTTATAAGAAGTAATTGATTTCAAATTATTCATTAACCATTTTTGCTAAGTTGTGAAAAAAATATCAAAATAAACAACTATTAGACTGTGACAATATCATAATTATATTCTGTAGACACTTAATATAGTGACTATATAAATACACTGATACATCAGCGTTTACGATGGTGTTAATAAAAATAAAACACTTAAATATTGATATAGTCACTAATTTAAGTTAACATAAATAGCGACTAAGGAAAAATTATGAAAGGATGGTAATATGGCAGATGAGTTTCAGTACGATTATGCTGATGTCTTACTAGCACCTGATATAATCAGTATATTTGCAGATATTATTCAAGATGATCCAGATAATCTCATTGTAATGAAGTACTTTATAGACATACATAATTTATATAAGAGCAGCAGAGAAAGTGCTGGAGTCACAATTAATGACCTAGTAGAGAATATCCAAGTAGATAGAAGAGTAAAAGTTAAAAAAGGTAAAGGTTTTACTTTCGAGAAACACCCTACCAATATGAGTAGACAGCAAGCTTCTAGAATAGTAGACAGACTGTTCTCGATGTCTCTTCTGTCTTACAAAGCAAAAACTCCGTACAAGTATTATTTCATTACTGTACGTGGTGCCCAGGTAATTAAAGAAGTCTATAACAGAATGCAGCTTAAGGAGAGGAATTAATATGACAAAATCATTTATTAAAAATAAGTCAGCAATCAATATGACTGTAGTAGGTTTTGGACAAGCTGGCTCTCGTATCGCGGATAATTTTGCATCATATAAAGACGAGAACGGTAAATCAATATATAACTGTCTTGCGCTCAATAGCAATGACGGTGATTTAAAAGGACTTAAACATATTCAAGCAAATAATACCGCATCATTAGAGTTGGGTGGATTAGGGAAAAATCCACAGAAAGCTATGCAGATATTAGAAGAAAATGAGAATGCTAAAGAAAAGCTTAAAGACTTTATTACGAAACAAGTGCGTATTGAAGATGATTTGGTCCTATTTTGTGCAGGTTTAGGTGGAGGTACTGGTACCTCTACTATTGTTAAAGCTATTGAGGAATTCTATGATCATTACAATAAACCTTTGATTACACAAATATTAAAGAAAATTATTGAAAAAGTGTCAAAAGAAGAATATATAAAGAACAAGAATCATTATAATAAGCAAGCTGTTCTATTAGCTGAAGAGAAAAGTGTAAAAATCGGAATAATTGCCACCCTTCCTTTAAGAGCTGATGGCCCTGATGTTTTGAGACAAGTAAATGACTTTTCTCAAAGGATTTGGAAGCTGGCTAATGACCGTACTAAAGGTATATCATTTGTAACCTTCCCTGATAATCAATTTTTCTATGATAAACTCAAGCAAACGCCTCAAAATAGGATTGGCGACATTGATAATTATAGAGACTTTGCAAATAATGAAATTTGCTCTGTCTTACATGAATGGAATACTGCTACTACTGGCGGCGGTACAGAAGTTACATTTGATTCACAGGACTTTAGACGAGCAGTCTTAGAGGGTAACGGTTGCTTAGTATTAAATCGAAATAGTAAACCAATGAAGGAAGTATCGAACGGAAATGTGATTAAGGATATGCTAGTTTCTTCTATTGACGGCAGCTCCCTTCATAGCCCAATAGAAATAGTCCAAAAAAATGAATCTGGAAATATTGAATACGCAAAGGTTCACCATTTAGGTTTACTAGCTATTTTAGATAGAAACGATGGATATGGCAGTTCTTTCATTGATGATGCTAGAGTTGAAATCGTGGATAACCCTGAATTTGCTATGACCGGTTCCATATTTTCAGGCTATTTAGAAGGAAAGAATGATCATTCAGTAAGTGTTTATTCCCTTTATAAAACTAGTGGCCTTCCAGAAAGATTATCGAAGGGTCTTGTTAATGAATTTGAAGAATACCAACAAAAACAAAAAGAAATAAAGTTTTCACAATCCAATATTGAACAAATTGAGATTGAGGATATTGATGATGATATTGCTTTTGATATTGATTTAGCTGAACTCGGTATTGAAGAAGAGAAAACCGATACTATTAAAGAGAAAAATAAAGAATTTGATCTAAGTGATCTTGACTTAAGTAACATTAAGTTTTAATACTATTTCTATTGAAAGCTCGTACCCCATTACGGTATGAGCTTTTTTATGTATATTATTCTAACTGTCAGTAAAAGATTACACTCAATCACAATCAATCACCCAATACCTATCGAATAGCCCAATAATCTAAAATAGTGATGAATAAATATTAATAACAAACCAATTACTATTAATATTTAATAATAATTAATTATATTAATTCCAATAAAAATCAATAATTTTAAATATATTGGTCTATTAATGATTAGTAACAATAATTTTAGTTTGTCTTAATCAGACTCAATCACTCAATTTTATTTTTGCGTGTTTTAAGTCAATCAAAGTCAATCATCCAATAACATTATGCTTGTACAACTATTACCAATTGCAGTATAGTATAGATAAAGGTTATTGACCTTGTAATTACAAGGTTGAAAGAGGTGAGTAACATGGATGAAAATGCTAAAATAGAGCGCTTTAAAGAGATTTTCCAACATGATCCTCTTTTTACGGAAGTAAATAATAGAGGTTTGTTAGATTCCTTATTTGCTAGCTGCACTCTATATCAACAAGTTTCATTTGATTCTACATATGCTACAAAAAAAGCGGCTGAACTTTTAGATATTCCTGGAAAAGAACAAACATTATTGAACTATTTAAATAGAAATGATTTTACAGATTACATAGACATCTTTAGAAAAGGAGAAAGAGGTTATTATCGTTATACTTATAAGTCTCTTTTTCAGTTTAAAATGATCCTTTTGCTAGCAGACAATGGAATGATGCCATTAGATATTGCTAGTATTATAGGTACAAGACCTGAATATACGGATAATAATCAAAAATCTAAAGTAACTAAGAAAACGAAAAATAAAAGTGATGAAGATTTACAGTCCCTAACTAAAGAAATTATCGATCATCGTATTAGGGCCTTTGCTACTAAAAACATGCTTGAAGTTCAAAAAAAACTAGCTGAATCGGATTTACATTTATGGGAACAAAAAATGGGAGGACTAGTTGGCAGAATTGAGGATATTGAAATGAACCTGGGAATATACAAGAACCTTTCACAGTCTTTAACCCAACCCACACAACCCAACAAATCCTTTTTTTCCAAACTTTTTGGAGGTAGTTCTTCAACTGAACCAGATCCAGTTCAAGTATCTGAGGTAGAATCAAAGATTAGGGCTTTTGAGAGTCGATTAGATAGATTGGTAAATGAAAAGGGCGAGCTTCAAGATAAGAAGATATCTTTATTGGAATCGATTGAAGACATCAATAAGAAAATAGTTCAAGTTAACAACTATCAATCCAAATTAGACAGTCCAACGAATATGAATGTGATAGACAGTGATTATTCATCTGATTAATATATTGGGGGAGAATTGATATGCTGACTTATAGACATGTCACTAAAACAGGTATGGGTTTGATTATACTTGCTGCATTAAATACAATCGTATATATTGCAGTAAAGTTTTTCTAAAAACACTCAATTAATGAGTGTTTTTTTTTGTGCGCCCAGTATGGGGTATCTTCAGGATTACGCGGATTTACAACGGTAAGCTATCAATCCCTGTATCAATAGGGTTTAATCTATTGAGGGGTACCACCACATAGCCATCAAGCTAAGAAGAATGAATACCCCCAAAATGAAAATTCTAAGTTTCTTTTCTTAGAAACATCTTAGTTTTTTCATTTTGGGGGACATAAAATATATTAACTTGGTGGGCATGTGTCTGTACCCCTAATAGAAATGTTTAAAGAGTTTGTAAATATATACTTTTATAAACGCAAAAAAAATAGCGTAAAAGGGCTATTGAAAATTTACTTATAGGGGTACTGCGGTAGGACCCCTATAAGTAAATTTTTTCTGCTCCAAATCTTGTAAGGGCATCAACTTGCATATCTAAGTTTTGTTCCTCCGTACTTACACGTGCATAACCAAATATCATCATTCATCACCTGCAAAAGTAGTTTATAACCCTATATTAGCACCAAAAACGGTATTAGATATTAAAAATGTTACTTTGATTTTGGGAATGAGTTTTGGTTCTATAAATTAATAGAAACAGGTTGTTTTTTTTAAAATATTTATCGGTACCATAAACGGTCGTTTTTGGTATTTTTTTATATAGAGGAAATGGATATAGGAGATTGTGAAAAGGTGTACTTACACTAACGGGCAGCATTCCTGTAATGAAGAAATATGAGGTTTGAACATAAAAAAGCCCCTTGGTATGATATGAATGTCCAAAGCTTGGCGGCAAAAAGGACAACAAACACATATACCAGGAGGCTATTCAAATGAATTATAACCAAAATGAAAAGATTGCTCAAATTACTTCTCAAACATTAATTATAGGTGTTGATATTGCTAAATACAAGCATGTGGCAAGAGCCCAAGACTTTAGAGGTTTAGAATTTTCAGCACCTTTATACTTTGAAAATACAGATTCTAGTTTTAACTGTTTCTTAGAGTGGATAAAAAAGTTAATGAATCAAAACAATATGGAAAAAGTGATCGTAGGAATGGAGCCGACAGGTCACTATTGGCTGAATTTAGCTCACTTCCTTAAGGCGAAAAATATCAAGTTTGTAGTTGTAAATCCTTTGCATGTAAAGAAAAGTAAAGAGTTAGATGATAATTCTCCAACTAAAAATGATGTAAAGGATGCAAGAGTTATCGCACAGTTGGTCAAAGACGGGAGATATGCAGAACTTCGTGTGGCTAGAAAAATACGTGATCTTCTATCTGTTGATCTTCAAGCAGTTCAAGGGCAAGTCCATAATTGGATAGACCGCTATTTTCCAGAGTTTCTTACCGTCTTTTAAGGATTGGGAAGGTAAATCTGCTATACAATTATTAAAACTAAATTTATTGCCACATGAGTTAGTAGCTCTCTCCGAACAGGAGATACTAGTACATCTTCGAAAAGCTGTTAAACGTGCAGTGGGACTCAGTAAAATAAAAGAACTAAAGAAGATTGCAGTTGCTTCAATTGGTATTAGGGAAGGTTCTGATATGGCTAAGTTAGACCTTCGCACGTTAATAGACAAATATGAACTAATAAAAGAAAAGTTCGAAGAACTGGAATCTAACATAGATAAACTTCTTGAACAAATTCCAGGTGTTGAACAAATGTTGGCTATTAAGGGAATAGGGAAAGACACGGTTGCAGGCTTTTTTTCAGAGGTAGGAGACCTAAGTTACTATTCCCACCCAAGGCAGATTATCAAACTAGCTGGGCTTAGTCTTAAGGAAAATACATCTGGTAAGCATAAAGGACAAACCTAAATTACCAAGAGAGGTAGGAAGACATTAAGAGCTCTCCTCTTTCGAGTTGCAATGCCTTTGGTCGCTAAAAATACCGCTTTTAAAGCATTACATGAGTATTTTACAAAGCGTCCAAATAATCCTTTGAAGAAGATGCAATCTCTAATTGAATTGCAATATGTAATAAGCTCATACGTATTTTATTTACCATCGGTAAAAAGCAGTGCGAATTTAGTGAAGAACGCATGTTATCGGACATTCCTCATATGGACGTATTACAGGTAGCAGCTTAATTTCTTTTCTTGATTGAAATTATTTAGTAGGTTAATTGTTTTAAACATTTGAAGCACGGATTAGTCAGTAAAACAACTAAAATTCGGGCAAGGACCCTGTCGGGCAGCATGACTGACATCCACCTCATGGAAAGGTTGGACGAAGGAATTTTGGAGCGAAGACTCTGTGAGATATGGGAGGGTTGACCTCCATGAGAAATGTGGAGATCCACCAGTGCAATCATATTTTTACTCATCCACCAATGGTTGTAAGAAGGTGGTTGATGGGTTATAGCTCTTTTTTCTCTCAGAGTCCAAATATATCCTTTCAAGTGAGAATCCTCCAGCTATAAGGACATTTACCGACAGGTAAATAACTATGAAAATCTAAGAAAACAAGAGTAATCCGGCGTTTTCCCTTCTTTTATAGAGGGAGTTTAGTTGAATAGCGCTATTAATAAAAACAAATCCCAATCATCAAGATTGTTCACACAAATTCCTCGTTCCCACCTGAAATGGGGATATTTGTGTGGCTATTCAAAAATTCCGTAACTTAGCTGGTATGTACTTTTATTATAAAAATTATTTCAAACTGTTTATAAACAATAATATTGTATTCCTCTTCATCCTAAACTTCTACACTTCAACTTTTCCAGATTTCTGTATCTTAATTTTTTCTTCTAAGGACAATAGTTCGTATTCCCAATTTGCGTTCATTCACTTCCTTTTATTTTCTTAAACATTTAGAAGTTATATAAATTGTTCCAGTATCAATTTTCCCCCTGAATAATTATATAAAATTAAGTGCAAATTAAACATATAGGAAATGAAAGGAAAAATGTTATGGAACAAATAGTTTTAGATATTAAAAAAGCGTTAGGGGGTAATGATGACTTTTTTATAAAACGTGATTACCTTTTAAAAAAGGAAGTTTTGTTACTAGGACTATCTACTTTAGTAGATATGACAAAAACAAAAACAATTCTTCAAAAACAGTCAGAGGGTTTAATTTCTCAAGGGAAAACATCAGAATCTATATTTATTTTAATGGGTGAACTTTTTGAAGACGATACAAAAAAGGCTATTACATCAGTCCTTGAAGGTAAACTTATTATATATATAGAACATACAAAAAAGTTTATTATTTACGAACCTGTTCCTAAGGGGTTAAATCGTTCAATTGAAGTTCCATCAAATGAAAGTGTAATTCAAGGACCTTCAAACTCCTTCACAGAAGATATTGACACAAATATTGGACTCCTTCGTAAACAACTTACTTCAAATAAACTTCTTGTTCATTCCTTCACAACAGGGAAAAATCAGAAGACAAAAATTTCTTTACTATTTATTAATGGTCTAGTGGATAAAGAACTTGTTGAAAATATAAATAGTCTTATTGAAAAGAATAAGAGTATGGATATCAGTAACTTACAAAGCATGTCAAAAATGCTGGGGTTTTCATCTTGGGATACAGTTTCAAAATTTAATACGACAGAACTTCCTTTTCATGCATCACAATTTCTTAAAAAGGGAAGAGTTGTTATATTAGTTGATCAATTACCTTTTGCTTTAATACTGCCTAATCTCCTTTGGGATATGTTTATTGTTGAGAGTGATCGTAATTTTCCATTTCCCATTATGATAACTATCAGTTGCCTCCGAGTAATTGGTGCATTAATTGCTCTAATAAGTCCAGGAATGTATGTTGCTCTTGTTGCTGTAAATCCGGAAGCGTTACAGATAGAGCTTGCACTTTCTGTAGCTCAAAGTCGAGAAGGGGTTCCTTATCCAGCACTTGTTGAAGTTATAATCATGTTGGTTGTTCTAGAACTGATATTAGAAGCAAGCATAAGGCTTCCAAAATCAGTAGGTCCCACAATTACAATGGTTGGAGGAATTATATTAGGACAAGCAGTTGTAGAAGCTAAATTAGTCAGCAATCTCTTAATCATCATTCTTGCAGCAACAACAATTGCTAACTCAACCCTTGTGGGGGCTCAAAGCTCGCTTTCAATCAGATCATTTAAATATATTAATGTAATTCTTTCTTCACTATTTGGAGTTTTAGGATTAGTAGTAGGTCTAGTTTTTATTAGTTCTTATTTGGCAAGTTTAACTACCTTTGGCAAGTCCTATCTCTATTTAAATATAGGAAGGAAGGAACAATAGTGGTAAGAAGTCTACATGTTATGATAATGTATGTGCTTTGTCATCTGGGACTAATTTTTTTTATGTTTCCAGCTGATATTATTGCTAGTACAGAACAAGGCCATTGGTTCCCAATTCTAATAGGGATTATTGTACATTTTGTATGTTTGTTGACTTATATGAAAGGTCTCAGCTTTTTTCCAAAAAAGGATATTTTAAGTATATTTTCGAAAAGCAAAAAAAGGGTAACTTTTTTATTTTTTGCTCCCGTTTTACTTTATCTAATCATGGCCATTATTATAACGGTCAGAGCATACGCAGAAATCGTAACCTTGGTATTTTTATCCCATACCCCATTATGGACAATTATACTATTATTGTTGTCTGTTTCTGCATACATTTCATCTAAAGGTATCGAAGCCATTTTACGAACTGCATTTTTATTATTTATATTATTTTTTCCAATATTATTGTTTGTCTTAATCATGTCATTTCAGAATGTTGATTGGAGATATGCCATACCTTTTGACACAGACTTAGGATTCATTAGTAAGCCTGCTTACTTCGAGAGTTATTTTGCATTCGCCGGTGGGTTTCTCTTTCTTGGATTTGTACAACCATTTTTCTCTTATGAAAGAAAATATGTTATTTTGTCTGCGATATTTCTTATTCCTTTCTTTCTCTTTTCAGTATACATTCCAATTCTTACTTTGGGACAAGCGACTGCATCAAAAGCATTTCTTCCTTTTGTACTTATTGTGGATTCTATAAATATTGATTGGTTAATGTTTGATCGAGTTACAATGTTTTTTCTTTTAAGCCTTATTGCTTTTATTATTTTGTATCTCTCTCTCTTAATGTGGAAAGCAATTCGAATAATCAACTATTACATTCCTAAAAGTAGACCTAGCTACCTATTGTTCGGTTTGTCTGTAGCAATCTTTTTCGTTTGCTTTTGGATTCCAGACTGGAAGGATGTTGAAAATATCCTTTTTATGAATTCTTTTTTAAGGTCATACGTTATAATTGTTGTACCTCTTTCTATTTACTATATTGGAAGAAGATTAAAGAGGAAGGATACAAATGAAACTATCTAATAAAAAAGTCATTTATTTAATTTGTAGTCTTTTAACTATGGTTTTGATATTGAGCGGTTGTTGGGATATTAAGGATATAAATCATCGTCTACTACCAGTGTCGATAGGTGTTAAGAAAGTTGACGACCAATATTTGGTGATCCTGAATATACCAGAGCCTATAGATGGTAGTATGGAAACGAAAATTGTATCTGCTAAAGCTGAAACGGTCTCAAAAGCAGTGGATACAATTAGTAGAAATATGGAGAGCGATGTGTATTTATTGCATGTAAAGCTAATCTTTATTGAGAAAGAAACTGCTGAGGATGGAATAAACGATATAATTGCAGGATTTATGCGTTCAAGAGACGTTTCCCCAAAAGCTTTAGTTGCAATATGTGATGAGGATCTTCAAGAATTTTTCAATAACATTAAAATTAATGCCGAAAAAAAAGGGCTCAGCACTTATAACTATTTCGAAAAAAATGCAGGCTGGAATCCTGACATTGCCCTTACAAGAGTTTGGGAGGTCTTCCGAGGCATACATTCTTATACACATGATGTGGCTATACCTTTGATTCGTTCGGGAAAAGATACGACTATGGATCAAATCGGTTCTGCCATATTAAAAAGAGGAAAAATGGTCGAGCAAATCAGTTCAAACGAAACCCTGCTGTACAATGTTTTTAAAGGGGAGAGTGGTAATGGAAAAATGGAAGTAATGGAACATGCTACAGTCATGCTACTGGGTTCTAAAACTGACAATATAGGAAGACTAGTGAATAATGATGCACATATGGAAAGTCTAATAAAAGTGAGAGTTGTGATATTGGAAACAAAAGGAGAACCCAGTTTGAATTTAATTAAAGAGGAAATTAATACTCTAATCTCTGAGAGGTATAATAAATTATTTACAAAACTTCAAGAGAATGAGGCTGATGTATTCGGAATGGGTCAGTTTTTTAGAAATCAAATCCCTCGTGATGAATTAAAAAACTGGAGGTCAGATTACTTTAAAAACATGAAGATTAATATTAATGTTAAAATAGACATTCAAAATGAAGGTTATCTGAAAACAACTTAAAGAATTATATCTATATCCATTTTTGTAACTGGATTGTAAGCCCGAAATATAAAAAATAGCGCACCTTTTCGGTACGCACGACGAATGGCCAGCTATCTGAAATTTTTTTCGGATAGCTGGCTATTTTGCACAATTGGCTTGGATATTTTTCGACCAAGGCATGTAATCATTTAAAAGTTCTGGCTGTTGATTAATTGGCAAATTCGGCAACTCGGTCATCAGCTTCACGAGGTACTGATAGAAATCGATACCGTTCACTTTTGCCGTTTCTGCCAAACTTAAACAGATGGCATTTGCTTTAGCACCAGCTTCACTAACAGAGAAGAGCCAGTTTTTGCGACCAATTACATTTGGACGAATCGCATTTTCAGCTGGATTATTATCAATTTCAATCCGACCATCAAACAGAAACGCCTTTAACCCATGTACACGATTTAAAGTGTATTCCGCTGCTTTTGCGAGTGCGCTTTTCCCGAAGAAAGGTGATTCATCTACCCATTTCAAGAATTTCTCTACAATTGGCTTGGAATATTTTTGCCTTGCTTTTCGGCGTTCACTTGGTGAAAGCTGCTTAAATTGGCGTTCTAAGTGATAGAGTTGATCACAATAATTAACGCCAATTTGCCCGTTTTTACTATCGGCTTTCAGCCAATAACGTCGAACGTGCGCCCAACAGTTAGCGAAGATGACATTAGGTAGATTACCGTATGCAGAATAACCATCACAAATGAGAGTTCCTTTAAAGCCAGCCGTAAACTCTTCCAGTACGGTACGACTTCTAGATAAAGCGCTCTGGAAAAGAATAATGATTGGCCCTTGGCTTGGAACACTTCGGAATACCCAATTATAGGCGTTTGATTGACCGCATTTCCCGTCTGATCGTTTAATAATTTGTGCATAGGTTTCGTCCACATGGAGAACAGATTTTGCTATTAATATCTTTTTCATCTGTTCATAAACCGGTAGAAGCCAATCTTTAGCTACACGAATGACCCAATTCGATAAATTCTTATCATTAGTAAGTAAACCATATCTTTCCCATTCTTTTACCTGACGGTAAAGGGGTAAATATTGAATAAACTTATCGTAGATAAGCTTTGCTAAAACAGTCGGTCCTGCAATGCTTCGCTGAATGACAGCTTGCGGTGCTTTCCCTCTTTTGATTTGTGCTTTTTGTGAGGTATCCTTTTTACAATGCCTACACTCATAAGCATGTTCGATATGCTGAACACGCTTCATTGTAGCTGGAACGAATTTCGCTTCTTCACGTGCAATTGTTGTACCAATTTCAATCATCTCACCATGGCAACAGTCACACTGCGTATTGTCAGGATGATGGTGGACTTCTTCCACTTCAATCCCATCTAAAAAAGCATCATTCCGTTTTTTCTTATGTAGTTTCCGAACAACTGTATAAGTAACAGTTGGCGTGCTTTGTTCTTCTGTGTGCTCAGAATCGCTAAAAGACGGATCATCTTCAAATAATGAACCTTGTCCATCGGGCGCTTGATACTTAGATTTTTCTGATTTAGAACCGTATAAAGCCTTTGTTAATTGGCGAATTTGTTCAGCTAGCACCTGATTTTGGGATAACGATTGATCCAGCTTAATCGAAAGCTCTTCATTTTGTTTTTTCATATAGGCTAATTGTTCTTCAAGTAATCGAATCACTTTTTCTGTTGTTGAAGCGTTATCCAAATCATTCACCACATTTCGTTCAATATAAGTTATGGATGATTATATCATTTAGATGAATTAATTTAAAAGACACCTTTTGCAGATTTTGAAATCGCCTTTGGCTGTTGAATTGATAACCCTTCTAATAGCCAACGAAGCTCCTGTTGCGAAAGGTTACGTACCTCATTTTCATTTTTCGGCCATTGCAGCTTGCCGTTATCTAATCGTTTATAAAGCATGGCGAAGCCATCGCCATCAAAGTACAGGCATTTATAACGATCCTTGCTCCATCCTGAAAACAGAAAGATGGAATCACTATACGGATCCAATTCAAATGAATCTTGAATGAGGGTTGCTAGACCATCAATTCCTTTCCGCATATCCGTTTTGCCACAGATGATATATATGTTTTTTACACTTGTAAAATTATGTTTCATCGACTGCTCAACTCCCTCATGATGACTTGGATAATGTGCTCATCTACACCATTGAAGAAGGAAATTTCAACATCAGTTGATTTAATTATGCAGCTTGGAACATGGGCTTGTGGTTGTGATGTTACAGATGAGAGGTTGTTAATAATAGGATCTAATGTCACAGGGACAATCGTTAATTTTGTGGTTGGCATAAAATTGGCACCTCCTTGAATTGATATGTCTATGGTATCGGAGATGCCAATGTGTTTATATGCGTTATTTGATTACGGGCTTACACTGGATTGGATTTTATGAATCAAATTTATGTTATCTCAGCAGTTATCTTGAATATAACAATTGAAAAAATAAATAGATAATAAAAAGCTGTTTTTCGATAAGAAAACCGGCTTTCTTTGTGAATTATGTGAAACAATGTACTTAAACAAACGGGTGCGTTAGTTCAACATGACATTATTTGGAAACTACGAAACCAAAAGAATACGAAGAAAAATATTAAACCCTGATCCTTCTGCTTAGCGTAGAAAAATCAGGGTTTTTATATCCAAAAAATGTCTTAGCGTATAATATCTGCGTTTTGTCGGCAGTACCCCTATGATGACTATGCCATTATGATACCTGCTGGAAAATGGCACAATGTAACCAATACGGGAAATATACCACTTAAAGTTTACGTGATCTATGCACCGCCTGAGCATCCATATGGTACGGTTCATGAAACAAAAGCAGTTGCCATGTCTACAGAATAACCATCTTCCGTTCATACACGGCATGGTGATGTCCATCGTCACATGTCAGGCTTTAATTAAAACCAGGGACAGGTTTATCTTATGCTATACTTAACATTGCAACAAAAGGAAGGGTTCATGATGTGGCTGTTCACGATGGCGTCCTGTATTCTTGTTTTGCTCTCCTCCTTTATTTCCATTCAAACTAAAAAGGAGAGAAAAGGCCCCATCCCGCAAATACTTCTTGCATTTAACGGGTTGTTCCTTCTCTCTCTCTCGTCGTGTTCCTTAATCTGTTTCTGCAAGACGAAAAAACGATTACGATTACGGCAATCCCTGCACCCGCATATTGGGTGCTGATCGCTATTGGTGTAATCATCGGGATTTTTTCAGTACGTGTACAATATGTTCCAAGCCACCTTACGTCTGCTGCGGTACTTTTATTTTCTGGATTCGTAGCCATTTTCTCGATTGGAATTGTTTTCATCGTACTGGCCGTGATCGGGATTTTGATTGCTATTTTCCAATCCAAGATGGAAATCGGAAGTAACGCGTAAAAAAGTCACGGCGGAAAACCACTCTTTATTTAACCCGGTATTCTGTTTTTTACGAGGTAAATTTAAAAACATGGGGATCAGCAATAAATCGGCATGAAAGGCCACCTTCAAGAGTTAAAGGGAAGGTGGCCTTTCGTATTATAATGTAAAGGTTTGTTGAAACGCTACTGTGACGCCAAAAATAAAGGTTGTAGATAGCAGTAGAAGCAGCCCGTCGGATCATCCGGTGTTGCTTCGGTCAGGCCGAGGAACCGACCGTTACCCTTTTGAACCCATCCCACCATTGTGCCAACCGATTCCTCAACTGACGTGTTGGGACCGACCCGATATAGGTAGGATATCGAGGACGAGAACATCATCTTGGCAGTCGCTGTTTTATTGAGGTAACGTTCCTCGTTCATCGAAATGTAGCTTCGTTCACTCGGATCAGGACATTGCCACGACAGAGCGTCCGCGCATGCGTCCTTGCAACACTTGAGCCATTGCGGCCGGAAGGCTTACAAAGCTCTCACGTCTTTTTCTTTGGTCATTTTAGATTGAAATATAATCTTCTTTCTTCCCGATTTTTAAAAATGTGTGAGAGCTGGTTAGGTGTCTATCAATGTTTAGCATCCGTCGTTTCTTCAAGATTCCGACTCTCATGTCGTCCTCACACTCTTAAAGCAAATGTCCGCCAGACACTTCAATGTCTTGGGCTGTAACCCAGCTGAAATCATCGGACAATAAGTTCACAATGACCTTCGCAGAATCTTCGGGTTGGCCGATTCTGCCAAATACAGATTGCTCAGCCAACGGCTGGATGAATTCAGGATGTTTATCGAATGCTCCATCGCCAAAATTGCTGTGCGTAGGACCGGGAGAAACTGCGTTGACCCGAATTTTGCGAGGTGCAAGTTCTTTGGCGATATAGCGAGTCCAAGTTGAGAATGCTGCTTTTAACGAGCCGTAGGTGGAGTATCCTGGGAATGATTGGTTCTTGGATGAACTCGTGGTATTTACGATGGCTCCAGCATCATCCATGAATTGGACGAGGTGTTGTGTTAAAAAAACCGGTCCTTTAAAGTTCGTATTAAGCATTTTGTCGAAGTACTCTTCGCTCATCTCAGTGAACATCATTGGCCCACCAACACCGCCATTATTAACTAAGTAATCAAAAGTCGTTCTGTCCCAAATTTCTTGGAGGCTCTTTTTTACTTCTAGAACGAAACCTTCGAATGTTGATATTTGAGTCAGGTCCAACTTCAGTGCTACAGCCCGAACTCCTTTATTCTTCTCAATTTCCTTGACGACAGCTTCTGCCCGGTCCTTATAGGAATTGTATGTGAGAATGACGCTAATTCCGCGCTTGCCAAACTCAAGAGCCGTCGCTTTCCCAATGCCATTGCTTCCACCTGTTACGATTGCAATTTTCATAAGATCCTCTCCTTCTTGTGTTCGATCTATATTTTATTTTAGTCGTTTCTGCTGAAATAATATAGATTTAATAATGCCTTTTAATTGCCTAAAACCACCATGTATGATTTCGAGAAACTCGGATTATTCCCTTTTTTTATTATAAGAAGATCCTAAAAATGCCGATCCATTTCAGAGTTGTGTTGAGGAATAAAAAGTCATGTGATAAAATAAGTGTATGAATAAAGTTTTAGATGAAATTATTGATCTAATGAAAAGTGCAGGCACTCGACCAATTGAAACCGGAGTACCGGGGCTAAGCATGATTAAGGGAGACATTCCCGCACATCAACTCGCAGCGCTCTACGAGCCGATGATTGGTTTTACGGTTCAAGGAACAAAGATTCTTTCAATCGGGGAGCGTAGCACTACCCTGGGAGGGCCTTCGTATTACGTGTTACCGGTACATGTTCCCGCAACGGCGAGTGTACATCCAGACCGTGATGGCCGTCCTTACATGTCCCTTGGTCTTGAGTTGAATCAGAATGTTCTTCAGAGTTTATTAAGAGATCTTCCTGAAAATCTAATACCAACTGCTTCTGAGCATTTCGCAGCTTGTGAAATAGACATTGAATTTATGGAGGCATGGCTGCGCTTATTACGATTAAGGAATACATCAAGAGATATTCCAGCTCTTGCACCGGCTTATGAACGCGAAATCCTTTATCGCGTTCTGATGGGACCACAAGGATGGTACCTGAGGCAACTTGGTCTGCGGGAAAGTAATTTCTCTAAGATTTCTCAAATTGTAAAATGGATTCGCGATAATTTTATGAGGCCAATAGACATCGGTGAGATGTCATCAAAATCTGGTATGGCTATAAACACCTTTCACCGTCAGTTTAAACGTGCAACGGGTTTAAGTCCTATTCAATTTCAAAAGCAATTAAGGCTTTTGGAGGCTAGAAACCTCATTGCATTTGAGGGCTATGCAGTAGCCAGTGCCGCATATCAAGTTGGCTATCAGAGTCCCTCACAGTTTAATCGAGAGTACTCTCGATTCTTTGGTTCATCTCCAGCCCGGGATACTGAGAAACTAAGACGAATCGAAAGCACAAAGGCGTCGCCAATATGGTAACCCCTCTTTTTGGAGGCATTAAAAGCCCTCAATGGAGTTACTGAACGATAGATGCCGATTCGTTAGCACGGTTCCACGATAATTTGTAACCTGTGCCACATGGGTTTCTTTTGCCATGTCGATGCCTACAATGAGATGCGAGGTTGTAATTCGTTGATTTTTGTGCTTCTGATTGTTTAAACTTCATGATAAGAGCGCCTCCTTGATGGTGTTGGGTGATTAACCCTTGGACAAACCCATCATACCAAGGTGCTCTTTCATTGACAAAGGCCATTCTTAGCCTTAACTGGAATGGTTCACGACAGACAAATCATGACTCTTCAAGCGAAAGGGCGTAGAGCTCAAGATGAGTTGCAAAAGAAAAATGGGAAATCAGTGAATGAGAAGGTCATCCATTATGCTCGCTTAGGTGAAGCTCTTATAAAAGCACGCGAAAAAGGGTTGGATCCTTTTACAACCTTAGAAACCATCATGCCATGGGAAAAGTTTATTACTTCCATTGAAGAAGCTAAGGATTTATCTAGACCGATGAATTATGATTATTTAGACCTCTTAGAGAATCGCTTTTTCTATCTTCGGAAATATACACCGACTCTATTAAAGGCACTTGAATTCCGTTCGACCAAATCTACACGGCCATTAATGAAAGCATTAGATACCATTCGTGAAATGAATGAATCTAATAAACGCAAAGTACCAGAAGGTGCTCCTTTGGATTTTGTATCTAATCGGTGGCAAAAGCATGTATACGAAGAAGATGGGACCATTAATAGGCATTACTATGAAATGGCAGCATTAACGGAGCTGCGTAACCATGTAAGGTCAGGGGATATTTCCATTGTCGGAGTCGACAACACAAAGATTTTGAGGATTATCTAGTTTCTAAAAAAGAATGGGATAGTGTCTCTACAACGGGCGCAACAAGGCTTGCGGTTAATTTGTCTGTAGACCATTATCTTGAAGAACGAAGAAATTCTTTATTAAAACGCCTTCAACTCATAAAAGGGGTACCGCCAGCAAAACGCGGATTTACAACGTTAAGGATATTCCAGTATTAAAAATCCCAATCTCTCAGTGATTTAAATGAGAAATTGGGATTTAATTATTCAACGATTGGGTAGTTATCTACAGTATCAGCTCATAAAAGTTGAAAGAATGCACCTTTTATCGTTGATTACATGTAGTCATAGATACACGTATTAAGGACGTGACTTGAGCCCCCAGTGGGTACAATTGATACTTTAGGCTTAGTATGTTTTCCATCAGGCAACGAGCCTATCTATCACACCTACCGCGCTAACGCTTACTGTCCTTGAAGTTTAATCTGGAAGAAGTACACTTCCACACTAAACTTCAAGGTTGTTTCTTTCTCCAGTTACCCAAGTCTATTTCCCCATACCTTTGGATACGTTGAATACTATAAGAAATATCAGTATATAATGTTTCCACATAGATAGAAATCTGGTCGTTTTTGTATCATTACATACGTTAGATACGGTAGAAAAACATACTGTAGATAAGCGCCTGATTATGGAATAGTATAGAAGACTGACTAAAATACCCTTTATTAAAAATTTTAATAAAGGGTATGATCCAAAAAATTTATGCCTTTTTTTGCTTCCCATTCTTTTCTTAGGTCTTGTTTTGATAAATTTATAGCTGTTTTATCATTTTCACTCTCACCAAAACCAATAATTTTTTTATCATCTTTTTGATCATAAGAAGAATACGCGTGAAATAATCCATTTTTAAGCTTAAAAACAGCTGTTCTTATAGTATCCCCGATTTCGTCTTTAGTTTTTATATAGTAGAAGGTTGATGAAATTTGTGTCTCCATTTTTTCACACCTTTTTCAAATGATACCCTTTAGAAACATTTATATCTTTTTAACAAATTCAGATTTTAATTGCATAGCTCCAATACCATCAATTTTACAATCAATATCATGATCTCCGTCAACTAAACGTATATTTTTAACTTTTGTACCTATTTTTACGACTAATGAACTTCCTTTTACTTTAAGGTCTTTGATAACTGTTACAGAATCACCATCATTTAAGACATTTCCATTTGCATCTTTGAAAATCTTTTTATCTTCACTATTATCATTTTCTTTTTCTAATAAAGTCCACTCATGAGCACATTCTGGACAAACAAAAAGACTTCCGTCTTCGTAAGTGTATTCTGAACTACATTTTGGGCAATTTGGCACATTAACCATAATTTCTTTCCTCCATTCATTATTGTTAATTCTATATGAGAGTTAATTTCAATTTCCTTTTTTAAAACTTCGTAAGAATAGCAATTACGAACTTGAAAGCGAGTTCCTTATATGATTATATCCTGTCATGATCTCTTGAATTAGATGAAATTCATTTAAACTCTTTTCAAATTTGAAGAAAAGGTTATCCTTTTCTTTTTTTCTATTCCTCATTATCTGTATCATTGAATTTATCTAACATTGTTATCGTATCAACAAGGTGATTATTAAAAATTTGACGAGCAACACTGAGCAACTCAATAATCATAGGATCTCTTAAGGAATAAACGACCCGATTACCATCTTTGGTACCTGTAACTATATTTTTTGCTCTCAAGACTGTTAATTGCTGCGATACTGCCGAACCTTCACTTCCTACAAGATTTTGAATTTCATTTACATTTTTGTCTCCGTCAGCTAAAAGTTCAAGAATTCTTATTCTAAGTGGATGAGCAAGAGCTTTAAAAAATTCAGCTTTAAACCGTTGCATTTCTAAGTTCAATTTATTTCCCTCTCTTTCTAGATACAATTAAGATGTCGTAACTACTTTTCCTTTTTTTTCAATGTTCTCATGTGCACCCGAAAAGACTGTACATTCCCTAAAAGCAAAATGTTTGCATCCAAGACATTTGTCCTTATTTAGATGTTCAAGTGCAAAATCTATTGCATTTCCAGTACGATCAAAAAAACGCCCTTCTCCTATATATTCAAATAAACCTGTTTTTACTAGAACGCTTTTAGGTTGAGGTTTAATACCAGATATCAATACAACCCCGTGTTTGGAAAAATCCTTTACGATACTTGATAAATAAGATTCACCCGTTGTATCCATAAAAGGGACTTTTCCCATTCTTAAGAGTAAAACTCTCGGTTTGTAGTTGATCGTATTCATTATTGAGTGCTCAAACGCTTGAGCAGTCCCAAAAAATAAAGGACCTTCTACATTATAAATACTAATTTGAGGACAGTCACGAGCATCTGTCACCATTTTAGATTCCATCTTTTCATGTTTATTGTTTGGGTTAGGTAGTGCCTTGACTGTTACCGTAATATCGCTCATTCTTTTTGTAAATAAAACCACTGCTAATAAAAGACCTATTTCAACAGCAACTGTAAGATTAACAAAAACCGTTAATAAAAAAGTAACAACTAGAACAAGTGAATCTTCCGTTTTTGTTTTTAACACGTGATAAAATACATGCCTCTCACTCATGTTCCACGCTACAACCATTAAGATAGGGGCCATACTGGCTAATGGGATACTTGAAGCATAAGGAGCAAGAAGTACTAATACTAACAAAACGACAATTCCATGAATCATTCCGGAAAATGGCGAGAACGCACCATTTTTGATATTTGTCGCTGTTCTGGCTATGGCTCCTGTTGCAGGAATTCCACCAAATAAAGGAGTAATCATATTAGCGATACCTTGACCAATTAATTCTCGATTACTATTATGCTTACTATTTGTCATACCATCAGCGACCACTGCAGATAATAAAGATTCGATACCCCCAAGCAATGCAATTACAAAAGCTGGCCCAATTAATTGTTGCACGCGTTCAAAGGTCATTTCAGGTACCTTAAAATGAGGTAAGGCACTTGGAATCTCACCAAATGTTGAGCCAATTGTGGCTATTTGATTAGGATAAAATATGCTGGCTATCACTGTAGAAAATAATAATCCTATTAGTGGTCCTGGAACCTTCGGGGAAAATTTTGGCGTTAACAAGACCGCAATAAGGCATATTCCAGCAGTTAATACACTATAAAAATTAATAGAATGAATGTGAATGATAATTTCTCTGATATTACTTAAAAAGGTTTCATGTTTTTCTACCCCTGTAAGGCCTAGAAAATTAGCAATCTGACCCACAAAAATAATGACGGCTATTCCTGATGTGAAGCCTATAGTCACTGGCCTTGGAATGAATTTAATTAATGAACCAAGTTTAAAAATCCCCATTAAAAATAGGATAATACCTGCAAAAAATCCAGCAATTAATAAGTTTTCATATCCATAAGTCATGACTATTCCAAATAAAATAGGAATAAAGGCTCCTGTAGGTCCACCAATTTGATACCTTGACCCACCAAATAGTGAAATTAAAATACCTGCAATAATTGTAGTATATATTCCATATTCGGGTTTAACACCAGAAGCAATTGCAAACGCCATACCCAAAGGTATAGCAATGACACCAACGACTAGACCAGACAATAGGTCTTTTTGAAAATTCGGTAAAGAATACCCATTATATCTCCCAGTAAAAAACCATTTATGTTGCATAACCAACCCTTCTTCGTTTATAATATTTGCATATCTCTATATCTGATTATTTGAATATATTATGATATGAATTTACACTGTTTCCTTAATTATGTCAAAAGGAATTTTTGAGGTGAAATACATGAGAATAGGAGCAAGGGTTTTGTTTAATAACACAATATATAAAATTTTATATATTTTATCCAACGGTATTTTAAACATACTATTAACCCAATTAATCTCAAACGAACAATCGAAAAAGTACAAGAACAAAAAGTAGAACAACGGTAGAGTATGTGTCTTTTCTCTTTTCGTAATATAATTATTGCTTTTCAACATTGGATAAGAGACTACAATACCTGCTCCTACTGCTGAACGCCTATATAATAAACAAAGTAGTTTTTGAAGGTACTTACTGAGTGTTTTGCTTAAGTTAAGGAATATTTTAAATACCTATTGCACTTTTTGGAACTAATTGACTTCCTTTTTACCTGTGCTCTCATTATGTCCAAGCACCAGCCTAAGAACATAATTAATGGAAATAGGAAATATCCCCCTTTATAGAAAGATAGAATTACTAGTAAGGATGGTGGGGAAATGGACATAAAATCTTACAAGGATAAAGACGGGAACAAGGTTGTTATAGGTGATCTAGTTGAGGTCATTTATCATGAACCTAATGTCGAAAAAATAGGTAAGGTAGTAGCTATAGAAAAAATAGGTCACTATGTTTGGATAAACTTAGAGGGGGAAGGACATATTTGGATGCGGGGCACAAGGCATACTAGAAAATTATACTAAATGGGCAGAACTAAGAGGTGGACAATGTGGGCAGAATAACGTTCATAGGTACGTGGATGGATACATAGTTACCTGTTTGCCATGGTCGGATTGGGTAAAAAATTGGTTAATCTAAGGGAGAAATTTAATTGCGGATGGAGCGAATAAGTTGAGTATAGAAATAAAAAGAGAAGACATTATCCAATATGGATTGAAGGTACTTCAATTAGTTGGGTCACATTATATTTGTGAGGTTTGTATAAAAAGTGGGAACTCTTGTTGTCAAGGGTGTGAGCTTTTAAAAGACGGTTTAGGGTGCCAAAAAAGAAATACTAGTTGTACTGCTTGGTTATGTGGTTTACAAAAATTCTTTTTAAATGAAATTGAATTGTTAGATGAGTGGGAAAACTTATGGGAACAGGTCCCTGGACAATGGTTCCGTAGGGATAACACCCCAGAAACAATAAAAATAAAATCATTACTTAATCATGAACAGTTAGATAGTAAAATAGGAAAACTGATGGCTGAAAAGTTAGAATTGTTTGTAAAAGAGGGAGGAAATATAGATAAGTTAGAAAGAAAGTTGAACCTAGATTTTGATCTTAGAAATTCAGAAAACTTTATATAGAAGATAGTAAGGTCATGTAAATTTATAAATAAAATCATTTAGTTATATAAATATTTGAGGAGGAACTATAAAAATGGCGAATTTTTTGATTGTAAGCTTAGTCATTATCTTTATTATCTTAATATTAAGTTTAACCACTACATCGAAAGCATACCAATATAAACATACTATTGACCCAGTTGATCCCCATTCAGCTGCTAACAATTCAAAAAAACAAGAAAATGACAATCAACAACGATAGAACAGTGTATCAAACGGTTGTTCCATTTCAGTTTTTTTGTTTCCTTATAATAAAAAGAGCACAATAATAAAATTCAGAAATTTCCTATTACTCAAGTATTTCCTAATGTTAAGGAAAGGTTACTTTCGTTATTAGTTACTTATAAACATCATTCCTACATCGGCTCTGACAGATTCCGTAAGCCCCGAGTAGCTGTTGTAATTCACTAGGTCTATTAATTCTTAAATTTCTTTTTTAAATTTCATTAAAGGATGTTTGAATGAGACCATTATTAACTTTTCGCTCAACAGCGTTACGGTAAATATCTACTAATAAATCATTCGATACTAACATCTCCAAGGATCTATCATTTATTATAACCTCAAATATATACTCTTTTTTTAATATTATGTGATTTATCGGTTTTATTATGTAACATCCATTAAACGGATATACAAGGTTCTTATTTAAAAATACATCGTTGATAAAATCAACGTTTCAAGCTTCTTCAGAATCCTCTTACTACATAAAAAATTGGTTTTATGCAACCTCTATTTCCTGTATTAATCTTACAAAGGTAACCTAATAACGTTTTTAAACAACGCTAATAATGTATTTATTTACTGGTTTAAATATCTTTATTGTCATTTAACAACAGTAATGTAAGGTATTTTTCATATTATGGTTACTGTCAAAAAGTATACTTTATGACACGTTGGAAAACAGATAATATTCTGTGTGTCAAAAAGTGTGCTTTTTTATTTTGAAACATTTCATTTTGTTGATATACTTTTTGACATAGTTTAATAGTTTAGGAGTTGATATTTTTGAAACTAGGGTACGCTCGCGTTTCTGCTAAGGATCAAAATCCAGAACGGCAGCTTAAAAAATTCCGTGAACTTGGAATTGAAGAACGTTATATCTTTATTGACAAGCAAAGTGGAAAAGATTTTAATCGGCCGCAGTATCAGGCGATGCTTTTAATCATTCGCGAAGGGGATTTGATATATCTTGATGCACTGGACCGATTAGGTCGGGACTATGATGGTATTATTCGAGAGTGGAAGTATATTACACGGCAGCTAAACGCAGATATCGTGGTACTAGAAAATGAGACGCTTTTTGATAGCCGAAAATTCCGAAGAATGGGCGATCTTGGAAAGTTAATGGAGGACCAATTTTTAAGCCTGCTTTCTTATGTAGCCGAGCAAGAACGTAAAAAAAATAAGCAACGGCAAGCCGAAGGAATTGAAGTGGCAAAGAAGAAGGGTGTGAGATTTGGGCGACGTAAGTACGAGATTAATGCAGATTTTATTCGGGTGTATGATGAGTGGAAATCTGGATCAATCACTGCGACGGAAGGAATGAAGCGTCTTGATTTAAAGCCAAATACTTTTTATCGACGTGTAAAGGAGTATGAAAATCAAAGAAAGGAGCAGATACCTTGCGCGGTAAAGAACTTCTTACAACAGACCAGCGACAAGAATGGATGACCCCTCCCAATGGTGAATGGGAGCTTGCTACTTACTATACCTTCTCGCAACATGATTTGGAAATCATAAATCGTCACCGACGAGACTACAACCGGTTAGGCTTTGCTGTCCAATTAGCACTACTCCGTTATCCAGGATGGAGCTTAACTGATATAAAGGAGATCCCCGACTTCTTGCTTGACTATTTGGCAAAACAGTTGGATATTGAGCCAGGAGTATTTTCCTTATATGCCCGAAGGGGAAACACTCTATGGGATCATCTGAAAGAAATCCGTAAGGAATATGGATTTACCACGTTTACAACGAGCGATTATCGACGATTGTTGAAGTACTTATTTAAGCTGGCGCTGGAAAACGGGAATGCTATTCATTTGATTCGAGCAGCATTAGACGAGCTGCGTCGTTCAAAAATAATCCTGCCGGCCATTACAACGATTGAAAGGGTCGTATGGGAAGCACGTCACCGTGCAGAAGAACGGATTTACCGCCAGATCCATGTCTCTCTAACTTCTTACCAAAAACAGAAACTAGACAAGCTTATCGAACCTGTGGTAGGTACTGGAAAAACAAAACTTGGTTGGCTAAAAGAAACGACAGGACAATTCTCTCCTGAAGCCTTTTTAAAGGTTATTGAACGGTTAGATTATATACGGAGCTTGCAACTAAATATCGATACTAAAACGATCCATCCCAACCGATTAAGACAGCTCTCGCGCCTTGGCGCACGATACGAGCCACAATCCTTTCGACGTTTCCATGAAGCAAAACGATATACAATATTGGTGGCGTACCTATTGGATCTTAGTCAAGATTTAGTTGACCAGGCATTTGAGATCCACGATAAGCAAATCTTAACCTTGCAATCAAAAGGACGAAAACAACAAGAGGAGCTTCAGAAACAAAACGGCAAAGCTGTAAATGAAAAAGTTATTCATTATGCTGACTTAGGATCTGCTCTTATTAAAGCACGAGGTGAGGGTATTGATCCTTTTGTTATGCTAGAAACGGTCATGCCGTGGGGAAAGTTTGTTGAATCTGTAGAAGAAGCAAAGAAACTATCACGGCCACTTGACTATGATTATTTGGATCTTTTAGAAAGTCGGTTTAATTATCTTCGAAAATACACACCTACCCTACTAAATGCATTGGAATTTCGTTCTACAAAGTCAGCTGAACCATTGACAAGAGCGCTCAATACCATTCGAGAGATGAACGATACCGGAAAACGAAAAGTACCTGAAGGTGCTCCTTTAGATTTCATATCGAACCGATGGCAAAAGCATGTTTTCGACGAAGACGGAACCATTAACCGGCATTACTACGAAATGGCTGCTCTTACGGAATTACGAAACTATGTGAGATCCGGAGATGTTTCTATTGTCGGAAGCAAACAACATAAAGACTTCGACGAGTACCTAGTACCACAAGACGAATGGAAATCTACTCAGGCAACTGGTACTAGATTAGCCGTTGGTCTAAGTGTTGAAGACTATCTTGAGGAAAGAACTACGTCTCTCCTACGTCGATTGCAATGTATTAGTGACAACATCGATGCACTTGAAGGAGTCAATGTAGAAAAGGGTAGATTGCATGTTCATCGGCTAGAGAAGGACGTACCAGAAGAAGCGAAACAATATAGTTCCACTCTTTACGGCATGCTGCCACGAGTGAAGCTGACAGACCTACTTTTAGAAGTGTCAAGTTGGACAGGGTTTGACGAGCAGTTTATCCATGCTTCGACCAATCGTCAACCTAATGCTGAAGAAAAACAGATTGTTCTGGCATCGCTCATGGCAATGGGTACCAATATTGGCTTAACAAAAATGGCTGATGCAACGCCTGGTATCTCGTATCATCAAATGGCCAATGCTGCTCAATGGCGAATGTACGATGATGCAATGAACAGAGCACAAGCAACACTTGTGAACTTTCATCATCGCCGATCATTAGCATCTTATTGGGGGGATGGAAGCACATCTTCATCCGATGGTATGCGCGTGCAAGTAGGAGTTTCGTCTCTCAGTGCCGATCCTAACCCACATTACGGATCAGGCAGAGGAGCTACTATTTATCGATTCGTCAGCGATCAATATTCATCGTTCTATACGAAAGTTATTAATACAAACGCTCGTGATGCAGTGCATGTCATCGATGGCCTTTTGCATCATGAGTCGGACTTATCAATTGAGGAGCATTATACGGATACAGCTGGTTATACAGATCAGATATTTGGTTTGACTCATTTACTGGGATTTCGATTTGCCCCCCGTCTTCGTGATTTATCAGACTCAAAGCTCTATGTGATCGGAAAACCTAGAGACTTTTCAAAATTGGAGAATCTTCTACGCGGCCAAATAAATATGAAGGTCATACGTGAAAATTACGATGATGTTTTACATCTGGCACATTCTATTAGAGAGGGTAAAGTGTCCGGTGCGCTCATTATGGGTAAGCTTGGCTCCTATGCACGACAGAACAAGGTTGCCCAGGCACTTAGAGAGATGGGACGAATAGAAAAGACCATCTTTATCCTGGACTACATCTCAAGCGAATCGATGCGTCGCCGTATTCAACGCGGTTTAAACAAAGGAGAAGCAATGAATGCTCTGGCACGAGCAATTTTCTTTGGTAAACATGGAGAGCTGAGAGAACGTGCTTTACAGGATCAATTGCAGCGTGCGAGTGCTTTGAACATCCTGATTAATGCGATTAGCGTTTGGAATACAGTTTATCTAGGAAAAGCAACGGATCTATCACGGAGTAAAGGAGCGTTACGAGAGGATTTATTAAAACATGTGTCTCCATTGGGATGGGAGCATATCAACTTTCTTGGCGAGTATCGTTTTGACCCAAAAGGAGTTACTACCTTAGAATCATTACGACCGTTAAACCAATGATAGCTATCAGCCGGTTACACTTTATCGTGGTAAAAACCGGCTATTTTTGTATCCGAATTCCCTTAACGTTGTAAATCCGCGTTTTACTGGTGGTACCCCTAAAAGAAAATATTCATGATTTAGAGGGAGTCAATTTCGCTAACGGAAAACTTCACATACACAGGCTTGAAAAAGATGTTCCGGAAAAAGCCCGATCATTCAGTGCATCCCTTTATCGTATGCTTCCACACATAAAGTTAACGAATTTATTAATGGAGGTCTCCAATTGGACAGGATTTGATAAGGAATTCATTCACACGTCTACTGGAAAGCCTCCGCATCCAGAAGAAAAACCCATGATCTGGCAGCATTAATGGGTATGGGGACAAATATTGGACTCACGAAAATGGCAGAAGCAACACCAGGGATCTCCTATCGACAAATGGCAAACGTTGCTCTATGGCGAATGGATGAAGATGCTCTAAATCGAGCACAAGCTACCCTTGTCAATTTCCATCATAAAATGTCTTTATCTTCATTTTGGGGAGACGGAAGTACATCATCCTCTGATGGAATGCGTGTACAAGTGGGTGTTTCTTCTTTACATGCCGATGCGAATCCCCATTATGGTTCTGGAAAAGGAGCTACCATTTATAGATTCACCAGTGATCAATTTTCAAGCTTTTATACTAAAGTCATTAATACCAATGCTCGGGATGCTGTGCACGTCATTGATGGGTTACTTCATCATGAGACAGATTTGAATATTGAAGGGCATTTTACAGACACAGCTGGCTATACAGACTCAGTATTTGGATTGAGTCATTTACTAGGATTTCGTTTTGCTCCACGACTCCGGGACTTAACTGATTCCAAACTATACACTATGGATATAATGGAAGACTTCGAAGAAATACATACTCTTTTTCGAGGGAAAATTAACACCAAGATCATTCGAGATAATTTTGATGATGTATTACGGTTAGCACATTCTATACGGGAGGGAACCGTTTCTGGGTCTCTTATTATGGGCAAACTTGGATCTTATGCAAGGCAGAACAAGGTCTCAAAGACGCTTAGCGAAATCGGAAGAATAGAAAAAACTATATTTATACTGGATTATATTTTAAATGAATCGCTGCGTCGGCGTGTACAACGAGGACTAAATAAAGGAGAAGCTATGAATGCCTTAGCCGGGGCAATCTTCTTTGGAAAACATGGGGAATTACGAGAACGATCATTACAAGATCAACTGCAAAGAGCAAGCGCTTTGAACATTATAATTAATGCTATTAGTCTTTGGAATACAGTTTATCTCACAGAAGCCATTAATCATTTAAAACAAAATGGGGAATTAGATGAAGACCTGTTACCTCATGTATCACCTCTAGCATGGGAACATATTAATTTCCTTGGTGAATACAAGTTCGATTCCATTAGTAAAACTAGTTTACAGTCTTTACCGTCATTGAACATAAAAGCCGAATCTCCCTTAGCGTAGGGAAATTCGGCTTTTATGTTCCGAAAATTGTCTTAGCGTATATTTTCGTTAATTATCTGTACTATGAAAATCAGAAGTATTTAAAGTATTCTAAGAAGAAAAATTGAGTGGAAAGTTACTTTAAATACTTGATATCTTAACTCAGAAAACAATGTATTTATAGTAATAAAAGTATGTGATAGTATCTTGTCATTGAGAAGGCATCGAATAACCTTGCTTTGATAATTCTTGCCATTCGTATGAAGAGTTCCAGGGAAGTTTCAATGCCATTCTACTTTCTGAGAACGCCTTAAGGCGTTTTTATTTGCTTTGAAGGAAACAACGGTTGTAGACTTCGGTGCTGCGAGTCTCGTTGTCAAGACGTGTACGTTGTTTACATGTCTTCAATGTAAAACTCCTTATCAAATCAAGACTTTTTACTTATAAGTATAGATAACGTTAAAATGTTGGCGGTACCCCAGATAGGTTTCTAGCTTCGCTAGTACGTCTTACGCGCCCTGTGGACTTAATATGATCTTACCGTTGGCCAATGAGAGGTTTTGATCGCAGATCTCTCCAGTGAATAGTATTCTCTATTTTCCTATGTTGATAATTTTTCTAACCCATTCATCTTCGCTCGAAGATGCTCTAACTAAACCATCAGCACAATCTGCAAATGGTATTTGTTGGAGTGGCGCGATACGAGCTCTCGGACCTGCAGTATACTTTAAACTTTTTGATCCGTATTTAAGCACAGAAGCACGAACAATTACCCATTGTAGATCAGAATGTATTACGGCCTTTTCAGCTATTTCTTTATCTTTAATTGCATTCGAAAAGATCGTTCTCATTATTTTAACCATTACTCTATTAGCTGCATTCAGTTCTTTTCCATCGGTTAAATTGATCCCACTTTGCATAACAAATCGTTTGACGCCAGCTTGTTTACAAGCTTTCACAATATTAGGTATTCCTTCTGACATAACTGTCCCTGGTGTAAAGTTTGCCCTCATAACCTTCATACCTGCTACGAAATTTTTTAAGCCATGTATAGAAGTATTTTGAGAGTTGTTGCTTGGCGGACCTATGCAACTTATAACGGCATCCGCTCCTTTAATAGCATTTTGTATACTTTGCAGATCTAAGACATCTCCTTGTTTTATTGTAAGTCTAGAGTCATTAACAATTTTTTCTGGTCTGCGAGCCACGGCTATAACTTCATGATTTAGTTCAAGGGCCCTAGTTAACACTGCTTCCCCTGTTGCTCCTGTTGCTCCAATTACTGCTATCTTCAATACAAACTTCCCCCTAATTTTAAAATACCTATTAACTTTATATGTGATTATTCTTAGTAAATTTTATATAACAATCTTGTAAACTTCATATCATTAACCAGGGAGGAATTTATCATAAGATACGTTAGTTAATTTCTCACTGATGGTCCATAACTGATTGCACCGACTTTTATTTATTGCTTTGGCTGGCATTTTTACTTCTACCGGTGAACCGGTTAACTGTAATATGCCAGAAGGCGCCAAAAATGAGCCATTTTTTATTTGTGTATCACAAGCTGCGCGAAGGATAGGGAGAGCTGCCTCTGATACTGGATGTGACGTTAGAGGCGTTAAAATTCGCCTAAAGAAAAAATCCCCATTTTTTTGCAGGTTCGTGGCTGAGCCACCAGGGTGTGCTAAAGCTGCTATTACATTTGATCCCGCTTGCTTTAACCGATTAGCTAATTCGTTTATAAACATGATATTAGCCAACTTGCTTTGTCCATATGCTAACATTTTTATATAATGTCTATCTTGATCGTAGTTGAGATCATTAAAATTAATTGAGCCTAACACTCCTGCTAAACTCGTCATTGATATGATTCGAGAATTAGGAGTTTTCAAAATAAGAGGTAGCAATTTTCCTGTGAGAGCATAATGCCCAAGATGATTGGTTCCCAATTGTAACTCAAATCCTTGTTTAGTGCGGGAGAAGGGGGGAATCATGACACCAGCATTATTAATTAAAAGGTCTAGGCTCTCGTATTTACTTTGTATTTCTTCTGCGCACCTAAATACGGAATCTAAATCAGCTAAATCCAAAATAACATAATCCAACTTTGCGGATGGAACTTCATTTAATATATGATTTATCGCTGTTCTGACTTTTTTAAGATCTCGTCCCGCTAATATAATTTTCGCTCCTTTTTTTGCAAGCATTAGAGCTTCCTGATAACCGATTCCTGAGTTTGCCCCCGTAATAACCACTACACGTCCACTCTGGTTTGGAATATCTTCGTATGTCCATTTCTTTCGTATCATCTGTTCCCCCCTGTCTTAATACTCATCTCAAAACTAATATGGTATCGTAAAATTACTTCTCTTTGTAAGCCTCTAAGAAAGCTTCACAAGCATCTTTCAGATATTCCTTTATCTCTTCAGTTTGGAATGCTTCTTCATTGGAGTATAGGACTGCTGCAATGCCTTGCAAATATAAAAGGAGTTGAATAAACATTTTCTCAGTGTTTCTAAAACTTAAACTGTAATGTTCAGCAAGGTTGGTTACAAGATTATAGTTAGCTTTACAAACATCTAGGATGTTAATGTTATTTAAAGCACCTGACATAAAAATAAGTTGATAGAAATTCCTTTCCTTTTGGACAAAATCAATGAAAGCCAAACCAAAACTATATAATTGGTTGTAAGATGAAGTGGCACGTTCAAGGTATTCTAAGAAATAATACCCTGCTTGCTCAAAAAGCTCTTGTTTTAGTTCTTCCATAGTATTAAATTCAGAAAAAACTGGCTGCGTAGAGCAGCCAAGCCTCTTAGCTAAATTACGAGCATTTAAGCTTTCTATTCCTTCACTTTTTATAAGCTGAAAAGCAACAGAAATTATGTCCTCTCTATTAATTCTCTTCTTTGGGGCCATGATTTCACCTCATTTTATATCGAATTTTTAATTTTATATTCATCTACCGACTAAGGTGATATATTCAGCATTTGTACGAAGGATCGGTCCGATCACGGCTCATTTTTGCTGCCCCCATAGCTGTCATTCCTAATCCAGAGGACAACGCCATACTACGACGTACCGTAGTGTAATCAAAGATCAGACGACGGTATTTGATTTTCCAGACCTCTTCACGTCGTTCAACTTGATCGAGATAACGCCCGCCAACCAAGATCTCAAAGGTATCGCCATCTACATAAGATAGTTCGGACAAGCGCTTATCTCCAATAATAAAACGAAGTTCTTCAATCGACGCATCAGCCTTTGTAAGATGAAAAGCCTGAAAATAAACTTCAGTAGTTGCATAATTTTTGTTATCAAAATTGATCAGAATATTACCGTTAATGTGATGAGTTAATTCAAAGAATTTATCCATAGTTCCTACTAATTGATTTGCATAAGAGTTAATTGCCACATCACTTTGAGGCTGATTAAATGTACCATCTTCCCAGAATGCAGATGCCCAACTTTCAGCATCCAGTCGATCTGCCCCACGAGCATAACGGTAACAGAGGTCCTGTATTTCTTGCTTTGCAATAATTCTTTCTAAATCAGTAGGTATGGTCATAACTTCCTCTCCTTAAGTAATTTATTCATAGTATGAGGATGCTTTTGAGCTACTCAATAGAAACGTCCTCACTCTACTTTTTCATAAAATAAAGTAACCTGTATAAATAACAAACGTTATATAACTAATGTTATTTATACTCTATGTTTATTTAAAAGTCAATAATAATTTATTATTATCTCATTTTATGATCATCTATCTCTAATTCTATGATGTAATCTATATAATGTATCCGTACCATTGGACACTAAAAACAGTTAATTAAGATAAAGATAATGGTATGAGCAAAAAACGAAGATCTTACAAACCAGAAGAAAAAGCCAACATCGTTTTAGAGATATTAAGGGAAGAAGACCCGACAAACTCTGGAAAACCTCGATCATGTACTGGAGGGATTTGGTGTCACGAAGTCCAACCTCGCTTATGTGGAAATCTATCTAACAAATCCGCAAGAGCATTCCGAGCCAGTCATCGGCCTGTTCAAGGAATATCTAGAAAAGCATCGGCCGGCCGGCAGCCTCATCGGCGTGACTTACTTGGCGTTCCCAGAGCAACTAATTGAAGTCATGGCTGTCGCACACACTGATTAAAAACTTAGGAGAATCAATCATGACTAAAAGAGAAAGAAGGACATTCACAAAAGAATTTAAAGAACAAATCGTTCAGCTGCATACTTCAGGTAAACCTAGAAGTGAAATTATCAAAGAATACGAGCTGACGCCTTCGGCCTTTGATAAATGGGTTCGTCAACATAAGACAACCGGTTCTTTTCAAGAGAAAGACAATCGCACTTCTGAACAAGAGGAGTTAATTCGACTTCGTAAAGAAAATCAAAAGCTCATGATGGAGAATGATATTTTAAAGCAAGCCGCGCACATAGTCATCTAATTTGATTGTTAAGTCTTCCAGGGTTTCAAATATCACCCCTTTCACAAATTCTGTTTTGATTATTTTGAAAAAACTATATTTATACTTGATTACATTTTAAATGAATCGTTGCGTCGGCGTGTACAACGGGGACTAAATAAAGGAGAAGCCATGAATGCCTTGGCTAGGGCAATCCTCTTTGGAAAGCATGGAGAATTACGAGAACGGGCGCTACAAGATCAACTGCAAAGAGCAAGCGCTTTGAACATTATAATCAATGCTATTAGTCTTTGGAACACAGTTTACCTTACAGAAGCCACTAATCATTTAAAGCAAAACGGAGAATTAGATGAGGACTTGTTATCTCATGTATCACCTCTGGCATGGGAACATATTAATTTCCTTGGTGAGTACAAATTCGAACCTAATAGTAAGGCTGGTTTTCAGTCTTTACCGTCATTGAATATAACTAAAGCCGGAACTCCTTAGCGTAGGAGAATTCGGCTTTTTTATTCCAAATATTGGCTTAGCGTATATTTTCGTTAATTATCTATACTGTGGAAATTAGGAGTATTTAAAGTATTCGAAGAAGAAAAATTAAGTGAAAAGAAACTTTGATTACTTGATATCTTAGCTCAGTAAACAATGTATTCAACGTATTCAATGTTGTGATGTCTTGACACTAAGAAGGCATCAAATACCATACCTTAGATAACAAAGGCTTGAGAACGCCTTTAGGCGTTATAGTTGCCTTCAAGGCTACTAACGGGTTTAGAATTCGATGATGCTGTGGCTTTGAAATAAAGTCGTATTGTTTAAAAAAAAGTTGCACCGTTTTTCTACTTTGGATATGCTTTATTAAATGGTTTCCTATGGTAAAAGTAATATTAAGGTTATACTGCAAACGGAACTGATTGTTGAAGAAAAACCGTTCCGTTTATGTTAGAAACTAAATGGAATACTAATCATAAAATATTTTAAAAAGTGGGGATATCAATGGTTGCAAAGAATAAAGAGGATATTAATGGATTAAAAGTAATTGGTGAAATCTGTGGGGCGATTCGAGAAGAATTAGTCCGTAGTACGAAACCTGGGATTACCACAAAAGAACTCGATGAAATTGCGAGAGAGATGTTTGAAAAAGCAGGGGCTCAATCTGCCCCAAAAGGAGAATATGATTTTCCCGGATATACGTGCATTAGCATAAATAAAGAAGTAGCGCACGGGATTCCGAAGAGGAAACGGATCATTCAAGAAGGGGACTTAGTAAATATTGATGTTTCAGGTTCAAAAAACGGGTATTTCGCAGATACTGGAATTTCCTTTGTAGTAGGGAAGGGGGAGAGAATTTTACAGAAAATATGCGACGTTGCTAAAGAAGCATTTGACGCTGGACTTAAGAAGGCAAAACCAGGTTCGAAAAAAAGTGGGCTCGGAAAGGCTGCACACAATGTAGCAAAACAGCATGGTTTAACAGTTATAAAAAATCTTACTGGACACGGTATAGGGCGCTCAATTCATGAAGCACCAGAACATATTTTCAATTACTACTCTCACTGGGATGACGAAATTTTAAAAGATGGTATGGTTATTGCTTTTGAGCCTATGATCTCTACATTTGAAGAGGAAGTTTTCCAATCCGAAGATGGATGGACATTCCTAACCGATGAAAGCTTTGTGGCTCAATACGAACATACGATTATTCTTACGAAGAAAGGACCGATTATTACTACATTGTAAGAGCACCCGCACTAACACCACAATATGGCGCGCCTGTGGAACAACATGGGTAGAAAAATGATCAAACTTTTTTATAAAATTGTATAATTACTTCATAAAGAAGGAATCCGATTTGATTAATCTTTTTTCAAAACGGATTCTTTTAATTTAACGCAAAACATGGGTTTGCGGGGTGTTTTTGATCAAACTTTATTCCAAACCAATATGTCAATTCATCAATAACGCCAAACTTACGGACAAGGCTTTCAAGGTGCTGTGCAGTAGCATGTAAAGAGGGGTAATAAGGGCTTATACGTTCCTTTTTGTCACCAAGTTTAAACGATAGATAGTGCTTGTCAGCACTAATTTCAAAATTAATAACGCGCATAAGTAGGCCTCCTTTAGTATCTATAATATAATGATGATACTTGACGTCGTAAAGCCGCATTCTTCCGTTGAGAAATGCGGCTTGTTTTAAAAATAGTTCTTTACTTTTCAATAATCTAATCGAAGGCATAGCGATAGTATTTGTGTAATAAAGTTGTTTACTTTTATTCCGTTAAAGCGCCTGATAGCGGGGCAATCACAGCGTATGTTTTCCCGATTATATCCAATGAGGTTACAGACATTGATTATGACTCATCAGGCGTGACTGCCTTTCACAGATTAAATTATTTGTCGGGATTCCTTTTCCTGAAGTTCATACATTGCTACTTTATAACTTATAAGTTCTAGGTGCTTTAGATCTTCATTTATTTTATTTTGTACCTCTGTTTTATGCTGCATCATCATTTCTTTTCTTTGTAACAATGTATCATCTCCTAACTCATAAAGGTCAACATATTCCTGTATTTTGGAGATAGGCATTCCAGTAGATCTAAGAGCACGGATGAAATTGATCCACTCAATATTTTCATCATTATATATTCTACGACCATTGGAATTACGGGAGACATTCTTTAAAATTCCTTCCTTTTCATAAAATCTAAGTGTGTTTGGTGTTACATTTAAATGATCAACTATATATTTCATTGAATAGGACATCTGAATCTTCTCCTTTTAACTTATAGTAACTATAGGTTTAAGTATACCAAATTAAAGTAGTGAATTTCAACAGCCTTTATTTAACAATGCTTTTCAGGTAATAAAAATTTATCCTTGACTTATCGTTACAATAATAAAATACAATGATATTGAATCAAATAAAGGAAAGATAAAGGGGGTATAACTTTCAAAGTCAAAAAACACTATAGAAGTGAACGTCGCTCCTGCATTCCAAAAGCAGTTATAGAAAACAAAACTAATTTTAAGAAATAAAAGGAGAGATACAGTTGTCTAACGTCGGAAACAAGGTAGTAATCATTACAGGAGCTTCCAGTGGAATGGGGGAAGCAACAGCACTTAAACTTGCCCATAACGGTGCAAAATTGGTATTAGCTGCACGTCGTGAAGATCGTTTACAAAAGCTACAGGAGGAAATCAAAAAAAGTGGTGGTCAAGCTGTTTATAAAGTGACGGATGTGACCTCACATGAACAAATGAGCGAACTTGCCACATTTGCCCATGATCAATTTGGTTCGATAGATGTGCTTATCAATAATGCTGGGCTTATGCCCTTGTCTGCACTAAATAAACGAAAAATTGAAGAGTGGGATCGTATGGTAGATGTCAACATTAAAGGCGTGCTTTATGGCATTTATGCGGTTCTCCCCTATATGCGAGATCAAAAACATGGGCATATCATTAATTTATCGTCCATTGCTGGACATGTCGTTTTTCCAGGAAGTGCAGTATATTGTGCTACCAAATCAGCAGTTCGAGATATTAGTGAAGGGCTTCGAATGGAGGAATCTCCAGAAAGTAATATTCGCTCTACGATCATTTCACCGGGATCCGTTGTTACTGAATTATCAACGCATATCACCGATGAAGAGCAAAAAAATGCAATCAATCAGATCGAAGAATCTGTTGGAATGAAACCAGAAAACATCGCCGAAGCTATTTACTTTGCGATTAATCAACCAGAGGAAGTCGGTATTAATGAAATACTGGTTCGTCCTACAGGACAGCAACTTTAAAATGATCAAAAAGGCCAATCAGAAATTTTGATTGGCCTTTTTATGGTTTTAATTTGTTTAATACTTTTTCTTTTTTCTTGCATAAAATTCGGCCGCCTTTTTGCGATTTCCGCACAACTCCATGCAGGGGCTTCTTGTGTACAATTGAATCAAAACGGGACGGGAGAACGAATACATGAGTAAAAAGTTGTTTACAGAAAAAGAGATTAAGGCATTTATTTCGATTGTCAGTCAGAACTAGACCTGGAGTTATTCGATTATATTAACTGGTTCAACAACATTCGAATTCATGGAACATTAGGCTATTTAAGCCCTATGGAGTACAAGTTCCTGCACCTTAAAAAAGTTGTCTAGTGTAGTGTTGACAATCCAATTTCACTCGTTGCAATAACAGGGTTCTTTAGTTTAAAGCACTTTGAGCACATGTAATGATAACGATAATCAACAAACGAAGCGCTTTAACGCAATAATACAATCAGAAAATGATCAAACTTTTTTATAAAAACTTCACACTTATTTGCAAGTACAGAATCCATTTTGATCAATCTTTTTTCAAAATGGATTCTTTCTGTATACGGTATATATGGGTTTGTGAGGTATTTTTGATCGAACTTTATTTCAAAGCTACATTTGTTTTCCTCATAAGTTCCTCCCAGTTTTTATGGTTGACTTATTTGTAAAACTGAATAATATAACCCCTTCGCTCCATCTCCGTTAGGAGATTTCATAACTACTACGAGTTATTCCGCCCCTATACACGGCATTGGTACTCTGATTCTTGTGGGGCTTCCACTTAAATCTCTCCCTTAACATCCATGTCGTAGGTTCCCACGTTCCACACGCCGCCTTTATTCCGGTCACCGAACGGACAGTAAACAGGTTCCTTCCGAACTCATCCCGAGTTAACGACTCCCCCTCGGTTTTGATGACATCTATATGCTTTCGATACTTCCTCAGCGGTTCAATGGTTTTCGTCTCCTTAATACTCACCTGACAAAGTCTAGCCCTGCCTTTTCCCTAACGCTCAATACCATAACTTTTGACTACAGCACCTTAGGGTGGTTTGCAATCTCTACCTGTATAGCGATTGCGAGAGGCCTACTCTCATCTTTTGTGCAGCATAGCTTCCTTGTGTGCTTACGCACACTTTGGTAGCTTTCGTGGCACACAGTCATCCGCATAGCGGACATAGCGTAGTCGACGAAATCCATTATCATTAGGATCATATGAGGGAATCTGCTTCATTTCCTTCAAGAGTTTGTTTGCTTCCCAATTTTCTCCTCGCGCTACTAATTTTCTTCTACGATTTCGCAACTTAACATATGGAGGATTTGATTTACGGATAGTACCTGTATTGTATTGCGGTATTAATTTTGTTTCGACGAATTTATCCAAATTATCCAGATAGATATTCGCAAGAATCGGACTAATTATTCCACCTTGAGGGCTCCCACTCAATGTAGTATTATACTGCCAATTTTCTAAGTATCCTGCTTTAAGTAAGTTTTCAATGAGTCTCAGAAAACGGTTATCTTTTATCTTATTACGCAGGATAGATATAAGGACCTCGTGATTCAAACTGTCAAAGCATTTAGAAATATCACCTTCAACGAACCACTTTGTCGCAGGCCACTTACGTTCTATTTCTGATAAGGCAGTATGACATCCTCGTTTTGGACGAAAACCGTGGGAGTGTGTGCTAAATTGCGGTTCATAGTAAGCTTCTAATATGAGCCTCATGACCTCCTGCAATAGCTTATCCGACCAGGTAGGCAGTCCGAGAGGACGCTTTTTATTTGAGTTATTCTTAGGAATGTATACACGTCGTACAGGCTTCCAACGATAGCGTTCCTCTTTTACAGTTTGAATAATAGTTTGAATCTTATTTATGGACATTTCATCCACAGTTTCTGTTGTTGCACCAGAAGTCATTGCTCCAATGTTCTTATAGATTCTTCCATATGCACATAGGTAAAGGTCTTGATTGTACAACATACGGTAAATTCTATTAAGTGGCAGTCCTCGTCTGCCACGGTCACGGATGATTCCTAGAGCAGTTTCGGCATTTCGCATCTCGCGTACCTCCCTTACTAAGAATCGAAAATACCTGTTTCCCTTCGCCATGTGAACGGCTTTCCCGTTCTCGGACTACTATGGAAACTCCGTTGCCATGGGGCTCGCGCCCTTTAGGCAATCCCATGTTCCTTGACATTAGACGTAATAGTACGGGTTAGGTGCCTCTTTCGTTTCCTTGAGTAAAGTCATTCTTTACTGCTTACTAATCGAAAGGTTCAGATGACGGATTTACAATCATCCTATATTAGTAACCTTGCTTACAGACGTGATATTCAAGGGATGAAATGTTACATCGCTGGATACTGAGGTTCAGGCAGTTTAGCTTTCACCATACCATACGGGACTTGCAAAGCTGTGCCATACACGTCTTCTATGCACTCCTTGCTTTAACAACATGCTATTGTTCCCTTTGGCTTTCACCGCTAGGTGAGTTGTTTGACCCAGAAGCCATTCTTTCGAGCTTCTTCTTCCTAGGGAAGAAATCCAATGCCAAATGACATGGCGCACAAATACGCATTTTCCTGACGCTACCCCATTAAATAAAAACTAAGCTATAACATAAGCCAAATTCCTTAACGTACAGGTATTTGGCTATATTTATGTCGAAATTTGCTTAGCGTACAAAATTTCCGAAATGTTGGCTGTACCCTGGCTGTACCCCTAATAACCTTGATAAACAACCAAAAGGACAGAGCCTGTTTTTGAAACTCTTAATATATTTCATGAGACGCTTTTTATAAAATAAGTTTGATCATTTTCTACCTATGTTGTTCAACAATCGCATTCTATAGTTGAGTCAATCAACGCATTTTACCTTAATTAAATTTCTTTGCTCAAATCAAGACTTTCCGAGCTCCAATTCCACAATTCAACAGCACGATCTTGATTGTACGACTCATCTGAAGATGATATTTTCTTCGACCCGTCCCAGTATGAACCGGTAATAACAGATTCATTAAATACAAGGTTTGCAAGATCGGCCCCGGATTGTTTGGTCGTGCGAACACTGGAGCGAACGAAACGCATGAGCGGCATAACATTATTCCACATAAATCGTAGAAAAGGCTTATAATCCCTAGTTAGGGCTGAACCTTTGCCAGGCATCATACCGGGATTCAATGCTACAACCGAAATGGAAGGTTTGGATTTCCGGATTCTGCGCGATAGTTCATAGGTAAAGTACAGATTGCAGAGCTTGGACGTTGTGTAGCGAATTTGTCCCTTAGCCAAATCAGGTATATTCCCCAGAAACTTATCTGATGCAACAGGGTCAGCCATTATTGCGGGACTGGTGTAGCTCGGAGCCGGCATTCCTGTTTTCTTAGCGGGGTCATGCGTATCGCTGCTTACGACGACAATGCGTCCTTGTTCCTGGAGCTGATTAAGCAGCAACCTCACAAGTAGGAAGTGACCAAGATGATTCACTCCAAAAGTTGCTTCAACGCCATCGGCAGTTGTTTGAGTGCCTTGTGCAAATTGTGCCCCCGCATTGCAGATAATAGCATGAAGAGGTGGAAGTCCAGCTTTCATTAATTTTTCTGAAAAACGCTTAATCGACGAAATCGAGGCTAAGTCCAATTCCATAGAAGATACATTGGGATTGCGGGTAGACTGAATCAATTCATTTACTGCTTCGTTCCCTCTATGTTGACTACGTGATGCAATTACGACATGCCAATCATTTGAAGCACCAGCTATGACTTTTGCTGTTTCAAACCCAAGCCCCGTATTACCGCCTGTAATGATGATTGTTTTCTTTGCCTTCTTCATATGATCATCTCCTTAATTTGTTTATATAATTACGATGCTGAATCGTATCGTATTTATCGATAAAATTTGGTCTTGCGATTTTCTACACAAGACCTTCATTCCGATTGGCTAATTCCATCTAGAATGACTTTTATACCTTCTTTAAGATCAGTTTCCAAGTCTGAGGAAGGAGGTTTAAATAACAACTGATACATGATAAACCCGATCAAAAGATCCGAAACCAGATCAATATGAATATCGTTACGGAGTTGTTCTTTCTCACGATAGTTTTCAATAACACTTGAGATTTCCTTAGTCTTAGGTAAGGAATGTTTTTCCCAAAAAGACTCAGATATCTGAGAGTTGCCAGATAAAGTTGAAATCAGCATTGATAGCATTTGTTTACCAAGCGGTGTGTTCATCTGCTGGATGAAATTTCGCGCTAGTTCGAATAAAACTTCGTGAAGATCCCCTTGTATAGAGGTGTTCAATTGGGGTTTAATTTGTTCCAGCGCATCGACGATTAAAGCCTCCTTACTGCTCCACCTCCGATAGATTGAACTTTTACCAACGCCTGCACGTTTAGCGACCATTTCAATGCTCAGTCTCTCAACGCCAACCTCGGCAAGCAAAGCCAGTGTTGCTTCCAAGATGCTACGATGCACTTTTGTACTTCTTGGTCGCCCGCGGGATACGCTTGGAACCGATTGATGTTCTGTATCCATATTTCATCATTCCCTTAAATCTCTTTAGTCACGTATTGCTAATTATAACACATAGAATGTCTTTCCCGTTATAAGCTGCCAGTCAGTTGAGGAATTAGCTACGACTTTAGCTGTTTCATATCCTAGCCCTATATTTCCACCTGTAATTATAATGGTTTTCTCATATGATCATCTCCTTAATCTGTTTGTATTAATACGATACTACATCGTATCGTATTTGTCAATAAAATTTGGTCTTGCGATTTTCTACACAAGACCTTCATTCCGATCCTTACGGACTGGATTGCCTTAATGGCTATAATTTTTTTAACGAAAAAATATCCAAATTTAGTATTGCAATTCTAAAGCCGAATTGCTATTAAACAATAATGATAATAGAGAGATGTTTTTAAAGTGGTTTTAAGTGTTGATATGACTAGCTTTGTTGTACTTTTTGGGGTGTGAGGTTTTCCTTGTTGCTTTAGAATAATGTTTGATCAAATTGATACTAATAACCTTGATAAACGAACAAAAAGAAAGAGCGTGTTTTAAAAATAGATTGATCAAAACACACTCTTAATATATTCAATTGAATCATTCTTTTGTAAAAAAGTTTGTTCATTTCTGTGACCCTTATTCCATTAAAGCGCCCGTTTGCTGAATATCAAGAATCTTGATGTTAAAACCATTTGGTAGTGGTATAAATATAGTCATCAGAATTCCCTTTTAAATTTAGCTAAAAAATAAAGGGCTGCGTGACCTTCTGTCGAAGAGTTAAAATACTAAACATTTGGAGGTTGTTGCGATGTTGAAACTGTTTCAATACAACTGGCAAGTTCGTGATGATTGGTTTACATGGTGCGAAGACATACCGGAGGAAGAACTATTAAAGAAACGGGTCGGTGGGTTCGGCAGTATCCTACATAACCTGTTTCACATTGTAGATGTGGAATATATGTGGATCTTAGGTTTGCGAGGTGAACCAGTACCTGAGGAACCATCGTTTGAGGATTATGCTAGCTTACAAAAAGTGAAAAATCTTTCAAGTCAATACCATGAGAAAGTGGAGCCATTTGTGACATCTTGGACAAATGAAATGGATTCTCGGACACTTTCAGAAACTGATTTCAATGATGAACCGATTAGCTCTAGAGACGAACCAATCAGGCGCCGAGTCATTGAATGTACACACGGAGAGATCATACGTCATGTCATTGTCCACGAAATCCACCATATTGGCCAGTTATCTATATGGGCACGTGAAATAGGAAAGGAGCCTGTTTCCGCAAACCTGAGAGGAAGAGGGCTATTCGACAATTAAAAGGAAACAGAAAACAGTGAAACTTTTTATATAAAAATTGCCTATCGCAAAATATTTTGAGAGTCTACTTTGATCAATTTTTTTCAAAGACAGACTCTTGAGTTTTTTTGTTTTTTTAAATCATTTCACGTCGTACTCTCTTCTTCTTCTTCTTGGGCATTAGGATTGTTTGCTCCATGTATCACTCCTCTAAAATTATTGATTGTATTTTCACCTGCTACCTAAGATTGTCACATACATCTATTTTGGACTTCTTCTTCAACAATCTGGCCCTTTAATTGAATAACATACTGAAGTTTTTTTAACAACATCAGCACCAACAAGAATTCAAATTACCGTAACAAAAACGACCAGTTTTGTTACGGGTGGTAGTGACATGCTTTTGGACTAGCTAACTCGTGTAACGATCGTAACAAAAATATGTAACAAAATTAATTGTAACAATAACTGTTATGAAAGGTTTTTGATACAATATGTAGTAGAGGTGAGGATGAACATGAAATTTGGCTACATGCGTGTTTCTACATTTGATCAAAATTTGGACCGCCAAAAGAGACAGCTTGAAGAATTTGGATGCGATCGCATCTTCTTCGAAAAAGTAACCGGTACAAAACGGGAGCGACCGGAGCTGAACAATATGTGGAATTTTTAAGAGTAGGAGATACAGTTGTTGTAACGGATCTGACACGTCTATCCCGTTCTACGAAAGATCTAATTGAAATTACAGAACTTATCTCACAAAAGGGAGCACATTTGAAGAGCCTTAAGGAATCTTGGCTCGATACAACAACAGCACATGGAAAAATGCTGTTTACCATATTTGCAGGAATTGCTCAATTTGAAAGAGATTTAACTTCTGAACGGACAAAGGAGGGGATTCAGGCTGCAAGGAAAAGAGGGAAACATCCTGGAAGACCGAAAACAGATGAAGAAAAGGTTAGTTATGCCTTATATCTTATGGATCAAGGGATGAGTCGCACGGATGCTGCAGAGAAAGCTGGTATCTCTAGAATGACTCTATATCGCAAGATGCAAAAAAATAATGGAGGCTAACTAACAATTCATGGGGAGCAAGAGGTACTTGAGCAATATCTACAATCTACTAATCTACTTTGCCCCTGGTTGCACGAACGCTGGTACTACCCCTAATCGGCAAGATCCGCTATTTTATAAATACGAAGCGATCCACTATTGATGGCTTTTTGGATTCTCATATCATCCGCAGGAAAGTCGGAACGGTTCAAAGCAACCACCTGCCAGCCTTCCGACAGCAACTTCCGTGTTAATTCCAACCCGATCCCGTTGCTTGCACCAGTAATCAGTGCGATATTTTCTCGTTGGTTCGTGTTCATTGTACGTTTCCTCCTGATGGTGTGATATTTTTCCCTGATAGCACACATTCTATAACTTGGAGTCGACTCTAAGTCAAGGCGCGTAAGCAAAGTTTTTGTCCTAAGGATAAAAGACTTGACTTGGAGCTAGCACCAAGTCATATAATGTAAAAAAAAGCAATCGCCGGGAGGAAACAGGATGATGGCAGAGCAAACCTTTACAATAAAGCAAACCGCCGAGCAAACAGGAATCTCCGAGGACACGATTCGTTATTACGAAAAGATCGCGCTGCTACCTCGGGCGGACCGGAAGGACAACGGGCACCGCATCTACCGGCAGGAAGACATCAATACGATCTGGCTGCTATCCTGCCTGAAAAAAACGGGGATGCCGCTGGAGGAAATGCGGCCGTTTTTGGCAATCCCCGCCGACGCAGATCCCGGAGAATATCCTGAGCTGGTAGAACACATAAGGAGCCACCGTGAAAAGATCGTTAGCCAAATCGCCTCGCTGCAGCAGGTCGTCGATTTTATCGACATGAAGTTGGAGGGAGAAAGATACTACCACTACCGCGACTGCTCGGATGAAAGCCAAGACGGCGTGTCAGAGGATATGACGGGAGAACCGAACCCAAAGCCCGTCTCACCCCTTGAGATGAGTTATTTTTCCGTATCGGCCAAGACGGGCAAGTCACCGGCCTCCTTAAGATAAGCTAGCAAATAACAAGGGGAAGTACCAGCGAAACTGACAATAACTTAACGTACTTATTTAAAAATTCTGTTCGTCTCTGAATTTTTAAATAAGGCAATTATGAAATTGATTCAACTATATATTTTTTATTTTTTAAAGTTTCAATAATATTCGTGTGGCTTTGAAATAAAGATTGATCATTTTGATTTATTCATATGCCCCCTTGCTCTTCAAAATGAAGTTGACAGTAATTTTGTTTAAGGAATCTGCAGTTAATGGATAGTCTTTTAATTTTTCGGGTTTTATCCTATCATGAAAAAGTATATTTTTCAGATTATAGACATCTGCATCTTTATCAATACCTTTTAGATAGGTTGTTCTAATTTCTTTTTCTATCTGTTTTGATACTAACTCTTGAATTTTTTTTAGAGACAATTGGTCTTCCGCATCTATTAAAGTACCTTCAGCTTCAACATTTATATTAAAGTGAAAATCATTTCCTTTTCTAACCAAATAAACTTTTGAAGATGGTTTCATTATTCTTACTGTACCTTTTATTTCATCCCCTATGACAATATCAACCGGTGTGCTTTGAGATTGAGTTTGTGTCCATCTAAGGCCAGCAATCTCCTCATAAGATAACCACTCCTTATATGTTCCATTGCTAACTGGAAACGCACCATTTATTTGTAATAATTTTTTCGATTCTGGTTCTTCAACCGATTGCTTCCAGTCTGTTTCATTAATAGTTAGAGAAGGTAGCAAGGCAGTTCCCCCTGGTTCTTTATACTCAGAGATAAACCTATGCATACGCATCGGTTCAATATATGAATAAATTTTATACATATCGTTTGGTTTATACAAAATCGTATATAATGGAGGCAATTGAAAGAAACCTGTAGTACTAAGTATTTCTTCGATGGATTCCGTTGTTCCAAACATCCATGGAGTATAACGAAAATCACCGTGTTTTATTAAGGATTGCTCCACGTTCTCTATTCCTTTTTTTAAAACGGACTCTGAATAGATAATTGCTCCTACATGTGACCAGTTCACCTGTTGTTGTGTTGTTCGATATAAATTATAGACAGCATCATTTATATTTTTACCTGATGATTTACCGATGTACAAAGGAGCGGGTTGTGAGACTTTACTGACTTCTTGCTTAGCTACATTAGAAAAATCAAGCATTTGTACATAAATAATATAGTTTTCATCTTTATAGTCAATTCCTAATGTAGTAATATAATCTACTTCACCAATTTCTTTCTCATCCCAACATCCTGTTAGGAATAATAAGATGAAGCATATTATTAAAATTTTTGATTGTTTCATTTTTTTCCATCCCCCTGTCTGTCCTTATCAATAGGGTTAAGTATTGATGCACGTTCATTCTGTTTAACTACAGGTCGCTTAAGAACTGATTTAAAGAAATCTCTTTTCACAAACGGAGATACTGGACTTAAATAAGGCAATCCAAATGATTCGAGTTTAGCGAGATAACCAAGAACTGCATAAAGGCTTATGAAAAACCCAAACATTCCTAAGACTGATGAAAGAAGTATAGAAGAAAATCTCAAAATGGAAACAGTTCCATATATCGCCTGGTTCCCAAGGGTGAAAGTTGCGACTACCGTAAGCGAAGAGATTACCAACATGGTTGGAGAAGTGATTCCAGCTTGAATTGCAGCATTACCCACGATCAGCCCACCAACAACCGCAACAGTTTGTCCAACTGCTTTAGGCAGTCGAACACCCGCTTCACGAAACAGTTCAAATAATATGAGCATTAATAGCATTTCAAAGGTTGCATTAAACGGGATACCTAGTCTAGATGAAGCTACTGAAGCTAGTAATGGAAATGGAATTTGATCTGCATTAAAAGATGATAAAGCCACCCAGAAAGATGGAAGAAAAAGAGCTATTATAAGTCCAAACAATCTAAGAATCAATTCAAAGGTTCCATAGTAATAAGGAGTATGTTCATCCTCAGCAGTTTTAAGTAATAATCCGAGATTAGCTGGACCTAAAAGCACATTCGGAGAATTATCCATAAAAATAGCAAATCTTCCTACAGCTAAACTACTGACAACACCATCAGGACGAGATGTTGCTTTTAACAAAGGAAAAAGTGAATAATTGTTGTCACCAAGAATCCCTAATAATTGATTGTCACCATTTAAAAAATCGATATTAATATTATTCAATCGTTCAGTCACTTCTTTAATCATTTTTTTATTTTGTATATCCACCAGATAGACTAGTTTTACTTGCGTTTGACTTCTATCACCAATAACAAAGGTAGTCGTAACAAGGGATTTCGATTTAATTCGTTTCCGAACTAATGCAATGTTTGTACCAATGTCTTCGACAAAAGCATCCCTCGGTCCTCGAACGGATACTTCCGAATTGGATTCTTCTATGGAACGCTTTGGTGGATTGGGTATATTAAAGAAATAGATGGTTTCCGCTATTACAATCACTGTAAATCCATTAAATACTTTTTCTAGCAGAGTTACATCAACATCCTCTTCCTTTTTAGACCAATGCATTTGCTTTGAAGAATTTAAGTGTTCTATCCCTTTAAGACCATTGTTATAGTACTTATTTTGAATATCCGGGAGGATATAATTTAATAAAACATTATTATCAATTAAACCATTGCAGTATATAACTAGCATAGCTTGCTTCTCTTTAGGACTAAATAGATATTGCTTCTCGATGGTTATATCCGACGAATTATTGAAGAGACTAGTTAAATATTCTTCATTTGTTTGTTCATTATTCAACCTGGGTACTCCTCCTGTTCTTGGAAAATTTAATTAATAATGCAATAAAGAGAGTAATAAACACCCCAATTACACTGGAGATAATATAATAATAACGACTTAAAAAGATTAAAAAATCCTCATTTGATATAGGAGCTATAATGACCAGTAGATAAATGATACAAATAAATACTTGTATATTAACGCGCTGCTTTTTCTTTTTAATGTCAAAGACTTCTGTAATTAAATACAAAATAATTGCTAAATGAATAAAATTACCAGATGTCCATTGATAAATCGATAAAAAATCTAGATGATTAAAATATGTTCCAATCCCCAAGATTCTCCATTGAAAGAAAGAGGGATATCTAAGTTTTGATGCTTCTTCTACACCAAATATTGCAATTGTGCCAAGCAGTGGTCCAACCGTCAATATGGCCAAAAATGTAGTAAGAACAATAAAATGTTTGAATTTTAATTTTTGTGTAACTTGGTGCTGAAGAATTATTATTAAAAAAATTTCGATTATTGAACTAAAGACAATGAATGCACCATGAAATACCTCTTGCCATCCATTCTCCACAAGTACCGGGGTAACAAGATGGTAATTTTTATCAGGAATAGTGCCAATTGCTACAAATATGCCGAATATTAAAACAAATGGAAGTAAGACACCTGCACAAATGGCAATGACATTTAGTTTTTCATATGAAATGTAGAGGGAGCAAGCTAACAAAAACAGAGCTATAAAAATAGTAGGTGTATTGAACAAAAATGTTTCTTCAGTCCACATAACTGTTTCTTTTAAGGTAATCCAACCTGTTATTAGGAGGTAAACTACTATAAAAATAGCTATAATCCGACTTAGCAATGGAGAATACTTGGATGATAACCATTCAAATAGAGATACCGATTTGAAGTGCCTTGTTACGTAGAGCAATAACAGTGAAAAGACAAGGATAAATGCATAACCAATAATAACGCTGATCCATGCATCACGACCTGAAGCGTTAATTAATATAGGAGTAACGATTACATGATTGCTTAAACCAGTACCTAACAGGATGATAGTGAAGAGCTGTGAAATGGTGATCTTTGTCATTTGATATCCTCCAGTAGGGTAATATTATCATGCTACTACTATCGCCATATTTTCTTTTTTCTATAAGTAAACTCTACGAAGATATTGTGAAGCAGTTTAAGAAGAACCACTATAAATAATCAATCTTTATTAAATACAGCAAACTCTACGATAAGAAAAGAAACCATTTTGAACAATCTCTATTCAAAATGGTTTCTTTTCTTATGTGGATAAATAAGGATTGGAACAATACTTTTACTCAAAATTTATTCAAAACCAACAAGAGGATAAGGGCTTTAAATATTATAAACAGCCATTGGAATGATACTGTTCCAATGGCTTCCTATCTCGGTCTTACTGGCTTAAACGTCCACAAAGTGTGGCTTAAAACTACGCATAGCCAGCTCATTCTGTTCGCAATTTTCAATTTTGACTTAAATAATTTTCGGCAGGTCTGGAGAATAGATATTATTGTTTTACGAAAGCATGTTTTTTGTTAGAGACGACGATAACAATTGCTAGAACGGTTAGTATAAGAATAGTTAGTGGGAAAGAGATACTTCCAAATGAGTCTAGTAATATACCTCCTATAATACCTCCCCCTGCTATAGCAGCATTCCAAACTGTGGTATTCATAGACATTGCCGTGTCTACATTTTTTTCTCCAACAGATTGAGCTAGTGCAGTTTGTAATAAAGTAGCAGCACCACCAAACGTTATTCCCCATAGGGCGATACCAATAAAGATGCTAATAGTATATCCACCGGAGAATTGAAATAACAAAGTAGACAATGAGAAACCAATTAGACTTAATAAGACAAGTAGTCGAAGTTTCTTATCAATTAAGACACCGGTAACCCATATACCAATTAGTGAAAGACCACCGAAGATAAATAATGAGATCCCTACTTTCGTACCTAAGTTCATCTCTACAAGAAATGGTGCAATATATGTGTACAAAATGTTATGAGCTATCATCCATAGGATAACAACAGATAAAATGGGACGTACTCCAGGTATGGTGAACACTTTATATATACTAACCTGATTTCCACTTGAATTACCAAGAAAGTCAGGGACTTTTACTATAATCCAAATAATTAAGATAAAAGTTAATATCGACATTATTATAAAAACAGCTCTCCAACCAAAGGATTCTCCTAAAATAGTACCTATTGGTACTCCTAAACTCAGAGCAATAGGTGTTCCCACCATAGCTATTGCTGTAGCTCGACCTTTTAATTCTGGGGCAACCATCCTTCTTGCATATCCAGTTAACATACTCCAGACAATTCCAGCGCCTACTCCTGCAAAAAATCGAGCAACTAAAGTTAAAGTGTAATTTGAAGAAAAAGCTGTAATCGTATTAAATATAAAAAACAATCCGATTGCAAAAAGCAGTAGTGGTTTTCTCTTCCAGCTTTGGGTTGCAAATGTGACCGGTATAGCGGCTACAAGTGATCCAATTGCATATAAGGTAACTAACTGCCCTGCAAGTGGAGTAGAAACATTTAAGCCGTTACTAATGTGAGGAAGTAAACCGGCTGGAACAGTTTCGGTCATTATACAGATAAAACCAGCCATTGAAAGTGCCAATAAACTAATCAATGGTAATTTAGGATTAGAAACTTGAGTGTGACTAATATCAGACATGCTAAGTTATCTCCTTTTTATTATTCTATTTTTTTAAAAAGCTAAAGCTCCATTCATAACATACGGACCGAACAATCCATATGTTACTTTGTATTTTTATACTTGTCAATCATTTATGGAACGATTAGTATATAAGTAAGTATTCAAGGAGGTAAATGTATGGCTCGAACAGGACGACCACGTATATTTGACAAAGAATTAGCAATTTCAAAAGCGATGGTTTTATATTGGGAGCAAGGTTTTGAATCTACGTCTCTTGCACAGCTAAAAGAAGCGATGGGTATATCATCTGCAAGTTTTTATGCAGCTTTTGGTTCTAAAGAGAACCTGTTCAAAGAAGTTATTGATCGATATAACACTTCTTACGGTAAAGTGACTGATTGTTTAGTTGACACGTCGATTAAATCTAAAGTAGCAATAGAGCAAGCTTTAAGACAGACAGCCAAAATGCAGACAGATCCTAGCCATCCTACTGGTTGCATGTTGGTATTATCAGCAAATGTTTGTTCAGAAAAAAATAACCATGTACGTGATCTTATCTTTAAAGAACGTTCTTTAGTTCGGTTGAATTTAGAAGAATGTATAATTAGAGGGCAAGAAAACGGCGAGATAACTAGAGAGGTAAAAGCGGATGTTTTGTGCACGTTGATAGAAGCTTTTATGTATGGAATTTCTACACAAGCAAGAGACGGAATAAGTTATAAATCAATTGACCAAGCTATAACTCAAATTATGAAAACTTGTGATATTTAATTAAACGGTATACCAGTAAACTGCTTTTAAACGATTATTTTTAAATATATTCGGTTGATTATTCGTCTTTTTTTACTTTAATTCTTTCCAAATTCTTTCCGTAACCATCTAATTTAAACTGCAATAGATGTAAAAATGAAGGGTTTTATATAGCTACTTAAGGTTAATATAATCATTTCTACGGTTACGCAAAATTGAGGGCTTAGTGAGGTTAAACTCGTGGAGGTTCGACTCCTCTCAACCGCATCTCAGGAGTACCAAGGCTTTAGGAGCTTTGGTACTTTTTCATATTATACGAATTTACCATGAATCTTCACCATACGTAAAAAAGGATTAAAACTGGAGTGATGAATATTTTATTTGTGAATATTAAACTAGTTCAAATGTCGAGGAGTGATAGTAGGTAGAACAATTTATCACGTTGAAGAATCTGTGATGAAAAGCTTATCTACTGTGGTTCCGTAATCGGGCGCGATGGTTGTAGATCAACAGTAGAAAATGATCAAACTTTATTATAAAAATTGCACATTATTTCACAAAGAATTACCCCGTTTTGATCAATCTTTCTTTCAAAACGGATTCTTTTCATTTACCGTAAAATGTGGGTTTGCTTGTTGTTTTTGATCAAACTTTATTCCAAAGCTACACCTAAAGGGTCTGCTCATAGATTGTAAGGTTACAAAAAACGTAACCTAACATTCTATGGCATCTCGCTCCGGTCTAAATGGCTCGATAACCACGGTCTGTACGGCTAACGCCTACATTCCGTAGGTTCCTGTTCCATTTGCCTGACGGCCGATCCGTCCGACTCTGAAGTGAAGTTCAAAACCCTAAAACCTTAAAGACTAAAGGCGTTGAGAAAGCTAACTGAAGTTAGCTTTTTTTTTTTGATTATTTTTCCCTTTGCCTTCCGAATCGTAAAACAGCGCAAGCCTTCTAACCTTCCAGCCGGTAGGACACCCGAACCTTTCCGGCAGGAAGCTAAGAAGGCTAGTCAATCGGTCAAGGGGCAAAAACTTTTTTATTAAGGGCGCTAACGCAACATAAAAAACTTTATGCTAAGAGCACCCTTGACCAATTGCCTATGCGTGTTTTTCGTTCTACTTGCAAAAGGGGAAAAATAATCCCCCTTTGGGGAACTGAATCGCTTCTTCAGGCAAAAGAAAAAAGAAATTCATAAAACCCAAAAACAAAATCAAAGGAGGAAAAAGAAAAATGACTATAAATAGTGAAAGTCAATTTGTTTATGTGTGTCAAAATTGCCAAGAACTATTTGAGGATTTTACAAGTTCATGTGATTTATGTGGTAGAAGTGAAATAGAAAAAGTACACAAAGGAGATATGGGAATGGATGAAGAAACCGAGGGAGAACGTAACATGACAAACGACGATATTTTTTACAGTATCTTTGATATTAACGATTCAGATATTGAGGAATTAGTGGATACAACTACTTTTGAAGGTGTAAAGGAGTTTATCCTTGGTTTATGGATGAATCCCAACAATGAAGAAGAGGACATAGAAGGTGATAAGGTGGAGTCAATTCTTAATAAACCAGGTGTTACTTTTGACGAACTAAATGAATTGGCTTTAGGATGCGATTATGAAGTTAGAAAAGAATTAACTTGGGAGGGATTATTCAAACACTGATATATCATCATTATTTATAATTGGATTAGTGTCTAAAAGGTATAATATAGAATGTCCATTAGAAAATAAAAGTGAAAGGGGAAAAGATTAATGATTATGAAAAAAGAGGGTATTTTTACAATTAAAAAGGAAGGAAGCTTTTACAGAGTGTACAGAAAAAGAAAGCGCATAGGGAGATTTTTACTTTTAAGTGAAGCCGAAAAATATTTTCGAAAACGTATAGAGAAGGAGGAAAAAACCATGCAAGCTATTTTTATCGGATATGATATACCTTTAGCATTAGATATAAAATGGGATGAGATTATGCCAATTTTAAGTAAAGCGTTCAAGGCTATCCAATATGAAGGTGATACCGTTCATATTATCAATAATAATGAATCAGATATAACATTTGTCCAGACCTTATTATTAGCATACAACACCCATCGAGACATTAATTTAACATTAGATGTTTTCAAAGTGAATGAATCATTATTGAAAGCTTGATATGTCAGTGTTTTTATTGATTTTTTAGTGTCTAACTGGTATAATATTAATATAGAAAGGAGTTGAGAAAGACCAAAGGATCAGCCGACAAAATGAAAATCGTTGGCAAAAGTAACGTACAAAATCACAAGCACAAAGGAGTTTTGAGAAGTGGAATTGACCCCAATCTTCGAAGTAGTACGAATCAAACAGGAAATCAAAGAAACAACAGCACCGTTTGCCAGTTATATAATCCGTTCGCCGCAAGATGCGCAAGAATTAGCGGCATCATTCATCGCAGACGAGGACAGAGAGGTTTTTCTTGTTATGATGCTTAATACAAAAAATATGGTTATAGGACTTCATAAAGCGCATGTAGGAAGCCTGAATTCAAGCATAGTTCACCCAAGGGAGGTTATGAAATGTGCAATTCTTAATAATGCGGCTTCCATCATTGTCAGCCATCAGCATCCCAGTGGAGACCCATTGCCGAGCAGGGAAGATTTGGAAGTTACTAAACGACTTGCGGAAGCAGGAAAAGTTCTAGGAATTGAAGTTCTTGACCATGTAATAGTCAGTCATACCGGAAAACATGTCAGCTTAAAAGAGAAAGGCTATCTATAAAAAGTGGAAAAAGAGCAAAGGGGAATTTTTTTACCCCTTTGCTTGATTAAAAATATTATCGGAGGTACAAAGTGGGTAACAATATTTTAGTGAAATTTGATGTGAACGGTATGTATTCTTTAACGGTTTATTTAGACGATTTGAATTACGAAGAAGAAAAAAAGAAGCACGGCGAAAAGTTAGATGAAGCCATGTATCATAAGGCATTAGAAAAAATGATGTTTGACGGCGTGTCGCTACCAGCAATGGAAACTTGGTATGAAGTAGAAGCTTATTAAAAAGTAAATACAGGCAAAAAGGGGCTTTGCCCCTTTGCTTTAAAGGAAAAAATCAAAGTAAACGAGAATAAAATAAGAGGAATGGCTGGATCGTCAGCTGTGAAGCTTTACGAATGGAAGAAAAAACATCCGTTTTTTCTTGATTAAAACAGGCATCGAGCCTGTTTGACGGTTGCTGTAGCAACCTTAAACCCTTTGAAAGATTATTCAAGGAAGAAAGGAAACCATTTGCTGAAGCCAAATGCTTTCTTTTAGAAATTATAAAGGCCGTGGGACGGGAGTTAATACATAAGAAATGCCCTTGTACCAACTTTAAGCTGATACAAGGGCAATGGCAGTATGTTGCATTTTATTGATTAACCGTTAGGTCTATAATTACTATGGCCCCGTATGGAAATTATTATTCATTTAATTCTAATGTTGACAGAACACACGGAAATTCCCCCGATACTGTGGCAACTTGCAGTACCATTGGGGGAAGTTGTGGGGAGTAATGTAAAGGTTTTCATGTTTCCTGTATGGACTATATCCTATTCCCATAGTAAAAAGTGTGTGTTAGCTGCTGCTTGATCATATAAATTGAATGGTGAAAATTCGATTGTATGGAACGATTCAGGAAGCCAAAGAAGCGGCCAAATAGCTCGAAAAGGTATATAGGTATAAGACCCATATAAAGACCGTGGAAAGAGCGAATTATATCGTGTATATGTTGAAGTTCGGTTACTGACATAATCGTTAACGATTACTTGCAGCTTTGAAGCTGCTTTCCTTTATAAAATAGTGAGGGATTGGGGTTATTATATGTCAAATGAGCAGTTTGAAAATAGTAAAGTGACTAATATTAAGTACAAACAAATGGATAAGTGCCTGAAGATAAAATCCGAATACCCTTTGTTTTCAACTGACCGTTGTCTTTAAAAAATAATGAAAGGGTGTCTGTTTGAGACACCCTCGTTGCATTATTACTAAAGATTTTCTTTATAGAAAGCACCTAATTTTTCAAGGGCTTTACTCACTGGCTCTGTTCTGTCGTACAGGTCATAGTGGCTTGCCCCTTCAACAACGAACAAATCTTTTTTCTCAGAAGCTGCTCGGTTATAAAGCTCATGGCCATCCTTGTATGAGCCAAACGCTCCTTGTACGCCACCTACAATGATTTGCAAAGGTTGAGTCAGCAAAGTTTCTGCCAAATGGAAAGCATCAAAGGCGATTATTGAATCCACGCTAGTGAATTTCAATTTGTTTGGAGAGCTAGGGCTCTGACCTCTTGGTGTTCTATAGTAATCAACCGCTTGTACAAGATCCAGTTCAGTCATACCAGCTTCTTCTCTTTCAGCATGACTGTTAGGAATCCATTGTGTAACCAGAGGCTCGGCTCCACGTGCTTCAGCAGTACGTTGCTGGGCAACCTGCTCTAGCATTTTGATTGGATCGTTTTCACGATATCCGCGACCTATATTCGCAACGGAAACTGCACCAATAGCTTTGATGCGACGCTCTGTCATCGCAGCATTTACAGCATATCCGCCTCCTGCACAAACACCTAACACGCCAATACGATTTTCGTCGACATAATCCAGTGTAGTTAGGTAATCAACCGCAGACCGAATATCCTCAACACGTGCAGCCGGGTATTCGGCATAACGAGGCTCGCCTTCGCTTTCTCCTTGATAGGATGCATCGAATACAATCGTTACATACCCTAGCTCAGCAAGTTTCTCCGCATAAATGCCCGCCGTTTGATCTTTACAGCTGCTGCCCGGATGAACGCAAACAATTGCTGGATTTTGTTTCTTTTCTTCAGCATGTTCAGGTACATTTAGAATCGCTGCTACTTGTAGCCCATGTGCATGAAATTTTACTTTCTTTTTAGTAACTGTCAAAGTTAAAACCACCTTTATTTATATTCAAGATACACTTGCGAGCCGTTGATTCAATAACTACGCAATATGCGTGTTAATACACAAATTGTTTTCATTGTGGGAGGGCTGCTGTGTGCTCGCCTTCACCTTCTCCTTGATAGGATGCATCGAATTAAATCGTTAATACCCGTTAGCAAGTTTTTCCGCATAAGTGCCCGGAGTCTGAGCTATACAATTGCTGCCTGGAATGAACGCAAACAATTGCTGGATTTTGTTTCTTTTTGCTTTCTTTTTAATGTCCACAGTTAAACCCCCCTTTATTCATATTAATAATACACTTGCGCGTATTATTTTCCTCCTGTATATTTATATTAAAACTAAGGAGCCATTAATTCAATAACCACATTACGCAATATGCGTGTTAATACACACATTGTTTGCACTGTGTACAAAATCAAGGAGGACTGCTGTATGGACAAAATAGATCGAAGAATTTTAAAGTCTCGACAAGCTATTCAATCGACTTTTTTGCAAATGTTACTTCAGGAAGGGTTTGACGAGATTACGGTTAAAAATCTTACGGAAAAAGCCGACATTGGTCGAAAAACATTCTACCTGCATTATATTGATAAATATGATCTGTTAGACAAGATTGTGGACAACCATATAGCACAATTGCGAGAAATATGTGATCAAAAACAAGACAAAGGGATTATAGAAGGTTCGATATTATGGTTTTCTTATTTTGAGCAGCATAAATCATTTTTTGCAGCATTGTTTAAAAGTGAAGGTGCCTCATCATTTCGCAAAAAGCTATTGTCTTTTACTATGGGGGAGATAAATAAAAAGCTTAATGAGGATTCACTTCCGATTATCGATAAGCATATTTTTTTGAAGTTTTTAGGAACGGCTACAATGGGAGTATTGGAATCATATGTATTAGAAGAATTAGATAGTGATATTGAAGCTGTAGCAACGCAAGTTGTGCAGCTATATAAAACGCAATTAATAAGCTAAACGAGATCGTTCGAATCGCCAAATAGGGTAATGAATAGTAACTCAACCCAAGGGCGGCGATGAAGATGAGAAACGAAGAAATTCAACGTTTGAATACAGCCATGATAAAGCACTCCCGAAAGGGTTCTGGCGGTCCGTCTTCGTCTGAAGGACATACTTTTGATGCGATCGGTATGTCCTCAAAATGGATGTAGGGCTTTTTTTACATTAGTGGTGCGGATAACGAGTGTTGATCATTCCTTACTTGTATTTCGATGGTGTAAGCTGCATAGGCACCGCCCCCAACAAAAAGGAGAATCTTTTTAAAAAACTCCCCGCAGGTAAAGATCAATTTCAGTTCTCGTGTTCGTTAGGCATTCAATCTTCTTATCCGTTTAGAAAACCATTTTTCTCGTAACCATTTTCTTGAAATATTGGTTTTTGGCTTTCGCTCATTCCACCACAAAATCCGAATACCCGATAAAAGGAAATAACGAAATGGAACGTTTTGTCCTGGGAAAAAAAGGCGTTGGATTGTTGGATCACTTTGGGCTGACTCCGGGTAAAATCCAAAAGTATTTAGATGAAGGAAAGGAAAAAGAACTTGAAGAGTTAATAAAAGAACATAGAGATTATATTTTTTGGGAATTTAGAAAGCGTTCTGCAGAAATGGTTCAATATATGATTAAAGAAAATGAAGAATTAGTAAATAAATATATGGGCGGCAGCACTACGGAATGATCAGAAAGGAAAGAGCGCCTTTCTGTCATTCCGTACGTGTCGCCTCGGTATTAAATGGCTCGATAACTACGGTCTGTACGGCTTACGCCTACATTCCGATAGGTTCCTGATCCCTTTGCGGTTATCATCGCCATACCTTCACGAGCCGAAAACCTAAAGATTAAGAGATTAAAAGAATAAAACACCAAAGGAGAACAGCCATACGGCTGTTTTTTTTTATATTTTTCCCTTTTGCCTTCCGAATCGTAAAACAGCGCAAGCCTTCTAACCTTCCAGCCGGTAGGACACCCGAACCTTTCCGGCAGGAAGCTAAGAAGGCTAGTCAATCGGTCAAGGGGCAAAAAACTTTTTTATTAAGGACGCTACCGCAACATAAAAAACTTTTATGCTAAGAGCACCCTTGACCAATTGCCTATACGTGTTTTTCGTTCTACTTGCAAAAGGGGAAAAATAATCCCCCTTTGGGGAACTGAATCGCTTCGGAAATCAAAAGGAAAAATCAAAGGAGGAAGAACAAAATGAGTAAAGAAAAAATGGAGAAAAAAGCAATCAAAAGATTAGAAAAGGAATTTAAGAAAATACCGGAAGAAAAACAAGAAGTTGCGGAGTTTTTCACGGATATTTCAAGTGATGAATCCTATGCGTGGACATTTAAAATTGAGGGTAAGATTACACGATATAACTATATGTTTGAAACAGGGGAAATTGTAAAAAGTACCATATAAACGTTGTTATTATAGTGTCTAAATGGTATAATATATGTATAGAAGGGAGGTGAAAACGGAAGTGTTAACAGAGACCGAATTGAGAGTCATCCTGACAGCTTTAGGAATTGTTGCTTCGATTCTCTCGATCATCAAGACGTGGCTAGACATCAAAGGATTACGGTCGAAAAACAAAAAGGCTCAAAATCGCAAAAAACCCCGCCGTCGCAAGCGTAAGTAAGCGAAAATGAGCCGGGAGGGAAAGACTGCATGTCTTTCCTTCCTACTTAAATTATATAACACTTCCGGAAATTTATGAAACCAGATGGAAAATGGTTTTACTTAATTTTTGTCCTGGTTTACTTATTTATAAGAGATTATCCTTATGGTTCAATATGGCAAAGCATCTTAGATATTGTAATTGTCCTTGCGTTCGTGTCATGGCTTATCCTTCAGTTTAAAAAACGAAGGAAGTAAAATGCCGGTGGGGAAGATCCCCCATCGGGTCCAATAGAAAAATATATGAAACCATTGAAAAAGGGAGAGGGTTAAAAATGAAAACATGTCCTTATTGCGGTAGCAACATTGAAAAGATGAACCAGCAGCAATATTATTGTGATTTTTGTACGATGACACTTGCAGCAAGCATTGTAAAAGAGAATCGAGAACGGTTAGATGTACGCTTTCGGGATATAGTTTTTGACACTGCTATAGAGAAAACAACCCCTGAATTGATGGTATTTTCAACGTTTGAGCTATTGTATTTGCTGAAAATGATCCGAAACGAGCGTTCTAATATGTATTCCCATATGCACGTTTTCCATCGTGCTGGTGAGGAAGGAAATACAGAGTTTAAAGAAGTCGAAAAGGAAACCGGACGGAATTATATGTATTACACGAAAAAGGGATTTATCGTGGAAAATATCATTCGTGCACGTTTGGGTTATGTGCCAACACGAATCACTGAAAATTATTTGGTGAAGTATTTGGAGAACATTGAAAAGGACAAAAATAGACCGATGATTATAAGGACAGAAAGACAAAAAAAGGTAAATGGATAAGGGAGATTAACTTTAAATAAGGCGTAAAATCGGGTATACTTTAATTTATAATACTCTTGTGCTTGAGTATTGTATGTTACTGACATGCTCCGGCTGATCCCCGGAGCTTGTTAAATGTATATTTTAGTGTCCAAATGGTATAGATTATAAATGAATATGTTGCGAAAGATTATGCTAGTAGGAATTAAACAAATTCGTTATAGACGTATATTGCGAAGGAGTTGAAAAGATTGCAAGTATCAATAAATGTAACATGTGATTGTGGAGCAAAAATGATTGTAACTCCACCAAAAGACATACAAGAAATGAAAAAAGAGTTTCGTCATTTCGATTTAAATTGTTGTTATTGTGAAGGTCTGATCGGGAAATTTTATTTTGATTTAGAAAAATGATAGTGAATAATTCGAAGAATTTGTATAGCAAAAGGTATTCAACATAACAGATATATAAGCGTAACAACCAAAGCTGATCCCTGGAGCTTATTAAAAGTATTATTTAGAAATGTTAGCTCTTATGGAAATTTAATGGGGTGGTTAAAAAGATGGATAGAATTGCAAGCGTATTAGGTTATTTGTTAGCTGTTGTTGTATTAGTGGCCGTAATTATGATAGGTCTGCAAAATTTCTTAGTTTTATTATTTTCATTTTGGTTATTTGGTTGTATTGCTTGTTTTATAAAATTTGGAAAAGAAAAGGGATTTACAATTGGTATTGGTTATACTGTTATTTTCGCGGGATTATACGGTTTATATACGTTAACGGACTTTTTATTTAAATGAAATTCATAAATGGAGGTAATGTAAATGAAAGTACAATTCTTAAATCAGGAGCATCAAACAAAATTTCAAGAAATTCGATCAGAAATGGCAGAGGATTATCGCTTTAACAAAGAGCATTTAGCAGTCGTTTTTATCATGACTGGTGATGAAGAACTTTATCGCAAAATGACCCCTTATTTTGATACAAAAGATGGATTGTTTGTATCCTTTAAGATGTTTGCAGAGCAGGATTTCAGCAACGGCATGGGAATTTTAGCAAAGTTGGCCGCTCATTTGTTTAATGGCTATGAAACAGTAAGCCCAATTGATCTAGTAGATACGCTTGATGATGAACGTCTAAAGCTAGCTATCAATGCTATTTTGTTTAGGCGTTATGGATTATCAAACAGTTATGACCTTCCTGAAGAAAAACTTTATTTGTAGGAGCTGCTTTTTATGAAACAAGTATCTTTCTCGTTGTTCCCGGGGCAAGCGGAAGCCTTTAAATCAAAGGTTGATCCATCGGTCCAGTCGAAAATTTTGAGGAACTATGTATTGAATGATTATCAATTGCCCGGTGACTTGAGCATCATCAATGAAGGCGATAAAAAAGGGTTAAAGCCTGAAAAATTTCATTTTGATGAAAATACCGATGCAAGGCTCAATGAATTGGTAAAGATAGTGCGAGAAGCCGGTTATAAAGCGAATCGTTCCTCTTTAATGCGTCATATCATGATTCAGCTGCTTGAAAAATTAAAGAATCAGAATGATTCGCTTCCAAAAAAGCGAGAGGTACGTCATTCAAGTTTTTATTTCGAGAAAGGTACTAAGGATGTGCTAGAGCAGTTTATTCCGTTTCGGGACCGTAACGCAGCTATAGAACGATTTATTCTAGAAGAATATAAACCGAGCCATAAAAGAGACTTTTTGTTGGATAAACCCGAAGAAGTGGAGTCTATGAGGATCGGTATTACTGTTGAAGCATTTCGTAAGCTGGATGGATATGTTGAGGAAATCCAAACAAAAGGGATTACCCGAACTGCGCTCATGCGTGATGTAGTGGAGCAGCTTATTGGTAAATTATCAAATACTGATGCAAGAAAATTAATCGCCGAAAAACGGCTTCAGAATGCCTTAAATGAGTTTGAAAATACATTTGGTAACGATGTATTAAGGGAACGTTTGGAAGAGTACAGAGGTGACGGGAAGGATTGAAAACAATGAACCAAATGCGTTTTGATCGAGTGATGGATAGTTTGTTTCCTTTGATTTTTTGTGGAATTGTCTTTTCAATCATAAAAAATACCTTCTCGATCTCTCTTTTTGAAACATATATGTTTAGCTCCTTTCCAGCAGGATGGTATTTCTTGAGTATGCGTAAAAAAAATCAAATGAGACAGATGACAGACACCGATATAATCGTCCGAGAAATTAGAAGAGTAAAAGTAGACCCCTTCTATGAATTGGTATTTTGGTTAATTGGTAAGGTAATTAAAATAGTTGTCTCGATTGTAATTGGGTTTATCTTCGTTCCTTATTATGTGTTTAAAGTCGTTTATGGGCTTTATAAAATCATTAATTCAAAGATTATGAAACAAGATAAAAGTCAGGGTGAAGATATGTGAGAGCAAATAACACTTTTTTATATCCGTCTTCCATATGGCTTGTGAAACGCTTAAAAGTGTCAAAAGCTCGAACAGACCGAGTTTGTGATGTATGTCAAATAGGTGTATATCAAAATGACGATTTTCCGGGAGAATACTTGAAGTTTAATCTAACAAAAGTCCTTTGCGTACGTTGCGCTTTTCGCTTTGTAAGCCATCCTGTTTTTAAAGGCTTTCATACGTTAACGTATGATGAAGTTATGTCTTCAGACTTTAAAGGGATGTTGCTTTTTAAAAAGCTAAGAGAAGTGTACAAGTTTGATCATATTTATAAAGAGCTAGTTAGAGAAGATAGGCAGAATGAAAAACGGATATTAATGGATGCAGCTTTTGATACACCTTCCGGTCATTATGAAAAAGTAAAGCTTTACGCAAAGCATGCAACATTTTATAACGATCCATATATAAAGTTTGTACTTGATAGAATGGAAAGGGAGGAATAATCCTATGCAAGCTATTGTGGCCGAGAAATCAAGCCAAGCTGAATCATTAGCAGCACCCTATAAACACAGGAAAAAGGGCTCCTATATCGAAATTGATCCATGCAAGACCTTTCCTGAAGGGGCTCTCTTAACTTGGTGTTCTGGACATTTATTTGAGATTGTAGAACCACATGAAATGGATGCATCATTAAAGATATGGCAGCTAGATACATTGCCTATGATAATAAATGACTTTAAATACAAACTGATTCCGGAAAAGGCAAAGCGTTTTAAGGCCGTAAAAGAAGTATTGACGAATCCGAAAATAAAAGAAATTGTTGCAGCTGGTGATGCCGGACGTGAAGGTGAACTTATTGTGCAGCTGGTGATTCGTATGTCAGGAGTAAAAAAACCTATGAAACGGTTATGGACGCAGAGCTTAACGCCTAAGTCTGTACAACAAGCTTTTGACAATCTGCTTGATATTAAAGTGACACAGCCCCTTTACTATGAAGCTATGGCGAGAAGTTATGCGGATTATCTCATAGGAATGAACGCAAGTCGTGTATATACCTTATTGATCCAAAGTAAAGGTGTAAATCGTTCCAGTGGTTCAAGTGGGGTATTTTCTTGCGGGCGAGTTCAGACACCTGTTTGTGCAATGGTGGTTAATCGGGAGCGTGAGATACAGAATTTTGTTTCAACCCCCTTCTATGAGTTGGTCAGTCGTTTTGTTATGGAAGGCAATGAATATGAAGGTAAGTACACGATAGAAAGCGGCACACGGTTTGATTCAAAGGAAAAAGCGGTAGTTATTCAGAATGAATGTCAAGGCAAACCAGCAATGATCCGGGAGCTTAAGATTGAAGAGAAGAATGTGCAACCGCCACAGTTTCATAGTCTATCAACGCTTCAAGCATTGGCAAATAAGCGGTTCAAGATGTCACCTAAGCATACCCTTGAAATTTTGCAAACCCTGTATCAAAATGCATATGTCAGTTACCCAAGATCAGACAGTCAGTATGTAACAGATGGAGAAGCTGAAGCCTTTCCAGAGATTCTAAAGAATCTCAAGTCATTAGAGCCGTATTCAGGCTTGATAGAAGGCGTAGAACGGAGTATTTCGGCTGATAAGCGTTATGTCAATGTGGAGCATGTCAGTGATCATTATGCCGTGATTCCAACAGAAAAAGTTCCTTCCTTGGTTGATTTGAGTGAAGATGAAAAGAAAATTTATGACATCATAGTTCGCTCGTTGATTGCTGCCCATTATGAACCAGCTGCATTTTCTCATACAACGATTCAAACTAATGTGGGTGAACATGTGTTTATCACAAAGGGTAAACAGTTGTTAAAGGAAGGTTGGCGCAAAGTTATGTTTGATTCGGATGAAGAGGAAAATAAAGAGGATGAAGCCTTGCTTCCGAACGTTCAAAAAGATCAAAGTGGAATGGTAAAGTCTGTTAGTATTAAAGAGGGAAAAACCAGTCCAAAAAAGCGATATACAGAAGGTGAATTGATTCTTGCGATGAAAAATCCAGTGGTTGAGGATTCAGAGATCAGCAAGGTTCTGAAATCCGTTTCAGGGATAGGTGAAGAAAGTACACGCTCAAATATTATAGAACGTTTAAAACAGCTGGACTATATTGAAATTGAAAAAAATCGTGTAGCACCAACGCAGAAAGCCTTTATTCTGATCGATGCGGTACAAGATACTGTTTTAGCTTCTCCTGAACTAACTGGACGTTGGGAACAGCGCCTAAAAGAAATAGGAAAAGGCGATGCTTCTGCAAAAAACTTTATTGAGCAATCAAAGAAGCTAGCTGAAAAGGTTGTCCGAGATGCTAAGCAGCAAGCCGATTCATGGAATTTTGATTCCTACATTCAGAAGATGGAAGAAGATAAATATGTTGGTCCATGTCCAAAATGCGGTGCTGGTGTGGTGGATAAAGGGAATTTTTATGGATGTTCCGCTTATAAATCGGCAGAATGTAATTTTACAATGAATAAAAAGCTTTTAGAAAAGACCATAAATGAGTCCAATATGAAAAAATTGCTTGAAAAAGGAAAAACAAATTTGATAAAGAGCTTCAAGGGAAAGACCGATTTTGATGCTTATGTTGTTTGGAAAGATAAAGCAGCGGGTAGCATACGGTTTGAATTCAAAAAAGAAAAAGTAAAATCTTAACCTATAAAACTTTCAAAGCAGGAGGTGATTGTTTTGCATCCATTAAAAGAAAATGTAGTAGATTCGATCAATGACCCAAATGGATCTTTATTGTTTTTGCTGAATGATGTACATCCGCAAATACAACAAGAACTATTTGCGTCTTATGCCAACCATTGTTGTTTGTGGTTTTCAGGGGACGGTTTGCGAGCTTATTATTGGCTGTCTGGCTATATCGATCTAATCAAAGAAAGAAAAGTAAATCCATCTGCTGTTATGTTCTATGGGTATGATTTTCCTAAATATGCAAACCACATGATAAATATATTTACCATTCAAGAGGAAGAGAAACGCTTAGCATTAAATATTGAAATGAAGGAACTTAACTTAAGCTATGCAGAGATGTTCAAGTATCAAGAGAACTATATAACACAAAGAACTGAACATAAGAAAAGTAATTGTGAATACCTTCTCGAAATATATAAGGAACTGAAAGATGTCTTAGAGGAAAGAAATATTCCCTTATTATTTAAGTAAAAGACACTAAAGGAGTAGATTGAAATGTCATCATATCCCTACAAACACACAGAAGGAAGTCTGTTGTACAAAGTAGAAACTTATAAATTTAGGTATAAGGGTATTACAGCTGCTGATATTAAAACGATTGATGTTCCAGGAGAACAAGTGGGTTTTGAATTTGAAATTTACAAAGATGATAAGTTTTGGCCAGAATTACCGGAAAAATTTTATCATGGTGCGAGCAACAACGACGAAATCTTACAAGAGCTTGAAATGGAGCTGGCCGCATTTTTCAAGACTAAAGAAGATGCCTTGCAAACTGCTATAAATATGATTGAAGGTTTACTTAATAAATATCGAAAACAAGGTGTATTTTGGGATGATCTAAAGAAAAACAAGTAGCACTTTTCAGATTAAGGGAGTGTTGGTATGAAGGAAGAAAAAGCTGATTTTCTTGAAGTCAATGAGTTGTTAAATCGAATTGAAAAACAGGATGAAATGCTTCGGAAAATGAAAGGTGAAGGTGAACCATACAAACATCTGACAAAAGGAAAATATGTCACGGTCTATACAAACGATAAAAAGGCAATGAAGTTCTGGGAAGAATAATTAATAATAAAAAACGAGTAGCGAATTGCTACTCGTTTTTTTTGGTTACTAGGGGTAAGGATTGCACTTATTACTTGGTGGTAATTTCTTGGTTTAGTTTTGTTAACTAGAAAATACTATGATATCAATGGTTAACCATATAAATTATAGTTAACCATTGTGAATATAAGCATTAATGGTTATACTGTAGATATAATAAACTGTTTATGATTATTCGAGGGGGTGTCTTAAAGTGAGTAAAAATACTGAATTATTGGGTGTTAAGGTGAAATCCGAGACAAAGGATCGCATCTCCGAGTTAACTGAAAAAGCAAAAGCAGCAGGTATGATTGAATTTAACGGTGATATTTATGATTTGTTTGTTGAAAGATTTCAACATGATGAACTATCCACGAAAATGGAATACGGGGCTGACTTGAAAGAACTTAATCAAATCACCAGAAGAATAAATGATATTTTTGTTAATCTAGCAGAACGAAATGAAACAAACCTAGAAGATCTAAGAAATCAACATGACAACATGACCATTGGTTTGAACGAAGAAATAAAGGAATTAAAAGAAAAGAATAATGAAATTAAGGGATTGTTAACTGAAAAAGATAATAAAATGAAGGAGTTAACTGAACTACTAAAGGTTAACCAAGAAAGAATGAAAGAACTAGAAGGTGTTCAAAACGGCTATACGGAGCGTATTGTAGAGCAAAAATCGATTATTGATGAAAAAGAAGAAAAAATTGCTACCAAAAACGAGATGATTTCACAAAAAGAAGAAGTTATTTCAGCAATGAAAGAAGATATTGCTCAAAATGACAAGTTAAAGAAAGATATTGATTCATTACATACTGAAATTACTGTTTTACAACAAACAATTGCTTCAAAGGATGAAGAATTAAAGAAACAAAAAGAAAGTCTTGAATTTGAATGTCAAAAGCGTGTGTTTGCATGTGAACAAGAATTAAATAAAGAAAAGGCTAAGGAAATTAAGGTCATTCAGGACCATTTAACAAAAGAAATGAATCGTTCTCAAGAAAAGTACGAAAAGGTTCTTGGAGAGAAAGATAAATTAATGAATGCCAATTATGAATTGAAAGTTACTTTAGATCGTGAACAAAGTGATAATGAAAAGAAAGAATCTGTTATTGCTTCAAAAGAGAAGGAAATAGCAGAATTAATGAATAAAATCCAACAACTAGAAGCTTCATCAAAGAAAAAATAACCTGTTCAGGAGTTAGAAAAAATGGAGCTTATTATGATTTTATTTGTTTTCTTAATCTTTATTGGCATTAGTTCATTCTTGAATATAATTTTTAAGATGACAGAAAAAAAACATTGGGTTATATCTTTGTTATTAAGTGTAGTTTTATCAATGTTCATTGTTGCAATTTTAGGGGTGAAGTCATGAAGGAAGCTAAAAAATCCATGAACACCTTTAGATGTAATAATACTAATCTTTTTTTTAAAAGAATGAGTTAATTGAAGGGTTTGTCAAATTAAGTGTGTAAATTATTCTAGGTAGGTAAGGGCACGTTCTTTCAGCTTTTCGTGGAGTAAGAATTGATTCATGACCATTGACCAATTTTGA
>NZ_JAUSUB010000012.1 GCF_030813235.1 Cytobacillus purgationiresistens | reverse complement strand
ATTATCGCTGATATAAACGAAAAGTCGCTGATATATTGAAATAATCGCCGATATAATTTGAAAAGTCGCCGATATAATCTCCAATCAAAAAAAAACAAGTGAAATGATCCCTGATGCTGAGCTGAAACAGCAGCACAAGGCGAGCGATTGAGGTGCGTATTGAAAAAACGCCGATAAAATAAGATTATCGCTGATATAAACGAAAAGTCGCTGATATATTGAAATAATCGCTGATATAATTTGAAAAGTGGCCGATATAATTTCCAATCAAATAAAAATAAGTGAAATGATCCCTGATGCTGAGCTGAAACAGCAGCACAAAGCGAGCGATTGAGGTGCGTATTGAAAAAACGCCGATAAAATAAGATTATCGCTGATATAAACGAAAAGTCGCTGATATATTGGAATAATCGCCGACAAATTAAAAAAGTCGCTGATATAATTCATATCCAAATACAACCAAGCAAATAAATCAAAGATCATGAACGAAAACCACAACAATGCTGCCTTCAATGAGCTCTAAATGAACAAACATCATTTGCGAATTAGTATACAATCAAAAAGACACTTATAATAGTGTCTTTTTTCAATATGTCAGACAATCCAGGCTCTACTCTCTGCTTTTTTCTGACCAACTAGCCTATCAAGATGATATTTCATTCGCGTTGGAGGTGATTAGCCTCCTCTGCTTGTCATAATCCTGCTCTGGCTCCTAGTCCCCTCGAGGTCATAAGCCACGAATGAATTGAAGGCAAAGAACACCTTCATTTCATTCACGTCTTATGCATGTCGGGGCTAAGCAGTCGCCTCCGCTTTTCATTGTACAGCTGCGGTGGCTAGGGGCTCGAGGTCTTAAGATAGGCCCCAAGAAAGGTGAAAACCAACCTTTCCGGGGGCCTATCTTAAGCTTGTCGCCCCTGGCAAGCCTCCTCCGCTTTTCTAATTCCCAGTAAGTGTGCTTTGAAAAAGAGTAAAGTTGTGGCATAATTCATAAGGATAGATAATTGTTTATTGAACGAAATACGAGATTTAGAGGTGACTGATTATGGAAAGGTTACAAAAAGTCATTGCCCATGCAGGGATTGCTTCACGCAGGAAGGCTGAACAGCTTATTGCGGAAGGACATGTAAAGGTAAACGGACAAATTGTAAAAGAACAAGGGGTAAAAGTATCCCCATCTGATAAAGTGGAAGTTGACAGCATTCCTGTTGAGAGGGAGCAGCCTGTTTATTTTCTACTGTATAAGCCAAGAGGTGTACTATCTGCGGTATCTGATGACAAAGGCAGACCAGTCGTGACAGATTATTTTTCTGAGGTCGAGCAAAGGGTTTATCCAGTAGGAAGACTGGATTACGATACTTCCGGGCTATTGATTATGACAAATGATGGCGACTTCGCTAATTTGCTTATGCACCCGAAAAGTGAAGTGGAGAAGGTATATGTAACAAAAGTGAAGGGGATCCCATCAAAAGAGGCCCTTCGTAAACTGCAAAAAGGTGTAAAGCTAGAGGATGGGAAAACGGCACCTGCCAAGACAAAAGTGCTTTCGACTGATAAAAAGAAACAGACGGCAATCATTGAAATAATCATTCATGAAGGCCGCAACCATCAAGTAAGAAGGATGATGGAGGCAGTTGGGCATCCGGTCTTAAAGCTCAAGCGGGAAAGATACGCATCACTTACCTTGCAAGGCTTAACTGCTGGTGAAGGTAGAGAGCTTACTGCACATGAAGTAAAGCAATTAAGAGCGATTGCAAGTAAGAAGAAATAATATTAGGAAAAAACTGGACTAAAATTCATAGAAGTGTCACAGTTACTTCACATCGTTTACAATCTAAATATTTTAAGTAATGATATAATAAATACCAAAATTGATTAAAATAACGTATAAAAACCTAGTGGATTTATTAGGGGGAATTTTCATGAAAAAACGACGGCTGGTAATGAGAACGGTTATACTACTAATATTGGGAGCAGCCGTTGCCTACACTTTGTATGCGAACTTTAGCAAAGATAAAGTTCATAAAGTGGAAATGGGAAAGGAAGCACCTGATTTTGTTCTTGTCGACATGGAAGGCGAAAGCCATCGTTTATCGGATTATAAAGGACAAGGCGTTTTTTTGAATTTTTGGGGTACATGGTGCAAGCCATGTGAAAAAGAAATGCCGTACATAAACAACCAGTATAAGCAATTTGAAGACCAAGGGGTACAAACGTTAGCGATTAATATAAGTGAGTCTAATTTAGCTGTCAGTAAATTTTTAGATAGGCATAATCTCGATTTTCCGGTCGTCATTGATAAAGATGGGCAAGTTAGAAATGCTTATGGGATTGGTCCGTTACCAGCTACCTTTTTAGTTGATCCAGAGGGAAAAGTGGTTAAATATCACACGGGGACATTAACAGAATCTATGGTAAGAGAATTTATGGAACAGATTAAACCATAGCTTATGGGGAGTTTTTGACGATGAAACAGGTAAAATGTGAATGTGGGCACGTGAATCCGCATGGTACAGTACTTTGTGAATCTTGTGGACGAGTTTTAGTAGAGGAAGAGAAGAGCAAAAAAGTCGTTGATATGCGTTATGAGGGGAGTGCTAGACGCTCTCAAACATATAACAAGACGATTATAGATAAAATATGGAATTTCTTTTCCTCTGTTAAAGTGGGTGTTACCCTCATTATTATTACATTAGCTGCATCTGCGATTGGTACTATATTCCCGCAGGAAATGTATATTCCAACGACTGAACCAGCTTCAATCTACTATGAAAGCCAATACGGCTTTCTTGGAAAACTTTATTATGTTCTAGGTCTTCATAATTTATATAGTTCATGGTGGTATCTTGTTTTAATTGCCTCGATTGGCATCTCACTGGTAATTTGCAGTCTTGATCGGGTAATTCCACTATACAGAGCCTTGAAAAACCAGAAGGTTAGCAGACATGAAGGTTTTTTAAAGCGTCAAAGACTGTTTGGGATTTCTAAAGTAGATGAGTTAGATCATTCTTATGAACTAGTAAAAGAAAAGCTTGAAAGTAAGCGCTATAAAATCAGAGAAGAAAACGGTGACATTTTAGCGGAAAAAGGGAGATTCTCCAGATGGGGCCCCTATATAAACCATATCGGACTTATCATCTTTTTAATTGGCGGCATGATGAGATTTGTACCAGGAATGTATGTGGATGAATTATTATGGGTTCGTGAAGGCGAAACAGCAGTCATTCCAGAAACAAATGGAGAATACTATTTGGAGAATCATAAGTTCGTTCTTGAAGTATATGACAAGGATAGCGACAATGAGGCGTTTGCCAATGCAATTGAAAACAACGGCATGGTAGCAAAGAACTTCCAAACAGATACTACATTGTACAAAAAATCAGCGGAGACAGTAGCTGGAGAAGAACCGATTTTAGATAAGGTAGAAGATTATGAACTACGCGTAAATGAACCTTTAAAATTTGAACAGTTTGCCTTATACCAGCAAAGCTATAAGCTCGATGAATTAAATCAAATGCATTTTGCTCTAACGAATAAAGAAACAAATGAAGCGTTGGGCGATTTAACAATCGACTTATATAACCCACAGGATGAGTATGATCTGGGCGAAGGTTATAAAGTAGAAGTTCTTAGTTACTTCCCTGATTTTGAATTTGATGAAAATTCTGAGCCAGTAACAAAATCCAGAATTCCAAATAATCCTGCTTTCGTTTTTAAAATGTTCACACCTGAGAAGCCGGATGGAGAAGTAAGCTTTGTTGCGATTAAACAAACAATAGAGCCGTTTGGTGATAATGATTTTAAAATGACATTTAAGGGCGTTGAGACTAAGAATGTATCAGCCATTACTGTCAGAAAAGATTTGACGCTGGGCATACTGGCAGTCGGAGGCTTTATCTTTATGATCGGTGTCATTCAAGGAGCTTATTGGAATCATCGCCGCATTTGGCTTCGCAGAGTAGATGGTGAAGTTTGGGTTGCAGGTCATACGAATAAGAATTGGCACGGACTCAAGCGGGAAATCACAGGAATTCTACAGGGAACAGGGATAGAAGAACCTAAAGATCAATTGGATGAAAAAGAAAAGTAAGGAGGAATAATGGATGGTTAGTTTAAGTGGAAATTTATTATTTATTGCCTTCCTTCTTTACTTAATAGGAACGGTATTCTTTGCAGGTTCTATTAAGGATAAAAGAGGCAGAGAAAAAGAACATGGTCCGAATAAATGGGCAAAGATAGGAGTTGGCATTACCATTGCCGGATTCCTATCTCAAGTTTCATACTTTATCACGAGATGGATTGCAGCAGGCCATGCACCTGTAAGTAATTTATTTGAATTCACTACATTCTTTGGCATGTGTCTTGTTGGAGCATTTATTGTTATTTATTTCATTTATAAATTAGCAGCACTTGGATTATTTACTTTACCAGTAGCGATGTTATTAATTGCATATGCAGCGATGTTCCCGAGGGATATTTCCCCACTGGTTCCGTCTTTGCAAAGTAATTGGTTACATATTCACGTAACAACGGCCGCTTTAGGGCAGGCGATACTAGCAATCAGCTTTATAGCTGGGCTTATTTACTTAATCAAAGCTGTGGATCATTCAAAAAAGAATAAGGAAGCTTTTTGGCTGGAAGCAGTTCTATTTGGACTTGTATGTACGCTTGGCTTTGTGGTAATTTCAACAGTCTTCTCTGCCGCAGGGTATAAGTCGGACTTCAACTGGATTGATAACAATAATGTTGAATCTGTACAGGAATTTCACTTACCTGCATTAGTTGGGCCGCATGAAGGTGAACATTTAACACCAGACAAATTTTCACCGCTTGTCGAAACACCAGCAATAATAGATGCGAAGAAACTTAATACTGTTATTTGGTCATTAATTACAGGAACGGTTCTTTACTTACTATTTAGATTGCTTTTCCGTAAGCGTATTGCAGAGTCATTGCAATCTCTAACCAAACGTGTGAATCTAGATTTAGTAGATGAAATTGGCTACCGCTCTGTTTTAATCGGGTTCCCGATATTCACATTAGGTGCATTAATCTTTGCGATGATTTGGGCGCAAATCGCATGGTCGCGTTTCTGGGGATGGGATCCTAAAGAAGTATGGGCTCTTATTACATGGTTATTTTATGCAGCTTACTTGCATCTGCGCTTATCAAAAGGCTGGCATGGTAATAAATCAGCATGGCTTGGCGTCATAGGGTTTATCATAATCATGTTTAACCTTATTGTCGTGAACCTTGTTATTGCTGGACTTCATTCTTATGCAGGTTCATAATAATAGTCATTCAAGTTACTCAAATAATCACTAAGGTAGACTAGTATGCCTTCACTTCACTATAGTGAAGTGAAGGCTTTTTTCTTTAAAAAGTCAGGGACTCATCAACTTTATAGGGAGATGTTTATAGCCATGGAAAAAGATATTAAAATTTTAGTCGTAGATGATGAAGAAAGAATCCGCCGTTTATTAAAAATGTATCTAGAAAGAGAAGATTATTTTATTGAAGAAGCTGAGGATGGGGAAACAGCGCTTGAAAAGGCTTTAGAGAATGATTATGATATCATTCTCCTAGATTTAATGATGCCTGGTAAAGATGGAATTGAGGTATGTAAAGAGCTGCGGGAGAAAAAAGCCACGCCGATTATTATGCTTACTGCTAAAGGGGAAGAGGTCAATCGAGTGCAGGGGTTTGAAGCGGGAACGGATGATTATATCGTGAAGCCCTTCAGTCCCAGAGAAGTCGTGCTTCGTGTGAAGGCATTACTTAGGCGTTCTTCAAAAGCAACATTTGTACAGCCTGAAATTTCTGCCAAAGACGTCATTGTGTTCCCATTTTTAACGATTGACAATGATGCACATCGCGTCCTTGCTGATGGTAAGGAAGTAAGCTTGACGCCGAAGGAATACGAGCTTCTGTATTTCCTTGCAAAGGCGCCTGACAAAGTATTTGACAGGGAGCAGTTGCTTAAAGAAGTATGGCATTATGAATTCTTTGGAGACCTAAGAACAGTGGATACACATGTGAAACGCTTGCGTGAAAAGCTTAATAAAGTTTCAGAGCAGGCGGCTAGAATGATTGTTACAGTATGGGGTGTGGGTTATAAATTTGAGGTTATTAATGAATGAGACTTTGGCGCAGTGTAGTAGGTAAATTATGGGCTACTTTTTTACTACTCGTATCATTCGTTCTATTTATTCTAACCGTGATGCTTCTGGAGTTTTTTGATAATTATCATATTAACCAAATAGAAAAAGGACTTACAAATACAGCTAATAAAATCGCTCGTATTTTAGATGAACATGATCTCGAAGTTGGGTTAGAGATTGCCTGGGAGTTAGTTGATGAAAATACGAAAATAATTATCATCAAGGGAGATGACGAATATTATTATTCTCCAAATAAGAATGAGACTTTCGAGCTTCCTCTATCGTATCTGTATGAAGATAAGGGATTAAATGCAGTATTTACGGAGAATAAACCGGTAAATAAAGTATCCTCTTATTTCACACAGGATGATGAAGACCTCGATAATCCTGATGTGTTAATTATTGGCGTACCTCTGCCAGAATCGAATACAGAGGATGGAGCTGTTTTTATCTACCAGTCTCTCGAGGTTATGCAAGAAACCACTCAGTCAACAACAAAATTCATTTTCCTTGCAGCGGGTGTAGCAATTATCTTAACAACGGTCTTTGCTTTCTTTTTATCAACGAGAATTACAGCGCCCCTAAGAAAGATGAAGGAAGCTGTGTCAGCAGCAGCTAAGGGGAATTTTGATACGAAGGTTCCTTTTTTATCCAATGATGAAATTGGTGAATTGGCGATAGCTTTCAATCAGATGGGAAGACAGTTGAAATACAATATGGATGCGCTAAGCCAGGAAAAAGAGCAGCTGGCGAGTATTCTTAGCAGTATGGCCGATGGTGTCTTCACATTTAATAAGGATGGTGCCATACTAATTACGAACCCGCCGGCCGAACGTTTTCTCCATAGCTGGTATTATGAACAAGAAAACGATAATAACAAAATGGTTCCACCACTTGTTATGGAGCTCTTTTTGACTGCTGTTGAGACTGAGGAAGAGCAAATTGGTGAAATCAATGTGCAAGGAAGAAACTGGGTTATGATTATTAGCCCGCTGTATAATCAGAAATTTATCCGTGGTGCTGTCGCAGTGATCAGAGATATGACTGAAGAAAGACAGCTTGATAAACTTCGCAAAGATTTTATTGCCAATGTTTCTCATGAACTTCGTACACCGATTGCTATGATGCAAGGTTACAGCGAAGCCATTGTTGATGATATTGCTGGAACGGAAGAAGAGAAGCAGGAAATGGCAAAAGTCATCTATGATGAATCATTAAGAATGGGACGGCTTGTCAATGAGCTTCTTGATATTGCGAGAATGGAAGCGGGTCATATTCAACTGACAAGGGAAGCAATCGATGTAAAGCCTTTCATCAGAAAAATTATCCGTAAATTCCAAGGATTAGCTAATAACAAAAATATTAGGCTCAGTGAATCACTGGAAAGCAAACCTCTATGGGCAAGCTTTGATCCTGATAGAATTGAGCAGGTTTTAACTAATTTAATTGATAACGCCATTCGTCATACTCCTGAAGATGGTAAGGTCATTGTATCTGAAAAAAGCGATGATCGCGGGTTGGTAATTGAAGTCATTGATTCGGGATCAGGAATTCCTGAAGAAGATTTGCCTTTTGTATTTGAACGTTTCTATAAAGCGGATAAAGCAAGAACGCGTGGTAGATCTGGGACGGGTTTAGGACTTGCAATCGCAAAAAATATTGTTGATGCACATAAAGGTCAAATTACGGTCCAAAGCAAACTTGGACAAGGTACGACATTTTCCATTTTTATTCCACGAAATAATGATTAACCTGAGAGAACTTTGACGATTGTTCTTGATTCATGGGAAACATGAAAGAAAAGGAAGGATTTTCGGAAGATATCCTTCCTTTTCTTTATGATTAATACTATATTTAAATTGTAACTTTTTTAAACATATTTACGACTATAATATAGAACGGGGAGGGGAAGCGATGAACTCCGTTTTTGATGACTTATATACGAAATATCATCAAGATGTATTTCAGTTTCTTTTTTATATGGTCAGAAACAGAGAATTGGCAGAGGATTTAATGCAGGAAGTATATATAAGAGTATTAAAGTCCTATGATAAATTCGAAGGTAAAAGCAGCGAGAAGACTTGGCTATTTTCTATTGCTCGTAATGTGGCGATTGACTCATTTCGTAAACAAAAGGGCTGGAAGCTAAAGATAATCGAAAAATTTGATTGGTCACAGCAGCAGGTAAGAGATGAGAATCCAATGCCTGAAGAGATTGCGATGCAAAATGAAAATACCCAAATGATTTATAAATGCTTGGATGTCTGTACGGTAGATCAAAGATTGGTGATTGTGATGCGGTATTTACAAGATATGTCTATAGCTGAAACAGCTGAGAGTTTGGGCTGGACGGAAAGTAAAGTGAAGACTACCCAGCACAGAGCGCTAAAAGTGTTGAAGAAGCATATGGTGGATTTGATGGATAAGGAGGGATCGGATAGTGAGGAAACAGAATTGGAGCGATGAACAGCTAGAAGATTTGTTAAGGCAAATGCCGAAAGTAGAAGACCATCGAGACAAGCAAGAGATCTATCAGAGCGTCACATTGAAAATGAGTAAAAGAAAATCAAAAAGATGGATCATTCCTTCCGCTGCCACTGCTGCTGCCTTGCTTTTAATATTTATTCTTGCTCCTACGATGCTGAACTGGCAGGAGGCTGCAGACAGCTCAGTTGGAAATAATATGGAAAGAATGAGCCAATCAAGTAGTGATAAAGTTGTGATGCAGGAAGAAGGCAAAGAAGACGAGGAGACGGCTCCTGCTGATCATGATGATAACGACGCTGGGAATGAAGATAAATCATCGGCACCTGAAGAGAGTACCATAGACAAAGAGCAGGCTGCGGATGATAATAATCCTACGAACTATAATGTTGCCTCAACAAATTATGAGAGAACAGCAATATACGACGATGAAGTTGCTGATCAGGAAGTATTAACCTATCAAATACCAGATAAACAGGTGCAAAATATCGTTCCAGTTAGTATTCTTGTTCAGAAGGAACAAGGGAAGTCTAAATTTGACTTGTTTAAGGAATACATGCATGAATTAAGAGAAAGTGAGTGGGGGCTGATGGACTATTATCCGTTGGATGCCAATTTAGAACTAAACCCTGCTAATCAAGTTTTAACGGTTAATGTTCCTGAACATAATAATTTATCATCGAGTACATCAAGTAACTCTTTTGGTGCAGCATTGTCTGACATGCTCTACGCATATGATATCAAGCAAATAAATATGCAGACGGATGGGCAGCCTGGAATTGACTTGGGAAATGGAAAAGAAGAAACCTTTATCCCAGGTGAGAGCTCAAGCAAATCTGCATACTATTTCTATTATCCAGACGGATTGAATGCCAAGCCATTTTTAGTTCCTTTTCGGGATAAATTAAGCTCAGTTAAAGAAGCTTTTGTAGCTATGAAAAAGAACATAGATACTCATAAATTAGAAGCCTCTATTCCAGATGATATTGATTTTGAAGCTGAGGAATCATCAGGTGACCAATTGGTTATTAGATTCACAAATGATTCTGATGTAGTTAATGATGAATCAACCTTGTATACCATTGAAGCTATTTTGCTCACAGCCAAGGAATTTGATTACACTGCTGTGAGAGTGGAGAATGCAGATGTAGATCAAATAGGCACATTTAATCTAAATGAGGAAATAAAAGTACCTTTAGCGGCCAATAAAAGGTCGATAAATTAAGTAAATGTAGATGCAGACTTAATTATCATTTTTAAATGATAGTTAAGTCTGTTTTTTTTTGTTTAGTATAAGAAGATTGTAAAATATCATTGGGGAACTTTCGCTTTTTTGTATAAAAATCCCGCAAGTAATCATATAATAATAAACGTGCCTTTTTTAAGCGCTCCTCCCTGTGTAAAAGTTCTAAAAAGGGACAAGGGTACATAGGGTGAATGGGAGAGCGATAATGTGGAAATTACTCTAACCTTTAATAATTATCAGTAAAGAAATATAGGAGGAAGAGGTTTGAAGGATTATATTCGACGTTTTTTAATTGCAGGAGTGATGGCGATTTGTGTGAGCCTTCTATTCTTAGGCGGTAAAAGCGCAAAAGCTGAAACAGATTTTCAAGCAATGACGAGTCAATGGGTATGGCCCTCTGAAGGGGTCATTACAGATACATTTGGCACAAGGAAGGGTCAGCATAAAGGTATAGATATTGCTGCAGAATTAGGTACTCCTATTCATGCAGTAGATAGTGGGATTGTTGTGAGATCTTATTTCTCAGATTCATATGGCAATGTCGTGTTTATTCGTCATGATAATCAAACAGAAACGGTCTATGCTCATTTGCAAAATCGGGTCGTAAGTGAGGGACAAGCCGTTGCAGCGGGTCAAGAAATAGGAGCAATGGGAAACACCGGTGACTCTTCAGGTGTCCATTTGCATTTTGAAATACATAAGAACGAATGGACCTTTAATAAAGAAAATGCCATCGATCCTTTTATTGCCTTTAATGATAAGGAAATCGGTCACGCTGTCGTTGTATCTGGTCAAGGAGAAAAAAAGGTAGATGACGAGGCATTGAGTGATGAGAATGGGTTTCTTCCCTATCTTGTTCAGCAAGGAGACAGTCTTTGGTCGATTGCAGAGAAGCATGGGATTTCTGTGGAGATGCTTATGGATGAGAATAATCTTTTGCATGAGGAAATCGGGTTAGGTCAAACCTTGACCATTCCCAAAAGAGCGGAAGAATCAACCTATATTGTCCGAAGCGGTGACACATTAACGGCAATCGCAATAAAATATGATATGCCGATTGATCAATTGGTACAAGTGAATCATATTAATAACGATACAATTTATCCACAACAAGTATTGATTATTCAAAAAAATGAATAAATTTAATTGTTCGAGTCTCCATTAAGGCGTATAATAATTACGTACATTCAGGGGAGGCTTATTCATATGTTAACAGACTATCATAATCATTTAGAAAATGGCACATTAGCGATAGACTATTTGCGAAAGTTTACGGATGCAGCAGCTGAAAAAGGAATTGAAAGCTTCGGCATTTCTGAGCACGCCTATCACTTTTATCAAACGGCCGATATATTGCAAAATTCATGGGTGAATGACAGACGCTATTATGACATGAAAGATTATGTCGCGCTCTTTCAAGAAGCATGGAAGCAAAACATGGATGTGAAAATGTCGATTGAAATGGATTACACTCCAGGGAAACATGCAGAAATGGAAAAGTTCATTCAATCTTATGCGTTTGACTATGTAATTGGTTCAATTCACTGGGTGGGCGATTTCGGCATTGATTTGGCAGAATATCGAAAAGAATGGGATCGCAGAGATATAAATGATATCTATACTAAATACTTTGATCAGGTAATTACATTGGCAGAATCCGGCCTTTTTGATATTGTTGGTCATCTTGATCTTGTAAAGATTTTTAAATATGTCCCAAAGGATGAAGAATTCCTTCTTGAACAATATGATCGGGCAACTGATGCATTAGCTAATTCAAAAACATGTGTTGAGATCAGCAGTGCAGGTTTGAGAAAGCCTGTAGGAGATCTTTACCCAGATAAAAGACTATTACAAAAGTGCTTTGATAAGAACATTCCAATCGTTTTATCATCAGATGCACATTTTCCAGAGCATGTCGGCGCTGACTTTGATCAATCATTGGCATTGGCTAAAGAAGTGGGTTATTCATCCATCATGACTTTTTCCAAGGGAGAAAGAATAGAATATCCCTTAGGTTGAACAATCTTTATTATCCCCCTAAAAACGGACAAGTTTATTAGTCTGTCATTTAGGGGGATTTTTGCATGTGTTAACCCAATCGGCTAAATGAAAAAACTGGACGATTAAAAAACGGCTAATCCAATGAGATTAGCCGCTTTCATTTAATTATAAATTAATTGAATTAATTGAAACTATTTCATCCAGTTTCTCTAAAGAAGCAAGTGCATGATCGTTTAATGGTTTATCAAAAGCAAGTACCATAATAGCTTCACCACCAGCTTGTTTTCGGCCCACTTGCATCGTAGCGATATTGATGCCCTGGTCTCCTAGGATTTGTCCAACGTGGCCAATGACACCAGGTCTATCCATATGTTGAATGTATAGCAGGTTGCCTTCAGGGAGGAAATCAATATTAAATCCGTTTAAATACACGATTCTAGGTCCATAATGATCGATGAATGTTCCTCTTACTGTAAAGGCATTTTCTTCACCTTTTGCAGAGACGGTGATGCAATTGTCATATCCAAAGGCATCTGTAGAGATTTTTTCTCCAACAGTGATGCCTCTTTCTTTTGCTGTTAACAAAGCATTCACTTCATTGACATTTACATCAATTCTATTCTTGAAGAATCCGGAAAGCATAGCTTTTGTTAAGTAGGATGTTTCAAGATTTGTCACTGAACCAGAGTAGGTTATAGATAGCTCATGAACACCTTCTTTAACACATTGTGAAAGAATATAGCCGATTTGCTTTGAAATTTGATGGAACGGTTGAATTTTTTCGAAAATATCTTTTGAAATTGCAGGCAGGTTTATTGAGTTGGAAACTGGCAGATCTTCGAAAAAGTATCGCACCTCTTTAGCAACTTGGGTTGCAACGTTTAATTGTGCTTCTTTTGTTGAAGCACCTAAGTGTGGAGTGACAATAACATTCTCATATTTTAAAAGGGGATGCTCTCCAGGAGGTTCTGTTTCGAAAACATCAAGTGCAACTCCGCCAACATGTCCGTTGCCGACATATGTCGCTAAATCTTGTTCATCAATAATTCCGCCACGTGCACAATTCAGTAAATACACGCCTTTTTTCGTTTTCTTTAAAGCTTCCTCGTTAATGATTCCTTTCGTTTCAGGTGTGAGCGGTGTATGTACCGTAATGATGTCTGCAGCCACTAATAACTCATCGAGAGTTGATGATTCCACCCCAAGCTTTGCTGCTCTTTCCTTTGTTAGAAAAGGATCAAAAACATTAACGTTCATTCCAAACACTTTAGCGCGCTTGGCAATTTCTGAACCTATTCTTCCCATGCCAACAATGCCGAGTCTTTTACCGTATAATTCTGTTCCGATAAAGGCATTTCTTTTCCACTCTTTGTTCTTAACTGAGCTATGTGCTTGTGGAATGTTTCTCAGTAATGAAGCCATCATTGCGAAGGTGTGTTCTGCAGTTGAAATCGTGTTACCGTCCGGAGCATTGATAACAATGATTCCTTTCTTGGTAGCTGCAGGCACATCTATATTATCAACGCCGACACCAGCTCTTGCGATAATTTTCAAACTTGGCATTTGGTTTAGTAGCTTTTCCGTTACCTTTGTTGCACTTCGTACAAGTAATGCGTCAATCTGATCTAAATTGACTTCTGGATCATTCGTTTTCTTCTGGATAATTTCTGCCTCTTTTAATCCTAATAATGGTTCCAGGCCTTCTGCGTTGATGCTATCTGCAACTAAAATTTGATACATTATGAACCCTCCTAAGATAGTGGACCAATTATCTGATAATTTTACAAGACGAATATTTATCTGTCAATTCAAATTATTGTTTGTATTTACAATGGAAACGCTTTAATGTGATAAAACATCAGAAATGCTCACTTTCTTCACGATTTTAGGTAAATTTTAGTTAGGACTTCACAAGCGACATTTTTTTCAGTATAATAAAGCTGTGACAATAAAATATGGTCTATCTTCGGGGCAGGGTGAAATTCCCGACCGGCGGTGATAAGCTATGAGCTTTAAGCCCGCGAGCCTGAGAGTACGTCTAGCATTTTTTAGAAGTACGCAACAATTTGGCAGGATTTGGTGTGACTCCAAAGCCGACAGTATAGTCTGGATGGGAGAAGATGGAGGTTCTGCATACGTTCAAAAAATATTATTTATTTGAACGTTTATTAAGAGTGCCTTTGTGATTTCTCCCTCAAGTGATGACTTGAGGGTTTTTTATTGCAAAGAAGCTTTTGGCCGAACCTTTCTTCTATAGGAGAGATAGCCTAATAAGGAGAGAGGAAATTGAAAAAACTGAATGTCAAAGCTTTTGTAGCCATTGGTATGCTTAGCAGTATCGCATATATTTTAATGCTGCTAAACTTTCCATTACCACCTTTTCCAAACTTTTTAATGATTGATTTTAGCGATATTCCTGCTTTAATCGCTGCATTAATTTTTGGACCTATCGCAGGTATTTTGGTGGAATTGTTTAAAAATGTCCTGGATTACTTTATGACAGGCAGCGCAACAGGTGTACCAGTCGGTCATGTTGCAAACTTTATTGCAGGGATAATGTTTATTCTCCCAACTTATTACGTATACAATAAGCTGAAGACTAAAAAAGGAATGACGATCGGTTTGATCATTGGATCTGGAGTTATGGCAGTAACGATGAGCTTACTTAATTATTATGTATTCCTTCCTGCATATACGATGTTTTTAAATATGCCGGTTATGTCAGCTCCAGAAATGAAGTCTACAGTGGTCGCTTTTATCTTGCCGTTCAATTTTATAAAGGGAATTTTAATCACTTCTGTATTTTTAGTGTTATTTACAAAATTGAACACTTGGATAACAAAACAAAGAGCATTAAATACAGTCGCTTAAATATATGGACAGCAGCCCGACTTAGTGGGGCTGCTGTTTTTAATTAGGTGCTCGCTTGCGAATGTTGAGTATAGACACTAGAACAGACTAAGTTGAAAGACTAATGAACTGAACTGCAATTTAAGCAAGGGCAAATACATTGCAAAATAAAAAAAAAGCCCCGCATTTAGGGGGCATTCTATGGTTAAGAAAGAAAAAGTTGATGATTATTCGAATTTAAGCGCGTCTCCATCAAATGATTCATCCGCAATTTTAATAGAATCAGTTGGGCAGCCTTCGAAAGCATCCATCATATCTTCTATTAATACATCTGGAATTTCAACAATTCCTTCATTATCATCTAATGTTACAAAGGCAATGCCTTCATCATCATAGTCATAAATATCTGGCGCTGCTGCACCGCAAGCCCCACATGCAATACATGTTTCCTTGTCAACAATTGTATATTTTGCCATGCAAATACCTCCTAAAAAATTAAGATCCATAATTATCTTCTTGCTTCGCGTTTTTTAGCCGAAACACTTACCACAATTTCTATTGTAAAACTGTAAGGACAACATTTCAATATAAATCTAATTTAATAATACTTACTGTGAGAGGGTTAAAGCTTCCTGTTTAAAGGAAAAGGGAAATTAAACGACCGTATGATCTCTTTCGTGATAAAATAAAAAGAAAGTGGAAGTCACATTGTGTAAAACGTTGTGAAGTAAGTGGAAAAGGTCTAAAGCAAATGTTTTAAAATGCTTTTGAAATGCCTTTTGTATGCATATCTCTTCCAAGTATTTTATATGCGATATTAGTGTAGCAGCAACATAAAAAATCAAAGAAAATATATATAGGAACAGGTGGTTAGATGAGTCTATCGTATACTGAAATAGTGATTTTGCATTGTTTGCAAAGGATTGAAGGACAGAGAACGGTCTATTCTGTCTTTCATTTACTCAATGGAAAAAAAACTTCTCAAACGATTCAAGATGCTCATCTTTTTCATCTATCTGCTTTTTTTCATCTATTCCCTTCCCTAACAAGGAAAGAATTTACAGATTATATTAAACGTATGGAAAATGAGCAACTGATTATTCAAAAGGAAGATCTTCATTTTGTTGTACCAAAAAGGGATCATTGGAAAGCAGTTGATGCGAATATCCTGCCTAAATATGTGGATGGTTGGAGATACCATCGATACTCAAGAATGTTGTGGGAACGAATATCCTTACTTGTACAAGTTATTTCTCATTTGAATAAACAGAATCAAAAATATCTACCGATACAAACAAAGAAGGAATTGCATGTATGGCTAAAAAAATATTTAGTGCAATCTAAAATGAGCAGGGAAGATTTAGCACAAGGAATATACAATGAGCTCTACACTTGTTTATCGCATGATGATGATATCAATCCAGTTATCTTTGTAATTAGACTGACTGGATTTAATAAAATTGGCTTAACAGCCAGTCAAGCAGCGGAAAAACTTAAAATGGAAAATGACGTTTATCACATTCATTTTCTTAATATTCTTCATTGCATCTTGCAAAAAGCAGATGAGTCACCAGAAAAGTTTCCTCTTTTAAATCGGCTTATGACTGATGTCGATAAGCTGACCTCATTGCTGACAATCTCCGCAAGCAGGACCTATCGATTAATTCAAAAAGGATTTGCTTTAGATGAGATATCCATTAGCAGAAATTTAAAAAGAGGGACAATTGAAGATCATATTGTTGAGATTGCCTTGAATATTAGTGATTTCAAAATTGACCAATACGTTAGTCAATTGAAGCAGCAATTAATTGTTGAAGCTTCAAAGAAACTAACATCCAAACAATTAAAACATATCCGCCAATCGGTGCCAGAAGCGGATTATTTTGAAATCCGTTTAGTATTAGCAAAGAATGGGATACGGTGATAATGATGGAAAAAATGCTGCGAAAAATATTTGGTCACTCAACATTCAGGCCAGGTCAGAGGGAAACAATTGCCTCGCTCATGTCAGGTGAACACACCATTAGTATGCTGCCAACGGGAACGGGTAAATCACTGTGCTATCAATTACCAGGATATATGCTGAATGGGTCAGTAATTATTGTTTCTCCGCTTTTATCACTCATGCAAGACCAAGTTGAACAGTTGATGATGCTTGGAGAAAAGAAGGTTATTGCCTTTAATTCTTTTTTATCTTATGAGGAAAAAAACAGGGCGTTACATCAGTTGCATGATTATAAATTCATTTTTATTTCGCCGGAGATGTTAAAGGTCGATCTCGTCATTAAGAATCTTAAACGCTTGGATATCGCCTTATTCGTTATCGACGAGGCGCATTGTATTTCTCAGTGGGGTTATGATTTTCGGCCGGATTACTTAAAGCTCGGGGAAGTGAGAGAGAGTTTGGGTAACCCGCTAACGTTAGCTTTAACAGCGACCGCAACCCATAAAGTAAAAATAGATATTATCGAATCGCTTTCAATCAGTCATCCGAATGAGTTTATTTATTCTGTCGATCGTCCCAATATTGCATTAAAAGTTGATCGAGTGGAACATCACAAAGATAAAGTCGACAAGCTCATAGAATATCTACGAGTGGTAAAAGGTCCGGGAATTGTTTATTTTTCCAGTAAGAAAATGGCTGAACAAATGGCCGCGCTTTTAAAGAAAGAAGGATTAGGTGAGGTCATGGCTTATCATGGCGGTATTGATCAAGAAAACCGCAAATTAATTCAACAGCAATTTCTCTACGGTCAGCTTGATATTATTTGTGCGACGAGTGCCTTCGGTATGGGAATCAACAAAAACAATATTCGTTTTGTTGTTCACTTTCATATGCCAATGCAATTAGAATCGTATTTGCAAGAAATAGGACGTGCAGGTAGGGATGGAGAGCGGAGCCTGGCCATACTTCTCTATGCGAACGGAGATGAACAGCTGCCTATTCAGCTTGCCGAAGGGGAACTGCTTCATGAAAATCAGATAGACTGGATGATAAAATGGCTGGAGGCAAATCCTGAAGCTTGGAATAAGCTCAATGATTATGAAACAGAAATGATCACCTTAGCTGGGTTGACAGAAACGAACTGGCGCATTTTAAAGGACTTTCATCAAGTAGCGGTTGATAGTGGAAAAGATATGTATTCTCTTCATGAGTTAAAGGATGTGATGCTGAAGCAAATGGATGTGAAGCGCCACAAAATTAAAATAGTTTATGATTGGATTCATTTTCAGTCCTGCAGAAGAAAAAAAATCTTGCAGTATTTTGACGAAGAGCAGAAAATAAGGGTAGATAATTGTTGTGATCCTTGTGGATTATCGATAGAGGATTTTATGAGGAATCCAACGATGGTCAAAAACCGAAACGAAGAAACGGATTGGCAAAGGCTATTAGCAGAAATATTGATAAATAAGTGAGTGAAGTAAATGAAGGATAAATACTCTGATATTGTAAATGAGCTGTCAGATCGAGAACTATTATTTCATCTTTATGTAACGCAAATCCTTCTATTAGTCATTTCAATAATAGCAGGCTGGTTTTTATTTGATACCTTTGAGGATTTTTCTAAATTATTTATTTGGGATGATCTAAATATATTCCTTATTGGAGGTGTGGCAGGGGTCATCGTCGTATTGCTTGATGTTTTCTTAATGAGAATATTACCGCAAAAATATTATGATGACGGAGGTCTGAATAACAGAATTTTTCGTTCGCCTAGTGTGTTGCATATTGCCTTCATTACATTTATCGTTGCAATAAGTGAAGAAGTGTTATTTCGTGGAGTAATACAAACAAACTATGGACTAGTAGTATCCAGCCTGATATTCGCTCTAGTTCATTACAGATACTTATTTAATTGGTTTTTATTTTTAAATGTTGTTTTACTTAGTTTTTTTATCGGTTTTATCTATTATTTTACAGGGAATTTATTAGTCACCATTTTCATGCATTTTATCATTGATTTTTTGCTAGGTGTATCGATTAAATATCGTACTCAATATAATAGATGAATAGGAAGGGAAGTTTCATGAATAAAGAAGCCCCATATAGAGAGCGTGCAAAAAGCCAGCGAAAGAAAATACATAAAAAACAAGAAGTCACTACAGAAGAGATTGTGGAACAAAGGTCAAGAAGCAGTATTCAAAGAGATAAAAGGAAAAAGAAGCGCACGAAGACAGAGTATCCGGTCATCCGTCTTTTAGCGGTTTTTTTCATCACGCTGCCGATTGTTACTCTTTGTGTTTATTACTTTTTCCTAGACTCCCCGATGGCCGGCGGGTCAGAGAAGGATTCATCTTCTGATTATGAAACGGTTGGTTTTTCCAGTAATAAAGGGTCTTCATCGGAAGCCAGTGCCACAGTAAATGAAGATGAATCTGAAGAAGAAGCAAAGAAGGAAGAGGCTAAGGCAGAAGCAGAGAAAAAGAAGCTAGAGGCTGAGAAGAAAGAGCAAGAAGAGAAAGAAAAACAAGAGAAAAAAGAGCAAGAAAAGCAGGAACAAGAAAGAAAAGAGATAGAAAAGAAAGAGAAACAAGAAGCCGAGAAGAAAGAGCATGAGAAGAAATTGGCTGAAGAAAAGAAAAAAGAAGAAGCTAAGAAAAAAGAAGAAGAAGCTAAGAAAAAGGTTGTTTATCATACGGTGCAAACACAGGAAACAATGTATAGAATTGCAATGAATTACTATCAATCTCCAGATGGGATTGAGAAAATAAAGGCTGCAAACAATCTTCAGTCAAACGAAATTCATGTAGGACAAGTATTGACGATTCCTCAAGACTAACTAATGGACATACTATCCTCATACCAATCATATAATGTGGTCAAGCATATGAAAGTTTGAGGTGGTACTGATGGAGACGGCCATTATGATGCTCGATGAACGAACGGACCAAGCGACCAGGCAAATGTTGCAAAAGGTAGTTGAGAGAAAAAATAAGTTTGATAAATTGAAGGAATGGCATCTATTAGTTATGTGGGCGGTTGTTCTGCTATCTTTCATATATTTCGCCTACCTCTTTTATCAGGTTCTACAGCCATACTCGTATTCCTTCGCGGCGATGTTTTCTGTCTTTGTGAATCAAACATTTAATTTATATTGCCTTATTACGATCATCGGCCTGTTTGGATGGATGAATGTTTTGCGGCAAAAGAGGGAGAAGGCAGAAAAGGAATATCAAGCATTGCGCTGTGAAATCATTGATAAGAGTAAAGATTTGTGGAAGAAGGAAGAAGAATGGAAAAATCGTCATATCGTTTATAATATGATGAAGAAAAACTACGATATCAATCTATTTCATGAGAATAAATGATAAAAAATAGCTATTGAAGAAATTCAATAGCTATTCGAGCCTGTAGACAAACCCGTTTAATCTCGAAAAAAGAGGAGTTGGGATTTTCCGAAGCTTTCTGTTCGCTTTCCGCGGGGCGATGTTAAGCCGCTTCGTCGTTTACGCTACGGCAAGTGTCTCAACTTTCTCGCTTCTCCCGTAGGAGTTGAGCGGACGCTTCTCCAAATCCACGGAAGTATACTTATTTTTACTTTTGTCGACACTCTGAAAATGGCTATTGAAGAAATTCAATAGCTATTCTTTCCTATAAGGTTCTAAGTGGTATTTAATGATGTGTTTCAACTAAACGACCGTCAACATTGAGAGAGGGAGAGTTTATATTCTGATATTGTTTTTAAACAATATATAAATGTTAATGCTTGAGAAATGAAAACTACTCTGCTTCTTTTAAAAGAATTTTTTCTTCTCTTTTTCACCTTTTAATATCTCAACAGCTTCTCTGAATCGTTGAGAGTGAATGATTTCTCTTTCTCTTAAGAATCGCAGGCTATCGTTTAAGTCTGTGTCATCACTCATGTTAATAATCCATTGATAGGTGGCTCTTGCTTTTTCTTCAGCTGCAATATCCTCATATAAATCAGCAATGGGGTCTCCCTTTGCTTGAATATATGTCGCTGTCCAAGGGACACCTCCTGCGTTTTCATAATAAAGAGCATTATCGTGATTCACATAATGAGCATCAAGTCCAGCTGCCTTCATTTGTTCAGGGGTTGCATCCTTTGTTAATTTAAACACCATTGTTGCGATCATCTCTAAATGTGCAAATTCCTCTGTGCCAATATCAGTTAACAACCCAATTACTTTATCAGGGATTGTATATCGTTGATTTAAATAACGTAATGCAGCAGAGAGTTCTCCGTCTGCTCCGCCATATTGCTCAACCAAATATTTAGCTAGCATCGGATTACATGTACTGACTCGTACTGGATATTGAAGTTTTTTTTCATAAACCCACATCGCTTCATTTCCCCTCCTATTTAAAAAACTTATTCAAACTTGCCATGGCCAGGGAGCATCGTCCCAATTCCAAGGGTTTCCTGAGTAACTGTTCCCATATTGCATAAGGGGTCCATATTTACTTTCGATGTCTTTTCTAATTTTTTTTCTTTCCTTTACGTAATAATTGAATTGATTTATGGCATCAGTATCATCGTTATGGGTATCTAAGTATAGAGTGAGTTCAACTAATACAAAATCTACTGCTTGTAGATTTTCTAACAACTCATAGTAGTCCTGAGGTAATTGTTTCAAGCTAACGTCCCTCCTTCGCTTTCTCGTAAGGGCTGTAATAAGGGTCATAGAGAGGTTTCCATAAGGTTCCGGCCCTTAATGCTTCCTTCGGTGAGAATTGGGGCAGATTAGGCGGTTGAAAACCCAGGTAGAGATTAGGTGGTGTGGAGTAAGTCTTAACCTTAATCGGCTTACATGGATCATAGGGACTATAATAAGGATAGTATGATTTTTCGGGTGTAGACATTGTTTCCCTCCTTCATATATAAGTATCATTTCAATTTATGACTGTATGAAATGAATCATGATATTTTTTTGTGGTTAAGAAGGAGATAGCGTGGAATAGAGGAAATAGTAATGAGTAGATTAGAAGCTGCGAAGAGGAGCAAACTAAATGATGATGATGATTGGACTGGTATTAGGGTTAGTTATTTGCGTTGGATTGATTGTATATATGTACAAGGAGGCGTTTGCTGATCGTGTAAAGTATATGGAACTAACTTATAAAGACTTTCCTAAAGGTATCGGTGAGGTGAATATTTTCTTTATTTCAGATATTCATCGCAGAGAGGTAAAGGATCCTATCATTAAGGAAGTCATTGGACATGATATCGATCTAGTCATTATCGGCGGTGATTTGTTGGAAAAAGGAGTGTCCTTCAAAAAAGTAAAGGAAAATATTAAACGATTAAAACAATTGGGCCCAGTATATTTTGTATGGGGAAATAATGACTATGAAGCCGATTATCATGAGCTGGATGCACTGCTGATTGACATGGGCGTGAAGATTTTGGATAACTCAGCTGTCTCCTTTGCTGGAGAAGGGGATGAACGTTTTGTTCTACTCGGAACAGATGATTTGAGCAGGGAAAGGGACCGTCTTGACCTTGCGATCGAGGATGCTGGAGAAGGTGGTTTTAGGATACTGGTCAGTCACGATCCCGGTATTTTAGACAAAGTAAAGAATGAACATAATATTTCACTTGTCTTATGCGGTCACACACATGGTGGGCAAATCAGGATATTTGGTATAGGTCCTTATGAATTAGGCGGTTTTAGTAAAAATATTTGTACCGATGTATTTATAAGCAATGGGTATGGGACAACAGCTTTACCATTAAGGTTAGGTGCTGAGTCAGAAACACATATAATAAACATAAAATCTGCTTAAATACTATATAAAAATTATGATATGGAAAAATTGAGGACGACTCACCATCTCCTAAAACGTTCATACACTAATCGCAAGAGTTGGTTCACGGGCAGGAGGCAGAGGAAATGCATTTGGAGCGTTTGAATTATAATAAAATTAAAATCTTTCTTACTTTGGATGATCTTGTTGATAGAGGTTTGACAAAAGAAGATATATGGAAGGACTCTCTAAAATGGCATCAACTTTTTCATGAAATGCTCGAGGAAGCAAGTGATGAATTTGGAGTGGATATCTACGGAACTGTTGCTGTGGAGGTTTTTTCAATGCAAGCCCAAGGAATGGTTATGATCGTAACGATGGAAGAGCAAATTGAAGGTGACGAAGAGGAAGAGTTGCAGGACGGCTTTGTTGATTTGCAAATCGATATCGGCGAATGTGAAAATATCTTATATGAAATAGATGATTTTGAAAATGTCATTAATCTTGCCAAACGACTTAAAACTGTCCATTTACCTGAAAGCTGCTTGATTTCTAAGGATGGAAGGTTTTATTTATTTGTTCCTTGTTTAGATCGTGAGGATGAACCAAAAGTATTTGCGATACTAGCGGAATACGGGACACTATCATTAAAAAGTATTCATGTTTTATTGGAATATGGAAACCCTATCTTTCGTGAAAATGCAATTTTTGAGCTAAATCAATATTTTAATTAATTGGAGAGGGATATACCCGCTCCTTTTATTTGTATAGCTCCACCGGCCGGCTCCTATAGATCTTAAGCTACTATGGGAAAGGTGTATATACCTTTCCCATGCTTCTTATGCTTGCAGAGCCTGCGTTTGTGTAGGCCGATAGTACATTTCGTTATTAGGAAGGATAAGAATGATATTATACTTAAATAATAAAGTAAGGGTGAAAGTAGTTGTTTGAAAATAAGGAAAATTAATATTAATAAAAGAAATGATAGCGTTTACATAAAAATAAGGGGAAAGAAGCTTTTTCTTCTTGCATAAATCAAGCAAAGGTGTATACTATGTCATGAAAGCGGACAACTAAAGAATGTGATTTTTTCTAGGAGGTTTCAAATAGTGGCCGATAATGGTACTGATCATATTAATCAAGAAGATAAACTTGACGTTTTGAAGTCAACACAAATCGTAATTCACAAAGCGTTAGAAAAACTTGGATATCCTGATGAGGTGTATGAGTTATTAAAAGAGCCTTTGCGTTTACTAACTGTTAAAATACCTGTCAGGATGGATGATGGGACGGTGAAAATCTTTACTGGATACCGGGCCCAGCATAATGATTCAGTCGGTCCTACTAAAGGGGGAATTCGCTTCCACCCGAATGTTACAGAAAAGGAAGTAAAAGCACTTTCTATTTGGATGAGTTTAAAATGTGGTATTGTTGATCTTCCTTATGGTGGAGGAAAAGGCGGAATTGTTTGTGATCCTCGTGACATGTCTTTCCGTGAGCTAGAAAGATTAAGTCGTGGATATGTAAGGGCGATCAGCCAAATCGTTGGTCCTACAAAGGATATCCCGGCACCAGATGTATTTACAAACTCACAAATCATGGCTTGGATGATGGATGAATACAGCAGAATGGATGAATTCAACTCCCCAGGCTTTATCACTGGTAAACCATTAGTACTTGGTGGATCTCATGGTAGAGAATCTGCAACAGCAAAAGGTGTAACCATTTGTATTCATGAAGCAGCTAAGAAAAAAGGGATTGAATTAAAAGGTGCACGTGTTGTGGTCCAAGGCTTCGGTAATGCTGGTAGCTTCCTTGCTAAATTTATGCATGATGCCGGTGCGAAAGTAGTCGGTATTTCAGATGCATACGGTGGATTATATGATCCAAACGGACTCGATATTGATTACTTATTAGACCGTCGCGATAGCTTCGGAACAGTAACAAAATTATTCAATGATACAATTTCAAACAAAGAGTTACTGGAATTAGATTGTGATATTTTAGTTCCAGCAGCAATTGAAAATCAAATTACAGAAGAAAATGCACATAATATTAAAGCTAGCATTGTGGTCGAAGCTGCAAATGGCCCGACTACATTAGAAGCGACTGAAATATTAACTGAACGCGGTATTTTACTCGTTCCAGATGTACTAGCGTCTTCTGGTGGTGTAACTGTATCTTATTTCGAGTGGGTTCAAAACAATCAAGGCTATTATTGGACTGAAGAAGAAGTTGAAGAGAAGCTCGAAAAAATATTGATTAAATCCTTTAATAACATTTATGACACAGCGCAAACTCGCCGTGTCGACATGCGTCTGGCTGCATATATGGTCGGAGTGCGAAAAATGGCTGAAGCATCAAGATTCAGAGGCTGGATTTAATATAAATGACAAGATGCAATTGCTATTATAAGTTTTTGCGTTTGAATATCAGTGAAAAATCTCCTATCATTAGATGATAGGAGATTTTTCAGTTTGGACTAATCAAAGCCATGGGAATCTGGAGCAAAATAGAGTATTCAGCGATATATCAAATAGATACTCAATCATATTCGGATAAGCTATCCTAACCATATTATGAATCCCAGTTGCGGGTAACCTGATGGAAAAGGATTATCGTTGATATAAGTATGATTTTTGGCGATCAATTCGAAAAGTCGTCGATCTATTGAATTTTCCGATGATGTATTTAAAATTTCGGCGATGAAAAATAGCTCATTATTGAATTTTAGTATGCAACAAGTAAGAGCGGAGACTTGGTTTTCTGCTATTTTTTCAATCGAACCTTTTCTTAATCTTTATTTCAAGGAGTGAAAATCAACATGATAGAAAAAGACGTTATTATTATCGGCGGAGGGCCATGTGGCTTAGCTGCTGCCATTGCTATGCAAGAAATTGGCAAGGATTCAATTGTCATCGAAAAAGGGAATGTGGTTAATGCAATTTATCGTTACCCAACTCACCAAACATTTTTTAGTTCAAGTGAAAAGCTTGAAATAGGTGATGTTGCATTTGTTACAGTCGAGCAGAAGCCGAGAAGAAACCAAGCCTTGACCTATTATCGGGAAGTAGTGAAAAGAAAGAATATTGCAGTGAATGCATATGAAAAGGTTCTTTCTGTAAAGAAAGCAAAAGATGAAAAATTCATTATTTCTACAGACAAGGCCACATACCAATCTACATATGTCATCGTGGCGACGGGTTATTATGATCAGCCGAATTATATGAATATTCCTGGTGAAGACTTGCCGAACGTTTTCCATTATTTTAAAGAGGCTCACCCTTTCTTTGACAAAGATGTTGTCGTTATCGGAGGTAAAAATTCAAGTGTCGATGCGGCAATTGAATTGGAAAAAGCAGGTGCCCGTGTAACGGTAATCTATCGGGGTGCTGCGTATTCACCAAGTGTAAAACCTTGGATCTTGCCCCAATTTGAATCATTAGTACGTCATCAAGCGATCAAAATGGAATTTGAAGCTCAAGTAAAGGAAATTACTGAACGCTCAGTCATTTATGAGAAGGGCGGAGAGCGGTTTGAAGTAAAGAATGATTTTGTGTTTGCTATGACAGGTTATCATCCAGATCATGCGTTCTTACAGTCAATGGGTATTCAGAAAGATGAAGGTACTGGAAAACCTAAGCATAATCTTGAAACAATGGAATCCAATGTCGAAGGGATGTATATCGCGGGTGTCATTGCTGCAGGGAATAATGCTAATGAAATTTTTATAGAAAATGGCCGTTTCCACGGTGGACAGATTGCTGCTGCCATTATTCAAAAGGAAAAGGAAGAAACCATTTAATCTTTCAAAAATTACGCCCTTCACTTTGATCAAAGAAGGGCGTAATTTTTTTATCTTTTTCAAACTTGCTTTTAAACCTGAAACATCGCTTCTATTTCATCCCAGTTTTTATTACTCGCCAAGCCGATTAATAATTTGATCCGTGCTTTTTGTCCATTCAGGCCATTGGAGAAAAATAACCCCATTTCTTTTAATTGCTTCCCACCGCCGTCATATCCGTATATATCTTGCGCGATCCCGTTAAAGCATCTTGAGACAAGTACGATTGGAATTCCCTTCTTAAGTAAATCCTTAATTCCTGCGATCATTGCAGGCGGAAGATTTCCTTGACCAAGAGCTTCAATCACGACTCCATCGCAATTTAAAGCGGCAATCGCTTGCAATAGAGATGAATCCATACCTGCATGTGCCTTCAACAGCATGACTTGTTTATCAGGCTCCCTGATGGAATGATGTTGTCGGATGACTGGCAAGTGGTGAAATTGCACACCTCTTTTTGTAACGATTCCGATTGGTCCGTATTGAGGGCTCTGAAAAGTTGATACATTACTTGTATGCGTTTTTGTTACATTTTCTGCAGTGTGTATTTCGTCGTTAAGAACTACTAAGACACCCAAGCTATGTGCTTCATCACATGAGGCAACCCGGATAGAGGAAATCAGATTATACAAACCATCGGATCCGATTTCGTTGCTGGACCTCATTGCGCCTGTTACGACAATGGGCAAAGTATGTTTAATCGTTAGATCGAGGAAATAGGCTGTTTCTTCAAGCGTATCTGTACCATGTGTAATAACCACGCCAGAAATGTTTCCTTTCATCACATAATTGTCGATCAGCTCCTTTAAAATGTACATTTCCTTAGGTGTGATATGTGGAGATGGCAAATGGAATGGCTCTTCGACTATGATATTGGCTAACGTATATAATTCCTTCGTTTGCTTATTTAATGGGTTGTTTTCACTCGGCCTTACTGCTCCTGTCTCAGTATCCTCGCTCATGGATATCGTTCCGCCTGTATGTATAAGCAGTATCTTTTTCTTGTTCATGTTATTTTCCTCCTATTGTTATGTATCCCATTAGTTAAGAATTGACGCACTTCTGTTTTACCACAACTTACTTTTCTAAAATCCATTTTCTTTCTTAGTGTATCATGATACGATTATGGAAAAGGATTGAAAAGAGGACAGCTCATGCTGGGAATTTTGTCTGCGGGAATTGCGCCTGGATTAGCGCTATTAAGTTATTTTTATTTGAAGGATCAATATGAGTCTGAGCCCTTTTCGATGGTATTTAAAACATTCATATTCGGGGCTCTTCTTGTGTTTCCCATTATGTTTGTCCAATATGTTTTTGATGCTGAAAATATCCTTCAGTCAAACTTAATCTCCGCATATTTGTCATCTAGCTTACTAGAAGAATTTTTCAAATGGTTTATCCTTCTTAGTGTGATTTATCCCCATGTGACCTTTGATGAACCTTATGATGGTATCGTATATGGTGCTTCGGTTTCATTGGGTTTTGCTACTGTTGAGAATATCTTTTATTTATTTACCCTGGGCATTGAGCATGCGATCGGAAGAGCGCTGTTGCCTGTTTCTAGTCATGCTTTGTTTGGTGTCATCATGGGTTATTATATTGGAAAAGGTAAATTTTCTGCAACATCAAATAAAAAGTGGATTATTATTTCTCTGTTTGCACCTTTTTTCCTTCATGGAACATATGATTATATTTTAATCACGATGGAAAACTGGCTTTACTTTATGGTTCCTTTTATGATCTTTTTATGGTGGCTTGGTTTGAAAAAAGCGAAGCAGGCCAGAGTGTTAAGTGCCCACTATAACGGAAAAATCACATCAATAAATGAGACATTTCATCAATAAAAACTAGTCGCTCTTTGTATGGGGTGCTAGTTTTTTTGCATTATAAGCAACCTATATTTAATTATGCGCTGCTCCCGATCGTGGAGGTTTTTATTTTGGTAAATATAACCGTTTAATGAAATGAAGCATTTTTGAATAAAAAACCATTCGCTACAAAAAATAGATGTAATGTTAAATAGATATACTTTTGGAGGTTACTATCCATGAAAAAGGCATTTATGGTTATGAAGGTATTAATCATACTTTTCATCATCGCACTCCTCGCGCCAGTCAGCGGAATAAACAATCAAGCAAGCGCTTTTTCACAGCAGGTGATTCAGCATGGAGCTGTCGGGGATGATGTCATTGAGCTTCAGTCTCGATTGCAGTATCTCGGTTTTTACAACGGGAAAATTGATGGCGTTTTTGGCTGGGGAACCTATTGGGCTTTGCGGAATTTCCAGTATGAATTTGGTCTGGAAATTGACGGTTTAGCCGGTCAGACGACGAAGAATATCCTAATGAAATCGTCTGATTACAATGAGAGCTTTGTAAAAGAGCAAATCAATAAAGGCAATAAATTTACCCATTACGGTGGAACAGATTTAGAGAAGCAAAAGGGCCCTTCAGGAGGTCAAGGCGGTGCAACTGGAGGCCAAAGCAAGCCTAACCCTCAAGGGGGGAATCAAGGTGCTGCACCTAAAGGAGAGGGGCAGCAAAATAATCCATCTGCAGCAAATATGCCTAGTGGATTCTCTGAAAATGATATTCAAATTATGGCTAATGCGGTATATGGAGAAGCTCGAGGCGAACCTTATATCGGTCAAGTAGCCGTTGCAGCGGTGATCTTAAATCGTGTAGGTAGCGCATCTTTTCCAGACACTGTTTCGGGTGTCATTTTTGAACCGAGAGCATTTACTGCTGTTGCTGATGGTCAAATCTGGCTTACACCAAATGAAACCGCTAGGCAAGCTGTATTAGATGCAATTAATGGCACTGATCCAAGCGGAAGTGCACTGTATTACTTTAATCCAAATACAGCAACTAGTCCGTGGATTTGGACACGCCCACAAATTAAAAAAATCGGACAGCATATATTCTGTAAATAAGGGGTGAAGATCAATGCTAAAAGGGATTTTAATTGGTGTTCTTTCATTAGGTGTTGCGGGTACAGCCTTTTGGGGATACCAAGAGCATCGGGAAAAAAATGCGATACTTATTAATGCGGAAAATAATTACCAGCGCGCCTTTCACGAGCTAACTTATCAAGTAGATGTTTTGCATGACAAGATTGGTTCTACTTTAGCAATGAATTCAAGAAGTTCATTATCCCCAGCCTTAGCTGATGTGTGGAGAGTGACATCAGAAGCTCATTCTGATGTTGGCCAGCTGCCGTTAGGCCTTCTTCCATTTAATAAAACAGAAGAATTTCTTGCGCAAATCGGGGAGTTTAGCTACCGTGCGGCAGTAAGGGATTTGGATAAAGATCCATTATCTGACGAAGAATATCAAACGCTGCAGAATTTGTATGGGCAAGCTGCAGATATTCAAGATGATTTACGAAAAGTTCAGCATATGGTGTTGAAAAATGATTTGCGCTGGATGGACGTAGAAACCGCGTTGGCATCTGGAAATGAAACGGGTGATAATACCATCATTGATGGTTTTAAAACAGTAGAAAAAACTGTTGAAGGCTACGATGAAACTGATTTGGGCCCTGCTTTTGTCAATATGCAGAAAAAGGATGAAAACTTTAAATACTTAGAAGGCAAAGAGATTACAAAGAAAGAAGCCGTAAAAGAAGCGAAGAAATATTCAGGACTTAAAAAAGATGCAAAAGTGCGAGTAGAGGAAAATGGAGATGGTTCCAACTACGGTTTTTATAGTGTTTCTTTAGAGGATCCCGATACGAAACTTGAAGCGAATATGGATATCACTAAAAAAGGTGGTTACCCAATTTGGTATATTATGGCACGGGAAGTAAAAGAGCAAAATATTAGCTTGAATGATGCAAGCAACAAAGCGGTTGAATTTTTGAAAGAAAATGGCTTTAAAGACTTGGATTTATTCGAGAGTGCGCAATACGATAATGTAGGTGTATTTACATTCGTTTCGAAGCAGGATGATATGAGAATATACCCGGATTCTATTAAAATGAAAATAGCTTTGGATGATGGAAAAGTGTTAGGTTTTACGGCTGAGGATTATTTGAAGTCACATCATCAGAGAGAAATTCCAGAACCATCCATCACTAAGGAAGAGGCAAGTGCAAAAATCAATCCGCAAGTAAAAGTGATGGAAGATCGCCTAGCTGTCATTTTGAATGATTTGGACCAAGAAGTGTTGTGCTATGAATTCATGGGAACACTTGGTGATGATACGTATCGCATCTTTATAAATAGTGAAAACGGCTATGAGGAAAAAGTAGAGAAATTACAAAATGCAGAACCTATTTTTGATGATGTAGTTTAAGGTGGGTTTAAAGTAAAAAGGAAACCGGAGTATATCTCTGGCTTCCTTTTTATTTTAGTGAGCTTGTCTGCTTTTAACGTGAAACCGAAATGGAGTTAAGAAAACAATCGAGATATAATAAGTAAAATGATCTATAAAATAAAATATACAGTGAACAAAGACTTGTTTATTGAATAAAAAGTATTGAGAATATTTAGTTATATATGTCATAATGAAATTAGTCAATAATCCTTTGTGGCAATTGGAGTGATTTGTCTGATTAATTGTGGCGATATGATAGTAATGGAGCCTTATTCGACTGATAAAAAAGAAAAATATCAATGTGAAGTAGTTGGAAAGGGCAATGGTTTACTTTATATTACTTATCCGATAAATATTGAGACCCAAAAAACGACTTTTCTTTTAGAGGGTATGCAGTCGAAATGTTCAATCGTAACGGAGAGAGGCGAAGTGTTTCTTTTTGACTGTGAAGTGAACGGAAGACTAAAAAAGAAAATACCTCTCATAATTCTTTCTTATCCTGGAGAAGATGCAATTATAAAGATTCAAAAAAGGGAATATGTTCGTGTGGATGTGGCTGTAGATGTAGCTGTTCACCCGGAATCTGGAGGGTTTAATCCTTTTATTACAGTGACAGAAGATATAAGTGCTGGAGGTGCAGCGATTTTAGTCAAAAATCCAGTGCCATTCTTTAATGGTATGAAGATTAATACCTGGTTCGTATTGTCAATGAAAAATGGCGAAACCCACTATGTTCAATGTATGAGTGAAGTAATGAGATGTAATGAATTGAACGAGTTAAATTCATTAATTTCATTAAAGTTTTGCAAACTTCATGACGATGTGCGCCGATTGCTGATTCGCTTTTGTTTTGATAGGCAGCTGGCCTTGATGAAAAAACGTCAGGATCATTTAGTATAGAGAATAAAATAACGCGGACCGCCCCATAATGTAATATGAAGAATGAATGGGTGGTAAAGAATGAAAACCGTGGAGAGAATATTATTGAAAATCGTTATTATACAGCTTGCCTTTCTGTTTATTTCACAAATGTTTTTTCATCAGATGGATGCTTTTCCAGAGCTGAAGCAGCTTAAGCAGTATGAAGGAGTTACGGATCAAAATTTCTTTGAGTTTCTAGAAACGTTTAATCGGAAATGAAGAAATAGACTTAGGTCTATTTTAGGCTGTAGGTAAACTCATTTTAATTTTATAAAAAAGTTGGTGTGGGATTTTTTGATGTTTACCGTCTGCTTTCCGTGGTGCGAGCGCCAGGCTCGCCGCTACGCACCTGCAGGGTCTCAACTTTTTCGCTTCTCCCGCAGGAGTTGAACGGACACTTCTAGAAATCCATTGAAGTTTGCCGATTTTAAATTTTGTCGACAATCTGGAAATAGACTTAGGTCTATTTTTTTTGTATTAAAAAAAGAATAGATAGTGTATTGCAACTAGAAATGACTTTGACTATCAGTCCCCTTAAACTGCATTTCCGCAGACTTCCATGATTAGAAATGTTTTTTTGTGCAAGATAAGGAGGTAGAATAGATTACTTTCACTTGATCGTTTGATTGTATGGTAAAATAATTACGGTAAAAATAATAATTATTTGTAGTGCATTACAGGAGGGTTTATGAAGAATATTTCGATTGCAATAGATGGTCCTGCAGCTGCAGGGAAAAGTACAGTAGCGAAGATCATAGCTGAGAAGCTTTCTTATATCTATATTGACACAGGAGCAATGTACCGAGCGCTTACATACAAAGCAAAGCTTCAACAAATAGATCCAGAAAATGAACTGGATTTAATCGGTTTGTTGAAAAACACGACAATTGAGCTATTACCAGGTGACGAAGGTCAATTAATTTACTTGGATGGGCAAAATGTAACAACAGAAATTCGTACATCAGAAGTAACCAATTCCGTATCGACCGTTTCTAAGCATAAATTAGTAAGAGAAGAAATGGTGGAACGACAACAGCGCTTTGGCAAAAAGGGCGGCGTCGTTATGGATGGACGAGATATTGGTACACATGTGCTCCCTGAAGCAGAAGTAAAAGTATTCTTATTGGCTTCTGTTGAAGAAAGAGCAGCGCGCAGACATGCTGAAAATATTAAAAAAGGCTTCCCATCCGAACTTGAACAATTAATGGCGGAAATTGCGAATCGTGATAAATTGGACTCGGAAAGAGAAGTAGCACCATTAAAAAAGGCAGCTGACGCAATGGAAATTGATACAACTTCCTTATCAATTGATCAAGTGGTTGAAAAAATCATGGAAATAGCCATTGAAAGGATCGGATAAAGTTGACGGTATATAATTTTACAAAAACACTCGTTTACGGTCTTTTAAAACCGGTTTATCGTATGGAAGTGGTTGGAGTGGAGAATTTCCCTAAAGAGGGTGGCGTATTACTGTGCACCAATCATATTGAAAATATGGATCCTCCTATAGTTGGAATTACGGCACCAAGACCTGTTCATTTTATGGCGAAGGAAGAATTATTTAACGTCCCGGCTCTTGGTAAGCTTTTACCATCTTTAAATGCATTTCCTGTAAAGAGAGGAATGAGTGATAGAGAAGCACTGCGAAAAGGACTTAAGGTAATCAAGGACGGAAATGTATTAGGGCTTTTTCCTGAAGGGACAAGAAGTAAAACAGGAGAGATAGGAAAAGGATTGGCAGGAGCTGGCTTCTTCGCATTAAGATCAGAGGCATATGTTGTACCTTGTGCAATCATTGGTCCTTATAAAGCTTTTAAGAAGCTGAAAATCGTATATGGAGCACCGATTGATATAGCTTCATTGAGAGAAAGAAGAGCTTCAGCAGAAGAGACAACTGATTTAATTATGGGGGAAATAAGCAAATTAATTCAAGCAAATCGCTAATGCTTCTTACTTGACAAAAGAAGGCATTTGTAAGAAGTTTATAAAAAGGCATTTTATATTTCAAGATTAAAAATGGTCAGTAAAATCTTCAAGGTTTATATAAACTTGAAGTATACTCTATGTTCCATTATTCGATGAAAGACAGCTTATCAAACTTTCTAAAGCAGTAACTTTTGAATGGGAAATTCATGATGTGATAGGTTTGCATGTTACGCGTATTTTTATTAGAAAATAGGGAGCAGCCATTGGAATAAGGAGGAATACATATGTCAGAAGAAATGAATGAAATCGAAGTTAGAAACTATGAAGTTGGCAATAAAGTCAATGCTCAAGTAACAAAGGTTGAAGAAAAGCAAGTTATTGTAAATATTAGCGATAGTAAACTAGATGGAATTATTCCGATTAGCGAGTTATCAAGCCTTCATATTGAAAAAGCTAGCGACGCTGTTGCTGAAGGTGATGAATTGGAACTTGAAGTATTAAAAGTGGAAGAGGAAGCCCTGATCCTTTCTAAACGCAAGGTAGACGCTTCTAAATCTTGGGAAGATTTAGAAGCGAAATTTAATAGTGGTGAAATATTTGATGCAGAGATTAAAGATGTAGTTAAGGGTGGCCTAGTAGTAGACTTAGGCGTTCGCGGCTTTGTACCAGCATCGTTAGTTGAAGCGCACTTTGTAGAGGACTTCTCTGACTATAAAGGCAAAACAATTTCGTTTAAAATTGTTGAACTGGATAAAGAGAAAAACCGTCTGATCCTTTCTCACCGTGCAGTTGTCGAAGCGGAACAAGGGAAACAAAAAAAACAGGTTCTCACATCGTTGGAAGCGGGTCAAGTTCTTGATGGAACAGTTCAGAGGATTACCGATTTTGGCGCATTTGTTGATATTGGCGGTATTGACGGCCTTGTTCATATTTCACAGTTATCCTATCAACATGTAGAAAAGCCGTCTGATGTCGTATCTGAAGGTCAAGAAGTGAAGGTAAAAGTATTAAGTGTTGACCTTGATAATGAGAGAATCTCTTTATCTATCAAAGATACCCTGCCTGGACCATGGGATCAAATTAGTGAAAAAGCGCCAAAAGGAAGCGTCCTTGACGGTACAGTTAAGAGACTAGTTTCATATGGAGCATTTATCGAAGTATTCCCTGGAGTAGAAGGATTAGTCCATATATCTCAAATTGCTCACAAGCACATTGGAACACCTCATGAGGTCTTAAAAGAAGGTCAAAAGATTCAAGTGAAGGTTCTGGATGTAAACGAAACAGATCAGCGCTTATCTTTAAGCATTAAAGAACTTCTTGATAAAGAAGAAGAAGTGACTGATTATGTACTGCCTGAAGAATCAAAAGGGTTTCAGCTTGGTGAAATGATTGGCGAACAACTAAAGAAATTAAATAAATAATGGTGGTAATCTAGTGTCAAGATCTAAACGGAAATGGGATCATATACAATATGCTTTAGCAACAGGTCAGCGGATGCAGAATGGATTCGATTGTATTTCTTTTGTCCACCAAAGTTTACCTAATACAGCTGTAGCAGAGATAGATTTACACACAAAAATTGGCGAGCTTACATGTAGTTCGCCAATTTTTATCAATGCAATGACTGGTGGCGGTGGACAGAAAACCATTGATATTAATCGGAATCTTGCCCGAGCCGCTAAAGAAACTGGCATCCCGGTAGCGGTAGGTTCGCAAATGGCTGCACTTAAAGATTCAGCTGAGAGGGCGACATACCAAGTTGTCCGCAAAGAGAATCCAAAAGGACTGATATTTGCAAATTTAGGTAGTGAAGCGACTCTTGAACAAGCCAGAGCTGCAGTTGATATGGTTGAAGCAAATGCATTGCAGATTCACTTAAATGTTGTGCAAGAACTGACTATGCCTGAAGGGGATAGGGACTTTCGTGCGGCTCTACAGCGAATTGAAAAGATTACACAGTCTTTGGAAGTACCTATAATTGTGAAGGAAGTTGGCTTTGGCATGAGTAATGAAGCTGTGTCAGCTCTTCGTTCAGCAGGCGTATCCATTATTGATGTAGGCGGATTTGGGGGAACGAATTTTTCTCGGATTGAAAATGAAAGACGGGAGCGATTGCTTTCATTTTTTGATGAGTGGGGTATTCCCACTGCAACTTCTATTATAGAGGCGAGGACTAACAATGAGAGTCTTTCTATATTGGCGTCTGGAGGAATCCGATCCAGCTTGGAAATAGCCAAAGCTATTGCGCTAGGGGCTGACTCTGTTGGCATGGCGGGATACTTTTTAAAGGTTTTAATTGAAGAAGGCTATGAAGCTCTTTTAGAAGAAATTCACTACATCCATGATGAATTAATCTTTATAATGACTGCCTTAGGTGCACAAAATATCAGCCAGTTGAAGAAAGCACCACTGATTATTTCTGGTGAAGTACATCACTGGCTTAATGAGAGAAATATCAATACCTCTGAATTTAGTAGGAGAAAAATAAAGTAAGTGGGCTGTCTAAACGTCTAATTTTGACCACTCGATGCCCAAAGATGAGAACCAAGAATGTTGATAAATAACATTCTTGGTTTTTTTATTGTTTTTTCCACCGAATTTCGCTTCGCCCACGCCCTTTGGAACTGAACTGGTGACTGCGGAACTATGCATGGGCTGGACAACCAATTGCCTGAAAAGGCCGAGATTGAGATGAAGGATAAATAGTAAGGATGACAAGATGATGAACTAGTGCCCGGCCAGTCCTCAAAATAGCCAAAATGGTAACTAGATGATCAAACTAGTGCCCGCCTGGTTCTCGAAATCGCTAAAAGGGTAACTAGATGGTCAAACTAGTGCCCGCCTGGTTCTCGAAATCGCTAAAAGGGTAACTAGATGATCAAACTAGTGCCCGGCCAGTCCTCAAAATCGCCAAAAGGGTAACTAGATGATCAAACTAGTGCCCGCCTGGTTCTCGAAATCGCCAAAAGGGTAACTAGATTATCAAACTAGTGCCCGCCTGGTTCTCGAAATCGCCAAAAGGGTAACTAGATGGTCAAACTAGTGCCCGGCCAGTCCTCAAAAAAGCCAAAAGGGTAACTAGATGATCAAACTAGTGCCCGGCAGGTTCTCGAAAAAAGCCAAAAGGGTAACTAGATGGTCAAACTAGTGCCCGGCCAGTCCTCAAAATCGCCAGAAGGGTAACTAGATGATCAAACTAGTGCCCGGCCAGTTCTCGAAAAAGCCAAAAGGGTAACTAGATGATCAAACTAGTGCCCGGTCGGTTCTCGAAAAAGCCAAAAGGGTAACTAGATGGTCAAACTAACACCTGACCAGATTCAATGCAGGATACTATCAGGGGGAAAATAAAACAGTTTGAGATAATGTGATCATCTCAAACTGTTTTAAGACAGACTCTGTTCAGCTGAAGCGCCAAGATCGAGGTCTGAAGCACATATTGCATCTTCTCTCCCCCTCTTAAGCACGTCGTCGGGGCAGAGCAAGTCGTTTCCGCATTTCTTTTTACTTATTATCGTTTAATGCTCTTGCTTCTTCGGGGCTTTGGAGGCTGGTCGCTCCTTTGTTGTGAAGCGCTTGGTCGCGATCTGATTCTACTCTATGACTCTTTTTTAGCTTTTTTTCTTGGCGATCCTTTCCCATAATTAACACCTCCCTCTTATTAACATGATGAGAGGGACTATTTTTATGCAAAAAAGATTAAAGTACATATTTGCGAGCCATAATGGGGAAAGTAGGAGGTGTAGAGTTGGAAGGTTTAACATTTTATTGGGTTTCTTGGGTTCTTTGGGTTATTATTACATTTTTACTAAATAAAAATCAGGTACTAAGGCTGCCGCTTTCTATTGGACTCTTGCTGGTAATCATTTCTTCATCCTTTTCAATAGAATTAGGCGGAATTAAGGTGACCTTTGCGTCTGTTTTATTATTATTGACGTTGTATATTTTGGTTGGTCGTTTATCTAAACCAAAGATGGCTTATGCTCTTATTTGTCATCTCATCATTTTACTCGCATATGTTAGTTTTTTGCTGTTCGAGTTATTTGATCCGGTATGGGTAATTTTTGATAGAAAATGGATGCTTTCTATATTATTGGTTTATTTAGCTATTATGCTCCATGAAAATCGGTTGATGAGAGTGGTTATTATTTTGATGGGTGCAGTGAATGGGGAAGTGTTATATGCATTAATTATTAGTAAGTTCTCTTTTCCGCATACGGTTGGTTCGCTTATGTCTTTAGATGCAATTGCGTTGTCTGTCGCCTTTGTGGCGATATGGAATGCCTTGGAGTACAGTGCTTCCTATTTTGAAGTTCACCTGAATCAGCTAGAAAAGGAGAAGCAGAATTATCATGAATGAATATACTTATCCGATTATATTAGGATTGCTTGTGGGAACAGCGACAAGAATTTATATGCTTCGGACAGACTATCGGCAATACCCAACATACTTACATGGAAAGATTATTCACATTGCATTAGGTTTCATTGCAGCAGGCTTGGGAAGTGTAGCGATTCCGTCCATTATGGAGGAAGATTTTACGGCCATTACATTTTTAACAGTGGCAGCTTCTCAATTTAGAGAAGTAAGGAATATGGAGAGGAATACGTTAACTGAATTGGACAGCTTTGAAATGGTTCCTCGGGGAAGGACTTATATAGAAGGCATCGCAATTGCATTTGAAAGCAGGAATTATCTTGTGATGTTTACCGCACTTATCAGCACACTTGCGTATTTAGTTTTTAATGTATGGGTTTCAATCAGTGTAGCTGTGATTGCTATAATCGTATCGAAAGTGCTTATGAGTGGTGGTAAGCTTGAGGACATTGTTGATATTGAATACGTAGAGCCGCATTTTGAAGGAGCTGGCTTATTCATAGATAATATTTACATAATGAATATAGGCCTCCCGGAAAGGCAGGAGGAAGTGCTTAAATATGGCATGGGATTTATTTTAAAGCCTAAAAATTTTAATGTGCGTTCAACGATTGCCAATCTCGGACAAAGGCAAGCCATTCTTCACGACGTGTCAACAACACTAGGTGTATTTCGTGATTCAGGTACACCAGCACTCGTTCCGTTAGCAAAAAGGGATCTTGATGACGGTCGGGTAGGGGTATTTATTTTGCCGCAAGTAAGGGATGTTAAAAGAGCGATCAATGTAATTGGCGCCGTGCCAACCCTGGAGAATGCGATAAAAATGCCTACTGAAAGACATACGGAGACAGAGGGGTGATGGAAGAAATGGATCTGGAAAAATTTGTGCTGGCCATCATTACAACCAATCCGGCTAAGGTACCGAGCGGGACTTCGGTCTTTCACTGTGAGAGCAAGGAAGAAATGGAAATTATCGCAACGAATCTAGAAGCCATTTTAGACGGGATTGCCCACCTGTTAACAGAAGAAATTTATGTGATTGTTAAACATTAAAATACATCTTTAACAAGCTTGTTCTTGTAAGGAAGGTATCACTTTGGTAATATAGTGTAGTTAGACCCTTCTAATTTGACAGAAGGGTTTATTTCCTGAGAAAAAATAAAGCTATAATCGATTGGGATTCATATGAAGCTCTAAAGGCATATTCCATTAGAATATAAAGATGTTTATGAATGGCTATTTTTTAAGCGAGCTAGCCTTCATTTCCCGAGATGATTTAGGCGCTAGCGCTTCTCCATAAAAAGAATTGAAGGGGTGATGTTCATGACAAAACCTGTTTTGGCTATTGTCGGACGTCCGAACGTTGGAAAATCAACTATATTTAACAGAATTGTAGGAGAACGGATATCGATTGTCGAAGATATTCCGGGTGTTACTCGAGATAGAATTTATAGCTCAGCTGATTGGTTAACACATGAGTTTAATATTATTGACACAGGCGGAATTGATATTGGTGACGAGCCATTCTTAGAACAAATACGTCAGCAAGCAGAAATTGCGATAGATGAAGCAGATGTGATTGTCTTCTTAGTAAATGGTCGTGAAGGAGTAACTTCTGCGGATGAAGAAGTGGCAAAAATTCTTTATAAAGCTAAGAAGCCTGTTGTTCTTGCTGTAAATAAAATCGACAACCCAGAAATGAGACAGCAAATATACGACTTTTACTCTCTTGGTTTTGGCGAACCATTCCCAATCTCAGGTTCCCACGGACTTGGATTAGGTGATTTACTTGACGAAGCTGCAAAGAGTTTCCCTAAGCATGATGAGCTGAAGTACGACGATGATGTGATAAAGTTCTCACTAATTGGCCGACCAAATGTCGGAAAGTCATCTCTTGTGAATGCCATCCTTGGCGAAGACCGAGTGATTGTATCTGATCTTGCTGGAACAACTCGAGATGCGATTGACTCTCAGTTAGCTTATAATGGCAATAAATATGTCATCATTGATACTGCGGGAATGCGTAAAAAAGGAAAAGTTTATGAAACAACAGAAAAATACAGTGTGTTGCGTGCCTTAAGAGCGATTGAACGTTCTGATGTCGTCCTTGTTGTCATTGATGGGGAAGAAGGTATCATTGAGCAAGACATGAAAATTGCAGGTTATGCCCATGATGCCGGCAGAGCTATAGTGGTTGTTGTAAACAAATGGGATGCAGTTGAAAAAGATGAAAAAACAATGAAACTCTTTGAAAAAAATATAAGAGATCATTTTAAATTTCTTGACTATGCACCTATTGTGTTCTTATCTGCTCTTACGAAGAAGCGTATTCACACACTTATCCCTATGATCAATACGGCGAGTGAAAACCATGCGCGTCGCGTGGAAACAAGTGTCCTGAATGACGTCATTATGGATGCCGTTGCAATGAATCCAACACCAACTGATAAAGGTAGAAGACTCAGAATTTACTATGCAACACAAGTGGCTGTTAAACCGCCAACTTTCGTTATATTCGTAAATGAACCTGAACTCATGCATTTCTCATACGAAAGATTTTTAGAAAACCGAATCAGAGACGCATTCGGTTTTGAAGGCACTCCAATAAAAATCTTCGCAAGAGAACGGAAATAAGAAAAGCGGAACCGCCTTGCTCAGCCCCGACAAGCTTAAGGCGCATTGGAAATGAAGGTGTTCTTCCCTTCAATTCCAATGTGACTTAAGACCTCGAGGGGCTAGGTGGTGGAGCTGGACAAAGAAAAGCGGAACCGCCTTGCTCAGCTACACATGCTTAATGTGGATATATCATGTTAAATTATGAATTAATCATCAGCAACAGCTACGAGGCCCACATTCTGTGGGCCTTAAACTTAAGATATGGGAAATGAGGGCGGAAGACTGCCATTCGTTTCTTTTTGCCTTAAGAGACGTTGAACTGTAAGCGTGATATGAAGAAAAACTGGTTATTGCCTGATATAATATAAAATATCAATTGGTGACATCAGCCATGTTCAAGATGATGGAGCATTGTTAGTGAGAAATCTAAATAAAAAATAAAAAAGGCAGTGATTGGATGAAGAGAAACATTGAAAATGTAGCTGTAATTGGTGCTGGCAGTTGGGGGACGGCATTAGCGATGGTATTAGCTGATAATGGACACCATGTGAGGCTGTGGGGACATAAGGCTGAACAGATTAATGAGATTAATGACCTTCATACAAATGAAAAGTACTTGCCAGACATAAAATTGCCTCATAATATTACTGGCTATTCATCATTAGAGGAAGCATTAACAGGAATCGATACCATTGTTTTGGCTATTCCTACGAAGGCGATTCGTGATGTCCTAAACCAAATTGCTGATTTGCGTACAGAACCGTTAACGATTGTTCATGTGAGCAAAGGGATTGAACCGGATAGTCTACTTAGAATTTCTGAGATGATTGAACAGGAAATGCCAGCAGAGTTGTTACATAGTGTTGTTGTTCTATCAGGACCAAGCCACGCTGAGGAAGTGAGCTTAAGGCATCCGACTACGGTTGCGGTTTCATCAAAGGATATGATGACGGCAGAAAGAATTCAAGACCTATTTATAAACCAGAACTTTAGAGTTTATACGAATGCTGATATTGTTGGAGTGGAGATTGGCGGCGCTCTTAAAAATATTATTGCATTAGCTGCAGGAATTTCCGATGGACTAGGTTATGGTGATAATGCGAAAGCTGCTTTAATAACAAGAGGACTAGCTGAAATATCCCGCCTTGGTGTGAAGATGGGGGCAAGTCCACTAACGTTTTCTGGGCTTGCGGGAATAGGTGACCTGATTGTGACATGCACAAGTGTACATTCGCGCAACTGGAGAGCTGGGAATATGCTTGGAAAAGGCCAAAACTTACAAGAGGTTCTTGATAATATGGGAATGGTTGTAGAGGGTGTTCGCACAACAAAAGCTGCGCACCAACTGGCTGAAAAATACAATGTTCAAATGCCGATTACTTCTGTGCTATATGATGTTTTGTTCAATAATGTAAATGCAAAGGACGGAGTAGACTTATTAATGGCTCGGTCAAAAACAAATGAAATGGAAGATATCGCAAATTTTTTTGAAGACTGAAAAAGTAAAAAATCATTAAAAAATGAATGTTATATAAAAATATAGGCATTTGAGGATACGGGTTGGTGTTCTTTTGCATACAATGCCACGAAGCAAACTGGTAAAATGAACAGGGTGAATGGGTATTTTAGTCATCGTGCCGAGGTAAGGAACTGCCCCTTCTTTACCTCGGTTATTTTTAAGTCATTATATTAAAAAATGACGGAATCTTATGATCATTGACAAACTTACTCGTAAAAGCTGTGAATCCGTTATCACTGTATGTTATAATACTTCTCGGAAAAAGGAGTGATTAGGATGTCACCAGGTTTAATGAAAATGTGGATTTCCCTTGCTTCAATGGGATTTATGTTTATTGCTATTATCTTGATCTATTTAAGCCGTTTTAAAATGAAGAATGGTGCAATCAAATTAGTGACTGCGTTGTTTGCTTATGGCTTTATGGTTGTAAGTGGAATTATAATATTTTTGGTTGTATTCAGTGGTCCAGTGCCAGAGTGAGTGCTTAAGGGAGCTTGCTACTAGGTTGGACAAGCCTTCTTTGCTCCCTAAAAGCGACTATATGAGAAAAAATACATAATCCGATAAAGGTTGATTTAAATGATGAAAAAGTTAACAATGATGTCTGTCCTCACCTTAGTTATGGTTGTACTTGCTGGCTGTATGTATCCTGAAGATCAAAAGGCTAAAAATCAGATTCCATATGAAGATCAAATCAACCAAGTGCAAAATGCTATCGATGGATATAAAGAAAAAAATCAAGGGCTATTGCCGATTAAAACAACAGAAAAAGATACACCAATATATCAAAAATATCCAATTGATTTCAAGAAAATTATTCCGCAGTATATGGCTGAGTATCCTGGTAACTCTTTCGAAGCCGGTGGAGTATTTCAGTATGTCTTAATAAATGCTGAGACTGAACCTGAAGTAAAGCTTTCTGACTTAAGAATAGCCGAAATGATTAGAGATATAAAAATTCGGATTAGATCACAAGGATATCCGCCCTATAAAGATCATATTGCTGGGAATGTGTATTCACTTGATTATTCTAAATTAGGCTATAAAGAAGATCCTGTTGTATATAGTCCTTTTAGCGGACAGGACCTACCATTTGTCGTGACTGGAGATGGTGAGGTTTATGTGGACTACCGTATCGATTTAATGCAAATCATTCAAAAGGGAGACATAGATTATCAGCCTGGAGATGATATTAGAGGTTTGCTCGTTCGGGATTCAGCTTTTGTACCTGCCTATTCTTTGCCTTATACAATCGATTCAGAAACAAATGATCCAATCTTTTTAGTGAATTAGTCATAACCCTTCCTTCTACAAAATATATTGTAGAGGAAGGGTTTTTTATTTGTGCACGTCCCTTTTATAGAAATATTTTTAAAGCTAACCAACTTGGAGTGCAATGCAAAAGAAATAAAAGGATAACGAATAAAATATGAAAGGGGCAATTTCAAAAAAGTTGACATATAAATATGGGACAACGTCATACACATATATTGTACAAATATAAATGACTGGATAATATTATCCCACTAACTCAAGATTCAGGAGGGGATCACTTGGAAAAGGTAGATATTTTTAAGGATATTGCCGAAAGAACAGGCGGTGATATTTATTTCGGAGTAGTTGGTGCAGTACGTACCGGGAAATCGACTTTTATAAAAAAATTCATGGAGCTAGCCGTTTTGCCGAATATGGAAAATGAAGCAGAGCGTGCACGCACCCAGGATGAGCTCCCTCAAAGTGCTGCAGGTAAGACGATTATGACAACAGAACCAAAGTTTGTTCCGAATCAAGCTGCAACCGTTCACGTAGAAGAAGGTTTAGATGTTAATATCCGATTAGTTGATTGTGTGGGGTACACAGTACCGGGTGCAAAAGGCTATGAGGACGAAAATGGACCAAGGATGATAAATACACCTTGGTATGAAGAACCAATTCCATTCCATGAAGCAGCTGAGATAGGCACAAGAAAGGTCATCCAAGAGCATTCAACCATTGGTGTCGTCATTACAACAGACGGAACAATTGGGGAGATACCACGGGCGAACTATCTTGAAGCAGAAGAAAGAGTGATTGACGAATTAAAAGAAGTAGGAAAGCCATTTATTATGGTGATCAACAGCGTCCAGCCACACCACCCGACTACAGAAGATTTAAGAGTGAAGCTGTCAGAGAAATATGATATACCGGTCCTTGCAATGAGTGTGGAAGGGATGAGAGAAACTGATGTATTCAATGTAATGAGGGAAGCATTATACGAATTCCCTGTGCTTGAAGTAAATGTGAATCTTCCGAGCTGGGTCATGGTTCTTCATGAAGACCACTGGCTCAGAGAAAGCTACCAAGAGGCAGTAAAGGAAACCGTAAAGGATATTAAAAGATTAAGAGATGTCGATCGTGTCGTTCATCAATTTAGCGACTTCGAGTTTATTGATCGCGCCGGCTTAGCCGGTATCGAAATGGGTCAAGGAATTGCAGAAATCGACTTATATGCACCGGATGACTTGTATGATGAAGTGCTGAAGGAAATCGTAGGTGTAGAAATTCGCGGTAAGGACCATTTGCTTGAACTGATGCAGGAATTTGCTCATGCAAAGTCTGAATATGATCAAGTATCAGATGCAATAAGAATGGTTAAACAAACAGGCTATGGAATTGCAGCCCCATCATTAGCTGATATGAGCTTAGATGAGCCTGAAATTACTAGGCATGGATCGCGTTTTGGTGTAAGGCTGAAAGCAGTAGCTCCTTCAATCCATATGATTAAGGTTGATGTTGAATCTGAATTCTCACCAATCATAGGGACTGAGAAGCAAAGCGAAGAGCTTGTAAGATACTTAATGCAAGACTTTGAGGATGATCCGCTTTCAATTTGGAACTCTGATATCTTTGGTCGCAGCTTAAGCTCGATTGTCAGAGAAGGGATTCAAGCAAAGCTGTCCTTAATGCCGGAAAATGCCCGTTACAAACTAAAAGAAACACTAGAGAGAATTATCAATGAAGGATCCGGTGGATTAATTGCTATTATTTTATAGGGAACCTTTCCTAAAAATAAACTTCTTGATAAATAGGTAATCAGGCGACTCACATTCATATTTTATGAATGGTGGGCCGTTTTTTTTTACCTGAGAGAGTATTACTCCGTCGAAAGGGCTTTGATTTCTCTTCTAAGGCCTTATTAATCGGGTTGATTTGGATTAAGGAAATTGAATATTATAACTGTTTTAAGTTAAAATATCAGCATAATCTGTAAGGATATTACAAAAATATTGCAATTAAGAAAAGATTACCATCAAATCATGAAATATTCTTGATATGCGTAATTTATTATGATAATCTTTTAACAGAATTACCGTTGTGATACCTTAAACCCTTATTATTAAAGGATTCTACAGCAAAAAAGTTGAAAAAATATAATTCTTGATATATGATAAGGCTTGCTAAACAAATATATACGTCACAACGTATAGAATTCAGTAATTATGTTTACAAATGAATGTAAGGAATCTTATTTTACTGGGTTTTCAAATATATTTTTGGGAGGAGGTGAAAGTAATGAACAAGACAGAACTAATCAATGCTGTTGCTGAAGCTAGTGAGCTTTCTAAAAAAGACGCTACTAAAGCAGTTGATGCTGTATTCGATACAGTATTAGACGCTATGAAAAATGGTGATAAAGTACAATTGATCGGTTTTGGTAACTTTGAAGTTCGCGAACGTGCAGCTCGTAAAGGCCGCAACCCGCAAACTGGAGAAGAAATCGAAATCGCTGCAAGCAAAGTTCCTGCTTTCAAACCAGGTAAAGCGCTTAAAGATGCAGTTAAGTAATTACATACAAGTGCTTAAATCATTTGTTTGAACTAGAACCGCGAATTCTTTCGCGGTTTTTTCTTTTGCCTAAAAAAAGCTGACGTACACTAGCTTTTCGGTTTTGCTTTGAAGATGCTATACTATTTGGTAGGGCTATGAAAGTAGGGATTGTTATACAGTCTTCTATTTTGCCTGTATGGAAATAATTATGCTAATATGAAAATATTATGTGACCGTTTTATATGAGGAGGAAACTGTATGCCAGAAATCAAGCGTGCTCAAATAGAAGATGCCGTACGATTAATACTAGAAGCAATTGGTGAAGACCCAAATAGAGAAGGACTTATAGATACCCCTAAACGAGTAGCGAAAATGTATGAAGAGGTTTTCATGGGGCTTAACCAAGACCCGAAAGAGTATTTTGATACCGTTTTTGGAGAAGATCATGAAGAATTAGTTTTGGTGAAGGACATCCCCTTCTATTCCATGTGTGAGCATCATCTGGTTCCTTTTTTCGGAAAAGCACATGTTGCCTATATACCTAAAAACGGTAAAGTAACGGGATTAAGTAAGCTGGCACGAGCAGTAGAGGCTGTTGCCAAACGTCCTCAGCTCCAAGAAAGAATTACAGCTACAGTTGCTGACTCCATCCTGGAAAAATTAGAACCACATGGAGTGATGGTCGTCGTTGAAGCTGAACATATGTGCATGACCATGCGCGGAGTAAAGAAGCCGGGGTCAAAAACTATTACATCGGCAGTAAGAGGAATATTTGCCAAGGATGTAAGTGCAAGGTCAGAGGTATTATCACTTATAAAATCATAAATGGTCATGGGCTAAAAAGAACTCCTTTTAGCCTTTCATCTTTTATTGCGAGCATGATTGCTCTATGACTATACATAAGCAAAAGAATGAAAGGAGTATTATCGATGGAAAAAAATACATCTTCAAATGAATATATTGTCATCAAGGCACAGGAAGATGGGGTGAGTGTAATCGGCTTAACAAGGGGTTCGGATACAAGATTCCATCACTCTGAAAAGCTGGATGAGGGTGAAGTAATGATTGCCCAATTTACAGAGCATACATCCGCGATTAAAATTCGAGGTCATGCGAAGATATCTACTGCTTACGGTGAAGTGGAGAGTGAGAAGAAGAGTTAACATACCCAATGTGTTAATAGAGGGTTTTGCGACTGATTTTCCTAGATATTACCCTAACACGAAGCTGTAATTTATGTTATAATTGTCACTGCCTTATCATTGAGGTCAATCGATTCACCATTCACTAAATATACTGGTCCTTGTTACCAGGAATGGAAGATTCATTTTTACCGTAGTGAAGGGCTTTTTTTATGCTTGCATGAAGATATGGTTGGCAGATGCAACTTTAGATCTTTAGGGCAAGCTAATAAAAAGAATTTTATTTGCTAAAATCTCTTATAAGGGAAAAAATATAGAATATAGCTATTCAGTGACTGTTAGGATAATGGCGATAGCCCGTATCGGGGGAATAATAGATGAAATTAAAGGCAAACAAGGATGATACTATGCAGGTCATGAACGATAAACTGGCGAGGTTGAGAGGACAAGTGCAATTAAAGGTAAGACATCCCTATTTATTTAAATTCATGAAAACACCTATAATTGATGAGGATAAAATGTTGCTGCTTCTTTCAATTTTTGATCGTTTAAATCTTCCTAAAGAAAAGGCAGAGAAATATGCAGTAACGACGATGCTCGTTCAAATCGCCCTTGATACTCATGAAAGTGTTGAAAACCAACCTTTAGCGCCTGAGTTGCTCAAAGGCAGACAGCTGACGATTCTGGCTGGTACTTACTACAGTGGCCTTTATTATAAAATTCTTGCGGATATTGATGACATAAACATGATTAGAACATTGGCGGAAGGAATTATGGATGTCAATGAACATAAAATATCTGTTTACAGTAAGTCACGTGAAACAGTAGAGTCATTAATGGAATCTCTGAAGAAGACTGAATCCTCTTTGTTTGACCGATTGACTGCTTATTTCAGCAGAAAGGATTTAGGAGAGATGGCGGGAAATATTGTCTTTCTTAAAAGATTAATTGCTGAAAAAAACCAATTTATTGCAAGTGATCATTCCGTTCTTTTTGATGCTTTATATCAACTGCTTTACAACGGTGGCCTCCGTAAAGAAAACCAACGTTTACCTGATGATCAGAAGGAATATTTGCTATCGATATGTGACAAGTATATTGATCTCTCTATTAAAGAGATTGACAAATTGATGGAGCAGCTTTCCGAAACTGCTGAGTTGCTAGCCGACAGGCTCAATAATCTTAAATCTCAGCATCATCAAGCAGTTAAAACATTTGTAGAGGAAGGTTAAGAAGTATGCAGCAATCTAAAGAAGAACGTGTCCATAAAGTATTTGAAAAAATATATGGTAATTATGACAAAATGAACTCAGTCATTAGTTTTCAACAACATACCCGCTGGCGTATGGATACGATGAAGAGAATGAATGTTCAACCAGGTTCAAAGGCGCTGGATGTATGCTGTGGAACAGGGGATTGGACCATCGCACTCTCAGAGGCAGTTGGTGAAAACGGTGAAGTAGTGGGTCTGGATTTTAGCAAAAATATGCTGAAGATAGGCGAGGAGAAAGTGAAGAATCATCACTTGAGTAATATTCAGCTTGTTCATGGGAATGCTATGGAGCTCGCCTTTCCCGATAATACATTTGATTACGTAACGATTGGCTTTGGTCTGCGTAATGTACCTGATTATTTGCAGGTGCTAAAAGAAATGCATCGTGTAGTGAAGCCAGGAGGAATTGCGGTATGTCTTGAAACCTCACAGCCAACCTTAATCGGCTTCAAACAAGGGTACTACTTGTATTTTCGTTATGTTATGCCGTTATTTGGAAAGCTGTTTGCTAAAAGCTTTAATGAATATGCCTGGCTTCATGAATCTGCTAAGGATTTCCCTGGTATGAAAGAACTGGCTGTCATGTTTGAAAAAGCCGGATTTGCAGATGTAAAGTATAAACCCTATACCGGAGGAGTTGCAGCCGTCCATATAGGAATGAAAGAAAAATAATATTTTGTTCTGAATGTTTATTCATCATTTGCATGTATGAATGTGCATAAGGGATTTATAAGCTGGGTGAGAATCGACATGAAATTGAAAATGATGTATTCATTTTTAAATTCGGATTTGAATGTGATAGAGAAGGCGCTGGAGGAGACGATCCAAGCTGAGTCCCCGTTGCTTCAGAAGGCGTCCCTGCATTTATTACAGGCAGGAGGGAAAAGACTCCGGCCGGTATTTGTATTGCTTGCAGGAAAGTTCGGTCACTATGATATCAAAAATATAAAAAATGTAGCTGTTTCCCTTGAGCTTATTCATATGGCTTCTCTCGTTCATGACGATGTCATCGATGATGCTAGGTTGCGACGAGGTGAATTAACCATTAAGGCTAAATGGGATAACAGAATAGCTATGTATACAGGGGACTTTATATTTGCACGTGCTTTAGAGGTCTTATCAAAAATTGAAAAACCCACTGCACATCAAATACTAGCAAATACATTAGTGGAATTATGCCTTGGAGAAATTGAACAAATTAAAGACAAATTTAATTATGATCAATCATCAAGAACTTATTTCCGCAGAATCAAGCGTAAAACAGCTATACTAATTGCTGCTAGCTGCCAATTAGGTGCAATCGCTGCTGATGTGGATGAGGAAATACATAATAAGCTTTATAAGATCGGTTATAACATTGGAATGTCCTATCAAATAATTGATGACGTTCTAGACTTCATGGGAACCGAGAAGGAGCTGGGGAAACCAGCGGGCGGTGATCTTCAGCAAGGAAACATCACTCTTCCTGTTCTTTTTGCTATGGAGAATAAAGCATTTCGAGAGCGTATAATCCAAGTAAATGAGCAAACTAGCAAACAGGATCTTGAAGAAGTTCTCTCCGTTATAAAAAGTTCAGGCGGAATTGAAAGATCTTTGCAAGTAAGTGATAGGTATTTACAAAAAGCGCTTTCACTGATTGAAGAGCTTCCGCAGAATAGAGCAAAAAACACCTTTAGAGATATTGCAAAATCCATTGGCAACCGTAAATTTTAACAGGTTCTTATCATAGGCAATAATGTTTTTAATACCCTTTTCCTCTTCAAAAAGAAAGCTTTTTTTTGAAAGTTGCTAAATTGTCAAAACAATGTTAATATTTTTCGTGGGTTGAATTAATTACAATTCATAACTATACATACGTTTTAGGAGTGGGACTAATGGAAAAAACATTTTTAATGGTAAAGCCTGACGGCGTTCAACGTAATTTAATTGGGGAAATTGTTTCTCGTTTTGAAAAGAAGGGTTTTCAATTAGTTGGTGGAAAATTAATGGTTATCCCTGCTGAACTTGCTCAAGAACATTATGGAGAGCATAAAGAGCGTCCTTTCTTTGGTGAATTAGTAGACTTTATTACTTCAGGTCCTGTATTTGCTATGGTATGGGAAGGCGAGAACGTGATTGCGACAGCTCGTCAAATGATGGGCGCAACAAATCCGAAAGACGCTGCACCAGGAACAATCCGAGGCGATTTCGCTGCTACAGTTGGAAAGAATATCATTCACGGATCAGATTCACCAGAAAGCGCTGAACGTGAAATCGGACTTTTCTTCAAAGAAGAAGAAGTTGTAGCATACAGCAAATTAATCAGTGAATGGATTAACTAATGATGTAAGACGCTTGTCAAGAACAAGCGTTTTTTCTTTTGAACAGAAAGAAAATATAACTTTCCTCAATATCATAGTCATTTGGCTATGGTATTTTTAATTCTATAAAGGCAAATCTTCCTTGAATGGTTAGGAGGAGAAACGGATTAGACAGATTTCAGAAAAGGAAGTCATCCGTAACTAGTGATCGATCAGTTAAGAAAGCCGTTGAAAGGGAAATTAGATCTGCGAACTAGCACCCAGGCATTGCACAACTATCAAAAAAAAAATTTAGCTGATGTTAGTAAGGTGTTAATAATACCCTGCATCAAATTTGCTTTACAAAATATGAACCATCTAGCTAAATAACCTCTCATTTATCCTTAATCAATCCTTAGAAGAACCCCGATACAATCTACAAGATTGTGAACAATTAACATATTCAGGCCATCATTTTGCGTTTTTTTCACTCATTTCTGCTAATTTTCCTTTATACTAGACAAAACCACATATAAGCAAGAAAAGGAGAATGTATCGATGTCACGGGATTATCAAGAATTCATAATCAATGTGAAAAGGAAAACAGGGATTGACCTTTCTCTATACAAGGAAGCGCAAATGAAAAGACGCCTTGAATCATTTTATGAAAAAAAGGGCTATGATACATTTCAAGCGTTTTTTTTAGCTATGAATAAAGATCCTGTTTTATTGGAGGAGTTTTTAGAGCGGATGACGATTAACGTATCTGAATTCTATCGAAATGCAAAGAGATGGGAAGTTTTAGAAAAAGAGATACTTCCAGAGCTCTTAATGAAAAAACAGCCATTGCGCATATGGAGTGCTGCCTGTTCAACGGGTGAAGAACCTTATACCATCGCAATGATTTTATCTAAGTTTCTTCCATTGTCGAAAATAAAGGTCATCGCAACAGACATTGATGAGAATGCTATCGCGAGAGCTAAATTAGGCGTTTATCCTGAACGATCATTAAATGAAGTCCCTATAGAGATAAAAAATAAGTATTTTAAGACGGAAGGAAATCTTCATTACCTTTCAAAGGAAATTAAGCAAACAGTTGAATTCCGAAAGCAGAATTTACTTTCAGATCCCTTTGATGGCAATTATGATTTGATTGTTTGCCGCAACGTTCTAATCTATTTTACAGAAGAAGCAAAAAATCATCTATACAGGAAGTTTAGTCAATCCCTTAAACAAGGGGGCTACCTCTTTGTTGGGAGCACGGAGCAAATTTTTAACCCAGCTATCTTCGAGCTGCAAAATGGTCAATCTTTTTTCTATAAAAAAGTATTTTCGAATAGTGATGAATATGTCAATTAATTGTTGGGTAATATGCTTTCAATAAAGGGATCTATCATTGGGAATCATTCCAGTTTATTGAGAAAATAATTATATGTTTTTAAAATTTTCACTTTGTTTATATGTTTTCATATGTTATATTGGTACATAATCCTTTAATGAGTTGAAGGGGGAAAGAGAATTGAGATATTTAACTTCAGGAGAATCACATGGACCGCAGCTTACTACAATTATAGAGGGGCTGCCAGCGGGGATGCCGCTGCTTGATTCAGATATTAATCATGCACTTGCCAGACGACAAAAAGGACACGGCAGGGGCAGAAGAATGCAAATTGAAAAGGATACTGTTCAGATTACAGGTGGAGTGAGACATGGTTACACTTTAGGATCACCTGTTGGACTCGTTGTTCAAAATGATGATTGGAAGCACTGGACTAAAATTATGGGCCAGGGTCCACTTGAGCAAGAGGAACTGGATGAGGTTAAAAGGAAAATTTCTCGTCCGCGACCTGGTCATGCAGATTTAAATGGTGCTTTAAAATATGGACATAGAGATATGAGAAATGTACTTGAACGTTCATCAGCAAGGGAAACGACAGTTCGCGTTGCTGCGGGAGCAGTAGCGAAAAAATTGCTATCATTATTAGGGATTGAAGTTGTAGGGCATGTTGTTGAAATCGGTGGAATCGTCTCAAATAAGCGGGAGTATAATTCGCTTGAAGAATTAAGGGATATTACAGAAGAGTCACCAGTCCGTTGTTTGGATGCAGAAGCTGCACAAAAAATGATGGATGCCATTGATGATGCGAAAAAGAATGGGGATTCAATCGGCGGAATAGTGGAAGTCGTAGTGGAAGGAATGCCTCCAGGTGTTGGAAGCTATGTCCACTATGACCGAAAGCTTGATGCTAAGCTAGCAAGCGCAATCATAAGCATAAATGCTTTTAAAGGCGTGGAATTTGGTATCGGTTTTGAAGCCGCGAAAAAGCCGGGAAGTCAAGTTCATGATGAAATTGCATGGAATGACAAGGAAGGCTATTACAGAAAAACCAATCGCCTTGGTGGGTTTGAGGGTGGAATGACTTCAGGTATGCCAATTGTGGTGAGAGGCGTTATGAAACCTATACCGACTCTTTATAAGCCGCTTGAAAGTGTGGATATTGAAACAAAGGAACCATTTACAGCAAGCATTGAGCGTTCTGATAGTTGTGCGGTGCCAGCAGCAGCAGTAGTAGCAGAACATGCCATTGCATGGGAACTTGCGACAGCCATTCTTGATCAATTCTATGCTGACAGATTTGAAGCATTGAAGGCTTCAGTTGAAGAACAAAGATCTTTTGCGAGGGATTTTTAATGCAAACGGTTAAAATTTCAACATCCTCAAAGGATTATCCGGTCTTTATAGGGAGCGGAGCCATTCATCAGTTGAATAAATTTTTATTGACAGACATGCCAGGGATTACAAACATTAGCATCATTGTCGATACAGCAGTTGCCGATCTTTATCTTGAGCATTTTCAATCTGCGCTCTCAGGCTTTGAATTATCAGTGTGCAAAGTTCCGAGTGGTGAACAAGCTAAAACCTTCGACGTATATTATGAAGTAATGAGCTTCTTATTAGCGGAAAAGCTTGATAGAAAATCATTGATTCTTGCACTTGGTGGGGGAGCTATTGGTGATTTAGCCGGTTTTGTTGCTGCCACCTATATGAGAGGCATTCGCTTCATTCAAGTGCCAACAACGATCCTGGCGCATGATAGTGCGGTCGGTGGAAAGGTTGCCATCAATCACCCAAAAGGGAAAAATATGATTGGCGCCTTCCATCAGCCCGAAGCCGTTTTTTATGATTTGGAATTTTTGGCATCCTTGCCTTTAAAAGAGAAAAGATCTGGTTTTGCTGAGGTCATCAAGCATGGCCTCATTCATGATATTTTATTCTATGCCCATTTGAGAGATCGTCTTCATTCTCTGACAGACTTATCTACTGCAGACTTGGAGGCATTTTTACAAAGAGGCATTGAAATAAAAGGAGAGTTTGTCTCTGTTGATGAAACAGAACAAGGTATTCGAGCATATTTAAATTTTGGTCACACGCTCGGGCATGCTATTGAAGCAGAAATGGGCTATGGCGGCTGGACACATGGAGAGTCCGTTGCTGTAGGCATGATATTTGCCCTTTATCTTAGTCAGAGAAAGCTGGACCTATCCTTTAATATTGATGATTTCAAGAAGTGGTTGACTCTTCTTGGTTATGAAACAACCATTCCTAAAAATGTGGATCACAAAAACCTGTTAGAGCGGATGAAGCAGGATAAGAAATCTATTGGCCAAAAGGTGAATTTTATTTTACTAAAGGAAATAGGAAACCCGGAAATACATGAAGTTTCTGATGAAGAAATCTTAGAAGAACTTGCAAGATTTTGATGTAACAAGGGGGGATAAACGTGATTCGAGGGATGAGAGGGGCTATTACTGTTAGTCAAAATGAAGAACAAGAGATTGTTGAAGCAACTGAGCTATTAGTTAGAGAGATGATTAAAGAAAATCGAATCATTCCGGATTCCGTCGCATCGGTTTTTATTTCAGTTACAGAAGATTTATCCTCTGCATTTCCTGCTAAAGCCATGCGATCCATATCTGGGTGGACATTTGTTCCTGTTATGTGCATGAGGGAAATTCCAGTTCCCTCTTCGCTCCCTAAATGTGTGAGGGTGATGATGCACGTAAATACTAGCATTCCTCAAGAGGAAGTCTGTCATATTTATTTGCGTGAAGCAGTGTCTTTGCGACCCGATTTACAACAAGAACAAGAAATGAAAACAAGATCTTAATTCTTAAGTGACGATAAGGAAAAAGAATATGGAAGTGGGGATTAGAAATGAAGTGGAAAGAGCAGCTTTTGAACTTAACACCATACCAGCCGGGAAAATCGATTGAAGAAGTGAAGAAGCAATATGGTTTAAATGAGATCATAAAATTGGCTTCTAACGAGAATCCGTTTGGCTGCTCACCGAACGCGACCGCTGCAATCAATCAGCCATCATCCTTCTTCTCTTTATATCCTGATGGTTACGCTACAAATTTACGTAATGCAGTAGCTGAAGATTTAAAAGTTGCTCCAGAACAAATCATCTTTGGCAACGGTTCGGATGAAACAATTATGATGCTATCGAGAGCACTTTTAGGGCCTGGTACAAACACAGTAATGCCTGCACCAACTTTTCCTCAATATAAGCATAATGCAATCATTGAGGGGGCTGAAGTGCGGGAAATCCCGTTAGTCGATGCACAGCATGATTTACAAGCAATGCTAGCAGCGATTGATGAAAAGACGGCGATTGTCTGGCTTTGCAGTCCCAATAATCCTACTGGTACTTATATCCCCGATCAGGATCTACGGCTTTTTATCAATCAGGTTCCTGAGGATGTATTGGTCGTGCTGGATGAGGCTTATTGTGAATATGTAACAGTGAATGACTTTCATAATTCAGTTGAGCTTGTAAAAGACTTTCCTAACGTAATTGCATTGAGGACTTTTTCAAAGATTTATGGACTTGCGAGCCTAAGGATCGGTTATGGGATTGGCCAACCTGAGCTTATCAGAGCTATGGAACCGGTGAGGGAACCTTTTAATGCCAATCGCTTTGCGCAAGTTGTGGCCATTCAGGCTTTGAATGATAAAGAATTCATAGAAACATGCCGCCAAGCCAATCAAGAGGGCTTAACCCAGTATTATCAATTTTGTGATGAAGAAGGGCTTAAGTATTTCCCTTCACAAGGCAATTTCATTCTAATTGATTTTAACGTGGACGGTAACGAAGTGTTTCAATACTTATTGGAACGTGGCTATATTGTCCGTTCTGGTAAAGTGCTTGGATTTCCAACAGGTGTGCGTGTGACGGTAGGATCTCGTGAGCAAAATGAAGGTTTAATTAAGATGATGAAACAATTCATTCGTGAGCGGGCATCTTTATCTTAGTAATTTTGCAATAAACGGAAATATGAATGATTCATAACATTTCAGAGGTTAAAAAAACCTCTGAAATTATTTTTTTATACGATAAGTAAGAAAAAATTATAAGTTAGGAAAGTGTCTAGCTCCATTGCCTGCCCCCACGGGCGGTCTAGGAAACCCTCCCAGAAACATTTCCGGGAGGCTCATCTTATGCTTGTGGGAGTGAGCAAGGCGCTAGGTGCTTTTCTTATAAGAGGGTGAAGTGTTGTGAGAGGCCGCGTATTTATTATCGGCTTAGGTCTAATCGGAGGTTCCCTGGCACTATCCATAAAAAAATTGCATCAAGACAGTGTATTGGTTGGCTATGACATTAATGACGAACAGGCAAGATTAGGTAAAATGCTCGGTGTCGTTGATGAAACCGTATCATCGATTAAGGAAGGTGCTGAAACAGCAGACCTCATATTAATTGCTGCGCCAGTAAATGAAACAGGCAGGATATTAGCTTCCTTACCAAAAATGAATCTAAAAAATAATGTCATCATTTCGGATGCAGGGAGTACTAAGAAGGAAATAGTAAAAATGGCTGCTGGATTGAAGGAAAGCGGCAATGTATTTATCGGGGGTCATCCGATGGCGGGTTCTCATAAAAGCGGCGTGCAAGCAGCAAAAGCTATCCTATTTGAGAATGCCTTCTATCTTTTAACACCAGAGGCACATATTCCTGAAGAAGCAATAGCGACATTACAGCGATGGTTAGCGGGTACGAATGCGCGTTTTATAACGGTCACACCAGATGAACATGATCATTTAACTGGTGTCATTAGTCATTTTCCTCATATCATTGCAGCCTCCCTCGTTCACCAAGCTGAAAAAAGCAGTGAGTCGCAAAAATTGATTCCAAGGCTTGCAGCGGGCGGGTTCAGAGATATTACACGGATTGCCTCAAGCAGCCCGGAAATGTGGCGTGATATTCTAATTCATAATAACGATGTGCTGCTTTCCTTGTTAGAGGATTGGCAAGTAGAAATGGAGCGAGTGAAATCGCTATTGCAAATGGCAGACAAAGACGATATTTTTTCCTATTTTTTAGGTGCGAAGCAGTTTAGAGATGAATTACCACAAAAACAAAAAGGGGCAATCCCTGCATTTTATGATTTATTTGTTGATGTTCCAGATTATCCAGGTGTGATTTCCGAAATAACAGGCTATTTAGCTAAAGAGAAAATAAGTATAACGAATATTAGCATTCGTGAGACAAGAGAAGAAATTAATGGAGTGCTTGTTATTAGCTTTCAAACGGAGGAAGATCGGGATCGGGCGATGGACTGCATTCAAAACCATACAAACTTTGACCAAACGATTGGAATGTAAGATGATAATGATAGAAACTAATTGAAGAGAAGGTGTTTATATGGAGCTTAAAAACTTACAGACTGGCTTATCCAATCTTCGGGGTGAAATATCTATACCTGGGGACAAGTCTATTTCCCATCGATCCATTATGTTCGGTGCAATTGCAGAAGGAAAAACAGTTGTTGCAAATTTTTTATTAGGCGAGGATTGTCTAAGCACGATTGAATGTTTTCGAAAGCTTGGCGTTCAAATAGAACAAAAGGATGGTGAAGTGATAGTCCATGGCAAGGGATTCGATGGCTTGATGGAGCCTTCAGACATTTTGGATGTAGGTAATTCCGGTACGACAATACGTTTAATTATGGGGATTCTTTCTGGGCGCCCCTTTCATTCAGTATTGCTTGGCGACGAATCGATAGCTAAACGGCCAATGACAAGAGTGACTAAGCCGCTAGCGCAATTTGGAGCTGTTATAAACGGCAGGAATAATGGAGAGTTTACACCGCTATCAGTAGCTGGGAGACAGCTAAAGGGAGCAGTCTATGAGCTTCCTGTTGCAAGTGCTCAAGTGAAATCGGCCCTATTGTTTGCTGGCCTTCAGGCAGAAGGGAAAACAACTATTATTGAACCGGAAAAAACGAGAGACCATACAGAAAGAATGATCCGTGCTTTCGGTGGAACGGTGAATGTAAATGAGGGATCCATCTCAATCGATGGCGGACAATCCCTAACGGCAACAGACATTTATGTTCCAGGTGATATTTCATCTGCGGCATTTTTCCTGGTTGCTGGCGCAATCATCCCAAATAGTGAAATTCACTTGAAAAATGTTGGCCTTAATTCTACAAGATCGGGCATTATCGATGTAATGTCTGCAATGGGAGCAGACTTCGACATCATCCCGACAACAACTGATGTGGATAAAGAGCCAGTAGGGGATATCATCGTAAGATCATCCTCTTTAAAGGCAACTGTTGTGTCAGGGACGATCATCCCAAGATTAATAGATGAAATCCCTATCATCGCCCTGTTAGCGACCCAAGCAGAAGGAACAACGGTGATTAAGGATGCAGAGGAACTAAAGGTAAAAGAGACAAACCGTATCGATACAGTTGTAAATGAACTGAAGAAACTAGGTGCGCAGATTGAAGCTACACCAGACGGAATGATCATAAAAGGCAAAACCAAGCTAAAAGGCGGCAGCACAGTCTCGAGTCATGGGGATCATCGTATTGGCATGATGCTCGCTATTGCTGCAGCCATATGCAGCGACAAAGTGTTGCTTGAGAAAGAAGAAGCCATATCCGTCTCATACCCGAATTTTTTCGCCCACTTAGAAAGCTTAATGTAAATCAAAATCGGTCTCCTATATTGGAGGCCGATTTTGATTTGGATGTTGGTGAGCAGGTGAAGCAATAAGGGAACGGCGAGAAAAGCGAGTGCAGCCACTAGAAACTAGCAGCCTATAGGAAATAAATAAAAACCCCAGCACTCCCAATCCAAAATCCAACCTACAACACTAAAAAAAGTTCATAAAATCTTTTTGCCCTCATAGCTTGTCATAAGACTAAAAAAAGGGTGGTTTTATGACTTATATTATAGAAAATGCAAATGTATTAAAAAATGGCATTCAGACTGTTTCCTCTTTTTTAATTGAAAACGGTCGAATTTCTTCAGTGAGAGATGCATTTCCGATGTATCGGTATATGAGAATGGATGCTTCATCCTATATCATGACTCCCTCACATGTACGGTATATTAAAGACTTTCCGATTCACCAGACGGTCAAGGAAGGAAAAGCGTTTTATATTGAAGAAATGATATTGAAAGGTTGCATGACGTTCTTAACCACAGTAGCAATTAATTATGAGCATCAGTTGCATGACGAGCTTATGAAGATGAGAACAAATTTGCTAAACTGCCCAGTTGATTATATTATTGGAGTACAAATTCCGGTTCGGTTATTAAAGCAAAGCTTTATATTGCAAAGCAAACATGAAAAGATTCCTGCCATTTTTGTTGAGATCAAAGATGTAGAAGAGCTCGAGGCGGTTCCTTGGGGATGGGTGCGTGAAGCACTTTTTCCTTACAACAGCCCTCTTATTCCTATTTTCACTGCTGAAGATCCAAAGGAGCGAATGCTGCAAAGCAAGAAATGGGTACAGTTAATGGAGGCTCATCGTCTGCCTTCTGTTAAAGAAGAGCTTGAGGATGGCTTGCCGCTCACATATAGCACCCAAGCGAAAATTGGCATTTTTCCATTCAAGTCTCATTTGCACCATGGTTTTGAACTTTCATATAATTTTTATTTAAAGAGCAGGGAAATCACAAAAATTGAAGAATTAGAGTTATATCGTTATCATAGTGAGAGGCTCATTATCTCTGTTCATAAAGGTAGAGTGATTAGAGCCGGAGATGATTTATCATTCAAACCGGGGTCTGGGGAGTATGTAATGATCAAGACACCATCATACTATCAATTAGCAGACTAGCCCTTGAAAGGATTTTATAATGGATAAAGTAAAAAAAATCATTACCTTATTAGAAAATGGTCTTCATGAAGAGGCCTTGCAGAAATATAATGAAGTACTGCTAAGCGGGACACATGAAGAGAGGTTCTTGCTGGGAGAAGAGCTCATGCAGTTTGGTTTTCTTGAAGAAGCGAAGGTCCTGTTCGAAAGACTGCTTGAATCTTATCCAGAAGAAGGAGAGCTCCTCGTTTTACTTGCTGAAACATTAATTGACTTGGGACAGGAAGAGGAAGCAATGCTTTCACTTGAGAAAATAAAAGACCAGGATGGAAGCTTTCCACAAGCACTTTTACTGCTTGCTGATTTATATCAAATGGAAGGTTTATATGAAGTCAGTGAAAAAAAACTGCTTCAAGCAAAGAAAATCCTTCCGAAAGAGCCTATCATAGATTTCGCTTTAGGCGAGCTCTTTGCCGAGCAAGGAAAGTTCTTAGAGGCGATTAGGGCATATGAATTGGTATTGAAGCAGGAGGAAGTCATTGGCGGTGTAAATATCAATCAACGGCTGGCTGAGAGCTTAAGTGCTGGAGGCGCATTTGAAGAAGCGCTCTCTTATTATGAAAAAGCGCTCGACGATAAGCTGGAGATTCATACATTATTTAGTTATGCATTTACTGCGCTGCAAGCAGGCTATAACCGTGTGGCTATTGAAAAGTTCAATGAGCTAAAGGATATTGACCCTGAATTTCATTCCCTATATATCAATTTAGCTAAAGCCTACGAACGGGAAGAAGATGTAGAAAATGCTATAAATACAGTAAAGCTGGGAATTAAGCAAGACGAGTTTAATAAAGAGCTCTACTTTTATGGCGGGAAGCTGTCACTTAAAAAAGCGGATGAGGGAATGGCTGTGGAATTACTACGAGAGGCACTTGCTATTGATCCGGAATATATGGAAGCGGCCATGTTGCTAAATAAAATATTTTTAAATCAGGAAAAATACGATGACATTATTGAAATTGTTGATATGATGAACAATTTGGATGCAGCTGAACCCCAGCTTTTATGGGATGCAGCGGTCAGCTATCAACACCTTGAAGAATATTCCCAGGCATTAAACAAATATCAGCAAGCATATACTTACTTTAAACAGCAGCCGGATTTCTTAGCCGACTATGGATATTTTCTAATGGAAGAAGGAAAAAGGAAGGAGGCTGCCGAAGTTTTTACTGAGCTCATATCAATGGAACCAAACAACGATGAATATCAGGATGTACTGCAGCGGCTTTTAGACGAAAACTAAACTAGAATTAAAACATAATCTATCATTTTCTAAAAGTCCCCTGAAAAGCTGATTAATCTATTTTAAGGCTGCATCAGAGGAGGGAATCTAATATGACGGCCCCTGTATCTGTCAATGAGAAAAAAGATTTTATTCGTTGGTTTCTTAATCATTATCAATTAAAGAGAAGAGAATGTGTCTGGATCTTAAATTATTTAATGAGTCACGACCAGCTGATGGAAAAGGTTCATTTTGTAGAACAGGCACAATATTGTCCGCGAGGCTTGATCATGTCAACCCACTGTGTTGATGAAGCGCCTTTTCGCTTTTACAAAGAAAATGTAATGACTACAGATGCGGAGAAATCCTTCCATGATATTCGCTTAAATCGTGACGAGGAGATTTTTATCCAGCTAAACTTTCATGCATCGAACAAAGCGCATCAGTATGCCGCTGTATTGGAAGAAAACCCGTTTATGCCTAAAACTCTGCGGATCAGTGAAAAGGATCGTCTCATTGCCGAAAAATTCCTTTCCGAAAGCTTAGAAAAGTTTCAAAGAGAGAAGCTCTTAAAGGAAATCGATGAGGCGCTGGATCAACTAGACAAAGAAGCCTTTACTATGTTGAGCGAAAGATTAAATCAATTACAGCAAAATTAGGAGCTTGCTTTTATAGCAGGCTTTTTGTTTGGTTATTTTTAGTGAGCCTATTCAATCTATTTGTTCAAAAAGAAAATAAATTGCCAGACTCTTTTTGAAGGACAGCGGGTATCATGGTATGATAAAAAGGAATATTTTACGTTATTGGAGTGAATAGGATGAAGTGGAATACACAGGATATTCAGTTGTTTATAAAAGAGAAAGAATATATTGATACAGTCGTTATCCCTCTCTTACCGGTTTCATTTGGAGAGGATATTAAACAAACGGTAGCAATGACTGAGTTTATTAGCTTGCTAAGCGGACAATTAGAGAAGCAATTCAAAGGTAGGTTATTAATGCTGCCGGGAATCTCTTATTTAAAGTCTGTTACTGAGGACAAGCTTATCGCTGATGTGCAGCAATGGGAAGATGAATTAAATTCTCAAGGATTTAAACATATTTTTTACATAACTTCTGATAGTGATTGGAAGACTGTAGAAGAGAAACTAAATGGCAGTCTCATTTGGATGCCTTCCATTCCGCTAGAAACAATGGATGACCAATATAAAAATTCAATTCTAGAAGATCAAGTGAAACAACTGTTGAATTTATTTGTTAAAAAGTGGCAAAACAATGATTGAAGAGTCATATTAGTCACACAGTTTCCATGATTCATTACAGGATTATATTGACCTTCAATAAAGATTGATATATCATTGGTATGTCCTAGTTTTATATTGTGTTGAACTATGTCCGTTGGACTCAACTTCATAATAGAGGGGGGAAAAGTATGAGCAAAAATCGTGTTTCAAGACGTCAATTCCTAAACTACACACTTACTGGTGTAGGCGGTTTCATGGCAGCTGGTATGTTAATGCCGATGGTGCGTTTTGCAGTCGATCCTGTCCTGCAGGCAAAAGGTGAAAGCGATTTTATCCCGACGAAACAAAAAATTGATGAAATCACAACAGAGCCTACGAGGGTTGATTACACGTTTGAGCAAGTTGATGCATGGTATACTTCAGAAGAATCTGGAACCGCATGGGTTTACAAAGATGACAAAGGCGAAATCGTTGCCTTATCACCAGTTTGTAAGCATTTAGGCTGCGTAGTTAACTGGGATTCAGATAAATCGAATCCTGATCATTTTTATTGTCCATGTCATGGAGGTCTTTATAAAAAAGACGGTATGAACGTACCAGGTACTCCACCAATTGCACCATTAGACGTATTTTCATTTAAAGAAGTAGACGGGTTCTTATATTTAGGTAAAGCAGAACCGCGCTAAGGAGGCGTAATAATTGTTCAATAAAATTTATGATTGGGTAGATGAACGTTTAGATATTACACCAATTTGGCGCGATATAGCAGACCATGAAGTACCAGAGCACGTAAATCCAGCGCATCACTTTTCTGCGTTTGTATACTGCTTCGGAGGTCTAACGTTCTTTGTTACCGTAATTCAAATTTTATCTGGTATGTTCTTAACTATGTACTATGTACCGGATATCAAAAATGCATGGGAATCAGTTTATTACTTGCAAAACCATGTAGCGTTTGGACAAATAGTCCGTGGAATGCACCACTGGGGCGCAAGCTTAGTAATTGTTATGATGTTTTTACATACTTTACGTGTATTCTTCCAGGGCGCATACAAGAAACCGCGTGAGTTAAACTGGATTGTCGGTGTTCTTATTTTCTTCGTCATGCTTGCTCTTGGGTTAACTGGATACTTGTTACCATGGGATATGAAGGCGTTATTCGCAACAAAAGTTACAATGCAGATTATTGAATCAACACCGCTTATAGGAGATTACTTAAAAATTCTTATTGCTGGTGATTCTAGCATTGTTGGTGCACAGACGATTACACGTTTCTTTGCGATTCATGTATTCTTCTTGCCAGCTGCACTATTTGCCTTAATGGCTGCCCATTTCATTATGATTCGTAAACAAGGTATTTCTGGACCATTGTAAGATGATCTCTTAGAAGAAGGAGGGGAATTGCTATATGCATCGTGGAAAAGGTATGAAATTCGTAGGAGATTCACGTGTTTCTGCTGAACAAAAAACCTTCATTCCGAAAGACTATTCGGAATATCCAGGCAAAACAGAAGCTTTCTGGCCGAACTTCCTATTAAAGGAATGGATGGTTGGTGCTGTTTTCCTTATCGGGTTTTTATGTTTAACAATTGCTCATGAGCCTCCATTAGAAAAAATTGCGGACCCAAGTGACACTGCTTATATTCCGCTGCCAGACTGGTATTTCTTATTCTTATATCAATTGCTTAAATATACTTACGCATCTGGACCATACAATGCAATTGGTGCTTTCATTATTCCAGGTTTAGTATTTGGTGCGTTGTTACTTGCTCCATTCCTAGATCGCGGACCTGAGCGAAAACCATCAAAACGTCCTTTTGCGACAGGCTTTATGCTATTGGCAATCGCAGGCGTAACATTCCTAACTTGGGAATCAGTTGCTCACCATGACTGGGAAGCGGCTGCTCAACAAGGTAAGATTGTTGCAGATGCCGAGATTGATACAGAAGCAGAAGGCTATAAGCTTATGGAAGCTAACACATGTTTGACTTGTCATGGTAATGAACTGCAGGGTGGTGCTGGTGCACCGGCACTTGTCGAAGTTGATTTAAGTCCTGAAGAAATTCATGACGTTATCGTAAACGGTAGAGGAGCTATGCCTGCGGGTATCTTTACAGGTACTGATGAAGAGCTTAACAAAGTTGTAGAATTTATTTCAAGTATTGAAAGTGAATAAAACCAAAGAAGCTGACCGCAAGTCAGCTTCTTTTTTATACGAATGCTAAACCCAGAACTTCGAAGATTATAAAATGGAATGGTGCGACCCTATCTGATATTGTTTAAATCTCGTATATTCAAGATAGATTAAGGCATTCCCCAAGCAAGAAGAATCAAAAATAATTAATATTATGGTGAGGATAAATAATGAAATGGATCTATCCCATTCTGGGAAATCGAACAGTGCTTCTCTTATTACTAATTATTAACACGGTTGGTACTGTATATGGCTACTATTGGTATAAGTGGCAGTTGATTGACACTCCGCCAATCTTTTTACCTTTTGTACCTGATAGTCCAACAGCCAGTCTTTTTTTTGTGTTTGTTTTACTTGCGTTTTTACTGGGGAAAAATTGGCCGTTATTGGAAGCGCTGGCCATCGTCACGCTGGTAAAGTATGGTGTTTGGGCAGTAGTGATGAACTTGCTTGTAATTAATGTGACAGGTGACGCTGATCCAGCTGCGTTGATGCTCATAATTTCTCATGGAGCAATGGCGGTGCAAGGGGTGCTTTATGCCCCGTTTTATCGATTGAAACTATGGCATCTTGTGGTGGCTGCTATTTGGACGCTGCATAATGATGTCATTGATTATGTATTCTTTATGATGCCTCGTTATTCAATGCTGGATGCGTATATGCCGCAGATTGGTTATTTTACGTTCTGGTTAAGCATCTTTTCAATTGCCATTACTTATTATCTTTGCTTACGGAAGAATCGATTTTCTTTAAACCTTCCTAACTAATCGCATTCGAAAGCTGTTTTATTTTCCCTGTACAAACATATATTGTACAAAGGGAGGGCGCTAGAGTGAAGAGAAGGAGAATAAGAAGGCCGTTAAAAGGCCCGCTACCGTTTAAATATGTGATGCTCATTACTTTTATTGTTTTTACCCTTCTTACCTTATCAGGTGTGCTTATAATCAATAAGAATATAGAACCGGTATTAATAGATATCGCAGAAACAAGAGCAAGGCAATTTTCTGCACAAGCAATCAATGATGCAATAGCAAAGGAAATCTCTGAAAATATAGATGTAAGAGAATTGATTATTAAGCATGGCGAAGGGGAGGAAACAAGTTATAGCACAAATCCCCAAATATATAATCGTGTGATTTCAGAAACGACACTTAGAGTTCAAGAATATTTGAACCTAGTGGAGAAGGGTGATCTCGAGGAGCTGGAAGCTTTTAAGAACGACGAATTTATTGATTTTGATGCTTCGCGGTCAGAAGGCGGAATTATTTATGCTATTCCACTTGGAATGGCAACAAAAATTACGCTCTTTTCAAACTTCGGTCCTAAAGTGCCCATACGTTTTGAATTTCTTGGCGATGTTGTTTCTAATGTTGAAACAAAGGTAATTGAGACGGGAATTAACAATACATTTATCGAGATTTACGTGAAAATAAATGTGCAAATGAAAGTAATTATTCCACTGATGGAACGTAATATTGAAGTGTCCAACTCAGTAAAAATAGGTGATTTGTTATTGCCGGGTAAAGTACCTCAGTATTATAACGGGGGCGGAAAAGGTCAAAGTGAAGTCAATCCAATCATTATTCCGGAAGGACGATGAAAAATGCCAACCTTTGTTGGCTTTTTTTATACATAATGCTCAATTTTTGCTAAATCAATAGATAGTGAAGCATCTTAATAAGATAAAAGGGGTTGATCTTACAGAAGTAAAGATAAGAATCATTGCAAATGAATGTTCTCGTTTTGTATCTGTCTTGAAAAATGGTATGGAACTGTTCTATATTTACACAATGGGAAATAAAACACCTAAAATAATATTCATGGTCTAACCTTGTCCACCCTCACATACATTTTTAATAGTAATTTGAGGGGGGACAAGTAGGTATGAAAGTTAGATTATTGGTCATTTTACTCGTATTAGCCTGTGTTTTTCCGTATATGGCGAATGCAGATAAAAATAACTCATCACTTGAAAAATTAGATCAGATTTCTGATGAAGCACTTCAAATGGTCAAGCTCCATCGATATGAGGATGCAAAAAAGCTGTTACAGTATTTCTCTGATCAATTTGTGGTTGTAACGGGGACGAATAACCTTCTCACAATGGATGAGCTTAGAGTGCTGACTGCGTCGCATAATGAAGCTGTACAAGCTGCAGCGAGCGTATCGATGAATCATGATGAACGCTTAAACAGTGTGATCAAATTCCGCTTAGTTATGGATACACTTTCTTCGTCATATCAGCCGATGTGGACTGAAATGAAAGCTCCGGTAATGTCTGTGCTTGGAAATGTCAAGGAGTCAGTACAGGCGGGGGATCGAGAGAATTTTCATGCGAATTTAAATTCCTTTTTAGCATTGTATGACATTATCTATCCAAGTTTGAAAATAGATGTTGAACCTGACCGGATGCAGCAATTAGATGCAAGGGTCACCTTTATCGATAAATATCGATCACAAGTGTTGGAGAAAGTGGAGAGTCAGGAAGAGCTTGAGTCCCTGGATTCAGACTTGCAAATGATTTTTGATGAGGTTTCGGAAGATGAAGCTGATCCTTCACTTTGGTGGGTTATTATTTCTACTGGCAGTATCATCATTCTTACATTATCTTATGTTGGCTGGAGAAAATATAAAGGAGATAAGAAAAAAGAAAAAAAGAGTGAAAGCTAAATGTTTGAACTCCCCTATGTAAACAAGGTAAAATAGGAACAAAGCTATATAAATATTTCTTTCTCATCACTTCATTCTTTAAGGGAAATGATTTGATGCAAAAGAATATTTATTTTAGAGATAGGGGGGTTTCAGATTTAATATGCAATATAGAGGGAAATACTCCCGGCTCAGTTGATTGATATCTTGCTTTTAGGCTGAGCCTATCCTAATCACTTGCAAAGTGATTAGGGCAAAATGTTATCTCTTTTGTGTCCTCGTGTATATTGAAAGCATATAGCCGATTAAGTCAATTGATAAACTTATTTTATGACAATGTATCGTGTTATATCTCAGGCCGCGTTTATAAAGCAGCAGGATTGAGCATAACAATAAAAAATCCGCTGGTGTTTTTTAATTCCCCAAATTATAAAATCCGATCAAAACAATGAATTTTGTCAGGTTGTGGTAAACACCTGTCCTAATATTCATGTGGGAGTGTGCCTGCTAGTTCTAACAGCATTATTATCTTTATGGAAGTTTAAGGAATTACTTGAATTTTCTGATATCGGGGATAATAAAGAGGGAAACTTATTTTTTTATCTTTTAGGAGGTCAATTTTTTATGACGTTTTTGATTTATTTTATCATCATCATGGCGTTGCCGATTATCATACAAATGTATTTAAAGAATACGTATAATAAGCATTTAAAGATTCCTGCTTCTTCAGGCATGACTGGTGCTCAGGCGGCCAGAAAAGTCTTGGATGAGAATGGCTTATATAATGTATCCATTGAACCGGTAAAAGGACAGTTATCCGACCATTATGATCCAAGTTCAAAGGTCGTTCGCTTATCTGAGAACAACTATTATGGTTCTTCTATCGCTGCTGTATCTGTAGCTACTCATGAAGTAGGACACGCGGTTCAGGATGCAGAGGATTATGCTTTCTTGCGCGTTCGCCATAAACTCGTTCCTGTAGCCAATGCCGGATCAAAGTTTTCTTTCTTTTTTATCCTTGCGGGCATGCTGTTTGCATCTACAAACATGCTTCTGTTAGGTATTATCTTCTTCGCAGCTGCTGTTTTATTCCAGGTTGTTACGCTGCCAGTCGAATTTAATGCCAGCTCACGTGCATTGACCTCTATGGTCGGTTCTGGATTAATTAGAAATGACGAAGAAGGCAGTGCAAAAAAAGTGCTGAATGCAGCTGCTTTAACTTATGTTGCTGCAACAGTTATTGCTATTGTTGAATTACTTCGTTTCGTTCTTATGTTTGTAGGGATGAGAAACAACGATTGATCATAATGGAAAAAGAAGACCTCTACTACAAAGGTCTTCTTTTTTATGCGTTATTTTTCAAGCGGCTTTTTATTTTCATCGAATGTAAAGCCTTCGCCTAAAACATCATGAACTTGAGTCATTGTAACGAAAGCGTGAGGATCCACTGAATTAATCAGACCCTTAAGCCTTGTTAATTCATTTTTGGCTACTACACAATATAAAACATCACGTTCTAATTTAGTAAACGAGCCTTGGCCTTTTAAGACGGTTACGCCTCTTTCCATCTCGTTCATAATCTTCGCGGAGATTTCCTCATTTTTCTCGGATATAATCATGGCTCCTCTTGCTGCGTATGCGCCTTCCTGCATAAAGTCAATGACTCTAGCACCAACAAAGACGGCAACGAGTGTATACATGGCTTCTGGGTAGCTTAGATAGAAGATAAGAGATACGATAATTACACAAGCATCAAAGACAAACATCGTTTTACCCATGCTGACACCAGCGTATTTATTGACCAGTCGTGCGATAATATCTACTCCACCTGTTGTTCCGCCAAACCTAAAGATTGTGCCTAATCCAATACCGATAAAGACCCCGGCAAATAATGCGGCTAATGTAAGGTCATCTTGGAGCGGCATATTGATTTGAAAGCGCTGAAAGATCCATAAAAAGACAGAAACGCTGACCGTTCCAATAATGGTATATATAAATGCCTTTCTTCCAAGCAACTTCCAGCCGATAAAGAAAAGTGGGATATTTAGTATTAAGTTTGTATAAGATGGGTCCCAGTCAAACAGGAAGAAGAGAAGCAGTGTAATACCAGTAAACCCGCCTTCAGATAAATTGTTCTGCATGTTGAAGTGAACAATGCCGAAGGAAAAAATAGCCGAACCTAGTAAAATAAAGATGATATTTTTAATTTTTAAACCAGATAACATAATGATCCTCCAATGCCTATTAATCACACACAGACAAGCGTATCTAATTATATAAGATAGTTCTTATAAGAGCAATAAGACGCTAAAAAAACAAGTAAGAATAGCTTTTTGAGGGGATATTATTGTAAAAACTGAATGATTTAGCTAACATGGAAGAGGATATGTACATCATTTATTTTATTTGATAGTTAAAACAAGATACTTTTTCAATAGAGGTGATACACCATGGCTGAGGAAAAATCCATGAAGGAATTGCAAAGAGAAGTAGATCAATACATAGGTCAATTTAAAGAAGGCTACTTTAGCCCGCTGGCAATGCTGGCGAGAATGACAGAAGAATTAGGTGAGCTCGCGCGTGAAGTGAATCATCATTTTGGTGAGAAGCCGAAAAAAAATAGTGAAGATGAAAAAGCGATTGAAGAGGAAATGGGAGATATGCTTTTTGTTCTTATTTGCCTTGCTAATTCATTAAATATTGATTTAACAGAGGCGCATGATGGTGTCATGCACAAATTTAATACAAGAGATAAAGATCGTTGGACTAAAATAGCAGAGGGAGAAGATCAATCATGAATACAGTCAAAATTGTCATCGCCGGACCACGCGGAAGAATGGGTAGTGAAGCAGTAAAACTTATAGAAGAAACAGAAGGATATGAGCTTGTCGCTGTATTGGATCATAAAAATGGTGGGGGAAAACTAAGTGATTTTGATGGTTTTAATGGCGTAAGTGCTCCCGTGTTTACAGAGATTTCTGGATGTTTGCAAGAGGTTAAGCCTGACGTTCTTATTGACCTGACTACACCGGAAGTAGGAATGCATCATACAAAAACTGCCCTTGAATATGGGGTACGGCCAGTAGTTGGCACAACAGGATTTTCACAAGAGAATTTACGGGAGTTAGAATCAATTTGCCATGATAAAGGGATCGGAGCAATCATCGCACCTAACTTTGCATTGGGAGCGGTACTCATGATGAAGTTTTCCCAAATGGCTGGAAAGTTCTTTGATGATGTTGAGATTATTGAATTGCATCATGATCAAAAGCTGGATGCGCCTTCAGGTACGGCCGTAAAGACAGCAGAAATGATTGCCGAAGTGAGAGAAGGTAAGAAGCAAGGACATCCGGATGAGAAAGAAACAATCGCTGGTGCAAGAGGAGCAGAATTTGATGGAATGCATATCCATTCTGTGCGTTTGCCTGGCTTAATAGCTCATCAGCAAGTAATGTTTGGTGCAAGTGGACAAACATTAACGATTCGTCATGATTCTTACAATCGTGCTTCCTTTATGTCAGGAGTTAAACTAGCAGTTGATACAGTCTTAAAAATCGATACATTAGTATACGGTTTGGAAAACATCATTGATTAATTGGGGGCTTACTGATGAATATCGCTTTAATCGCACATGATAAAAAGAAGAATGATATCGTCCGCTTTGCAACAGCCTATATTAAAACCTTGGAAGAGCATACGCTTTTTGCCACAGGGACAACCGGCTTGAGAATTGAACAGGAAACAGGTCTTCAAGTGCATCGATTTCAATCAGGTCCCTTCGGCGGTGACCAGGAAATTGGTGCAATGATTGCGAATAATAAAATGGATGTCGTTCTTTTCTTTCGAGATCCATTAACGGCTCAGCCGCATGAACCCGATATTGCTGCATTAATTCGGTTATGTGATGTTTATTCGGTCCCTCTAGCGACGAATATGGGCACAGCAGAAGTAATTATTAAAGGATTAGAACGTGGTGATCTTTCTTGGAGAAAAATCGTTCGCGGAGAAAAGGGAGAACATCATGAACTCGATTAAACTGGATATATTGGCAATTGGCGCACATGCTGATGATGTAGAGATTGGCATGGGGGGCACAATTGCAAAATATGGCTCGCAAGGAATGAAAGTCGGAATCTGTGATTTAACAGAAGCTGAATATTCTTCAAACGGAACAGTGGAGTTGCGTAAAGAGGAAGCTAAGAAGGCATCAGAAATCCTTTATGCAGAAGTGAGGGAGACATTAAACATTCCCGATAGAGGACTGTACTTAAATGAAGAGCATATACAAAAAGTTGTAGCGGTTATCAGAAAATATCAGCCTTCAGTTGTGTTTGCTCCTTACCAGGTTGACCGTCATCCTGACCATGGGAATGCTGCACGCATTGTTGAAGAAGCGGTCTTTTCGGCAGGTGTAAAAAAATACGAAGCAGTAGGCGGGTACCCGGCTCACCGTGTCTCAAATACATATTTTTACATGATTAATGGCTTTCATGAACCTGATTTCGTGATCGATGTTACCGACCATATTCAATGTAAAATAGACAGTCTGCAAGCATATAAGAGTCAATTTATTAAAACAAAAGATTCAATTGATACCCCATTGGTGAATGGATATATTGACATGATTAAAGCAAGAGAAGGATTGTTCGGGAAACAAGCTGGCGTCGAGTATGCTGAAGGATTTAAAATGAAAAAACCTATCATAATTGATAAGGATTTGTTTGGAGTATAATATGAAAGATAAATTAAAAATTGGCATCACCTGTTATCCAACCGTAGGCGGCTCTGGTGTAATCGCAACCGAATTAGGAAAAATGTTAGCGGAGAATGGACATGAAATTCATTTTATTTCTTCGAGCTTACCTTTTCGTTTAAATAAAATGTATCATAATATTTTTTATCATCAAGTAGAGGTTAATCAATATTCGGTATTCCAATATGCACCCTATGATATTGCTCTTGCAAGTAAAATGGCAGAAGTAATTAAAAGAGAAAAACTTGATTTGCTTCATGTGCATTATGCCGTACCTCACGCGATTTGTGCCATTCTGGCTAAACAAATGAGCGGGAGGGAAGTGAAAATCGTAACCACACTACATGGTACAGACATCACTGTACTAGGTTATGACTCCTCCCTTACAGATGCAATTAAGTTTGGGATTGAGCAATCGGATGCAGTGACGGCCGTTTCCAATGCATTAATAACGCAGACATATGATTTAATAAAGCCGGATAAAACAATTCTGCCCGTCTATAATTTCATTGATGAGCGTGTTTATAATAAGAAGGATTCTTCTTATCTGAAAAAAGAGTTTGGAATAGGTGAGGATGAGAAGGTAGTCATTCATGTATCTAACTTCCGAGGCGTCAAAAGGGTGCCGGATGTTGTAAGAGCTTTTGGGCATATTTCATCAAAAACCGATGCAAGGCTTTTATTAGTGGGTGATGGCCCTCTGATGAATGAGGTCAGCAAACTTGTAGACGATTTATCTCTAAGTGGACGGGTGCTGTTTCTTGGGAAGCAGGATAATGTGGAGGAATTATATTCAATCAGTGACCTCATGCTCCTGCTATCAGAGAAAGAAAGCTTTGGCCTAGTGGCACTGGAAGCAATGGCTTGTGGTGTACCTTGTATTGGCACAAATATAGGAGGAATTCCGGAGGTCATTTCAGACGGGAGAAACGGATTCATCTGTCAACTCGGTGATATTGAAGGGATAGCTGAAAAAGCGCTTGAGCTTTTAACTGATGAAGCGCTTCATCGTTCATTCTCGCGAGCATCTCTAGCAACAGTCTCAAACTCTTTTAGTGCTGAAAAAATTGTCTCTCAATATGAAGAGATTTATAATCAATTATTAAGTGGTGAAGATCAATGAATATGACTTTTCAAAAAGCGACGCCTATCTTGCAGAACCTTGAACAAGCAGGCTATGAAGCCTATTTTGTTGGGGGATCGGTTCGGGACTCCATTCTTGGCAAAGACATAGCAGATATTGATATTGCAACCTCAGCCACACCAGAAGAAATAAAAACGATCTTTGATAGGACAATTGATGTAGGCATCGAGCACGGGACCATTATTGTGTTATATGAAGGGGTGCCCTATGAGGTAACGACCTTCAGGACAGAGTCCGAATATGTTGATTATAGACGGCCGTCAGAGGTTCAGTTCATTAGAAGTCTTGACGAAGATTTACAGCGAAGAGACTTCACAATGAATGCAATTGCGCTAAATAAAGACGGTCGTTTTATTGACCCGTATGGCGGGGTTCAAGCGATTAAAGATAAAATCATTCAAACAGTAGGTAAAGCGGAGGAACGCTTTACAGAAGATGCGTTGCGCATGATGAGGGCATTGAGATTCCATAGTCAACTGCAATTTGAAATTGAGATTCATACATATGAGGCTTTAAAAACAAAAGGCAGCTTATTAACTCATATTGCTGTTGAGCGAAAACTTGCGGAGTTCAATAAGCTGCTAATTGGTAGAAATCGAAAAAGGGCATTGAAATGCTTAACAGAAACAGGTTTATATTTATACTTGCCAGACCTTTCTTCGAGACTGGATCAATTGTTAAAGCTTGAAAAATATGATTATACAGAGCTGTCATTGGAAGAGATGTGGGTTTTGCTCTTACAGGTTTTTGAAATGACGGAAGATGGAAGGAAAGCATTTTTGAGAAGCTGGAGACTTCCTGGCAAGAAGGCGAAATATATCAATCAATTATCAGAATGGTTAGAATACAGATTAACAGCTAAGTTTAATCATATATCCTTATATCAAGCTGGTGAACAAGCAGCAATAAGTGCAAATAGGCTTTATGAAGTGATTACCGGTCAAAAGAGTGATCAGCAAGCATATGAGCTGACTGCAGCCTATGGGCAGCTGCCAATTACAGATAGAAGTCATTTAAATGTATCAGGAAATGACTTAATACACTGGTTTAACCTGCCTGCAGGCCCTTGGATAAAAGAGGAGCTTGATAGAGTGGAAAAAGCAGTTGTTACCAGGGAAATAGAGAATACAAAACATGCGATAAGGGAGTGGCTTTTATAATGCAATCAGAATTGAGAAAAAAGCTGCTGGATGCTTTTACTAATAATAAAGACGAATATTTATCAGGACAAGCCATTGCCGATTTACTTGGATGCTCAAGAACTGCAGTATGGAAGCATATGGAGAACTTGAGAAAAGAGGGATTTGAACTCGAGGCAGTCAGACGAAAAGGCTACAGAATCATAAGCACTGCTGAGAAAGTTACTGCCGATGAAATCAGATTCGGTCTAAAAACAAAAACGCTGGGCAAGCATATTTATTATGAAGAAACGGTCGATTCGACACAAAAGATAGCCCATCGCCTTTCGAATGAAGAGGCGGTAGAAGGAACCATTGTTGTTGCTGAAGAGCAGTCCTCAGGAAGAGGAAGGATGGATCGCAAATGGTATGCTCCAAAATATACAGGAGTGTGGCTGAGTATCATATTACGCCCAAACCTTCCTCCACACAAGGCACCCCAGCTGACATTAATCGCAGCTGTTGCAGTGGTTCAGGCAATAGAGGAAGTAACGGGCTTGCAGCCGGAAATTAAATGGCCTAATGATGTACTCTTAAATGGCAAGAAGATTACGGGCATTCTGACTGAAATGCAGTCTGATGCTGATCGGATTGTTTCCATCATTATGGGAATCGGTATCAATGTGAATCAGAAACCTGAAGATTACCCGAACGAGCTGAAGGAAGTTGCAACCTCACTTTCGATTGAAAAAGGGGAAAAGGTATCAAGAGCTGAATTGATTCAGGTGCTTCTGCTTAAACTGGAAAACCTTTATACTATATATCTGGAAAAAGGGTTTTATCCTATAAAATTATTATGGGAAGGCTATGCGATCAGCATTGGTAAAAACATAATTGCCAGAACTTTGACTGGATCAATTGAAGGGAAAGCACTGGGGATCAAGGACGATGGTGTATTAATCATTGAAGACCAATCTGGGAAGACCCACCATGTTTATTCCGCAGATATAGAAATTAACAGTTAATAATAAACGGTAAGAGAGAATTTCCTCTAGTCAAAGGATTCATATATTTGCTATACTTTTCTTGGGCAGTATCATGAAAGAACTGCACCTGTAAAGAAATGAATAATAAAACAGATATCTGCCTAGATCCAATATGGACCAGGACAGAGGGATGAGACACAATAATGGGCTAATTTTGTAAATCCTTCTGCTTTTTGAGAAGGATTTTTATGTTTTGAGCCTCATTGTCACTGTATCTATCACCTCTTCCTAAAAAAGGAGGAAGTAAGATGAAGCAAACGACAGATTTCTTGAAGATGAAGAAAAATGAAGAGAAGATTGCCATGTTGACCGCATATGATTTCCCTGCAGCAAAGCAAGCAGAGAAAGCAGAGGTTGATATGATATTGGTCGGCGACTCTCTTGGTATGGTTGTATTAGGTTATGATTCTACCATTCCTGTGACAATGAGTGACATGATTCATCATGCCAAAGCTGTAAAGCGTGGGGCACCAAATACGTTTATAGTCGTTGATATGCCATTTATGAGCTATCATCTATCCATCAAGGATACACTTCTGAATGCATGCAGTCTTATACAAGAGACAGGTGCACATGCTGTAAAGGTTGAAGGCGGAGATGAAGTAATTGAAAAAATAGAAGCGCTTACAAGATCTGGTATTCCTGTTGTCGCACACCTGGGGCTGACACCTCAATCAGTAGCTGTTCTCGGAGGTTATAAGGTGCAAGGGAAAGATGCAACCGCAGCAAGAAAGCTTATTGATGACGCCAAAAAATGTGAAGAGGCTGGCGCCTTTGCTGTTGTACTTGAGTGCGTTCCACAACAACTCGCAAAGGAGGTATCGGCATCATTAAGTATTCCTACTATTGGAATCGGTGCTGGTCCGCATGCAGATGGTCAGGTTCTTGTCTATCATGATGTTCTCACATACGGTGTTGACCGTGTACCGAAATTTGTGAAGCGCTATTTAAATAGTGGTGAAATGATGGAAGAAGGCTTGAAGGCCTATGTAAATGAAGTGAAGGGTGGATTATTTCCTGCATCGGAACACTCATTTAATATGAAAGAAGAAGAACTTTTAAGCTTGTACGGAGGTAAATAATGAAAGTCATCAAGAGTATAAAAGAGATGCAAGCGTTTGTACTGCATCATAAAAAGCAGGGCAAATCAATTGGCCTTGTTCCAACAATGGGCTATCTGCATGAAGGTCATCTTGCATTAGCTGAACAAGCGAGAAAAGATAACGATCTTGTCATCATGAGTATATTTGTGAATCCGCTGCAATTCGGACCAAAGGAAGACTTAAGCACATATCCCCGCGATTTTAATCGTGATCATTCACTTGCTGAAGGGAAAAATGTTGATGTCATCTTTTATCCGGCTGCTGGAGAAATGTATCCGCAGCATCCATCTATCCTGATGAACGTCAATGATCGAACGGATGTTCTGTGCGGCGAATCAAGACCAGGGCACTTTGATGGGGTCGCATTAGTTGTTTCAAAGCTATTTAACATTGCCCAGCCAGATAGAGCCTATTTTGGACGCAAGGATGCTCAGCAAATAGCAGTCATTGATCTTATGGTAGCTGATTATAACTTCCCTGTTGAAATCATTTCTGTAGATACAATAAGGGAAGAGAACGGCTTGGCGATGAGCTCGAGAAATGTACATTTAACGGCATCAGAAAGAGAGCAGGCGCCTGTTCTGTATCAAAGTCTGGCAAATGCGAGAACATTGATAAGCGAAGGGGAAAAAGACTCTGAGCGCATCATTGCATTCATTCGAGGAGAAATTGCTGAGAAAACCGATGGTGAAATAGACTATATTGAAATCTATTCATACCCAGAGCTGAAGACGTTAGTAGAGCTGGAGGGAAGGTTTATTATTGCGCTGGCAGTTAAATTTTCTAAAGCCCGATTAATTGACAATATAATCATCACGAACGAATAGATAGGAGGAATTGTCTTGTTTAGGACAATGATGAACGGTAAAATCCATCGTGCAAAAGTCACAGAAGCGAATCTTAATTATGTGGGAAGCATTACAATCGATTCAGATATATTAGATGCAGCAGGTATGCTGCCAAATGAAAAGGTGCAAGTCGTAAACAATAATAACGGACAAAGGTTTGAGACATACATTATCCCTGGAGAAAGAGGGAGCGGTGTCATTTGTGTGAACGGGGCTGCTGCCAGACTTGTTCAGGAAGGTGACATTGTTATCATCATTTCTTATGCGATTATAGCTGAAGAGAATGTTGCTTCGCATCAGCCAAAAGTGGCGATCATGGGTGAAAGAAATGTGATTCAAGAGCTTCTTCATGCTGAACCCGCAAGGACCATTCTTTAAAACGTTAATAAAAAGCTGAAAAAGGAAGCAATCCTTTTTCAGCTTTTTATCTTTTGATTTTAATTAGGGGAAATAGTGTCCCTATAGGGGAGTTTTTACAATAGCTTGGGAAATCATGTGTTAAATAAAGTGCTTTGATATTATCTATTGCGTTTTTTTAATATAATAATCCTAATGAGCTATTCCAACTAAAATGTAAAACTTCAAAATAGCTAACTTAAATTCGAATCATACGATTCAAATTTAATAATATTGTCATTTTACCTGCCCGATAACTTTCTCTTTTCCCTTTTTTATGATACCTTTTGATTGACAGAATGTTAGAGGTGTAAAGCCATGAGTAATAAATATGTTGTGATTGATTTAGAAACAACAGGTAACGCCCCAAGGAAGGGCGATAAAATGATACAATTTGCAGCAGTGGTAATTGAAGATGGGAAAATTACTGATCAATATTCTTCCTTAGTCCAGCCCAATCAATCTATACCGCCTTTTATAGAAGAATTGACGGGTTTAACAGATGATATGGTTAAGAATGCACCCTCATTTGCGGAGATTGCTCCCAAGATATTAACGATGCTAGAGGGGGCTTATTTTGTTGCACACAATGTGTTGTTTGATTTGTCCTTCTTACAGGAGGAGCTTATCGAGGTAGGCTACAATGGCTTTTTTGGTCCGATATTAGATACTGTTGAGCTTGCGCGAATATTACTGCCTAGTGAAGATAGCTATAAACTTTCCGATTTAGCCATACAGCAAGGACTCAATCATGATCGGCCGCACCAAGCAGACAGTGACGCATATGTGACAGCAGAGCTGCTTTTGATCTTAGAAAGAAAACTCAAGCAACTGCCGATGCAAACATTAAAGCAATTACATAAGCTTTCAGGCGGGTTAAAAAGCGACTTGGATATTTATTTAGAGGAGCTTGTTCAATGGAAGGAAAGTAAAATTGATTTTATACCAGCTGAGTTAGAAGTTTATCAAGGCATTGCTCTTAGAAAAGGGCAGGATGAGGACAAGAAACCAGCCTTTGATGGTCAAATGGAGTTTCCAGATGACTCAGGAAAGAAGGAAGCTTTATTTAGAAAGGCCTTTCCGCATTTTGAGGTACGTGAAGGCCAATTTCTAATGATGGATTCTGTCTACGAGGCATTCAACGAACCAAAACATGCGCTTATTGAAGCCGGTACAGGTGTTGGGAAATCTCTCGCCTATTTAATTCCATCAATGATGTATGCAGTGAAAAATAACGAAACAATCGTCATCAGTACGTATACAACACAACTGCAAGATCAACTTCTTCACAAAGATCTTCCACTTCTAAAAAAAATGCTGCCTTTTTCAGTGGAAGCTGTTGTATTAAAAGGACGAAGCCATTATATTAGTTTACAGAAATTTGCTCAGTCATTAAATGACATGGACGAAAATTATGATACGAACTTAACGAAAATGCAAATATTGATCTGGTTAACTGAAACAGAAACCGGCGATATGGATGAATTAAACTTATCCAGCGGTGGTTTAATTTATTGGAATCATATTAAAAATGATGAAACAGTCTTCCTGCAAAATAAATCTTGGATTTCAAGAGATTTTTATTATAAAGCAAGAACTTTGGCACAAAAAGCTCATCTAATTATCACAAACCATAGCATGCTTTTAACTGACCTTGTTCATGATCATTCCATTTTGCCTAGTTATAGCCATGTAATTGTTGACGAAGGACATCACTTTGTCAAAGCGGCTGGTCCTCATTTTGGACGGAGCCTTGATTATTTGAATGTAAGATTGCTTCTTAGCCAAATTGGCGGAGTAGAACACCGTCAGTTATTATATAAACTGGAAAAAGTTTTAGAGGAAAAAGGGGATATTAATCAGCACTCTCTCATTCACTCTTTTGAGATGAACGAGCTAATGACAGAGATGCTATTTGAGATGGATGAATTTTTCCGCTTGATTGGTCAAGTGGCTAAGAAGCAGAAAAAAGGGAAAAGTGGCGGAAACCGTCTAAAGGTAGGATTTTATTCAAATGAAAGCAATGAAGAAAACAAGGTGCTTCAAGGGAAGGCAGAGAGATTTTATTTTTTAACTGCTGATGCAATGAAAGCTTTAGAAGCCCGGTTAAATTATATCCATGACAATATCAATTCTCTAGAAAATCATGAAAAAGCTTTTTTAGAAGAATTAGCTACAGTAGTAGGAGATTTAAAGAAAGTCGCCGCAACGGTTAAGGAACTATTTATCACGACCTCAGATGAGCATGTGACTTGGATCGAAATAGATTTAAGAGCGATGCAGAATGTAACTACTGTTTATTGCGAACCTATAAATGTATCGAATGTATTAAACGCTCGTTTCTTTCAGCAAAAGAGCAGTGTAGTGCTCGCATCCGCAACGATGACGGTAAAGGATTCCTTTTCATATATACTAAAAGAAATAGGTTTGGAAGAAGCAGATTGCAAGCTTATCAAGATTGAATCTCCATTTGATTATGAGAAGCAAGTGAAATTAATCATTCCTGAAGATCTGCCCGATATTAAAGCAGTCTCAATGGAGGAATATGTAGCCTCTATATCAGAACAAATCATTTCGATTGCTGAATCTACAAAGGGAAGAATGTTAATTTTATTTACCTCGTATGAAATGCTGAGACAAACCCATCAGTTAATAAAAGAATCAGGATTCCTTGATGACTTTGCAATCTTTGCGCAAGGGATTTCCGGAGGGAGCCGCTCGAGGTTGACTAGGAACTTCCAGCGGTTTGAGAAGGCAATCCTACTAGGCACAAGCAGTTTCTGGGAAGGTGTAGACATCCCTGGAGAGGATTTGTCCTGTCTGATTATTGTTAGACTGCCATTCTCTCCTCCTGATGAACCAATGACTGAAGCAAAGGCTAAGAAAATTAAAGAGGCAGGGGGCAATCCTTTCTCTGAATTCTCATTGCCAGAGGCAGTCATTCGTTTTAAGCAAGGCTTTGGCCGACTCATACGAACGAAAAGTGATAAAGGCTTAATTATTGTTTTTGACCGCAGAATCGTTACGACCTCGTATGGGAAAGCCTTTTTACAATCGGTACCATCTGTAAAAGCAGAGAGAAAAACAATTAATGAAACATTGGATCTCATCGATGAATGGTTATAGTAATTTTTTTAACGAAAACTAAGGCCGATATTTCAGGTCTTCTCTAATACTGTTATACTGGTAGGGGAGAATGAATACAGCGCAATGTAATGTTTCAAGGAGGAAAGCCGATATGGAAAGCAAGATAGAAGTATTGTCGACAGTTACCGTTCAGAATAGCCCTGATTTATATAAAGTTGTGGATTCACTAAATAGAACATTAAAACAAAAGGATTTAATGTTCGGACTGGCCCTTGATCAAGAAGATCAAAATAAAGCCGTTTTTACAATCTATCGTACATAAGCAGAGTGATGATATGAAAAAAACAATCATTATAAGTGTAGTTGCCCTATTAATCATTATTGGTGTTGCTGTGAAAATTTACTTTAATGCGGTTGACCCCGTCAGAGAAGCTGAAGAAAAAGCGCTGAAAAGGGCGCAAGAAGAACTGAATATAACGGACGTTAATCGTTTTACTATATATAATGGTAATGAATCGATTTATATACTAGATGGACAACGAAAAGACGGAGAAGATGTATATGCCTGGGTTCCTGAAAAAGATGGCAAAATAATTGTTAAAAAGAAATCTGAAGGAATCACGAAAGAAGAAGCATTACAAACACTTCTAAACGAGAAGAATCCAAAGGAAATCATTTCTATTCGTATAGGCATGGAAAGTAACATTCCTTTATGGGAAATTGCTTATCGAACCGAAGGGGATTTATTAAATTATTATATGATTGATTTTGAGACAGGCAAAACGAAGCTTAAAATCATAGAAAACCTGTAATAATGAAATAGAAGAGTATTCTACTATTTCGTATGACCAATTTAGCTGGCGATGTTATAAAGTCTCTTACTGAACCAAGAGAAATATCGCTGATTTTCTTATATTTTAGATGAATCATTTGGAGGCTTGGAACATGAAAATTGAATTAGCTCAACGCGTGCAATCCTTAACACCATCAACTACATTAGCAATAACAGCTAAAGCTAAAGAACTTAAAGCCCAAGGGCATGATATAATTGGACTCGGAGCAGGAGAACCGGATTTCAATACACCGCAGCATATTATAGATGCAGCTGTACAATCAATGAATGAAGGTCATACAAAATATACAGCAGCAGCTGGTCTTCCTGCATTAAAAGAAGAGATTTCTAAGAAATTCAAAAAGGATCAAGGGCTGAATATAGATCCTGCAGACATAGTTGTCACAAGTGGAGCGAAGCATGCTTTATACACATTATTTCAAGTAATTGTTAATGAAGGCGATGAAGTCATCATTCCGAGCCCTTATTGGGTAAGCTACCCAGAACAAGTGAAACTTGCTGGCGGTGTTCCAGTTTATGTTGAAGGAAAAGAAGAAAATGATTATAAAATTACACCAGATCAGTTAGCGGAATCTATTACTGAAAAAACGAAAGCTGTCATCATTAACTCTCCAAGCAATCCAACAGGTATGCTTTACAGTGAAGATGAGTTAAAGGCGTTAGGTGAATTATGTTTAAAGCATAATGTATTAATCATATCTGATGAAATCTATGAAAAACTTACTTATGGCGACAATAAACATGTATCGATCGCTCAGCTTTCACCAGAACTGGAGAATCAGACAATCATTATCAACGGTGTATCTAAGTCACATTCAATGACAGGCTGGAGAATCGGTTATGCTGCTGGAAACAAAGAGATTATTAAAGCAATGACTAATCTTGCAAGTCACAGTACATCCAATCCGACTACAACTTCACAATACGGAACCATTGCGGCGTACGCCGGTTCAGATGATATGCTTCAAGAAATGCGCGAAGCTTTTGAGAACCGTCTAAATGTCATTTATGATAAATTAATCAAAATCCCAGGCTTCACATGCATTAAACCTCAAGGGGCATTCTACCTCTTCCCTAATGTGAAGGAAGCGGCAGAAATGACTGGTTTTGCGGATGTAGATGCATTTACAAAAGGACTATTAGAAGAAGCGATGGTTGCGGTTATTCCTGGATCAGGATTTGGATCACCGAACAATATTCGTCTCTCTTACGCAACTTCCCTAGAATTATTAGAAGCAGCAGTCGATCGCATTCATCGTTTTGTTGAAAGTAAAATGAAATAAGATGATCTTTTAGGTTGATAGGGAGAGGGGTTTGAACGCCGCTTTCTCTTTTAACATGGATCTATAGCAAAGGGGTCATATAAGTATCAGTTAGATAAACACCTCCCTGGGTAGGAAAGAAGAAGGTTTGTTAGGAGAAGTGCTTAGTTATCTTGCGTTCCTATACTGGACAAGGTGGTTGCGCTTTTCGTAATATGGAGGGTATAATATATAGCGATTGAATTCGATTTGGAATCGTTTTGGAAGGAGTATTAAATTGATTAAAACAACTATTGCTGAAGTTTATAAATATGTTGATCAAGAAGTAAAGATTGGGGCATGGATTGCAAATAAGCGTTCAAGCGGAAAAATTGCGTTCCTGCAGCTTCGTGACGGTTCTGGTTTCATTCAGGGGGTTGTCGTGAAGGCAGATGTATCTGAAGAAATGTTTAAAGCAGCTAAATCAGTCACACAGGAATCAAGTGTCTATATAACAGGAAAAGTGCAGAAGGATGAGCGTTCACCGCTTGGTTATGAATTGCTTGTAACAAATGTGGAAGTGATTCACGAATCAGTGGACTATCCGATTACACCGAAGGAACATGGAACTGAGTTCTTAATGGACAACCGCCACCTATGGCTCCGTTCTCGCCGCCAGCACGCTGTCATGAAGGTCCGTAATGAAATCATTCGTGCTACATATGCCTTTTTTAATGAAAATGGCTTTTCTAAAGTCGACCCACCAATCCTAACTGGAAGTGCACCTGAGGGAACTTCCGAGTTATTTGCTACTAAATATTTTGACGAGGATGCATATCTTTCTCAAAGTGGACAACTTTATATGGAAGCAGCGGCAATGGCTCTTGGAAAAGTATTTTCATTTGGTCCAACATTCCGTGCCGAGAAATCTAAAACACGCCGTCACTTAATTGAATTCTGGATGATTGAACCAGAGATGGCATTTTATGAGTTTGAAGATAACTTGAAGGTGCAAGAAGAGTATGTATCTTATATTGTTCAATCAGTGTTAGAAAATTGCAGCCTTGAGCTGAAGACGCTTGGTCGCGACACATCTAAGCTAGAGCAAATTAAAGCACCGTTCCCTCGTATCAACTATGATGATGCCATCAAGTTTTTACAGGAAAAAGGCTTCGATGATATCGAATGGGGCGATGACTTTGGTGCACCGCATGAAACAGCAATTGCGGAGAGCTATGAAAAACCAGTTTTCATTACGCACTATCCTACCTCACTAAAACCATTCTATATGCAGCCTGACCCGAACAGGGAAGATGTTGTGTTATGTGCGGACTTGATCGCACCAGAAGGATATGGAGAAATCATCGGTGGATCTGAGCGTATTCATGATTTTGAATTGCTTAAACAGCGTATAAAAGAGCATGATTTAGATGAAGATGCGTACAAGTGGTATCTTGAACTTCGTCAATACGGTTCAGTTCCGCATTCAGGATTTGGGCTGGGTCTCGAGAGAACCGTTGCCTGGGTCACAGGTGTTGAACATGTAAGGGAAACGATTCCATTCCCTCGCTTATTAAATCGTCTATATCCATAATATAGAGACAAGTGAAAATCCGCTTAGAGCGGATTTTTTCATTTTTAATAAGCGAAGATTGAATGCAATTACATTAATAGAAGGATAAGGATTTCGATATAAAAACAGGGGATTCCTATAGTTAGAACTGCTTTTCAATAGAAAAAACTCTATCATTATAACCTATTAAAGTTGGAAAACTTACCGGTTTTTCACCTCACAAACATAAAGCTGTTCATGATATACTTAAAGGGAGGTGTCAATTATGCCAAAAACAACAATGTTAAGATGGCTTCAGGAAGGGAATATAACGATTCCTGGAGTGTTACTGACTCAGTACAAAGAAATGAATTTGAATGAACAGGAATTAATATTAATTCTCCATATGATCTCCTTTATTGAGAAGGGAAATGAATTCCCTACCCCTGCTGATTTGTCAGCAAGAATGACGATTTCTGTTTCAGAATGCACAGACTACTTAAGAAAACTAATCCAAAAGGGTTTTATAGAAATTAAAGAAGAGAATATTGAAGCCGGGATACGATATGAGAAATATTGTCTTGATTCGTTATGGGAAAAATTAATTGATCATTTCCTTCTTTCAAAGAAAAAAGAAGAAGCAGCAAAAAATAGACAGCATGAAACCGATTTATACTCGATTTTTGAAAATGAATTCGGTCGTCCGCTTTCACCATTTGAATGTGAAACTCTAGCTTTATGGATGGATGATGATCACCATGATCCGCAAATCATTAAAGCAGCATTAAGAGAAGCGGTCATGTCAGGAAAGTTGAATTTTAGATATATTGATCGCATATTATTCGAGTGGAAAAAGAATGGTATAAAAACAGTAGAACAGGCATTAAACCACGGGAAGAAGTTCCGTCAAAATCAGGCACAACGCAATAGAACAAATGAACAAACGGAGACACCTTCTCAGAAAATTCCTTTCTACAACTGGCTTGAACAATAAGAAAAAATAAGTGGTGATTGCTTTGTTAAATAAAACAGACATTAGATTTTGCCTAGATACAATGGCAGAGATGTTTCCTGATGCCCATTGTGAACTACTGCATGACAATCCATTTGAGCTGGTGATTGCTGTTGCATTATCAGCTCAATGTACAGACGCGCTTGTCAATAAAGTAACTAAGAATCTTTTTCAAAAGTATAAAACACCTGAAGACTATCTTGATGTATCGATTGAAGAGCTGCAAAATGATATTCGATCAATTGGACTATATCGCAATAAATCAAAAAACATTCAGAAGCTTTGCAGAATGCTGCTGGATGATTACGATGGGGTTGTGCCAGCAGATCGCGATGAGCTTACAAAGCTACCAGGTGTTGGCAGAAAGACGGCGAATGTGGTCGTTTCTGTTGCCTATGATATACCGGCGATTGCCGTCGATACCCATGTGGAAAGAGTAAGTAAAAGACTTGCCATTTGCCGTTGGAAAGACTCGGTGCTTGAAGTCGAAAAAACCCTGATGAAAAAAGTGCCGGAGGAAGAATGGTCAGCTACTCATCACAGGCTAATTTTCTTTGGACGATATCACTGTAAAGCTCAAAATCCTCAATGTAGTCAATGTCCGCTTCTTGACGTCTGCAGAGAGGGCAAGAAGCGTCTGAAAGCAAAGGTAGCCAGGTAATGGACAAAGTCATCATCCATACGGCAGAGGAGCTTATTCACCCCCTTTTCTATGGTGCTAATGAAAAGCTGGAATTGGACGCCTTTTGTTTTCAAAGGAATAGCTTACAACCCTATTTTAAATATGAAGCGGCATACTATGCTGGCTTTCCAGCCGAGAAGCCATGGGTACAGCAAGAGATCTTTATTCCGCTTGTTATAAAAGAATGGAAAGCTCTACATGTCCATCTTCGTTCTATCTATGTGAAAAGACAAAGAGAAGAAGCTGTAGAACCAATGAAGCAGGCCATCGCTCTATGTATTCAATTTTTATTCTGGCTGAATAATCAACCAGTAAAGTTTATACAAGCGAAAATTGAAGCCTCATTAGCGATTAGCCCTGTAAATGTGATGGAAAGATTAGCATTCATAATGAAGCGCCCATCATTATATCAATCATTTATCCAATTAGGAGAAGTAATGATTGAAATGGAAAAACTTTATGCGAAGGAGTATATCCTCCGTCAATTAAGAAAATAAACGGTTAAAAATTGCTGCGGTAAAAGGCAATTTTTAACCGTTTTTTTGTTCATAGTTAGGTTATGCAAATATCATGCCAAATATATTAATATTTTCCTATTTTTTAAAAAATAATTATGTTGCAAACTTTTTAAAATTAGTAGATAATCTGTTTTGAATTACTAAAGATTTCCGAATGGGAAGAAATTGTAAAAAATAACATTTTAATAAGAAAACATGAGGTGGACACACATGAAAAGTACAGGTATTGTTCGTAAAGTAGATGAATTAGGCAGAATCGTTATTCCAAAAGAACTGCGCAGAACGCAGGAAATTGCAGAAGGCGATCCATTGGAAATTTTTGTTGAAGAAAATAAGATCATTCTCAAGAAGTACGAATCGTATAAGTCATGTATGATTACTGGCGAAATTCTACCAGATAACCTTACATTAGCAGATGGAAAAATCATATTAAGCAAAGAAGCAGCGAAACAATTAATAGAGGATATTGAAGCGGCTAGTAAAATTTGATTAATAGATGAGCATGAGTAGGTTATTCAAACATCTTATTTTGATTCATTCAAAATAGGGTGTTTTTTTGTATGAAAAAATCGTTTGCTCTGTTAAGAGCAAACGATTTTTCATTTAGTATTTTCTTAGCCTTTGTTACTATAATCTTGATTATGATCCATCCTCATTGTTTTGACCATCGGCATTTGGGTCGTCTTCATCGCCATTTCCCTCACCATCTGGCGGACCGTCGTTGCCATTACCGTTGCCATTGCCATTACCATTACCATTACCATTACCATTACCATTACCATTGCCATTACCGTTGCCATTACCATTACCGTTGCCATTACCGTTGCCATTACCATTACCGCCATTTTCATCGCCGTCTTGGTCATCTTGGTTGTCATCCTCAGGATTTTCTTCGTTTTCCTCAGGTGGTAATTCCTCTTCTTCTTCTTCAGGACTTGGTATTGTTACGCTTGCAGAGGCAGAGTCGCTTGTCATGTCCTCTCTTACCGCCTTGACTTTAAAGCTATACGTAGCGCCGGCTTCAGGATTTGCTACTTTCAAGCCTTTATCTGAAGTCGTCGAGATCTCTTGTTCATTACCGCCATTAATCGCGGCTGTTACAACAAATTGAACACCATCGCCGTCGCCATAATCCCATGAAAGAGAAATTTCGTTTGCTTCTTCGTCATAGCTTGCATTCAAGCCTGAAGGAGCATCGAGCTTATCATATTTCTCTGAAACTTGACTAGGTGCATTGCCTTTCACGGCATATTCATAAATAATTTGATCGCTTGGCGTAAATTCACTTGCCAGCTTGTTGCTGCCTCGTTCAATCGCCACTTTCTCAACTGTGTTTGGCATTTCGAAATCTGCTGTATCCTCTCCTTGAGAGACGTGTTCCATAATATTTTTAAAGAGCAATTGAGATATTTTTTGATCATAGTTATTTGATTTTATATAATTTTGTCTATTTTCATATCCAGTCCAAATGGCTGCAGTATAGTTGGTCGTATATCCTGCAAACCAGGCATCTGGTACTGCTCCGTCTGGTACGGAGTATTTCGCCTTGTCTTCTTGTGAATAGTTAGTCGTTCCAGTTTTACCTGCTATTGGTAATCCAGATACATTAGCCATAGTTCCAGTACCGTTTGAGATTGCTGTTTTCAACATGTCGCTAATCATAAATGCAGTATAATCGTTCATAACTGCTTCTGTTTCAGGCTGTAAGTTTACCTTTGTACCATCACGCATTTCAATTTCTTTAACGGAATGTGGTTCAGTGTAAAAGCCTTCATTAGCGAATGCGCTATAGGCGCCTGCCATTTGAATAGGGGATACTCCTATTGCACCTAGTGAAGCGGATTCGAAAAATTCATCATCTTTGAAGTTAAATCCAAGTCTATTTGTAAATTCCAGGGCTTTTTCAGTACCTACTTCTTGAAGGGCTTTTAGGGCCGGTATATTTCTTGATTGAGCCAGTGCCTGACGCATTGTCATTGACCCTTTATAGCTATTATCCCAGTTATTAATAGCAGTACCGCCAGTATATGTGTGTGGTTCATCCACTAACGTATGATAAGTACCCCATTGTGAATTGTCAATAACTGGACCGTATGCAGCAATCGGTTTAAAGGTTGAACCTGCTTGTCTTCTCAAGTCCGTCGCATAGTTAAACCCACGCTTCACTTCCTGATTACGTCCTCCGCCAATTGCTCGAATCTCTCCAGTTTTTGAATCAAGCAATGTAATACCTGCCTGAAATTCTTCATCTGGATATTGAATGACATCGTCGCTATTAAGCAAGGTTGTAATATGTTCTTGTGCATCTTTATCAAGGGTTGTATGAATTTTCAACCCATCGGAGAAGATGTCCAAGTCAGGGTATTTCTCTTCTACCTCATCGATTACTACATCCACAAAGGAGTCTAATGGAGAATCATCTACTACGCGATTTTCTTCAGGCACTAGACCGTCGGTGACAGATTGTGCTTGTGCATTCTTCATTTCATCCTCAGAAATAAAACCATGCTGGTTCATTAATGATAATACAATATTTCTGCGTTTTTCCGCATTCTCAGGATGAGTAAAAGGGTTATAGTTATTTGGGCTTTGCGGCATTCCAGCTAATAGTGCAGCCTCATGCAGCTCAAGCTCATCCAGATTCTTGTTGTAATAAATTTGTGAAGCTGTCAGTACGCCGTGGCTATTTTCTGACATGAAAATTTTGTTTACATACATTTCAAAGATTTCTTGCTTTGTATATTTTCTTTCAAGCTGGAACGAAAGCCATGCTTCCTGTGCTTTCCTGCTGATTGTTTTTTCATTATTCAAGAATGAGTTCTTCACGACCTGCTGGGTAATGGTACTTGCACCCTCAGAACCGAAGCCTCTTGTAACGTTTGCAATGACTGCGCCGCCTAAACGAATTAAATCCATTCCATTATGTTCATAGAAACGCACATCTTCTGTTGCGAGAAATGCGTTCTCTACGAGGTCTGGTATATTCTCATAATCCACATAATCGAGCTTCCCAGCACCTACCTTGGTGACGACCTCCCCTTCAATATCAAGTATTTCAGATGGAATGGGATCTTTTAATAACGCCGGGTCAAGATTAGGGGCGTCCTTTACCATAAATGCGAAGGTTGCTGCACCAGCAAGCATACCGACAATTCCAAGTCCGATTAGTATTAAAAAGATGCGCTTGAAGATGCCTTTGCTGGACTTCTTCTTCTTCGGCTTGGAGGATTGCTTGCGGCGTTCCTCCCTTGATTTATATTGTTCTGCCATATAGGTCCTTCCTTTCTTTCAAAAACCTTACATGAAAATAATCATTCATTAAGGTTATAAACATAATCTATTATTTTAATATAGTCAATTCTCGGCTGAAAGCCAAGCGAGATTAGATGGCCTCTTTCAGAGATTTCGGCTTTGGTCATAGATTTACGACCGCCTGTCTCCATTCTTTCCCAAAAAAGGAGTAAATCCTTTGCGTCTAGTAAATATATTTCTTCTGCTGTTGAGAAACGCAGCAAGACAAAACAGATGCCCTTTTGTTTTAAGATGGTTTCCATATGCTGAATTTGATGTCTATGGAAGTTTTTGAAAGGGAATGAAGACTCATTTTGTGTTTCCTTCGCTTCAAAATCAATATATTTACCTTTATATACACCATTATAATCAGTTGTAGAAGCCTGTTTAAAATACGCCTCTTTGATGACAGCGGCACTCCTTCTTGGATAATCAACTTGAACTATTTGCACAGGTGTGGGTTTTTTATGGATTGCGGCAATTCCGCGTTCCAAATAGAATTGATTCGTTTCGTTAATATCGTCCTCCAGAGTCATACCGCGTTTGCCGTACGACCATTTTTTCTGTTTTTTTTCTGTTTTTTCCTCATTTTTCACAGGGCTGTATTTCCTGCCGTTAGGGTAATGAAATTCCATTAATTTCACCTCACAAGCTATCTCCTATCATACCAAATGTAAACAGGAATTGGGTGAATAAAAAGCACTAGACGTGTGAGGGACTTCTCATCTTTATTTGACGTATTAGGCGGGCATAATGTTTCATATATATCAATTTATTATTCAATTATAGAGATATGACACTGTTTTTATAAAAAAACGTACTGGGATTGTCGAAACAGGGAAGCAGTTTGAAAATTCCTTCTTTCTTTGCCGAATCCCTTCTAGTTTTGTCATGTGCAAAGGATTAGAAAAAGGGGAGGCGAATACAATTACTATCAAAGAAAGATAGCATGACATTTATATCAAAGGAGGCATGACGATTATGAAGCCTAAGATGGTTGAAAAAGATGAACTGCTACTCATGCTTAAGGATATTTACTCTCAATTAGAAGAGTTGGAGATGGTGCTTGAAGAAAATCTATCAAATATACGTGAGGATTGGCATGAACAGCAAGCAGATAGGATGACGGCTTGCAATGAAAAAATAGCAGCGTTAGATGAGTTGCCAGCAGGCAAAGAGATGGTAAAGTGCGAGCAACTTAAACGGCATACTGCGGAGCTTAAACTCGGCTACTAAGATCACGCCGAGTTTACGACATAGAGATTTTAAGATAGAATAGAGGCATGAGATTAGTAGCTAAACTTTAGCTGCTTTTTATTTTTGGAGATGATGAATATGGATCATTTAATCGAGTTAACGAGACAGATGCTGATATATATAGATGATATTGAGAACAGATATGCACAAGGTCGCGAAAGCGGAGAGAAAGGTGACTTTTATTCTGAGGTAAAGCCCTTTGCTGATAAGGTTAAGGAAGATAATGACAAATGGCTGATTCTAGCGACAGAGTGGGTGAACTGTCACCATCCAAAAAATCTTCACTCTCAGCAAATCGTATCGGCTTTTGAGCAGATTGAGACTTTATCCGTTCAAGCATTTTTCCCAGAAACCAGCAAAACAAGATTTATTAATCAATTAAATTCTGCGAAATATATACTGAATGTATTGCTCAGTTCGATGGAACAAAAAAAGGAGCCTCAATGAGGTCTCCTTTTTTTGTTCCATCATTAGCGAAAACCAGTTGCTGATGGATATTCCGATGTGTATTTGCTTTTCTCCTAATTCGAACTAATGAGGGATCCGTCTCTAAAGCTCTCAGGAATTACAGCCCCTAGTGCTTCCAGGTCACGAACAAGATTGCGATAATCCAGAATGGAAATTTCATTGTGAATATAAGCCTTTTTTGAAAAGTCTAGTAACTCGTTGACATGTTCAGGAGTATAATCCCGTAATTGTTGAAACTTCTTTTTAAGTTCGTGAACATTCATTGTGAATCTGCCTCCTCAAAGTAGATAAATCTCTTTTTATAGCAAAGTAACCTGCCGACTGAGTTGATTCTGATATGAAATTTTGCTATAAAAATAGGAAAAAAACGAAAAGCTTGTATTTATCGTATCATGAATCAATAGCATTCATTATTTTTATAAAATTTAAACTTCCGACAAAAATCAACACAGTTAGACAAAAGCGGGGATATATTCCTTAGTATTCACCTTATGGGCGTTGCCAACATAAATTGTATTGATGAATAGTAAGGAGGATGTTTGCCCATGTTTAGCCGTAAAAGGCAAAGAGCAAGTAACAATCAAACGCCGGCTAATTGGAGTTATGGTAATATTTATGCGCCTAATAATATGAATATGTCCAACTTTCAGCAAATGAGGCAGCAACCGTATATGAACTATGCTGGTACCCAAAACAATTGGAATCCACAAGCGCCATTAATGCCATACATGGAGATGCAAGCTTATCAAGGGAGCTATCCTTTACAAGGAGGGGGCCAGATGCCATACAGCTCTTTACCACAGCAGGGATACCCAGGCGCTCAACCGACATACCAAGGATATGAGATGAACCATACTACTGGCCAATATTCAGCTAACACACAAAATGTGTTTCAAAATCCGTTAGCTCCTGAAGAGGAAACTGTTTCTAAGAATCCTCAGTCACAAAGTTCCTATCCTTACATGAATCCATATCCAAAGCAGTCATTTGTTGCCAAGCAGCCTAGTGGAGTCCAGTCCATCATGAATTCTTTTAAATCTCAAGATGGTTCACTCGACTTTAATAAGATGATGGATACTGCAGGGCAAATGATGAATGCAGTCAATCAAATGTCTTCAATGGTAAAGGGTGTCGGCGGATTCTTTAAAGTATAGTCATAGAAGTTGTCACTGAAAAGTTGCTACTTATTATTATGTAGATATCTAATTTACATTATTATTGATTAAGGCCAGTTGAGGCCTTTTTATTTTGAAGAAACCTCATTAGTATTAACTTTCCTTCAAAAAATCCTTTGTTTATAAGAGAAATCAAATGAATACAAGCTAAACCATCTGGCTGCTTTAAATCGATAAGATAAAAAATATGATTGACAAATATTCTCATGAAGTGGAAAAATAAAGAACATGAGCAATAGTCAGATTTATCTAGCGATGATATTTGCCTCCAGGTTTCCTTAGACCATTTTCCCTAAAGGTTGAAGGATGGACTCCCATTCCTGTCGGAGCTGATCGACACGTCGCTATATTTTTAGTTTAGGAGGATCTCGAATGGCGCGTTTTGTGCAGCAAATGGTCATAATATTCTTTCTTATCATATTTCTTGCTGCTTTACCAATTATGATTACTATTAATCCAGAAGAAAATTCGATTGAGTGGACATTTCAATATGTACCCGAAGCGATTGGTAACTTCATTATCCAATTAAGTCAAGGTAGTCTGGGAACCTATCAGGTTGGCTACCAAGAAAGGCCGATTGCTGATGATATAGGTGATAACTTCATGACCTCATTGACAATTATGATAGTAGGTGTGAATGCAGGGCTGATCTTAAGTTTGATTTTTGGTATTTTTATCAGCCGGTTTCGAATGACAAAAGTCTTCAATTTTGTCATGAATATTTTATCAGCGATTCCAGATTTCATCTTAATCGTTTTTGCGATGTTATTTGCTATAAAATTCTATAAATGGACAGGCATTCGCATCATTTCTCTCCGGCCTGATGCTGGTGCGATGAATACATGGTTTCCAACGATGTTAATTGGCATGGCTCCGGCTTTGTATATGTTTAAATTGATATCGGTGAAATATTATCAGACAGGTGGGGAAGATTATATTCGCACCGCTGTCGCAAAAGGCATGAAATTGAATTATATTAATTTTCACCATGTGTTTAAAAATATTGAACCCTTCATTCATGCTGAGTTAGTTAAGGTGATTTCTTTGGCCATCGGTAATCTATTTATTATTGAATATATTTTAAATGTGCAGGGAATTACAAAATTTATTTTTCAGAGCTTTGAGGTGCAGGCAATGGCTGTAGGCCTTTTTGCTATGCTGCTAATTTCTTTTATTGTCTATGTATCTGTAAGGATCTTATTCTATCTATTTAAACGAGGGTTCATCCATGAATAAATTATTGCGTATCAATTTCCCGTTGTATATAGGTGTTTTTTTTGTGGCCATCTTATTATTTGTTTGCATATTTGGTCCTATGCTTGCACCGCATTCTTTAACGACAACACTTGAAGTTGAATATAAGGATGGGAAGGTGGTTGCTCCTCCTCTCACACCGTTTGAATCACTGGACTATCCGTTGGGAACGGACAAATGGGGCTATGATCTTTTATCGATGATATTAAACGGTCTCCGTTATACGGTTTTCATAGCAGTTGCTGTAACGATTATTAAGATGCTTTTCGGAACAATTATCGGAATGTATATCGGAACATGGAGGAAGGTGCCAAGTTTCATTGTTGCTTTTGAAAATGCCTGGAGCTATGTACCGTTATTTTTAATACTCTATTTCTTTTTAACTCCGATCAATTATGCAACTCTTTTAGAGCCAAATACACTCGTCGCTTCTTTTATTATCATTGCATCAATGATAAGCATCCCAAGCATTGTATCTTCTATCAGGCAAAAGACGGGGGAAATCAAGCAACTGGCATATATTGAAGCTGCAAAGACCTTAGGCGCAAAGAGAAATAGATTGATATGGAACCATATTTTCCCACAATTGAAGGAATCCCTTCTCGTTATGTTCATACTTGAGATAGTCTATGTCATCACAATTATGGGACAGCTGGCGCTTGTAAACATTTTTATCGGCGGTACCATTGTGCGGTACGATCCGCTTATCTATTTATCAGTGACTAAGGAGCTTTCTGGGCTTGTGGGACAAGCACGCGGCAATGTGTATGGGAATACGCATATCCTTATCGTCCCTTTGATCATTCTGCTATTCACCACGATTGCATTTAGTATGCTTGCATCAGGATTGAAAAACAAATTCCAATCTGATTATCAGCGGACCCCGTGGATTAAGACAGGGCATGAACCGAAGATGTATCCGAAGAGAAAACAATACGATAATGCAGGGAAGTTTTATCAGCTCAGTCCCAATCAATTGGCATTTCTGGCACTCTCAATTACTTTTGTTGCGGCAGGATGCTATGTATACTTCACGAATGAATCAAATATAGGTGTGAAGCAGGAAAGTCATGCAACATATGATCTTTCTTTGGATATGAATAACTCAGGAGCGTTTACAGCTTCTGGGGACCTTGAAATTAAAAATTTATCAAATGATGATTGGGACTCCATCGTCCTTTATCAATTAAAAGGAATCTCTGGAGCAGAAATTGATCGTATAACAATCAATAAAAAAGAAGTGGATTATGTTGTCAGTGAAGAGACAATAAAGATAAAACTGCCTGAAGAAATGAAGAGCAAGGGGAAACACCAGATAAGTATGAGCTACTCTTTTAATCTACCAGAAGAAGGAAAAACATTGTTAGCCGAAGGGGGTACTCTGAGATTAACAGAATGGTATCCTAAAGCGGCTGTATATCAGGCTGGAGAGTGGAAAATTGGCGAAGAAATTGAAGGAATCAATACACATTATACGAATTTCTCTGATTTTGGCATTTCTTATCAACTTCCGGAAGGTTATTCAATCGCATCCTCAGCCGATAAGGATGCGGCTTCAGGGCAGTCATCTGGGAACTTAAAAATGAAGGACGTAAGAGAATTTTCCATCGTGTTGTTGAAGGATATGGAAGTGATTGAAAAGCAAGCTAGGGAAGGTGTTGGACTGCGTTTGTTCTCAGGTAGTGGAGATGAAGATCATCTTGAGAGAACTTGGCAGCTAGCCAATCGTGCTCTGCAGTTTTTCCAAGAGGAAGTAGGAGAATATCCGTTTAAGCAGTTGGATATTATCCTAGATCAGCCTTCGACGCAGTCATATCCCGGAATAATCACAATGGCTGTAAACAAGGAAGATGACAAAGCATTCGATTATGAACTCGTTCAAATGATTGCGCAGCAATACTTCAAAGCAGCAATTGCCAGTGATCCATACAACCATGCGTGGATCAGTGAGGGGATGTCAGCATTTGCTGCTTCGCTTTACTTAAAGATTGCTGAAAACCAATCAGAATCCCAGGCTTTTGCTGTGCCTATAGCGCAGATGAAAAAAATTGAAATAGAAGGCTTGCGTAGCCAGCGTGCGAATGTCCCGCTGGATGAACTGATTGATATTGGGTTTATATCCGGACAGCCTGCACTGCAAATCAATCAAATGGTTAATGAACATTTTCATTTGCAAGGATATGAAGTGAATGAGGTTAGCAGCAAATATTTAGCTGATTTCTATAAGCAATATCAATTCAGTGAAGTGGACACGAAGGAATATATTCAGTTTACTTCAAGCTATTTCAGTGTACCGAGAGGATCTTTCAATAATTGGCTCAGTACGAAAGCAAGCAGATAGAATACTGCTTGCTTTTTAATGCACTTATTAAAAGTGCAGCGTCTATAATTGAGTATCTATTGTAAACTCGAGGTTCTCTATGATTATTCATTGCCATCAAGTGAGATTCTTTTTCCTTTTTCCTTAGGCACTTTAATGGTTAATAGACCATTTTCATAAGTTGCCTTTACTTTTTTTTCATTTATATGGTGAGGCAAGGGCACCGTTCTTGTGGATTGCTGAAAGGATTGCTGTTTTTTTGTGATTTGTTGATTTTCATCTTCTGTTGTGAAAATATTTAACTGTTTAACCGTAATTTTAACATAATTATTGATGACATCTAGTTGAATTTGCTCCCTGTTTATACCAGGAAGCTCTGCTGTAATAACATAATTCTCGTCTTTTTCTTTTAGCTCCACATGAAAAGAAGCGGAGTTAGGAAAGGGATTTTTGAAGAAGTCATCCATCGATTGGAGAATATTTTTAACTGGTTTCTCATGGAAAAACTGATTCATTGATTTCATCAAATCTCCAAATGGTTCATTTTTACTTTTTTCACTCATTAAGACTTCCCTCCTATACAAGGAATTTTCATACTATTGTATTCATGTGACAAGTTTAAGGTTCATTCATTTGATGGAAATTAGCATGCGGGTGAAATTGGAAAATGTAACCTGAAAAAAAGAAGCTGAAAACTCTTTTTTCACGAACGTTTATTCGCTAGAATAGAAGAATGAGGTGAAGACTTTGAAAGTACGAAAAAATTTGCAAGAGATGATTACTGAGATAAAAAAATCAGAGCGTTTCAAAGAAAATGTTGTCCATTGGCATACGATTGAAGAGAAGGAAGCAAAAACTGCAGATATGCCAAGGAACCTTCATCCAGCATTGAAGGAAGCGTTGCAGACTCGCGGTATTTCACAGCTTTATACCCATCAGAAGTCGGCTTTTGAGCATGCTTCCTCTGGCGAGAGTATCGTGGCCGTTACACCAACTGCCTCGGGAAAAACGCTTTGTTATAATCTGCCTGTTTTACAGACGATTGTAAATGATCACAACGCAAGAGCTTTATATATGTTTCCAACGAAGGCCTTGGCACAGGATCAGAAGGCGGAATTAAACGAAATAATTGAAGAATCTGGACTGGATATAAACAGTTATACCTACGATGGTGATACTCCGGCTAATATAAGACAAAAGGTAAGAAGAGCTGGGCATGTCGTTATGACAAATCCCGATATGCTGCATTCGGCTATCCTGCCACATCATACAAAGTGGGTATCTTTATTTGAGAATCTTAAATATGTCGTTATTGATGAATTGCATATTTACCGTGGCGTTTTTGGCTCTCATGTGGCTAATGTCATAAGGCGATTGAGAAGAATCTGTCGCTTCTATGGAAGTGATCCGATTTTCATTTGTACATCTGCGACCATAGCCAACCCGTTGGAACTAGCGGAAAAATTGACTGAAAAGAAAATGAGTTTAATAGATAATAACGGTGCGCCAAGCGGAAGAAAGCACTTTGTGTTTTACAATCCGCCGATTGTGAATAAGCCATTAAACATTCGCAGAAGCGCTACTTTGGAAGTAAGAAGCTTAGCACTTGAAATGCTCCAAAATAAAATTCAAACGATTGTCTTTGCAAAGAGCCGAGTAAGAGTGGAAATCCTTCTTACTTATTTGCAAGAGCTAGTAAAGCATAAGCTCGGTCCAAAAGCGATAAGGGGCTATCGAGGGGGATACTTGCCGACTGAAAGGCGTGCTATTGAAAAAGGACTACGCTCAGGTGAAATTTATGGAGTGGTAAGCACCAATGCACTTGAGCTTGGCGTTGATATCGGGCAGCTGCAGGTATGTATGATGACTGGATACCCAGGAACCATCTCAAGCTCATGGCAGCAGGCAGGAAGAGCAGGTAGGAGGCATAGTGAATCATTGGTTATTATGGTGGCGAGCTCTAGTCCGCTCGATCAATATATCATTCAGCACCCTGACTATTTCTTTAATAAGAATCCAGAAACAGCAAGAATCAATCCAGATAATTTAATTATATTGATCGATCATATGAAGTGCGCTGCCTATGAGCTGCCCTTTACAGCGGGTGAACCTTTTGGGACGTTTGCAACCGAGGAAATCCTCGAGTACTTAACGGAAGAAAGAGTGCTGCACCAGAACGGACCTAAATATTACTGGATGAATGATGCGTTCCCCGCGCATAACATCAGTCTTCGCTCAGCTTCACAGGAAAATGTCGTTATCATTGATCAATCGGATGTAGCCAATGTGAAGGTGATTGGAGAAATGGATCGTTTCTCAGCAATGACCCTTCTGCATGATGAGGCGATTTATTTGCATCAAGGCATTCAGTACCAAGTAGAACTTCTTGATTGGGAAGAAAAAAAGGCGTTCGTAAGAGAGGTAGCTGTTGATTACTATACAGATGCAAATCTTGCGGTTGAATTGAAGGTTTTGGAACAAGATAGATCAAAGCACGGCATGCTTGGGGAAGTCGGGTTTGGCGATGTGAGCGTGACGGCGATGGCAACGATTTTTAAAAAGATTAAATTTGAGACGCATGAGAATATCGGCTCAGGTCCTATTACACTGCCAGAAGAAGAGCTGCACACAAGTTCAGCATGGCTGTCGTTAAATGAGGATCAGCTGAAATTCAATCAGGAACGAATAGAGCAAGGGCTGATTGGAACGGCACATGCGTTAAAGCATATCGTACCTTTATTTGTTATGTGTGATCCGTCGGATGTCCATGTTATCCCTCAAGTAAAAGCTGTTCACAATGAGCGTCCGACCATTTTCTTTTATGATAAGTATCCAGGTGGGGTCGGACTTAGTGAGAAGGTATATGAAGGCATAGACAGAATTATGCAGGAAGCAAAGACGATGATCAACCGTTGTCAATGTGAAAATGGCTGTCCGTCTTGTATCGGCACGGATACTACATCAGGTTTTGCCAAACGAGATGTACTAAAAATTTTAGCAGGATTAAACAAAGGTGAGCAGCATGTCTATTAAAAACAAACTGAACAGGCTAAAATCACATATGGTTCATGGGGTTCAAGCAGCAATCCCTGCTGAAAATTCGAAGGCTGAGACTGAGGCTCTACGGGAGCTTCCCTTTCAGGAAATATGGGAGAAGGAGGGAGTAAAGCCGTATTATGTGGATGAAAGCTTTTGTTTAGTACGAGAAAAAGAATATTCCCTCGATGATATGCATGGACATTATGCTTTCTCTGCAATAAAGAGAGCGGTGGAGGCATGGAATGAAACGGATTTAAAACATCCGCTATCATCTAAAGGAAATACTCCTCAAGACCTCTTCTTTTTTGATACAGAAACAACTGGATTAGGCGGTGGGGCTGGCAATACTATTTTTTTACTTGGCTATGCGAGCATCACGGATTCAAAGGTGAAATTAAAGCAACATATCCTGCCGAATCCCGGTGGTGAAATCCCTCTATACAAAAGCTTTTTGGAAAGTGTCGATTATACGACAATGGTTACTTATAATGGCAAAGCGTTTGACTGGCCGCAGGTGAAAACACGTCATACCCTAATAAGGGAACATTTACCGAAGCTTCCTCCATTTGGCCATTTTGATTTATATCATGCGTCTCGGCGAATGTGGAAGCATAAACTTGAGCGGACAAAGCTTTCTATTGTGGAAAAAGAAGTGCTAGGTATTGAAAGGCAAGGTGATATCCCTGGGTTTTTAGCCCCGATGATTTACTTTGATTTTGTTGAAACGAGAAACCCAGAAGGAATGCTGGGGATTCTCAAACATAATGAGATTGATATTCTGTCATTGATTAGCCTTTATACCCATTTATCATTTCAGCTCCTTGGTCTAGACGCTAATCAAACCTCGCGTGAAGTATATGAGACTGGAAGATGGTATGCTGCACTTGGAGAATCTGAAGCTGCTAAGCATAGCTTTACTCATCTATCTCACGGCGATCATACAGACGCAATAAAAGCTAAGCATGCCTTAGCTTTTGAATATAAAAAGCAGAAGAATTGGGATGAAGCGATTCCATTATGGAAGTCCGTTGCAAAGCAGGGGGAAGAGAAACTGAGACTCGAAGCAAGCATTGAACTTGCAAAAGCTTATGAACACCGTCAAAAAGACTTAAATCAAGCGTTAGCATACACAATGACAGCGGAGGAAACTGTAACGGATCCATTGTTGTTGGAAAGTATTCATAAAAGACGAGCCAGACTTTTGAAAAAAATAGATAGTCAGGTTAAAAAACCCACTATTTCCTAGTTGTATACAGACTAAATACCTTGTAAAATAATTGATGTAAGGAAGAGGTATAAAGAACTGAAAATAGTGGGGCTGATTCATATGTATAAAGCAATATTATATGTGTTTTTTTTCGTCGTTATTTTTACTGCCGTGCTTATGACTACAATGAAAGACAGTTTTTATAGTTTAATGGTTATTATTTAGCAAGAACAATTCAAATAACCAGTCTTAAAAACGTAGAAAATAGAGGCGCAGATGCACTTAAACATGATTCTATAAATTGGCTACTTCTTCGAAGACATTCTTACTCAGCCAATTAATGATATCTTGATTTTTAAAAATGGGTTTTAATATAGGTGTTTTAATTAGTACAAGACGCCCTCTTTCTCCATAGTTTATTAATGTAACTAATAACTTAGAGAAAGGGGATCTTTATTATGCGTCATTGCGGACCAAAAACACATGTATGCCCGCCGATTGTTCATCCTACAAAATGTTGTGTAAATCATACTTGCGAAAATGTCATCGTACCACATATCCATCCTAGTCATACTACAAATGTAAATCATATCAACTACCAACATGAGCATTTCTTCCCGCATACAGAATCATGTTCAACAGAAGTAACGAATCAACAATTTGCTGAAGGACCAGGAGGCTTTGGTGGACCAGGCTTTGGTGGACCGGGCTACGGCGGACCGGGATTCGGCGGACCAGGCTTTGGTGGACCGGGCTACGGTGGACCGGGCTTTGGACCAAGACCAGGCTTTGGTGGACCAGGATTTGGAAGGTAATAATGAATAATGAATAAGTGAATGTTGAGCCAATTGTTTGGCTTTGATTGAGGACGGCTCATTCAGCATGCTGAATTGTGAGTCGTCTTTTTGTTTTGTCCCTAGCAGGAATGAGTATTATAGCTACACGTTATGCATATTATTGAAACTTCCTTGATAATATTTCGATTTCATTCTTTCATATGTTAAAATAAACCTATTATATTTAGGGATGAAACAAACTTGTTATTTATACAATAAAGGGGTATTTTAGTTTTGGCGCATATTGCAATCGTATCAGGGTATAAACCATATGAGCTCGGTGTTTTTAAAAATGACCATCCAGCTGTAGGTTATATAAAACAAGCGATAAGAAATCAATTGATTGCTCTCCTGGATGAAGGGTTAGAATGGGTGATCATTAGCGGGCAGCAAGGTACTGAGCTTTGGGCAGCCGAGGTTGTATTTGACCTACAGCTAGAGGGGTATGATCATTTACAGCTTGGTGTCATTACCCCATTTTTAGAGCAGGAAGCGAACTGGAAGGATGAAAGCAAGGAACGGTATGAATCGATATTAGCTCAAGCTGATTTTATTGATTCTGTATCAAGGAAACCATATGAAAGCCCTAATCAATTTCGTCTGAAAAACCAGTTTTTTGTGACAAAGAGTGATGTGCTGCTCATGTTCTATGATAGTGAAAAAGAAGGGACACCTAAATATTTATATGAGGTGGCAAAAAAGTATCAAGAAAGAAATGACTATGACATTCGTCAAATTACTTTTTATGATTTGCAAATATTAGTGGAAGAAGAGCAATTACGTGAAAATGGATTTTAAAGAGAATATTCCTTGCGTTAAAATTGACAAAAGCACTGTTATTTGAAAAAATAAAGAGTATGAGTGGCGATATACTGAGGTGAGTGTTATGCTATCCGATAAAATTAAATTGACGGCAAAAGATATTTTAGAAAAAGAGTTTAAAACAGCAATGCGTGGTTATAAACCAGAAGATGTAGACAAATATTTAGACTTGATTATTAAAGACTATGAAACCCTGCACGCAGAAATCGATGAGCTTCAGCAAGAAAACATGAAATTAAAGAAACAGCTGGAGGATGTGCCTCCTAAACGGCCAGCTCCTGCACCACAAACAGCTGGGACAACGAATTTTGATATTTTAAAGCGTTTGTCCAACCTGGAGAAGCATGTTTTTGGCAATAAATTGTACGATTAACAAAAAGAATTGTACACTTATTAGAAAAAACCATTGCTATTCGCTTTAAGATTACATATAATATTCGTTGTATCATTAATAACGTTCGGGTAATCGCTGCAATGCTTAAGCATTGTAGAGGAAAGTCCATGCTCGCACAGGCTGCGATGCTTGTAGTGTTCGTGCCTAGCGAAGTCATAAGCTAGGGCAGCCGTATGAAAATATGGTTGACGGCAGGGAAAATACCTAAGTCATTCGATAAGGTATGAATACCTATAAAAGTGCCACAGTGACGGAGCCTATTCAGAAATGAATAGGGTGGAACGAGGTAAACCCCGCGAGCGAGAAACCCAAATAATGGTAGGGGCACTTTCCCTGAGGAATTGAACAGAAGGGAAGGACAGGCATTTTTGTCTGTAGATAGATGATTACCACTTCGTACGAGACGTAAGTCGTTTGCAGTACGTAGGACAAAACATGGCTTACAGGACGATATTAATGTAAAAATGTAATTGAAGCTAGGGCTCTCCTGTCAGGAGAGCTTTTCTTATATAATGCATGGGAAGTAAGGAAAAGGGTGAAACGATGACAAACTATAATTTAATTGCTACCTCTGCGATGGGGTTGGAAGCACTTGTTGCAAAGGAAGTGCGTGAACTTGGCTATGATTGTCAAGTAGAAAATGGCAGAATCTCCTATCAAGGTGATGAAAGGGCAATTGTGCGAAGTAATATGTGGCTTAGGACGGCTGACCGTATAAAGATCAAAGTAGGGGAATTTAAGGCAACTACGTTTGATGAACTATTCGAGCAGACAAAAGCGCTTCCTTGGGAAAATTTCCTACCGGCAAATGCCGAATTTCCTGTATCGGGTAAGTCAGTTAAATCAAAGTTATTCAGTGTATCAGATTGTCAAGCAATCGTAAAAAAAGCAATCGTTGAGCGCATGAGACAGCATTATCATATCTCTGGCTGGCTTGAAGAGAATGGTCCGCTCTTTAAACTTGAAGTGGCTCTGCAGAAGGATATAGCTACAATTACAATTGATGCTAGCGGAAGCGGGTTGCATAAACGCGGCTATAGAACCGGCCAAGGTGAGGCGCCATTAAAAGAAACATTGGCTGCTGCACTTATTATGCTAACAAATTGGACGCCGAACAAGCCTTTTGTCGATCCTTTTTGCGGTTCTGGTACGATTCCTATTGAAGCAGCGCTAATTGGTCAAAACATTGCACCTGGTTTCAATCGCGAATTCATTTCAGAGTCATGGGAATGGATCCCCCAACAAGTTTGGGAAGATGTTCGCCTGGAAGCTGAGGAGCTTGCAAACTATGACCAGGAGCTTGATATCACGGGTATGGATATTGATCACCGCATGGTAAAAATCGCTGAAGAAAACGCATTTGAAGCGGGCCTCGGCGACCTCGTGAAAGTTAAGCAAATGCAAGTAAGAGACTTTACAACGCCTAAAGAAAACGGCGTCATCATCGGCAACCCGCCTTATGGTGAAAGACTGGGTGATAAAAAGGCGGTTCAACATATGTATAGAGAGATGGGTGAAGCCTTTTCAATCCTGGATACCTGGTCGATTTATATGTTAACTTCAGATGAAGAATTTGAAACCGTCTACGGAAGACAGGCAACTAAGAAACGTAAGCTCTTTAATGGCTTTATTAGAACAGACTATTATCAATACTGGGGCAAGAGACCCGCTCGCGATATATAAATAATAATCATCCTTCATTTCCAACATGGCAGGTATAGATTCATCTTTCTTGAATAGAATAGATATATCGAATCGTATCATGGAGGTAGTGTCAATGAAGGATGCACACATTGATTTTAATAAGATAATGGAAGCAGTAAATGGATCCATTGAAGCAGTAAAGGATGAGCAAAATTTATCCAGTGTGGCACTCGATCAATTAAAGGCTGCACAACAGGATATACAGCATGCATTATCATTTTCATTATCACGAACCAACTGAATCAAGCAGTGATAAGAAATCGAAACCTCGATTGAGTGGAGGTTTCGATTTTTTCGTTGTTTAGAGATGGAATGAATTGAGTGACTAAAACTTTCGGTCGAGCGACTAAAAAGACGAGAGAGTGACTAAAACTCTCAGTCGAGTGACTAAAATTGGCGGGAGAATAACCTACATCTAAGCTGACAGAGGACTATTTGCTCCCTTATCCTTGACAGTTCCTATTTTTACGATAAAATGAGTCAGTATTGTTTAAATAAAATGGACGAAATTTCATAATGAATATAGATTTGACGGAGGGGTTTCATGCAAAACCGTATGCCATTTGCAGTATCGAAAAATGAATCATTTTATGAAAAGTTTAGCGAGTGGATCGGGGATGTATTCTACGATATATTACCTGAAGCTGGCTTTGAAATTCGCGATGAACAAATTTTTATGGCCTTCCAATTAGAAAAAGCTTATAAAGACAAAAAAGTCATCTTTGCCGAAGCTGGAGTAGGTACGGGCAAAACAATCGTGTATTTATTGTATGCGCTATGCTATGCACGTTATGTAAATAAACCAGCAATCATCGCCTGTGCGGATGAGACACTAATTGAACAGCTTGTAAAAAAAGAAGGCGATATCGCTAAGCTTGAGAAAGCGCTGGATTTAAATATAGATGTAAGATTAGCAAAATCACGTCAGCAATATCTTTGTTTAAATAAGCTTGATAAAATCATCTCGGGACCTGATTCGGATGAAGATTATCATATTGTACATGACGAGCTTCCCGATTTTGTAGAAACAGGCTCTTCAATGCAAAAGTTTGCTCCTTATGGTGATCGTAAGGATTACCCGGAATTAACGGATGATAAATGGGCAAATGTTGGCTGGGATTCCCTTCAGGATTGCTTTACATGTGAGAAGCGTCATCGTTGTGGTCAGACCTTACACAGAGATTTTTACCGAAATGCGACAGACCTCATCATCTGCTCTCATGATTTTTATATGGAGCACATTTGGACGAAGGAATCACGCAAGCGAGAAGGCCAGCTTCCATTGCTGCCTGAAGCTTCGAACGTAGTTTTTGATGAAGGACACTTGCTTGAATACGCATCTCAAAAGGCATTAACGTATCGCTTCTCTGAGCAAATACTAGAAGCGCTTCTAACAAGATTAATGGCAAATGATGTGCGGGAAAAAACGCTGAATCTCATTGAAGACGCTATTTATCAAAATGAGCAATTTTTCCTTTCATTAACGATGTCAACTGCTGATGACTCCGTTTCTGAGAAGAAAACAATTCATAAAACAGCTGACCTATTAGCCGAGGGCAGAAAGCTGCAATCTTTAATTAATGATTTAGAAGAAGAACTGGTTTTTGAAAGTGAAATGTACACAATTAATGAATACGATTTAAAAGTAGTAGAAGAATATCTCGAGCAAATCTCTTATTCGCTATCGTTGTTTGTTAAAGATCTTAAAGGCATTATCTGGTTTGAAGACCATCAAGGTGAAAGAACATTAGTGATTATGCCAAGAATGGTAGAAGATATTATGAAGGATGAAGTATTTTCTCAAAATATGCCGTTTGTATTTTCTTCAGCGACACTTTCAGAGAATAAATCATTCGATTATATGGCAAATAGCCTTGGTATTAAAGATTATCTGTCCTTTTCAGTAGAGTCTCCATTTGATTATGAAGAAAATATGAAAATAGAGACACCAACTTTCACTGCTGATGCATTGTCTGAAAAAATGAATTACACTCTCCTCAAGATAAAGGAATCTGAAGGAAGAGCGCTTGTTCTTTTTAATACAAAACAAGATTTGCATGCGTTTAAGCACTTTAGTGAAGGTAAAGTGGATTGGCCGATGTTTTTTGAAGGGGAAGCAGAAATAAGTACGCTAGTTTCAAATTTTCAAAATGAAGAGCAATCCATTCTTTGTTCAGTGAACTTATGGGAAGGTCTGGATATACCAGGGAGATCATTAGAAAATGTGATTATCTTCTCCCTCCCATTCCCGCCGAATGATCCGGTCTTTACTGCTAAAAGAGAAGGAGCATCCAATCCGTTTAAAGAAGTGGACATGCCGTATATGCTGCTTCGTTTGCGTCAAGGCATTGGACGACTCATTAGAACGCACGAGGATAAAGGGGAGATTCATTTGCTGATGGATGAATCGAATTCTAATGATGTGAACCATCAAGTGCAAGCAGTCTTGCCTGTTGCAGCGAATTGATCAATTCTTGAACCCGCAGTCATGATGCGGGTTTTTTGCCTAGGCAGGCTCCTATTTGAATGAAAAGAAGGGTTGAAAAACTTAACTATTAATGCTCAAATAAAACCCGGTCTTAACATGGCAATTTTTCGGAAGAATATGATAAAATAGGAAGCAACTGATTTTAGGGGGAAAATGTATGATGATAGCTATCAAACAAGTGGAAGAAGCGTTTATCAAATATGTGAATAAAATGGTTGCTTATCAAGAGGCGATTTCGCTGATGGGCTGGGATTTGCGGACTGGAGCTCCTAAGCAAGGCGTGGAGCAGCGGTCAAATGTAATCGGGATTTTATCAGCTGAAGCATTTCAGATGTCAACCAGCGAGGAGATGGCAGCTTATATTGCAAAACTATCTACTAGTGAAGCAAAGCAATCGTTATCTCAAGTTACTTTGAAGTTAGTAGAAGAAAGTAAGAAAGAATATGATAAAAACAAAAAAATTCCAGCAGATGAATATAAAGAATATGTGATTTTGCAATCTCAGGCAGAGAGCGTTTGGGAGGAAGCAAGAGAAAAGGCAGACTTCGAACTATTCCGTCCATACATAGAGAAACTAGTAGCATTCAATAAGAAGTTCATTGGCTATTGGGGATATAAAGAAAATAAATATAATACTTTGCTGGATATGTATGAGCCAGGTGTAACAGTAAAGACATTGGATGATGTATTTGGGAAGCTGCGCAATCAAATTGTGCCTCTAGTCAAACGCATCTCTGAATCGGCAAACGCACCGGAAACGGAATTCTTGTTTAAACATTTTCCAAAAGAGAAGCAGCGCGCCTTCACATTGGAAATTCTTAAGCAAATGGGCTATAACTTTGAAGCTGGACGCCTGGATGAAACCGTTCACCCTTTTGCCGTCAGTTTAAACCCTGGTGACGTTCGAGTTACAACCCGCTATGATGAAAATGACTTTCGCATGGCAGTTTTCGGTACAATACATGAAGGCGGGCACGCGCTGTATGAACAAAATATCTCAAAGAAACTAATGGGCACTCCTTTATGTGATGGCACCTCTATGGGCATCCATGAATCACAGTCATTATTTTACGAGAATTTTGTTAGCCGCAACAAATCTTTTTGGAAGCAAAATTATGATTTATTAAAAGAGTATGCTCCTGATCAATTTGATCAAGTTTCATTGGATGAATTTTATCGGGCTATTAATGAATCCAAGCCATCTCTCATTCGGATTGAAGCGGATGAATTGACCTATCCTCTTCACATTATGATTCGCTATGAGATTGAAAAGGGATTATTCAATGATGAAATTGCAGTAAAAGATCTGCCGGAAATATGGAATCAAAAATATGAAGAGTATTTAGGCATTAAGCCGGAAAATGATAGTGTAGGCGTGCTGCAAGATGTTCATTGGGCAGGTGGCAGCTTTGGATACTTCCCTTCTTATGCATTAGGCTATATGTATGCGGCACAATTAAAGAATACAATGATTAAGGATTTGCCGAACTATGATAAGTTATTAGAAGAGGGAAATCTTCTTCCAATTAGAGAGTGGCTTACGGAGCATGTACATCAATACGGCAAGATGAAAGAACCGCTTAATATCTTGAAGGATATAACTGGCGAAGGGTTGAATGTTCAATATTTAATAGATTACTTATATGAAAAATACACTAAGATTTATCAATTAACCTAACTAAAACTCATCGAAGAGAAAAGGGAGTGGTGTTCATCCGGCACCGCTTCTTCATTTATTGGAGAGTGGACATGAAAAAAATACTTCCATATTTTATGATTGCTGCAGGGGCAAGTTTATGGGGCATCATTGGCTTTTTTGTAAAAGGTTTAGAGAGTCTTGGCTTTACCTCAATGGAAATTGTTGCAATTAGAGCTTTATTTGCTGCCATGTTTTTAATCATTATTGGAATGTTTGGCTATCGGGAGCAAATGAAGTTGAAAAAAGCAGCCGATATTCGTTTCTTTATTGGAACAGGGATATTTAGTATTGTCTTTTTTAACTACTGCTATTTTACAACGATGAGTCAAATCAATATTTCGATGGCGGTGATTTTCTTATATACCGCGCCAGCATTTGTAACGATTCTATCCTACTTCTTTCTAAAAGAAAGCATGACCTTAAATAAGATACTAGCTGTCATCGGTACAATCAGCGGCTGTGTGTTAATTGCTGGTATGGCAGTTGGAAATAGCAACTTAACATTTATGGGTATTTTAACTGGACTTGGTTCAGGTTTAGGTTACGCGCTTTATACGATATTCGGCAAGTTTGCCCTCGTAAAATATAGTCCGTTTGCCATTACTTTCTACACATTCCTTGTTGCCGCGATTGCATTGATACCGGTCACGAGGCTGTGGGAAAAGGCAGATCTTCTCATGCGTATGGATGTACTTCTATATGGGATCGGATTGGGGCTTTTACCAACTGTCTTAGCCTATGTTCTTTATACTTGGGGTCTTGAAAAAACAGAAGGAAGCAAGGCAGCGGTCATCGCAACAGTTGAACCGATAGTAGCCACTTCACTGGGTGTTCTCATGTTTAATGAATCATTAGCTGCTATGCAAATCGTCGGTGCAGTATTAATCATTAGTTCAGTCATTATTGTTAACTTGCCTTCGAGGAAAAGTCGACAAACAAAAATAGCATTGAATGAATAACAGGCTATGCGCAGCATAGCCTGTTTGCTTGTTCTCATAAATTTACCATAGCTTATATCCTTTTGATCCCGGAGGTGCATGGTGGAACATATCAATGAACGGTATCGTGTACGCAAACAAAATCAGCAAGACGGTAATACCGATCCATATTTTCCAGTTTTCGAGAATTTTAGGCGTTTTTTCTGCTGTTTCAGCAATTTCGCCAATAGGGAAATCCTGTTCGCCTTTCGGAGCAAAAAATGCGAGATTAATAATAATATAGAGCATCAAAATAATCGATAAGAAAAGAATGGAACCACCGACTGCCTGAGCTACTTGATACGGAATCCATTCCGCTGCTATGGATGCTCCGCCATATTCGGAAAAGGAAGAGCGGCGAGGAGCGCCAAGAAGACCTGCAGCATGCATAGCTCCCGACATGAAGGTCATGCCTACTGCCCAAAGAATACCTTGAGTAATGGCCAAATTGTTCATCGCCTTTGTCAAAGTGCGTCCAGTTAAATGCGGAATTAGCCAATAGCTAATACCGAAAAAGGTTAAAAGAACAGCGGTGGCAACCGTTAAATGAAAGTGTCCCGTTACCCATATCGTATTATGAACGACTTGGTTCATTTGATTGGAGGCATTGATAATTCCACCGGCACCGCCTGGGATGAAAGCAACCATACCGATAAATGGCACGACAAAACGGGCGTCCTTCCATGGCAGCTTTTTAAACCAGCCAAATAAACCCTTTGCCCCTTTAGACCGGCCATAGCTTTCAAAGGTAGCAAATAAAGAAAACGCAGTCATCAATGAAGGAATGATGACAAGAAAAGTTAATACAACTTGAATGAATTTCCATGAAGCATCAATTCCAGGTTCCATTAATTGATGATGAAAACCGACGGGTATAGAGAAAAGTAGAAATAAAATGAACGAAAATCTAGCCAGTGAGTCAGAGAAAATTTTAGCTCCAATGATTTTGGGAATAATAACATACCATGCCATATAAGCAGGCAGCAGCCAGAAATACACGAGCGGATGGCCGAAATACCAAAACAACGTTCTGCTGACACCGACATTTATGGTTTCGACAAGTCCAAGCGACCATGGCAAGAGCTGGAGAAGAACAGTTGCTGCTACTCCAATTGTAGCTACAATCCACATAATGGAATTGACCACTGCCATAAACGTAATTAATGGACTCGTTTGTTTATGGTTTTCCTTTCTCCACTGTCTATATTTTAGAAGAATAACCGCACTGCCCAGCCAGCTTCCTACAATCACTAGCGTCAACCCGATATAGAAAATTGAGTGAGCTTGCAGGGGGGCATAGAATGTATATAAAACAGTAGCTTCATTTAATAAAATCATGACTGCAGCAAGGATTGTCCCGATTGTCATGATGACAAAGCCCGTCCATCCAATCTTTCTCTGCTTGCTTGTAAGCGTGCCGGAGGTTCTGCTCACGGCAGCAATTTGAAAGCCCATGATGAAATAGGTTGTTAAAACAAGCGCTAAAACTACGCCATGTAAAGTTAGTAGCTGATAATAGCCGATGCCGGCAGGCAATACAAACATGCCCGACCGGACCAATACTTGCAAAAGGCCAGCTAGCCCGCCTATGGCAAGTGAAATAAAGGCCACATAAAAATGAGCCATAACTAATTTCCCATCGCGTCTGTCAACTTTTAAACGATTCGTCATACTCACGATTCAACCACCTCAATTTTTGAAGTCATCATATGGTGCCCCACGCCGCAATATTCATTGCAGAGCACTAAAAATTCGCCTGGCTGGTTTAAAGTGGTAATGTATTCAACAATATAACCGGGCTCCAGCATCATATTGACATTTGAACCTGGTATTTGGAAGCCATGAATAACATCCTTAGTAGTGGCGATGATTTTTACCGTAGAGCCTAAAGGAATTTGCACTTCACTCGGTGCATATAAAAAGGCGGAAGCTACAAATACGAGTTCATAATCCCATTCCTTTCCTTCTACTTTTTTTAATCCGGGCTCGTCAAATGGTTTTGTTTCATCCACCTGTTCCGGGTCGATGATGTTGGACCAGCTTGAAGGATGGTGGCCTTGGTGAAAGGCGCTGACACCAAGAACAGATAAGAATACGATTAAAGAAGCCACACCAAATATCAACCAAATTTTCTCGAACTTATGCATATGCATTTTTGATTCCTCCCCGTCTAAAATCGTTGATTAAATAGGATAAAAACCCCTGCCCAAGTAATGATAATGAACAAGCCGACAATCATTACAGCTGTGAATGCACCTAAAAGCGTAGGTTCTTTTTCAACCTTTTCATCTTGTATTTCAGACTTTTGTGTTTGTGCCATTTCACCCACTCCTTTGATAGTTAAATAGTTTATAATTACACTTTCATCATACAAGAGAAATAGGCCATTTCTACGTGTTTCTTGCAGTGTCACAAAGTGTTCATTCGTTGTATAAATACTATGTTAATAGTGATAAATTGCCACGTTAGTGTTTAAGCACGATAATGTTTAATCTCATAATTGAAGTTTTTGTGAATTAATTTTAGGAGTGGTATACGAATGTGATAATAGTTGCGGGCAGCTGCAATCATCCGAAGAATGCAGGAAAGTATTTCACTTCAGTGATCATTATTTTAAATACTATGAATATTTATAATATACGAATGTTAAATGAATAAATTTTACTAACGTTCGTTATTTCTAACAATATCCTATTGAAATCCGCAAATAGGATGATATAATGAGAGTAAATTTAATACCGAATTCATTCATATAATAGCAGGGATATGGCCTGCAAGTATCTACCGGATTACCTTAAATAATCTGACTATGAGTGAGCAATGGATGGAGAGCTTCCTTTTGGACAGATCTCTTATTTCCGCACCTTATAAACAAACCTAAAGGTCATTGCTTCACTTATTTGATAGTGAATGGAATGAATTTTAGGTTTTTTTGTATTCAACTAGAGGAGGATTTTATTATGCAGCTGCTAATTGAGAAGATTAAAAATGAAGGGAAAGTCCTATCAGAATCGGTTTTAAAGGTCGATTCATTTTTAAATCATCAGGTGGATCCTGAATTAATGTTCGAGATTGGGAAGGAATTCGCAGCTCGTTTTAAGGATGAGGGCATTACAAAGATTTTGACTATTGAATCATCTGGTATCGCTCCTTCAGTCATGGCTGGATTACAAATGAATGTACCTGTGATCTTTGCAAGAAAAAGAAAATCTCTAACTCTCGTAAATGATTTACTGACAGCAAATGTTTATTCATTTACGAAGCAGGAGTCGAATGAAATTTCGGTTTCAAAGAAGTTTTTACAAGAGGGTGACCAAGTATTGATTATTGATGATTTTCTTGCAAACGGGCAGGCAGCACTTGGACTTGCACAAATTGTTAAAGAAGCAAACGCGTCAATCGCTGGTATGGGCATCGTAATTGAAAAAGGCTTTCAAGACGGTGGTAAGCAATTGCGTGAAGCAGGCTACAAAGTAGAATCTTTAGCCATTGTCGATTCACTTGCAGATGGCAAAGTGACATTTAGACAAGACCATAAAGTGGAGGAAATAGCCCGATGAATCAAAATCCGTTGAAATTAGCTTCCCTTGGTATTCAGCATGTATTAGCCATGTATGCAGGTGCAGTCATTGTCCCACTTATTGTAGGGGGCGCGCTTGGTCTAACTGCTGAGCAGCTTACTTATTTAGTATCAATTGACATTATGATGTGCGGGATTGCAACACTCCTGCAAGTTTGGAAGAATAAATTCTTCGGTATTGGTTTACCAGTCGTTTTAGGCTGTACATTTACTGCCGTTGGTCCAATGATTTCGATCGGCGGGAACTACGGTATCACGTCCATCTATGGTGCGATCCTTGTTTCTGGTATTTTCGTCATGCTTGTCGCAACATTCTTCGGCAAGTTAGTCAGGTTCTTCCCTCCAGTTGTAACCGGCTCGGTTGTGACAATCATTGGTCTCACATTAATTCCAGTAGCGATGAACAATATGGCTGGCGGTCAAGGCAGCCCTGATTTCGGATCTATTGAAAACGTCATGCTGGCTTTTGGTACATTATTAATTATTCTTGTTCTTTATAAATTCTCAAAAGGCTTTATGCGTGCGATTTCGATCCTAATCGGGATAGCTGCAGGTACAGTTGCAGCTTATTTAATGGGGAAAGTTGATTTTTCAGCGGTAGGTGAGGCATCATTATTCCATATGCCTCAACCTTTTTACTTCGGTATGCCAACATTCGATATCATACCGATTTTAACAATGATCCTCGTAGCAATGGTCAGTCTCGTCGAATCAACAGGTGTATACTTTGCTCTAGGTGATATTACAAACAAAAAAATTAAAGATAAGGATCTTGCTAGTGGTTATCGAGCAGAAGGTTTAGCGATTTTCTTCGGCGGTATCTTTAATGCATTTCCTTACACAACATTTTCACAAAACGTCGGACTCATTCAATTATCAGGTGTTAAATCAAAAAATGTCATTTATGTAGCCGGTACATTCCTAGTTATCCTTGGTCTAGTACCAAAAATCGGTGCCTTAACAACAGTGATTCCTGCATCTGTACTTGGCGGTGCGATGATTGCTATGTTTGGAATGGTCATCGCGTCTGGAATCAAAATGCTAAGCAAAGTTGATTTCAACTCTCAAGAGAACCTACTGATTATTGCTTGTTCAATTGGTTTGGGTGTCGGTGTGACAGTAGTCCCAGAACTATTTGCCAATCTTCCTGAAAACCTGCGCATCCTTACAGAAAGCGGGATTGTCATAGGAAGCTTAACAGCGATTATCTTAAATATTGTTTTTAATGAGTTTAAAAGAAATAAAACCGAATCAGATGAAACGTATGTTAGTGAGTCTAAGGCGTCTTAAATAACTTTTGCTGTCTTGAGGTATTAAAGCAGGTAATGATCCAACATATTTTGATAGTGTCATCTTCATTTTCTTATCAAACTTGGTGAGATTTGGAGGTGGCATTTTTTATGCGGAAGAAAAACCCTTCTCAATAGAGAGGGGCTTGAACAACTATCTTTCTACGCCGTATCCATGTTCTAAACTAGTAATGTGAGCAATTGCACTTAGCATTTGTGCATCTGATCTGCTTACAATATCTTCTATTTCAGTCATTGTAGAAGGTGAAAAATCCATTGTATCAATCATTTTTGCAGCTTCCTTAGTTGCGTCTCCACGTAACATTGCTGAAGTTGTCATACCATTTTTAAACTCTTTAATGTTTTCTTTGTCTTCCTTAGTTAATCCTTTTGGTACTTCAATTTTATTTATTTGACTAAATAAAGCATCATACTTAGCTTGAGCATCTTTAATATTCTTATATGCATCTATTTGAGTTATTTCATTGCTTCCTAGTTTTGTGAAGGTTGGTATCCACAAATCATTCCAAATCTTATCATATTCACTAATCGCTTCATCGATATGAGGTTTCATATCTTTCACATAAGTGTCTTTTCTTTTATTTTTTTCTTCATCAGAATCTGCTTTTGGTTTTTCTTTAGTTACTGCTTCATCTTCTTTATTGTTTGTAACTGCTGCTTCTGTCTCTTTTACTGGTTCACCTGCAGTTTCGACACCTTCACCAGTTCCCATAGATACAGCCACAATAAATAAAACAAATGCTGTAGACGGTTACTGGAGAGATGGAGATGGAGATGGGGATACTGACACGAATCTCTCTTCAAAAGAAGGAGGTGGCTATTGGAGGTCGAACAATAAATAGAACTCTAACAATAATTTATGTTCTAGATTCTTTCTGTAGAAAGTGTATGAATTCACGCTAGTATGTTTCTTTGCCATAGTGATAACCTTCAACTAATTTTTAAATAAAAGAAACATTTTAAGGGAAAAGGAGATTCATTTAAGAATCTCCTTTTGGTTTCTATATAGCCCTTAATAGTTTATCTATTTTCAGTACATACTTTTGATATTCTGTCATTTTGGTAAGCTGAATAAATAATTTAAAGAAGTGCTTCCCTGAATTTAAAGTCTTTTCTAAGAACTCATCTTCAGGTAATATTAGCTTTTTCTTATCAATAGCATTAGTGAACAAAATTGTTTTTTCTTTTCCTTTTTTTATAGAAATTCCTTCTGGTTCTATCATTATTGCTTCTCCATTTGTTATATAATCCTCAAGCCAATCTATTGTGATTATCCATTTATGGAGCAAATAGTCACGAAGATCCTCATTAAATATCTCCTTTTGATTAAAAATCAACCTTATATAGCCATAGGTAATATCTTTATGTTTACTGATGATTGTGGGTAAGTTTTTATTTTTATCGTTAAGAATCAGTGAGCTAAGGTTTGGATCGTTACTGATTTGCAAAGGTAGTAATTCGGCATTTAATCCTAAAACCACGCTATCAACTTGAATAGTCACTTTTTATCAACTTCTCTCTTAGAGAGCTATAAATGTTGTTGTAGGATAGACTTGAGAAATAGTCATTGTGAAATCAACCCCAACTTTATATATGATACTTTTATAAGTTGTTTGAACATTATAATAACCTTTCCCTGTATTTAGTGCATTTTGAAGTGTAGTAGAATTATTTCTAACTGCTAAAGTTAAAGTAATAGATCCTAGCTTAACTGAGTAAGCTGTGTAGTTTGAAAATTATAGTTTTCAGAGTAGCAGATGTTGCAGTTTGTTTCAATTAGTATCTATAAACTCCACTTACTGTAGCCCTTTGTTCAATTGGTTTGGGAGTTGGTGTGACAGTAGTCCCTGATCTATTTGCCAACCTGCCGGAGAACTTACGCATCTTAACAGAGAGCGGCATAGTGATAGGAAACTTAAATATTGTCTTTAAGGAATTTTTAGTAAGTTTAAGGCGTCTTAAATAACTTCTTTACCGTTATACAACCAGCTTAAATATGCCATATGATTTAGCGGATTTTTTTTAATTTACCATCTTCGGTTTCTTATCTAATTAGATGAGATGATTGGAGGTGGTGTTTTTTGAATAAAGGTGCTTTAAGAGAGATGAACGAAGGTGAAAATAATTAAAAGGAGAGTTGACTCCTAAAAAAAATATAAAGAAAAACAATCTCCATATATCGGAAATTGTTTATTGTAAGGAATTTGGCAAAAGATCACACTTTATTATTTTAAAAAGGTTTTCTTAATAAATGCTAATGATTCTTTAAGTTCTATATCAAGTTGCAGTTCAGTCGAACCATTTGAAAGATCACGCCATACCTTTATATCCTGCCCCACTTGACCTCCAGTTTTTACGAACGGCTCCATTACTACAAATTGATCGTAGTTTATATCTTGTAAGGCACAGGCTATTTCTGTCCATGGTAAATGTCCTTTTCCGGGCACTTTTCTATTGGCTTCGCCGATATGCAAATGACCGAGGTGTTTGCCTGTAAATCGAATTGCATCTGCAATATTATCTTCTTCTATATTCATATGAAAGGTATCAAGCATTACTTTAACATTATCTTTATTCACTTCTTCCACGTAATCAACCGCTTCTTTGGCATCGTTTAACAGGAATTGTTCGAATCGATTTAAAGTTTCAATTAGAAGAGTGATACCATACTGTGCCGCATAATCGGCCAACGTACGAATGCTATTAATACTGTGCTTTCTTGCATTTTCCTTATCGATTGCAACGCTAAAGTCTACTGGCCAATATGAGTATATTGTACCTCCAATATGACGTATGCCAGTTTTGTTCAGGGCATCTAAAACGTGTTTCATGAATTGTATTCCTGCTTCTCGTGTTGCGTGATCGCTTGAAGATACATCAAATTTTTTCGGAATCCCTATACCCGCCGTAAGAATAATATTGTGTTCTTCTGCCAGGTTCTTCAAATTTTCAAGTTGCTGATCACTTTGATTAACCAGACCAAGAGCTGCAACTTCCAATATATCAAATCCCAAGTTTTTAACTTTTAATATGTATCTTTCGAAATCAGCTTCCCAGCTATCTTCCCAATAAGCAAAGTAAACGCCATATTTCATACTTGTCCTCCATAGTATTTATTTGTAAAAATTTATAATGTTATTATATAGTGACATTGCTAAATAATAACTTAATGGTATAATCATAAATAAACTGACAACTTTTAGTCAAGTCAGAATATTAAAATTTACTATTAATCAAATATTTATTGAGGTGAAACATATGACAACACAGCTCGACAAATCTGTTCCTATTCCGTTATATTTTCAATTAAAAGAGCTGATTCTGAAAGAAATTAAAGATGAGACTTATAAAACAGGTGATGCTATTCCTACTGAAAAAGAATTAAGTGATATCTATGGAATTAGCCGGACTACCGTAAGACAAGCGATTACTGAGCTAGTACAGGAAGACTGGTTGTATAGAGTTAAGAGCAAGGGAACTTTTGTGAAAGCTCCTAAAATTGAACAAAGTTTCATTCAAGCTTTGGGTTCATTTAATGACCAAATTCGTGATCTTGGGATGACCCCAAGCACTGAACTGCTGGATTTTAAGGTGATTGATGCGCCTGAACATGTAGCACAGCATCTAAAATTAGAACAGAAAAAAGTGATTTATATTCACAGAAGAAGGTTTGCTGACAAAGAACCTATCGTAATGGTGAAAACTTACTTACCATTTGATAAATGTAATTTTGTCCTTGGTAAAGATTTTGAGAAGGACTCTTTATATCCAATTTTAAGCACCTCAGAAGATACTAGAATACTTAAAATACGACGTTTTATTGAGGCGGTTGATGCAGATGACTATGATATAGAAAACTTAAAGCTCCAAAAAGCGAAAGCTATTCAGCAATTTATTTCAATTGGATATAACAAGTACGATGTACCGATCGAATATTCTTTAGCTCGCTACCGAGGAGATAAAAATAGGTTTGAAATTGTAATCACTGCATCTAAATAGAAAATCTTATCCAAGGGGGAATAGTCATTGTCAAAGTACATTTTAGCTCATGATCTAGGCACTTCGGGAAATAAAGCTACTTTATTTTCCGTTTTAGGAGAGATGATAGGGAGTAGCGTTACTCCCTATGATACTCACTACTTCAATGAAAAGTGGGTGGAGCAAAGCCCTAATGACTGGTGGGATGCCGTTTGCAATTCTACCAAACAATTAATAAACGAGTATAGTATTGAACCTGAAGAGATCTCTGTTGTAAGTTTTAGCGGTCAAATGATGGGTTGCTTATGTGTAGATATAAACGGGGAACCTTTAAGGAATTCTATCATTTGGGCAGACCAGCGAGCACAAAAACAAGTAAAAGATCTTGAGCAATACCTGACACAGGAGGAGTTTTATCAGATTGTTGGTCATAGAAATACTGCATCTTACGGCATACAAAAACTAATGTGGATTCGCGATAATGAACCAGATATATATGCAGAGACCTATAAGGTCCTAAATGCAAAAGATTATATCGTGTTGAAGTTAACCAACAATTATTATACGGATTATTCTGATGGAAACGGTATGGGATGTTTTGATTTAGTAAAACTAGAATGGTCTGAGAAAATAATTGAATACAGTAAAATTGATCCGAATAAGCTTCCTAATTTAAAGCCTTCTACCTTTATAGCAGGTAAGGTAACAGCGGAAGCCTCTAAATTATCAGGACTTGCTATTGGAACGCCTGTCGTTATAGGAGCTGGTGATGGAGTTACCGCTAATATAGGCGCCGGATCGATTAGTGAAGGGAAAACATATTGTTCACTTGGTACTTCTGCGTGGATTACGACGACTTCGAAGCAGCCTGTATTTGATCCAGATATGCGAATTGTTACCTGGGCCCATGCAATTCCGGGTTATTATGCACCCAATGGTACGATGCAATATGCTGGTGGAGCGTTTAATTGGATGAAAGAAACAATATGCACATCCGAGGAGTTGAAAGCAGCAGAATCTGAATCTTCTGTCTATGATTATATTAATAAGCAGATAGTGGAGGCTGTTCCAGGTTCTAATGGCTTAATCTTTTTACCTTATCTTCTTGGAGAACGTGCACCTAGGTGGGACTCCGTATCAAAGGGAGCTTATATTGGAATTAAATCCGAAACGACTCGAGGCGATATGTTGCGGAGTGTTTTGGAAGGGGTTACATACAATTTGGCTATCATATTAGATATTTTAAGAAAACACATCGATATTGAAGAAATGATCGTTATCGGTGGAGGCGCCAAAAGTGAGGTGTGGCGGCAAATCATGGCTGATGTTTTCGGTTTGACAATCAAAGTTCCGAATTTACTAGATGAGGCAGGATCGATGGGGGCAGCAATTATAGGCGGTGTAGGAGTAGGATTATATGATGATTTCGATGTAATTAATCAATTTATTACAATTAACGGAACTCAATCACATAATCGAGAAAATGAGGAAATCTATAACTGCGCTAAACAACAATTCGATGATTTTTATTTTTCATTAAGAGAAGTTTTTGAAAAGCAAAGCATCAAGACGGAGCAGCAAAATATAAGGAAGTATTATGAAGAAATCAAAATATCAAAATTAAGCGGAGGAGAAGTTATATGAATATGTTGGAAAAGATGTTTTCTTTAAAGGGTAAAGTCATATTGATTACTGGAGGAGCAAGAGGTATAGGTCGAGAAGTAGCAAACCATGTTGCTGCAGTTGGAGCAGATATAGTTATCTTTGATAAACAAGGAGACAAAGCTGCTGTAGCTGCGAAAGAATTGAGAGAAAAGTATAACTGTCGCGCAATCTCTTATGAAGTGGATGTTACGGACTATCAGTCATTGTCAGAAAGTTTTCACAATGCAGTTAAAGAAATAGGTCAGCTTGATCTTCTATTCAATAATGCTGGGATAGTCATTCAAAAGCCAGTGATTGAAGCGACACCCGATGAATGGCTTAAAGTAATCGATGTGAATTTAAATGGGGTGTATTATACAGCCCAAATATTTGGAAAATATCTGATTGAAAACAACATAAGAGGTTCTATTGTCAACACGGCCTCGATGTCGGGAATCATCGTGAATTATCCTCAGTTGCAAGCATCATATAATGCTTCGAAAGCAGCTGTAGCTCAACTTACAAAATCCTTGGCAGTTGAATGGGCTGAGTATGGAATTCGTGTAAATAGCATAAGCCCAGGGTATATCTTTACTGAATTAACATCTTTCGTTAGAGAAGACTGGAGGGAAAAGTGGGCAGAGCTAACTCCAATGAAACGATTAGGCAAACCAGAGGAATTGCCTGGTGCAGTGATATATCTGTTATCAGAGTCCGCTTCCTTTGTAACAGGCTCAGATCTAGTAATAGACGGCGGATTTACTAGTGTTTAACTATTGGTATTAAATTCTATTATTTTAAAAATCACAGAATTATTAAATATATTCTTGTAAACGCTAACAAAGGGATGTATAGTATAAGTATATTTCAACATTGTATTGTAGTAACATTACAACAATGCAATAAAATTATCCAAGGGGGATGAGGTTATGAAGAAAAAACAATATATTTTAGCCATTACACTGCTATTGATGATGCTGGTCGCAGTTGGCTGTAGTTCAGGCGGTGCAAGCGGGGATGAGAAATTAAAGATAGGCTTTGCTATTAAAACTCAGGATTCGCCTTACTTTGTATCTTTAGTAGAAGCTGTTGAGGAATATGCAAAAGACGAAGGCTGGGAGGTTACAGTTTTAGATGCAAATGGCGATACTACAAAGGAAATAGCAAATATGGAAACATTTATTGCCCAAGGGAAGGATTTAATTTTTTTAGATGCAGTTGAACCAGATGCTGTAATTCCTAGTATAAATAAAGCTGCAGAAGCGGGCATCGGCGTGATCAACTTGGATAGTGGGGTTGGAGAGGGCGCAAATAATATTACAACTATATACTCTGACAATAAACAGAATGGTCGACTAGTAGGATTAGAGTATGCAAATAAAATGGGGGAGGAAGAGATTGTTTCAATTGTCTTAAGTGGAGCCAAAGGTAACGTTGCTGGCACTGAGCGCCGAACGGGCTTATTTGCAGGAATTTTAGAGGGAAGATTGGGAGTTTCTGAAGAAGAGGCTTGGGGGTTAGCTGATGATTTTGATTCTCAATTGTTGTCTCAAGGTAAGGCAGTTAATGAGGAAGCCAATTTTTCTGTAGTTGGACAAGGTTGGGGTAATTGGACGGCAGAAGAGGGATTGAAGGCGGCTGAAGACCTGATTACGGCCAACTCTAATTTGACCACCGTACTAGGTGAGAATGATCAAATGTTATTCGGTGCAATGACCGCTCTCAAAAACGCCAACATTGAAAATGTAGAAGTGGTTGCAGCCGCTGACGGTGCAATTGAAGCATACGATCTAATTAAAGAAGGGAAATACTTCGCTACTGGAGAGAACAGTCCCTTTAAAGTGGCTAAGCTGGGAGTGCAAATTGCCAAAGAAATTTTAGTTGAAGGAAAAGATCCGGATAGTTATGAGGATATCACGTTAACAGAGCCTGCTGCTGTTACAAAAGAAAATGTAGATGAGTATTATAAACATGGATTCTAAGTATTGTCCATTTGATCTTGAAGTTTTAATGTAGTGTTAATTTTATATAATCCTCCTAATGAAATAGGAGGATTTCTTCTGATAACACTAGATTAGAAAGGAGAATGATTATTGTGTCTTCAAATTACATTATTGAAATGAACCATATATCCAAGCATTTTGGCGGAGTTAAAGCATTAAAAGATGTTCAGCTAAATGTTGCTCGGGGTGAAATTCATGCGCTTATTGGAGAAAATGGAGCAGGAAAGTCGACTTTAATGAAAATTCTAGCCGGTGCTTACACGAAGGATGAAGGGACCATTTTGATTGATGGAAAAGAAGCGACTGTCTCTACACCTAAAGCCATGATAGATATGGGCGTTTCCGTCATTTATCAGGAGTTTATGCTGGCACCAGATTTAACTGTTGCAGAAAATATATTCATAGATAAACTTAGTCATTCCAGCTTATTTATTAACTGGAAAGATCTAAAGAAAAGAGCAAAAAATCAACTTGAAAAAATTGGTTTTGGACATATTGATCCAAACACAAAAGTAGGGACTCTAAGCGTAGCATACCAGCAAATCGTTGAGATCTGTAAATGTCTTGCAAAAGATTCAAAAGTACTGGTTTTTGATGAACCTACAGCTGTACTTACTCATTCTGAAACCGAAAAACTGTTGAAGTTAATCAAGAAATTAAAAGATGATGGTGTCACTATTGTCTACATTTCTCACCGTCTTGAGGAGCTTTTTAAAATCAGTGATAAAATTACCGTTTTAAAAGATGGAGACTATGTTAGCACGGTGAAAACGAATGAAATATCCAAGGAACAATTAGTAACGATGATGGTGGGCAGAGAAATAGAGCAATTGTTCCCCGATAGAAAGGCTGTTTTTGGAGAAGAAATGCTGCAAGTTAATAATCTACATACGAAAGATGTTGAGAATGTTTCTTTTCATTTAAGAAAAGGGGAAGTACTTGGATTTAGCGGGTTGGTTGGCTCAGGCAGAACAGAGACTATGAGAGCTATCTTTGGGGTAGACCGCAAGCAGTCAGGTGATGTAATTTATTGCGGGGAAAAAGTGAGTATAAAGAATCCAAAAGCAGCAATTAAATTAGGGTTTGGATTTCTTCCTGAAGATCGGAAGAAACAAGGATTATTGCTAGAGCAGTCGATTCGTATCAATACAACGCTCGTTTCTCTTAAAAAAAATGGATATATCAATCATGCAAACGAAAAGACCTTTGTACAATCATTATTGGCTCAAATTGCAACAAAATACGGCTCTACAGAGGATAATGTTAACAGTTTGAGTGGAGGCAATCAGCAGAAAGTCGCACTAGCAAAATGGTTGGCAATTGATTGTAAACTGGTCATATTAGATGAGCCGACTCGAGGTGTAGATGTCGGTGCAAAAACGGAGATTTACAAAATAATTAATAGGTTAGCAGAGAATGGAATTGGCGTAATAATCATCTCCTCAGAAATGTCTGAAATTATTGGCATGTGCGATCGGGCGATTGTAATGAGAGAAGGCGTGGTTACTGGAGAGCTATCCAAAAATGAGCTAACTGAAAATAATTTGATTAAATTGGCTATGGGGGTTTAAACCATGTTAGCGGCGAGCAAAAAATTTAACCTTAAAGAATTTGTTATTAATAATAACACGTTTATTATATTAGTTTTGCTAGTAATCGTCAGTTCAATTCTTTCAGATAATTTTCTTACAACGATGAATCTGAGAAACATTGCACTCCAACAAGCTGGTCCCATTTTAGTTGCAATTGGTTTGCTTTACGTCATATTGGCTGGAGGCATTGATCTATCAGTTGGTTCTGTTATGGCTGTGGGGGCAACCTTATCAGCGATTTTGATAACTGATATTGGATTGCATTTTACAACAGCTATTGGATTAACAGTAGTGGTTGGAATGTTATTTGGATTGTTTACAGGGGTATTAGTTGCTTACACAGGTATACAAGGATTTGTAGCTTCTCTCGCTACGATGACAATTGCTCGAGGAGTTGCGTTTGTTATCACTGATGGGAGACCTGTAAAAGTTGAATCTGGCACGCTTGACTTGCTAGTTAGCAAAGATTTATTTTTTCCAATCATCATAATTACAGTGGCACTTATTATTCTTTTCGCATCCATTCAAAAATATACGGGATATGGGCGGAAGGTAGTTGCAATCGGGAGTAATGAAACAGCTGTTCAGTTAGCGGGGGTTAGAACCAAACAGTATATAATGTCTACTTATGCATTGTCTGCTTCACTCGCTGCATTAGCAGGTGTATTTATTGCTGCTAGGTCTTCAACTGGGAGTGCTACTGTTGGAACTGGACAAGAGTTGGATGCGATTGCGGCAGTTGTTATTGGGGGAGCAAGTCTTATGGGCGGTAGAGGATTTGTGCTCAATACAGTAGCAGGAGCATTAATATTAGGGCTTATTGGCAACATCATGAATTTGATGGCAGTTCCTTCATATCCACAGGATATCATTAAAGGTGTCATTATTATTGCAGCAGTTCTGCTTCAAATTGCTACTAGTAAAAAGGAAAGAACAATTTAAATTCAATTACTATATTGGAGTGTTAATATGAAAACTTTAGTTATTACGCCAGAAGGAGAACTAGAGGTTATTGAAGTTGAAAAACCAACTATTAATGCCAAGCAAGCTCTTGTTAAAACAGTCAGTAGCGGGATTTGTGGAACGGATGCAACGATTATTAAAAAATCCTTTAAAGGAGTTGATGATTCAAGCTATCCCCTCATGTTGGGTCATGAAGGTGTTGGTGAGGTTATAGAAATTGGTGCAGAAGTTAAAAGCTACCAGGTAGGAGATATAGTTGTTCTCTCATTTGCCCCTGAAGTTATGAGCGGAAGTCAGAAAATTCATTCGGTATGGGGTTCTTTTAGTGAATATGGGGTTGTCGAGGATATCATTGCATATGAAGCTGAAGAAGTACCTGAAGTAGCTTATGCACAAGCCGTTCTTCCTCCATTTATAAAGAAAGAGGAAGCGCCTGTAATTGTGACATTGCGCGAAGTTTTGAGTACCATTTTATACTTCAATATTAAACCGCTCGATTCAGTTGTGGTATATGGCAGCGGGCCAGTAGCGACTACCTTTGTTAAACTTTTAAGGCTTTTAGGGGTTCAAGACATAGTTGCAGTAGTCAGAAGCGAGGCTAAGCAAAAGCTATTATTAGAATATGGCGCCTCAAAAGCCATCAATAGCAGTACTGAAGACGTTAAGAAAGAGGTTTATAAACAGTTTTCAGAGGGAGTTTCATATGTACTAGATGCAGTTGGATCTGAAGAAGTAATTAATGAGGCCATGGCATTGCTGAAAGACCGGGGTGAAATTCTCTGCTATGGTGTGCCAAAGGTTAATAAGATGGTATTAGACTGGTCCTCCTCCGCTTATAACTGGAAATTGAATTTCCAACAGATGCCATCTAAAAAAGAAGAAGGAGAGTGTCATAATCAAATTATTAGCTGGATTAAAGAAGGCAAGCTGAGCTTAGAAAGCTTTATTTCAGACTATTATTCTTTCAATGATATCACTGCCGCTTTTAAAGATTATTTAGAAGGTAAAACAATGAAAAAGGTAATCATTACATACAATTGATCCAAGGAGGAAAAAGAGCATGAAAATGATTCAAGCTGTCATGACTAACCCAGGAATAATAAATTTTAATGAAGTTGAAGTGCCGGAAGTGAAAAAACATGAAATTAAAATAAAAGTTAAAAACATCGGAGTATGCGGCTCTGATATTCATGTCAATCATGGCAAACATCCCTACACCTCTTATCCGGTTGTTCAAGGCCATGAAATTTCGGGTAAAGTAACTGAGGTGGGGGCAGAAGTAGACCATATTCAAGTTGGGGATAAGGTAACCATTCAACCTCAAGTGGTCTGTGGAGAATGTTACCTTTGCAAGAATGGAATGTATCACGTTTGTGAAAACCTGAAAGTAATGGGGTTTCAAACTACAGGTATGGCAAGTGAGTTTTTCGTAGTCGATGCCAATAAAGCTACTATTCTCCCGGAAGGAATGACTTGGGAAGAAGGAGCTATGGTTGAACCACTAGCAGTTGCTATACATGCTGTACAAAGAACTAATACTCTTGATAACAAAAATATTCTCGTTATTGGTGGAGGACCAATCGGTAACTTAGTAGCTCAGACTGCAAAAGCGATGGGTGCCAAAAAAGTTGTCGTGTCAGAATTAAGTGCTTCAAGGCTGGATATTGCTGAGAAGTGTGGACTTAAAACGATTAATAGCAACGAGGAAAGTTTAACTGAGGGAATTAAAAGGCACTTTGGAGATGAAAAAGCAGATGTAATCTTTGAGTGTGTAGGATCTAGCTACACAGTGGCTAAGTCCATCGAAATAGCGCGAAAAGGAAGCACGATTGTCATGGTCGGGGTCGTATCAGATTTGACAGAAGTAAATATGGGGTTTGTTCAAGATCATGAGCTAACACTATTGGGAAGTGCAATGTATCAATCTAATGACTTTGATAAGGCGGTTGAATTAATTAAAAATAAGAAAATTGAATTGAATAGGTTGATTACAAATCGTGTTGAATTCACAAATTATTTAGATGCTTATTCGATTATTGATAATCAAAAGGATAAAGTCATGAAAGTGATGATTGAAATGATATAAAAGCAGGTGAAAATATGAAATTCTATTTTTACGATTCAGCTAGCGATACAGATCAGGGTGCAGCTAAAAGCTTTATTAAGATGACAAACGGTATTGCAACTCCAAAAATTGGTCTAGCAACTGGCAATACGCCTGTTGGATTATACCAATGCTTAGTGCAAGCATATAATCAAAAGAAAATTTCTTTCAAGACTTTTCTAACCTATAACTTAGATGAGTATGTAGGGCTGACAAAGGATCATCCTCAAAGCTTTGCATACTTTATGAATGAACACCTCTTTAATGGAGTAGATATCCTTGAAGGAAATATCCATATTCCACAAGGAAATGTAGAATCGCCTCATGTCGAAGCTGCCAAGTATGAGAAATTGCTGGAAGACGCAGGGGCATTGGATGTTCAAATTTTAAGTATCGGTTTAAATGGACATATCGGATTTAATGAACCAGGTGAGAAGTTGCATAGCAAAACCCATGTAATTGAATTAACAGAGGATACGAGAAGGGTGAATTCAAAAAGCTTCCCATCTTTTGAAGAAGTACCCCTTTCTGCAATTACACTAGGATTAGGTACAATCATGAAGGCGAAAAAAATATTATTTATAGCAAAAGGTTTTGAAAAAGCTGATATTATTCAACAAGCATTTGAAGGTCCATTGACAACAGATGTTCCAGGGTCCTTATTACAATTACATCCAAATATTGAGGTGCATCTTGATAAAGAAGCAGCTTCAAAGCTTGCTAGAATTTAATATGTCATAACATAGTAATGTAATGACTAAATAAAAATAATCAAGGTGGGTTGTTATGATTAATAAAATATTGATCACCCCTAAATCGTTTCAAAATTTTAAACAAGAGCCAATAGAATTACTGAATCAAAAGGGATATGAAGTGATTGAAAACACAACAGGTCGTACGTTAACTGAAGAGGAGATTGTTGATTACGCTCATCATGGTGTTGTAGGAATGATAGTTGGTGTAGACCCAATATCGAGTTCTGTTTTAAATTGCTGCAAGGACTTAAAAGCTATTTCTAAATATGGCGTAGGAATGGACAATATTGACCTGGAAGTTGCGAAAAAATTAAAGATTCAAGTGAAAAATACAATGGGAACCAATAATATATCAGTTGCCGAGTTGGCGATTGGTTTAATGTTCGAAAGCACAAGAAGATTGTCACAAACGATAGCAAATGTCAAAAGTAACAGCTGGAGTCGGAGCATTGGCAGTGAGCTGACTGGAAAAAAAGTTGCCGTAATTGGCGGAGGTGCAATAGGTAAAGAGGTATCCAAGAGATGCAGTGCACTAGAGATGGATGTGGCAATCTATGACCCTTTTTTTAGCGATCAGTCTTTCCTTAAAGCATACAAAGTGAGGCATTCGGAAGATTTTAATGAATTGATGAAAGAGGCAGATTTTATTACTTTGCATCTGCCAGTGACTGAACAAACAAAGCATTTAATAAATAGAGATGTTTTAAGTTTGATGAAAGAATCTGCCATCCTGATAAATACTGCTCGTGGTGAATTAATTGACGAGGATGCTTTATATAGAGCTTTAGTTAATAATGATATCGGTTTTGCTGCACAGGATGTTTATTCACATGAACCTCCAGAAAAGGGAGATAAACTTATATCATTGTCAAATTTTGTGCTTACCCCGCATATTGGTGCATTCACAAATGAAGCTGTAAGTAGAATGGCTCTTGCATCTACTAAAAACCTGCTTGAGATGCTTGAAGGTGTGGAATCGCATGCTTGATAGTGAACTCAAAATTACAACGATTTCAGGAGAGATTTCTTCTAAAGACATTGGCATCTGTCACAGCCATGAGCATCTCTTCATAAAAAGGGGGAAGCCATATGAAGTTGATCCATCTTTAGTTTTAGATGACTTCGAAAAGACAAAAGCAGAAGTTCAGCTTTTTAAAGTGGCTGGCGGTACAACGATCGTTGATGCACAACCCATTGGCTGTGGCAGAAATAGCAATTGGCTTGAGCGATTATCTTTGGAAACAGGTATTCAAATTATCGCATCTACTGGATTTCACAAGCTTGATTTTTATCAGGAACATCATTGGATTTTTGATCAAAACTACAATGAGTTATGTGCATTGTTCATTGAAGAAATAAATAATGGTATGTACTGCGATGGAGAAGAGGGCTGGCCAGAATTCAAATCCTCAGGAAGAGCAGGATTAATTAAAACAGCAGCCAATATGCAAGGGGCTGCTGGTCGCTACTTTCAACTTTTTAAGGCTGCAGCTAAAGCTTCTTATGAAACTGGAACGCCAATCATGAGCCATACTGAACTAGGGTTTAATGCACTGGAACAAATCAAGCTTTATACAGATTTAGGTTTAAAAGAGAATCAATTAATCATTTGTCACTTAGATAGAAAGATGGAGAATGAAGATTATTTACTACATGTTGCAAGCACGGGTGTATTTTTAGAACTTGATACGATTGGAAGATTTAATTATCACTCTGATGAACAAGAGGTAAAGTTAATTAAATCGTTGATAGATCATGGGTATGAAGATCAGATTTTACTAGGTTTAGACACCACTAACAAGAGAATGAAGCACTATGGAGGAAATATTGGGCTAGATCATCTTTTAAACACCTTTTTGCCCTTACTAAAAGAAAATGGTGTAAGCGATCAACAAATTAAGAAAATGATGCATAACAACCCATCATTAGCTTTCAGCAAAAAATAGTGGGAGGAAAACAAATAATGAAATTACCCGAAAAAGCGTCCGTACCAACTATGTATTTTATTGGGGTCACAACAGGAAAATCTTCCATTATGAAACTTTTCCCCGCCTGGGCTGAAGAACTAGGTATTGAAGGTGCAGTTCTAAAGGGGATTGATTTAGAGATTCATGCTCAGCCAGAAGATTACAGAAAAGTTGTAGAATTTATTAAAAATGATGAGCTATCAATGGGTGCATTAGTAACCACTCATAAAATTGACTTATATGAAGCAGCAAATGATTTGTTTGATTATCTTGATCCTTTCGCACAAATGCTCGGTGAATTATCATCTATCTCTAAAAAAGATGGCAAGTTGCAAGGGCACGCTAAGGATCCGATCTCAAGCGGACTAGCTCTTGAGAGTTTTGTTCCAAAAAACCACTGGAATAACGACAATGCCGAGTTATTTATTATTGGAGCTGGTGGAAGTGCAATTGCGATTTCCGCATATTTGCTTGATCCCAATAAGGGAGAGAACATTCCAACCAAGGTAATTATTGCAGATAAAAGTGTAAAAAGACTTGAAGAGATTGAGAGAATTATCAATAAAGTGAACCCAGCTGCAAATATTGAATATCACTTAATCTCCGACGCAGAAGAAAATGATGAATTAATGTTTAAGTTGAATCCATATTCCCTTGTTATTAATGCAACAGGTTTAGGAAAAGATCGTCCAGGATCACCGTTGACTGACAATGGTAAGTTTCCTCACAACGGAATAATATGGGAACTCAATTATCGAGGTGAACTTGATTTCAAGCACCAAGCTTTAGCTCAAATTGAAGATAAAAACCTGCTTATAGAAGATGGTTGGATTTACTTCATTCATGGCTGGACACAAGTAGTTAGTGAAGTATTTGACCTAGAAATTGTTCGAGAGAAATTTATTAGAATTGAACAGATTTCAAATCAAATGAAGTAATTTTTAGTTTACAGGAGGAGAGACCATGGCATTAAATACAGAATCAGTAGTAGCAGACTTTAATTTATTAACAGGACTATCAAAATCTAAGGAATCAACGAAGAGAAATTTATCAAGAATGAAAGGCATGTTTCATGATGATTTATCATTTGATGAACTAGTAAACTCAGAATCTGATCCACTAGTCTACGAATTTTATGAATTAGATATCCCGCAAACAGCTGGTGATATATTATTCGGTACAAGCATTGTATATCCAGGAAAAGTTGGCGGCGAATACTTTATGACTAAAGGCCATTTCCATACCATTCTTGAAACCGGTGAAGTGTATTATTGTCTAAGCGGAGACGGATATATGTTGATGGAAAACCCAGAAGGGGACTGGAAGATAGAAAAGTTTGAGCCTGGTCAAGCAGTATATGTGCCGCCTCGTTATGCACATAGAAGTATTAATATCGGAGAACAGCCTTTAGTAACTTTCTTTGCCTTTAGAGCTGATGCTGGCCATGACTATGGAACAATTGAAACAAAAGGCTATCGTAAACTAGTAATTGAAAAAGATGGTAAGCCAGAAGTAATAGACAACCCTAAATGGAAATAATCGAGAGGGGAAAATCATGAACACAAAACAAGAAATACTTACTAAAATCACAAATTCAGGATTAGTAGCTGTTGTCCGAGCTGATAGTTCTGAAAAAGCTAAACGTATAACGGAAGCCTGCCTTAACGGAGGGGTAGCTGCGATTGAAATTACCTATACTGTCCCTGGAGCAACTGATGTGATCAAGGAATTAGCAAATGAATTCAAACAAGATATTATATTAGGGGCTGGAACCATTCTCGATTCTGAAACTGCACGCATTGCCATTTTAGCGGGTGCCCAATATATAGTAAGTCCATATTTAGAGGAGAATACAGCAAGACTGTGCAATCGATATCAAGTTCCTTACATGCCTGGAATTATGACTATTGAAGGGGCTGTCAAAGCATTAGAAACAGGCGCTGATTTATTGAAGGTTTTTCCAGGAGAATTGCTCGGTCCAAAAGTTGTTACTGCAATCAAGGGACCTATTCCACAAGCCAATTTAATGCCTACAGGTGGGGTAAGCTTAGATAATGTAGAGGATTGGATTGACGCTGGAGCTGTAGCAGTTGGAGCAGGTGGAAGTTTAATTGGAAAGCCAGATGTTGATGGCTATGCTTCTATTACCGAGACTGCAAAACAATTTATTGAGAAAATTAAGGCGGCAAGATATCATTAATATGAATAAGACAAACCCGAATCGAATGGTGAATTAACATCTAGATTCGGGTTTTACCTTTTAACTTGACTTTGAAATTCACATTAAAATAGGAGGATATTATATGGACAGTATTATTTTTGATTTAGATGGAACGTTGTGGGATCCAAGCAAAACTGTAGCTAGAGCTTGGAGTGAAGCATTATCTAACCTGGAATATGCTAAGGGGGAAATAACAGAAGATGATCTTAAGCGTACGATGGGGCTTCAAATTCAACAAATAGCAGAAATCTTGTTTGATTACCTTGAAAAGGATAAACAAATGGAGGTAATAAATGAGTGTTGTCGAATTGAAAGAAGATATTTGCGTCAAGATGGAGGGGAGCTTTTTAGAGACTTAGAAAAAGTATTAGATCATCTTTCAAAAACCTATAAATTATACATCGTCAGTAATTGTCAAGATGGGTATATCGAGTCATTCTACCATTATCATAAGCTCGAAAAGCACTTTTTAGATTATGAAAATCCAGGAAGAACAGGATTATCGAAGGGTGAGAATATCAAACTGATTATAGAGCGAAATCAATTAAAATCATCAATATATGTAGGAGATACACAAGGGGATAAAGATGCAGCTGACTTTGCGGGTATTCCATTTGTCTATGCAGCTTATGGATTTGGAGAGTTAAGCGAATATGATTACAAAATCGATCAAGTTTCTGATTTGTTGGAGATTTTTTGATGCCGTTTAATTTAAAAGATTTAGTTGCTGCTTATATTCGCGTATGGAAAACATGGCATTGTAAGTTAGCGCTATTTCTTGTGAGGTGATTGTAATACATGAACATATTCAAGGATTGGACAATATTTGAAAAAATATGGCTAAGTGTATTTACACTAGTGAATGTATACTTGTTTTTTGCCTGGGGAGATTCGCTTTTAGGATTTATTTCTTCAATCACAGGTATGCTTTGTGTTGTATTAGTTGCAAAAGGTAAAATATCAAACTACTATTTTGGCATCATTCAAACTGCCACATATGCTTATATTTCTTATACTTATGGTTTATATGGCGAATCGATGTTAAATGGATTATTTTATTTGCCTATTCAATTTATTGGCATCTATTTGTGGAACAAAAATAAAACAGAGGCAAGCACAATTGGAGAAGATGTGGCAGTTAAACGTCTAAGCAGACAAGGCTGGGTTATCTTAATCATCATGTCGATTGTAGCATCAGCTGTATACGCTTATTTTCTAAACTTAATCGGTGGACAGCAAGTGCGCCTGGATTCTGTTGCGGTAGTATTGTCAATTGTAGCCCAAGTCTTAATGCTTAAACGATTTGCTGAACAATGGGTATTATGGATTGTCGTCAATATCCTTTCAATTTCCTTATGGCTAATCACTTTGCTAAAAACTGGGGGTAATGATTGGTCCATGCTAGTAATGTGGTCTGCCTTTTTAGTGAACAGTGTCTATGGGTATATCAATTGGATCAAAATGTCTAATAAGCAAAGGGGAGCAGCTAGATGAGTATAGGAAAAGTAGGTATGTATGGCGGTAAGTTTCTCCCCTTTCCGCATCTTGGCCATGTATATGCAATGATCAAAGCTTCTACGATGGTGGATGAACTGCATGTGATTGTTTCCCATGATACTAAACATGAAGAAAAGCTATGTGAGGATGGAATGATTCCTCATATTCCCTTCACTATGAGACTGAGGTGGTGGACTCAATTAACAAAAGAGCTGCCTCATGTGCAAGTGCATGAAGTGTATGAAGAACAAACAGGAGACTTTTCAGATTGGGTAAGAGGGTCGAGGGATATAAAGAAGAAAGTAGGCAAGTCAATTGATACAGTATTTAGTTCTGAGCATTCCTATCAGCCCATTTTTGATCAATTATATCCCAAAGCCAAACATATCCTAATTGATCCAGATAGAGCGGCCTATCCAATCTCCGGCACATTATTTAGAAAAGAAGGAGCAATAAAGCATTGGGACATGATTCCAAAAATAATCCAGCCATATTTTGTGAAAAAGGTAGTCGTTGTTGGGACTGAAAGCTGTGGCAAGTCTACAATAGTAAAGAACTTGGCCAACTTATTTAACACTTCATATGTAGAGGAATATGGCCGAACTTTCTATGAAAGATTAGGAGGATGCGAGCGTATCACCATTCCTGAAGATTATCCTGAAATCGCCTTTGAACATAAATACCATGAAAAAATGCAGCTTCAAAAAGCGAATAAAGTCCTATTCATAGATACAGAGGCAACAGTAACCCAGTATTTTTCTCAAGCCTATCTAGGCGAGCAGCAACCGATTCTGAATGAAATCATCAAGCTTCAAAAGTACGATTTATGGCTTTTCTTAGAACCGGATGTTAAATGGGTGAATGATGGTACACGCAGTTTCGGAGAAGATGATATAAGACAAACTAACAATCTCCTATTGAAGACACTATTGGATAATCACGGAATCGATTACGTAGCGATCAATGGAGATTATCTACAGAGACTTGAAAAGGCAATCAATCATGTGAATGAATTAATAGGTATGGAAGGATAGAAATATATACAAGGTGGATGAGAGGTAGAATATTCTTATCACCCTTTTTTGTGTGCGGAAATTTAACGGCTGATTGCGGTGATTTTTTGCTGGGAAAGAAAATTCGGCGATAAATTTGTGAATGATCGCCGATAAAGTCGAAAAGTCGCTGATATATTGAGATAATCGCTGATAAAATCTAAAAATCGCCGATATATTGTTTGGAATGTAGAAAATCAAGAATCGGAGCCCGCATATTGAGCCAAATCCCATTCTTAAAGATCTGTTTTTAGGCTAAAAATGAAAATCGCCGATAAATGGGAATGATCGCCGATAAAGTCGAAAAGTCGCTGATATATTGAGATAATCGCTGATAAAATCTAAAAATCGCCGATATATTGTTTGGAATGTAGAAA
>NZ_JAUSUB010000011.1 GCF_030813235.1 Cytobacillus purgationiresistens | reverse complement strand
CGTCCTGAGCCAGGATCAAACTCTCCAATAAAGTGTTGTTTGATTAGCTCGTTTTTGCACTAAAAGTGCGATGCTGATAAATCAGCTTTTTTTGATTAACGTTGACGTTTTTTGTTCGTTCAGTTTTCAAAGATCAATCTCGTTCGCTTCATAAGCGACTTTATTAATTTACCATGTTTCCCTATGTAAAGTCAATATTTTTTTTTACTTTTTTCAAGTTGTAAAATCATTTATTTATTGGGGACGAGAACTAATATACCATGAGCTAAAAGTGTTTGCAATATAATTTTTAAAAGTTTTTCATTTTTATTTTCAAACCTATCAAACCCCACTTCTTTTATAGAAGGTTTATAACCACTCTTAATCTAACACTTCCTTCTATTAGATAATCACTTCACATTCCTTATGTTTTTTTAAGATATAAAGTGTAAAAAGAAACTTATACATCTTCTTTAACATCATTTTCATTCGATATACCTCCCCATCCACAGACTTATCCACATCTTTTTATCCTTCATAAAAATAATCCACCGCTTTATCCACACCTTGTTGATAAGTTTATCAACGATTAATATAAGTGGTACCTGATTTCCTTTTCTTCCTATTCTCATATAAAAAGTCATAGACTCGCCTTTTTAAACATAGTATCTATCATCTCTATTCTTTTAGAAAGGTGTGAACGAAGCTGGAAACGATCGCTCTCTACTTATCAGTAATTATGGCAATTTTCTTATTTGCTTATTCCTATGTTGAAGGAATAAGAATCGCAAATTCTGAAGGAAAAACCTATGGAGGTACTTTTATTTTCACTGTTACTACTGCATTTATTTTTTCACGTTTGTCTTATGTGTTTATGTAACACTAATCATTGAATAAAGAAATATACATAAAAAGGTGAATGCAGATTTAACCGCATTCACCTTTTTGAGTCATATGATATTTTATTATTGCTTTTTCCAAACAACTAATCTTCTGAAATCATTTGACTTTGCACCATTTTTTTTCGTGCCCTTCGTTCATCTAATAAAAAGATTGAAAGTCCGCCTATTACAATCAGACCACCAAGGATTTGTGTCCATATTAAGCTTTCCTGTAAAAAGTAGTATGCCAAAACAGCAGCTCCCACTGGTTCAAAAAGTATCGCCATGGAGATGGTAGAAGTACTAAGCCACTTCACTGACCAATTAAATAATGTATGACCAAGAAGAGTTGGTACAAGTGCTAACAGAATAAAATAAATCCAGTCGCTAGTTGGATAAGGATACAAAGGTTCTTGTGCAACCAAAACATAAATGAGCAATGTGACGGCACTAATTGAATACACCACAAATGTATAGGTAATCAACGACATCCTCTTTCGGACAGATTGCCCGAACATTAAATATCCTGTTATTAATGCACATGCTATAAGAGCCAAAATGTCGCCATATAACGCAGAGCCACTAATTAAAAAGTCACCCCAGCTAATAATCACACTTCCGATAATGGCGATGACTGCACTTAAGATGGCTTTCCATGAAAATTTCTCTTTAAAGAAAAGATAAGTCCCAATAAAAGCGAACAGCGGCTGCAACGTGACTAATACCGTTGAGCTTGCGACAGACGTGTAATTTAATGACTCAAACCATAAAATAAAATGAAATGCCAGGAATACTCCTGAGATTACAGAGAACACCCAATCTCTCTTTGTAATATAGCGGAGTTCATGAACATATTTTATAAGAAAGATTGGCAACATGAGGAGAACAGAAAAAAACAGCCTATAAAATGCGATCACTCCGGCGGGAGCACTTGATACTTTAACAATAATGGCTGAGGTTGATACTGAGATGACCCCTATTGCTAATACAATATAGGGATTGATTTTTGATTCAGACATTTATTCACCTTGTTTCTTTCATATTTAAATTGGGTATAAACTATTTTACACCCTATAGATTAAGCATTGATATCTTTTTATGCAAAATATAATGAAGCGGGCGATGTTATGACTGGACCAGAATTGGAAGTACTAATGAAATTAGGAATTTCAGCTATACTTGGACTGATTATTGGACTCGAAAGAGAGTTAAAAAGAAAACCGGTCGGTCTTAAAACAAGCTTAGTTATTTCTATAGTTAGTTGCCTTTTAACGATCGTTTCAATTGAATCGGCCTATGTTTTCCCTGGGAATGACGAGATTAATATTACAATGGATCCTCTTAGGCTTGCGGCACAAATTGTTTCTGGAATTGGCTTTCTTGGAGCTGGAGTTATATTAAGAAGAGGGAATGACAGTATTTCAGGTTTGACGACAGCTGCTTTAATATGGGGAGCGGCAGGAATCGGAATTGCCGTAGGAGCTGGTTATTATATGGAGGCTGTAGCCGGTGTAATTTTTCTAATTGTATCGGTAGAAGTTATCCCTTATCTCTTAGGCTTAGTTGGACCAAGGCAATTAAGAGAAAAAGAAATCACCATCAAGCTAATTGTTGAACACAAAGAGGATATAGCAGCCATCATTCCCGCAATTAAGGAACAAAAAGCAGCCATCAGACGTATGAAAATTAAAGACACGGAGGAAGGGCAGCCTCATATCCAGTTAACCATTGCTGTAGACTATAGAAGAAAAACAACAGATTTCTATTACAACATTTCAAAATTAAAAGGTGTTAAATTTATGGAAATTGAAAGTATGCACTAATAATCTATAAAAATTGAAAATTCCCTCTTGAAAGAAATCCTACTTCTAGATATAATTCTTCTTGTACATCCATCCGGGGGAATTAGCTCAGCTGGGAGAGCGCATCGCTGGCAGCGATGAGGTCAGGGGTTCGAGCCCCCTATTCTCCATACCAAGAAGCCTTGATTTATCAGGGCTTCTTTTGTTTTTTTCTCCTCATGTATTATTTACTGAAATACTGTTTGCCGTCATTTTGCCGTCAAAATTAGATTTTCAATGATTTATATAGCATTTCCCACTTGCTTAAGCACATTCAAAACAATTCCTGATTATTCAACTATAGCGGCAGGTTGGTTGAAGAAGGAGGGTTAATATTGTTAAATATTAACTAGGGATAGTTGGCAAAATGAGAGGAATGGACAAAGTGACTAAAGAAATGTTTGTACAAATAAGTGATTGTAAACTATATGCTAAATTATTGGGAGAAAATAACGGAAAACCAACAGTCGTATTGGATGCTGGATATGGAGACTTTTCCAAGGCTTGGGATTCAGTAATTGGGGATATTTCAAAGCTCTCTACTGTTCTAATTTATGATAGAGCAGGACTTGGGAAAAGTGAAACAAGTTCCAACCCCAGAACCAGCCGTGAGATGGTAAAAGAATTGAGGGAACTTCTTTTTGAAGCCAAGATTAAACCTCCTTACATATTAGTAGGCCATTCATTTGGTGGAGTTAATATGCGAATGTTTGCAACTGAATATCAAAATGAAGTTTGTGGACTTGTCTTGGTTGACTCTACGCCTGAAGATTACAGAGAAAGGTTTCTCCTAACGATGTCACAAGATTTTCAACAAGCGTACAATAAGCAATTCGTTTATGAAGGCAATTATGATGAATTTATGGAAAGTCTAAAACAGTTAAAAGAAACTAGAATTGAATTAAATGTCCCAATATTTGTTCTTTCAGCTGGTAAGAAAGCTCATTATTCAAAGGAATCACAAGAGTTATGGAATGAACTGCAGAGAGAGATCCTTGAAATATCCTCAGATGGAGAATTGGTGATTGCTGAAAACAGTGCTCATTTTATACAAAAGGATGAACCAGAAGTGGTAGTCGCTGCCATTGAAAAGCTTATTGACCTTATTTAAAAAACTAACGGGGGCTTTAGCTCAATAAGACCTTCTAATGATTTGATAAAAGCGCTCCTCATTCTACAGTTGCGCTTTCTATCTTAAGAATATTAATAAACTTCACTTTGATTGTTTCATACCCACTTTCAATATGTATCAGTTGAGTCTGACCATCCAATTTAACAATCTTCCCTTGTATCGTTTCTCTTTGCCATAACGTAATTAAAACTTCATTTTTCTCTCTATGAGCCTCAACAACTGCATTACCCAATTCCTCCATATCAAATTCATCTCTCGTTGGACGTTGTGGCTTTGTTTTCATTGGCATTTTCACTCCCATGTTGCTTTCCCCTCTCTGTTCTTCTTTTCTATAATTCCATACGAACTTTTGTTCGATTTCAATCGATAAAAGAACAAGCGTTTGCATATAATAAGATACAGGAGAAGGAATTATGATCCGTGATAGAGGAAAAATGAAATGGCAAGGGGCCTTTTTTATGCCTGAGCACATCAAACTACTTAGGATATCAATTCCTACAACAAGATGATGATTCGTGATTCTTTCAATTAGTTGATTTTGTTTGTTTTGCTTTTTAAAATTCATAGTAGAGCTTCCTCCTTAAAATGAGTTTTGGTTTGTGTGTACTCTCATCATACTGAGGGGGTCTGTTTTTTTCAAAGCCGATATTTAATGCCCTACAGGAATGCTAACGGGGCAGGTTAGTTAAACAACGGAGGTTATTTTTATTAAACATATTTTCAATTTATGGTATTTTTAATATAGGAAGTTACCATACCATAAACGGGGGAGAAAAATGATAATTAGAGAATTTAAAGAGAAAGATAAATTGCATATAATAGAGCTATCAAAAAGGTTCAGTGATATTAACTATGGAGCTATCGAGGCAGGATAGTTTTTTTGAAAACGGCTACAAGTAAAATGGTCAAATATAGACTTATCCATTTCACTGTTTAATTAGTACAATACGAAATGTGAGTTTTTACAATTACACAAGGCTCCTCGGACCAAGAAAAGAGGAGGCTTCTGAAGAACTGTGAGATGCACATTACAGAAAAGAAAGGATGTAATTATGCATCAAGGAAATTTACGAAAAATCACGATTGTGCTGTTAACATTATATACAGCTTTGACCCTCTATTTCTTGTATCTTGGTTTCAATAGAAGCTTTCTGTGGCTAGACTCTAGCTTACGATTTAATCTAATACCTGAAGGGATTCCATTGCATTATCCAATGGGAAAAGACTTTCAAATTTGGTTTTTTGAGTACGGGAATTTTTTAGCGTTCATACCTTTTGGCATGATCATTCCTCTCCTGTTTCGATGTAGTTTTAGACGCTTTATAACCTTTTTTATTTTGTCTATAACAATACTTGAGACGCTACAAATGCTTTCTCGTTTAGGAGCTTTTGATATAAATGATATCATAATTAATTCATTAGGTGCTGCGGTAGGATTTGCGGCACAGCGAATAGTCACCGATGACCGAGATAAACTAAAAGGGATTTGTAAAATGTTCCTAATAGCTATTGTACTTGCCCTTGGAACTATTATAATTGTTGGTGGTATCAATAATTATCTAGAAAAAGGGGAAGGGGAAACTGTAGCCCTGAATGAACTTATCCTAAAAGATGGGTCTATACAGTGGGATGAAAACTTGTCCAGTTTTACAGTAGCCCAAAAAGAGGTAACGCCTCAAATAAATCTATATAGTAGAAAGAATACGAAAACCAATGAATTCTCGTATCTTTTAGATGGCAAATATAAAGACATAACAGGTTATGTCGCAATCCCAGACGATGTAATTAACGCTGCAAGCACAGAGGTTAGTGAAATAGAATTTATCAGTGGTGGAACAGTAATTTATTCGGTAGGGTTATCAGCTAAAAGTGGAGAAAATCAGGAAGTCTCTTTTCAAGTCCCTTTAAATGAAGTTAATGATTTTACAATAAAAATAATTAACGAAGATCCCAATCTAATTACAAATGCCGTGATGTGGGATATTACTATTACAGAGGTAAACGCAGGACAAGAGATTATAAACAGGATAAGAGAAAAAATAAGATCATTATTCTAACAAGACCTCACCATAGCTATGCAGACTCTAACAGTTTTGTTATTGATAATGGCTTGGTTAATAAAAAATTTGAATTTAACTCTTTAATTATGTAAAAACAATCAAGTATGTGAGCTAATGTACTTAAACTATCAGGTGCTTTAGTACAATTTAAAACTTAAAAATTTATATTACTAAACAAAAAATGATAATCTGTATATCTTTTCAAATTATCATTTTTGCTGTTTTACAAGGAGTAAATTATCGCGCATTTTTTCAGAGATAGCAAGACCTGCAGCGTCATCGCCAGCACGGTTGATGCGAAGACCTGAAGATAATTTTTCCATTGCTTTTGCTCCTGCACCGTTGTTAACGCCTAATTGACGGTAAGTGTTTAATGCAGAAATATTGTTATTAATAATCATTTTTTAAACCTCCATGTGTTTTTTGGGGTTCCTCATCCATAAATCACCCAGTAGACCTGTTAAATTTTTGATTTATTGTTAACTACTACTATCTCATTTCCATTTTATAGTAACTAACTTACAAATGTTATTAAATTTATATTATTATAATCAAAAATTTAACTAAATTGATATTTAGTATTTTCTTACATTTATGTTATGATGTAATTAATTAAATAAACATTAACAGGACAAACACCCTGATAACCTCATTGAGGTTATTTGGGTGTTTTTTTTCGTGAAAGGAGAGCCATAGGATAAATGAACTTCTGAAATATAGCGAAGAAAAAAGAAAAGAAATGTATACAAATAGCAAGGTCTTACCGCAAACACATCCGGCTATGATTAGGATCTCACAAGAGATTGACCAGCTCTTAAATCAATTAGAAGAGGGAGGAATCCGGAAAAATGAATTACTTCGAAAAACAGCTTCTTCAATAAACAATCTTAAGTTTAATCCAGATAAGGTACTTACTTTTATTCGTAATCAATGGCTGCTGGCTAAGGATTTCCTTCAATTGCTGAATTACTATACGATTAAAAATCAAAAAACTATGAGGTGATTTAATATGTGGTATATCGAATTTAACATGTGTCCGAATAATATAGGATCTTTTGAGGTTGTCATTGAACATCAAAATTTCAAAGAATATTTAATAGATAAAATACAACTCTATCCTCTTAATCTTTACTGTGATCTTCATTGATATAAGATGCTTAAACCATACGATAATTCTATTGAACCGGCTATGATTGAAAAAGGACTACCTTTGTCATTAGAAAAAGAAATTAAGCTGCGTATACCCAACTACATAAACCTCCTCACCTTCACTCTCAACAAATTTATTAAAAGTGTAGTGGATGCACTATTATCATGGCTGCATGAAGAATTTAAGCTGTATCAAGATAGTTGGAAACAATTAGCCTATTAAAGAGGTATATAAAAAAAGTTCTTGAAATATGAAGGAATCGACTTTTTTTATGGATAAAACTTTGTTAGCGTTGTAAATTCGCATTTTCCTGACGTTACCCTATAGGAAAGGGTTTACGAAGTGTTGTTCGTTAACAAGATGTTATATGACATACCCGTAAACCCAATTTCACATTTTCCGATACTGTGACTTTTCTGTTATCATGAACTGTGACAAGGTGTTTTTTTGGAATTTGCAACATTTTAATAGAATAATTATGAAGATGATCAAATAATAAATTTTTACATATAAGGAGATAAAACTATGGCAAAAAACAAATTACTAAGAATGGACAATGTCGGCATCGTTGTAGAATCCCTTGATGACGCAATCTCTTTCTTCGAGGAGATTGGCTTGAACCTCGAAGGGCGAGCCACTGTCGAAGGTGAATGGGCTGGTCGCGTAACCGGATTGGGTTCTCAGTGCGTAGAGATTGCTATGATGGTTACCCCAGATGGCCACAGCCGACTTGAACTTTCGCGATTTCTCACCCCACCTACTATATCAGATCACCGGACTGCTCCTGTAAACGCCCTCGGTTATCTACGCGTCATGTTCACCGTTGAAGACATTGACGAAATGGTATCCAGACTCACTAAGTATGGTGCTCAGCTCGTTGGCGAAGTGGTTCAGTACGAGGACTCGTATCGGCTCTGCTACATTCGTGGAACCGAAGGACTTTTAATCGGTTTGGCGGAACAACTCGGTAACAAATAAGTAAGTGACGTTTTTTAAAAAGCCTTTACTGAAATATACATTACTGAAGTAAAAAATGAAACAGAAAAGCAGTGTGAATGTAACTCGAAGAAGTTTTTACCTCACCCCAAATGATATATCGGATAGGGATCAGAGTTATTAACCATAACATGGTAAAAAGGGTATCAATCAGTCTCAAGTCTCAATCTATAATACATAACTAGACCTTTTCCCTTAACAAATTATGGATATATAATGTAAATATACTTTTTCAAGGGAGGAGTCTAATGTATATTTCAAATAGAATTGGTTTATTAAGCTGGATTGCAACTTGCCTATACTTTCTAATTGAACCATTCTTTATTCTTACTTCTACAGCACCTTATAACTATTTACACCATGCAATGAGTGATCTCGGTGTAACAACCTGCGGGAAATTCACCTATGAAATAGCACCTTATGAAATATGCTCCCCTAATCACTTTTGGATGAATATACTCTTTATTATCAATGGATTAACATTTTGTGTTGGAGTGCTCTACATTTCACAACACCTAGAAAAAACAAAATTTAATAAAATGGCAACACTTTTTATACTCTTAATAGGAATCTCCACTATAGTTTCAGGATTAATTCCTGCAGATGTAAACCTATTTGGGCATTCTATTCTAGTTTGGATAGGTATGCTTACTGTGTTTCCTGGACTATTTATTTTCTCTAGAAATCTTAAGGCAGCTAGAAAATGGACATATTTCTGTTTACTAAGCTTGATATTAATAGCACTCCTTATCTCACTTGTTTTCCTTTTCCCCTTGCCTTCAGGTCTATTACAGAGACTTTTTTATTTAGTACTGTTTATTTGGGGTACTGTATCAACCTACAAATTAATAAAATGATGTGTACATCTGGACTCCATATAGAGTCCGGATACCCCCTCCTACTCAACCGTAATTTCATCCCACTTCGAATTAACTCCCCCTACCTTTTGTTAATTAAAATTCTGTAGAAGCCATGATACAAACTCCTTTTATGTTTTCTTTATTAATCACCCATGCAAATGATCTAGGGACAAACAATTCATTACCAAATTTGCTCATATCTAATTGCGTCATTTTTTCTTCCTCTACTGGCAAATCGTCAACGTTTATCATCATTGTTTCATTCAAACCTTCTTCACCTTCAAAAAATCCATTTACTTCTTCATCATATAAGGGGTCTCACCACATGCCCATCAAGCTAAGTAAAAACAATAGCTCCAAATAATAAAAAAAACGCTATGCTTATCGTAAGAAGTTTACGATAAGCATAGCGTTTTTTTATGAATCCTATCATCTCTAGTGAACTGACACTTTTTGCACAAGAAATACAACGCTTTCTATCTCCAATCGTTCTTAAAGAAATAGCCAAAAAGGTTGGTTTTGTACAGCGATCTAGTAAGTATCAAGCAGATGAACTGATCGTTGTGTTTGGCTCAGCCAAGAAGTCGCTAGTACATCACTTACGCAACTATGTAGTCGTTTGAAGGCTTCGACAGGTGTACTCATGAGCCAAGAGGGGCTCAATCAACGCTTTAATCCAGCAGCTGTGGCATTCCTCAGAGAAGTTTTTACTTCACTCTTAGCACAAAAACTCTGTTTCAATCGATCCATTTCTTCAGACATGATTTCTGCTTTCAAACGTATTCGGATTTTAGATGCAACTGTATTTCAGCTACCTGATGCCTTTGCTACAAATTTTCAAGGTTCTGGGGGGAGCAGTAATACTGCGGGAGTTAAAATCCAACTGGAATACGATTTACTAAGTGGCCAATTTTTAAACGTACAGCTAGGACCAGGAAAGAACAATGATAAAACATATGGTACTACCTGCCTTGAAACTGTAAAGAAAAATGATCTATGTTTACGTGATCTTGGTTACTTTGATTTAAAAGATTTACAAGCTATTCATGATAGGAAGGCTTATTTTATCTCTCGCTTGAAGTTAAATACACGTATTTATATCATGAATCCCCACCCAGAATTCTTCAATAATGGTACTTTTAAAAAACAAACCGAATACATCCAAGTTGATATGAAGCAAATAATGTCTAGTCTAAACCCTGGTAAAAATTTGGAAATACCAGATGCATATATTGGACAAAATCAAAAGCTCCCAGCACGTGTCACCATCCATCGATTAACCGAAAATCAAACGCAAACCCGCCTAAAAAACCAAGCCATACGAGAAAAGAAGAAAGGTATTGTCATGAAGGAGAAAAGTAAGCAATTGATGGGCATGAACGTTTATATTACGAACACATCGAAAGAAGAAGTCCCCACTGATTATGTCCATTCCCTCTATTCCCTGCGTTGGCAGATTGAGATTTTATTTAAAACATGGAAGTCATTCTTTGAAATTGATGAATGCAAAACAATCAAAAGATAACGCCTTGAGTGCCATTTATATGGCCAACTTATCGGCATTCTCCTCTGTTCTTCTACCATGTTTCAAATGCGACAGCTACTGCTTGAAAAGAAAAAGCAGGAGTTAAGTGAATACAAGGCGATTTATATGATTAAAGATTACTTTCCGTTACTGTTTCAAGCGATGGCCGTTGGCACAGGAGGACTTTTGAAAATTCTGCATCGTCTTTATCAGGTGCTCAAAAAGAACGGTCGTAAATGTCATCGGTATAAGAAGATGACTGTCTTCGATATTCTTGGGGTTGTGTATGAAACGACGGTGAAGGATAGTAGACAAGCTTCCTAGCAAAAAAGTCGCTTTTTAAAGGGCTTCTTTGTCATGCCGACTTTTCCACCACTTGGTAATTTTGGAGCAAGGTGCATTTTTATCTATTATATATGTTGTTAGCTTGATGGGCATGGGGTCTCACCAACATTTAGCGAAAAACATACGCTAAGCAAAATTCGACATGAAAATTACGTTTTTTTTATACGCTAAGACAAAATCATGTCTTACAGCTTTAATGGTCTCTTCCATTAAATTGAGATAAGGCTTGTTTAATTTTAAATGTGCTTTTTCGATTACCTGCCTATCACGTTCTAATATGACAACAACCATAGGTAAATACATTGCTTGCTCTATAATATCTCGATCAATTTCAGGAATCCTGGTCATGTTATTAATCTCTTTCTACATTGGTTATATCACCAATATTAATGCGATTATTTGAGTCGCTTTCAAAAATTATGTATTTCATTAGATAGTCAACTTTATTAACGATGCCAGTAATTTTATAGAACTGGCCACTTCTCCAAATGGTGATAATTACCGGCAGTGTATAGTAAAGTGAATCCATTATGAGTATACCCATTTGCTCTTGTGCATGTTCATCAATCATAGGTTTTTCTTGTTTTTTATCCTCACTGTAAAAGTTATTGAGTATAGTTTTTTGTTCCGTCATGAAAAATGCAGGCTGCCAGCAAAACGCTGAAAACATACGCTAATGATTTGTTTTAAAAACCAAGAGTTACTCAACACCTTTTGGGTAAGGGATTTATAAATGTTTCTTACCTTTAAAAGTGTCCAATAACCCATTAAACAATCAAGGTTCAACAACTATTAGAATATCAAGTTTGTGAACATCCTTAATGTCTTAGCGTATAAAAAAACGTAATTTGCTTGTCGAATTTTGCTTAGCGTATGTTTTTCGCTAAATGTTGGTGAGACCCCGTATAGGGCTATTCTCTCTATATCATAGTGATAAAACAGAAAAAGAAATTTTAAATAACATTTCCATAACATTAGATACAACACCTGACAAAGTAATAGTTGAAGAAATGAATCAAGGTGGGTTATTTAGTGGTTCGAAAAATAATAATTTAAGAAAAGTTTATTATGACGGGAAAAACTATGTAGTTGAAATAGAAAAGGGAAACATAAAAATCGTGGAAAATAATTGATCTGTAGCTTTAGAATAAAGATTGATTAAAAAGTTCTCTTCAACCTTTATTTAACAACAAATAGAAAACTCCATTTTGAAAAAAGATTGATCAAAATGGAGTTTCTTTTATAGCTAGGTACGAGTTTTTTATAAAAAAGTTTGATTATTTTAATACTCCTTATTGTACTAACGCACCTGTAATAAATAGTTTCTCAACACATTAATGCTCCTTATGTCTTTTCTATTAAAATTCATAGCGCATTGTATGGCTTACATCTTTGAATCCTTGCTTTTCATATAAAGTAATAGCGCCAATATTTTCAGACAGTACATTTAACTCTAAGTAATCTAAATTTCGATTTTTAGCCCATTTTTTTGCTTCTAATAACAAAGCGGAACCAATTCCTTGATTTTGATATTTGGTTCCAACAATTATATCAGTAATAAAAGCGTATTTATGTTCAACCAAACACGTATAGGATGGTGTGATTAGTTCTTGAATAAGTAAAAAACCTACTGTACAGTTATCGATTTCAGCTATTAAAATATCCGAATCCTTCTCATTGATTGTCTTCCTGATAAACTCTACATCCTGCTTAGCAGGCTTTATATATTTCGGCTGAAAGTTTGACATTTTTAAAAAAAGTTCTTGATATAAAATTTCTATTTGATTAACTTCATCTAGCGTAGCTAACTTTATTTTCATATTATTCCTCCAAAGAACTTTTAAAACTAGATAAGCAATATACTCTTGGACTACATTATAACATGTTTTAAAATATTAAATTAGCTATTCGGAATCTGATATTTAATGAGCTAATCTGCTCCGTTAGTGAAATAAGAAATCCTATTAATTCTTAAAGCTAATAGGATTTCTTATCAATCTTTTTTATAAATGATCAGACTTTGTTTTAAATTATCAAACTTTATTTTAAAACCACAAATATCACTTATTGCTACATTTAAGTAACGAAATTGACTCTATAAGAAAAAATAAAAGGATTTTTCTGGGCGGCAGCATTAACTTATGGTAAGTATCTGTCCACTACCGTTCCCATCTCCTAACCATAAGTAAATGTCGCTGACGGTACTAAATGGCTCGATAACTACTATAGCTCAGTTTTTTTACCCAATTCTCAGTAACCTCAGAGAATTTTTTTACTGCAGGTGAAATTGGCGTTCTGATTGCTAATCCAATCGTTCGTGTTTGCTCTAATTCAAGTGGGATAACCTTGATGGAATTTAATCCTTTAGGGATAATCATTTCGGGTAAAATACTTATACCTAAATTATTTTCAACCATAGAAAAAATAGAATTTTCATTCATATTTTCGAATCGAATATTAGGCTTAATGTTGTTTTCTTTAAAAAATAATTGTATATCGTCAAAGCATTGATAAGTTGGCATAATGAAAGGAGTAGTTTCTATGTCTTCAACCGATAAATGTTTGTTGTTGTGTAAAGGTGATTGCTCTGATACTACACATAAAAGTGGCTCAGTCTTTAACTTTACAATGTCAAATGAACGTAATGAGGAAGTACTATTATTAATAAAACCACAATCAACCTCATTATCTAATAACCATTTTTCTATCTCAGCATAATTCCCTTCTATTAGTTTAATTTCTATATTAGGATATTTCTTCTCCATTTCCTTCATAATAAAAGGAATCCATTTTGTAGAAATACTACTAAATACCCCTACCTTTACTGTTCCTTTATTCAAGCCGTTTATAGCGTTTACATCCTGTTTTAATATATCGTTATAATATAATATTTCTCGAATCGTGACTAATAAATTCATACCATTCTGAGTTAGCTTAATTGCAGAGTTATTCCGAATAAATAAAGGAAAGTTAAACTCTTTTTCTAAGCTAGTAATGGCATGGCTTACAGCAGATTGCGTTAATCCTAATTTTTCTGCGGTTTTTGTGAAGCTATTTACCTCTGCTGCTTTACTAAAAATTTCATACTTAACTAAACTCATCGTTGACACCCCAAGAATTTATTTCATGTACTTCATTATAATTATTCGCTGTACTAATGACAAATATGTACCTATAATCAAGTTTAAATAAAAAAGGAGTTGTAATTGTGATGAAGAAAATTTTAATTACAGGAGCTGCAGGAAAGATTGGTCAACACGTAGCCAATACTTTAATGAAGAAAACAAGCTATCAATTAAAATTGGCAGATATTAATTTATTGCCGTTAGAAAAATTTAAGGGGTCGTCAAATCATGAAGTGATTTATCTAGATGTATCCAGTTTAGAAGAATGTCAGAATGCATGTAAAAACATTGATATTGTTATTCATTTAGCAGGAGATCCTTCTCCAAATGCAGATTTTTATAGTTCTTTATTAGAGAATACTATTAAAGGTTCATACAATATTTTTAAAGCTGCATCAGATAACGGGGTAACTAAAGTCATAGCTGCTTCTAGTGCACAAACAGTTGAAGGATATCCGTTAGACTTTCAAGTTACCGATTCTTCACCTGTTAGACCAAAGAATATGTATGGGGTTAGTAAATGTTTTGTGGAAGCACTAGCATCATACTTCGCTTATGAGAAACAGTTACAAAGTATCGTTATTCGTATTGGTGCTTATGATGATTACAAGCCAGAGGGTCTGCCACTTTCAGCTCGAGATATGAGTGCATATATAAGTCCAGAGGATTTTATTGATCTTCTCCTTAAAACGATTACTGCAAAAAACCTACCATTCTTCTCAATCTTACATGGTATATCTGAGAATCGTTTTAAACGTTTAAATATTGAAGAAACAAAAAGGTTAGTAGGGTATACTCCGAATTCGGATGCATTTAAATTGTGCGGAATTCATTTTTTTGATCGTTAGATATTGCATTCAAAGTATATTTAAAAGGGGAATTATTTCTGTGAAGATCCTATCAAAAGAAGCCAGAAAGAAAAAAATTATTCATTCAACTAAAAGGGGAAAAACTTTTAAAGACTATTGGAACGAAATTATTAAAGCTCTCATCGCTGCTAAGTAAATAAAATGAAGAAATATCTATCTAATTATATTTTTCAGAAAATCATGTAAATAATAATCTATTGGAACAACTATGATTGATTTTCATCTTATTTCCGAAAAAGGTCTATTCAGAGTTTTCAATAACCCCTGAATTCGACCTTTTCCTCTCCGACTCGAAATTAACTATTTTTATGAAACTTTTTATTTTAGTACAAATGCCATGATAGAAATATTTTTGGGTATTATGAAATCAGAATTCCTGTAGACGATTTAAAAACTATGTAGAATTTAAAAACCAATAGCAGATTATATCTGCTATTACAATCATGATCGGATTAAAAGAAAAATCAACGGAAAAAGTCGCATCAGGTAAATCTTTGAAAATAACTGCCTTATAGGCTAAGGCACTCACATTAAACTTAATGAGCTCCTCAATTATCTCGATTAATATTTCCGGTTTTTTGTTCGCAAATAATAAGCTGCTAAGTACAAGGCTATGAGGATCGAAAGTTTCTTCCCTCATTAGCTGAACACCGTCAAAAAATTCATAATCCAAAATTCCTACATTTACTATTTTTTTATGTAAGCCATTGTATCCTGCTGCAACAGAAAAGTTCTTTAAAACGGAAAGTTGAAATAAGTCCTGTACGGTTATCATAGAAATCATCTTTCTTGAAAATATAGATAATCTGATTATAAAGCAAATTATTTATTTAAACATCTTGAACTAATCTTCCCTTTAGTTTCAAGTACATTTCTTCACAATTTTTAACTATATATTTTATAATGTTACTCCACAATCTGGCCCGATTGCTGAATAAGGAAAAAACCTGCATATAACAGGATTTTTGATCAAACTTTTATAAATTATCATTCTAAGATCTAAAAAACAGTTCATCTTTTTTATAAACGGTACAACTTTCTTACAAACGGTTAAACTTTGTTTTAAAGATACATGATCATAATATCGGTTAAAAAAATGGCCAAGTAATCACACTTGGCCATTTTTTTATCTTTCAACGGATAAATGATTACCCTTCTTTTTACTTCCATCAGGTATCTTAATAATTACCTTCTCTGATTCATCGCTTTCTTTATTTAGCTTTGACTCTTGGTTCTTAACTTTTTGTTCAAATTCCATTTTTAAATTCAATTCATTTTGCTTCTTCATTAAATCTTGTAATTCATTCTCATAAGGGAATGGTTTTTGTAGCTCAACCAGCGACTTACATTAGATTAAATCAAGTAAAAATACAAAAAACAGGAAAGAAAAACAACTTGTTTTTCTCTTCCAAGGACTTATGGGACAGCCCCCTCCATTTTTTCTATTTACCTCGATGCAGGTAATGCTGAGTAACATTTCCTGCATTAAATTGCTCAGTAATATATTGAACAGCCTCTTGTAGGGCTATCTTACTGCTACAAGTGAAAACATCTATTGCAGCATAACCGTACTCTGGCCACGTATGAATCGTTAAATGTGATTCTTGAATAATTACTACACCGCTAACCCCGTAAGGTGAATAATGATGGAAATGTTTGGTCACAATCATCGCCTTTGCTTTATAGGCAGCTTGACACATAATCGTTTTAATTTGTTGCACGTCATTGAGTAATGCTACATCGCAATCGTGCAACTCTAATAAAATATGATGCCCTAATGTATGCTGGAATTGTGTTTTTTGCACCGTTCTCTTAATCTGTGAAAACTTCTTATTTTTGCAACTCGGGCAACCACTGGATTGAAGTTGAGCAATCGTGGTGTATTGATAGCCAGCGCCGACTGTAAGTGCGTGCTGACAATGGATACACCGATAAATGACGGATTTCCGCTCAATTTCTCCTGTGTAAATTGGTCGTGAAAACTTACGCAGATTAGGAATGAAGGAAGTCATTTGCTCTGTTGTTTGTAATACGAATAATTGGCTTTTAGCACCTAAAATCTGTGCACCTTCATAAGTGTTAATGTCGTATTTAATACTGTCAATAACGAAGCCCATAGCATATAAGCTTTGCTGTAGTTGCCACTGCTTTTGATAGCTACGCTTAGCGTAGGAAAAAAACACATGCCGCATTGCTTCTGGCTTTAGTGCGTTAATCGCACGTGATAAAAAAAGCTGTGCGCCAATCAAGGTATATGGTGTATCTGTGTATACGCAATCAAACTGATAGGCGTATGTTTTAGGAAAAGGCTCCTGAACGTTATAATAATTTGTTTTAATCGGAAGCTCATAGTCCTTAGCTATTTTGCTAATCGCACATAAAATTCGCTTATCAATATCTAACACAACAATTTTAGTTGTGGAATGTGGAGCGATTTTCTTTAGTAAAAACGCTAATGAAATACTGATAAAATCATCATCGCCTAAACACAAAATGCGCTTATTAAGTAGCATAGTATAGTCTAGTGCGAGCAATGCACGTTTTAAGGCTGTCTCAACTGTACATTTTGCTTGATCAATTGCCACGTCAGCTGTGGGTCTAGCGTCATAAATAGTGCTTAATTCGCTTATATTTTTTGTAATCCATTCCGTACGAAATGCATCATCTGTTGTTAATTGAAGGTAGAGTTTAGCATCAGCACCTGAGAGTTGGAAATATTGCGAGATAGCAAGCTGGCCCTTTTTCGTTAAGCTATGTTTTCCCCAACCTTGCTTAGCAAATTCTTTCTTCATTGCTGAAACGATAGGTATTGGTAAGTCTGTCGTATGAGCTAAAGATTTAGTTGTGCAATTTTTATGGAAATATAAAGCAAGTAGAGCTTTTTCTAATGTGTGATAATTTTCTTCAAGCTGCATATCAGCTGCAATTTGTTGTAATTGTTTTTGCATTGTAGATTCGTCCTCTCAATTTTAATAAGTAAAAAATTAAAATTGTCTAAATCAACAAATAGAAATAGCGCGACTAAAATTAGTCGCGCCGAATGTTTATTGGAAACTAACTAATTCTAATCTTGCTTTTTTTTGCACAACAAATAACACCTCGACAGGTGGTTTGTTCGACAAAATTAAGCTATTATGTTGATTCAGATTAGAATTCTACAATTAACAAAAAGTTCACCCTTTAATAAAATAGTACTTCGACTATATAATAGATATAAAAATTTCGCAAGTTTTTATTAAATCATCGCTTGAAAGTGCAATATTTGCATAAATATAAATCTAGGACACTGTCTTAAACAAAAGTTCAGAAAAGAGGGGGGGGGCAAACTATTTTCAAAATGAGAAGGACTGAATGAGTCTCTTCTCTTTTTATTTTTATAGTTTTTTCTTATTCTATCACAACTGCAATTTCTTGCTATGGATTCCAACTATTTATAATTATTTTTCAATCTAAAAGATGGGGCTGTCCCAAAAGGGTCATGAAAACGACACCTTTTAGGTTCAGCTCCTTTTACTATCTAATGCACGAAATGAAGTCCTGATTAAAGAGTTTTCATTTTTCCCTAAAAAAGTGCACAAAAAAATCGCCTTTTCGTTTAAAATGTAGTCACCACAACAAACATAAATAAACAGAAAAAGAGGCGATTTCTTTGCGTAACCAAAAAGCTACTTTCCAAGATTATAACATGAACCAACTCTATCTTCCTATGGATTATTCGGATTTAATTCCAGAAAATCATATTGTGCATGTGGTCAACGATATGGTGAATGGATTAAGTGACGATATCTTCTTCGAAGCTTATCGAGGAGGCGGACGCCCTGCTTATCACCCGAAAATGATGACCAAGATTATCTTGTTTGGCTACACTCAAAAATGGTTTTCTTGTCGTGATATCGCAAAAGCCCTCACAGAAAACCTACCGATGATGTGGTTAGCGGCTGGACAATCCCCTGATTTTCGGACGATTAATCGGTTTCGGTCTGAGCGTCTTCAACCATTGATGGACCGCTTGTTTACAGAGCTGACAAAACTGTTAATCGAAGAAGAATATGTGGATGGAAAGCAGTATTTCTTAGATGGAACGAAAATGGAGGCGAATGCGAATAAGTATTCTTTTGTGTGGAAGAAGAGTATTCAAGGCTACGAGGAAAAACTTCAAGCGAAAATAGAAGCCCTGTTAGAAAAGATCCATCACCATATAAAACTCGACCAGGAAAATCTTCAAAAGGAAGATTCTCTATTTGGCACACAACGTATTTCTAGTGAGTCTTTACAGCGAGTCATCGACTCCATAGAAGAAGAGTTACACGAAAGAGAAGCAAAAGTGAAACAAGCTCAAAACCCAGACGAGAAAAAGGAGATGAAAAAGGCGTTCCGAGCCTGGAAGAAGATTCATATACAAGCGAGCACTGATTACCTCCCTCGTCTCCAGAAGTATGAAGAAGCTTTCCGTACATTTTGGGTACGTAATAGCTATTCAAAAGTGGATGTAGATGCGACCTTCATGCGTATGAAAGATGACCATAGATTCTTGTATTGCGCTACTTCCATGAGTTCTTCTGTCTTCGGTCCTGGGTTTTTCATCTCCAGTTCTTGCATTAGACTGATTATGCTGTCTTTCGCTTCTCTGTCCATTTGATGCAGCATGTCCATTAAGGTCCCGTTCATTTGTAACTCCTGAAACCGAATCGGATACTTTTCTTGAAGAAATGACATCGCTAGTTTCCCGTACTTCCCTAACTCCTGGTGCGCTTGTTCGTTGTTGCTCAATTGTATGTTCGGATAAAGGTTTCCGTCCTCTTTCAATTCGTAACTTATCATTGCTAACATCCCTTTCCAAATTGTATTGTTTTTTCAATTTTGCAATTTCACTCATTGCGTCTTGTGTACTTGTATTTGTTATATAACCTAATATATTTATTTTAGATAAATCGTTCACTTCTTTTATATAGGATAAATCTTGTGAAGGAAGCGGTTCCAAACCGCATTTTTCTCGAATGGCAAATTGCGTACTATTTACCGCCAGTTCATAAAATGCCTTAAACCTTTTATCCTTTTCAACACCGATAAAATTATTAAACGCATCTTCACAATGATCTTCCACATTTAAATAAATTCCTGCAGCTGTACGTTTAGCCAATGCATCTATGCTTTCTTCTAAGGTTTCAACCCTAGAATCTGAATGAGATAGAGCACTATGGATAAATTCTCGCTCCTCATCTTGAATCGTCCATACGGGCCTTTGTAGAGCTTTCCCATTGGTCTGAGTTACATCAAAGAGATAATCAACTATTTGCTGCCCACCTTGATATTTTGTGACCAAAATTGCCTTTGAACGTGGAATAATTCCTCGCTTTACTTTATTTCATATCTGTTTGGTCGCCAACATAGTCACGTTAGGATTCTGAGCATATATAAATGTAGCCTGGTCAAATGGATATTTGTGAATTCTAGCTCCAAATGATAAAAAGTATTTCCATTCTTTCTCCGAGCTTACGATTTGATTCAATACATTTTTATATAAAGTCTGTAGATTAAGATCACTCATTGTTGTTCATACACTTCCATTATTTGGTTATTCTCTTTCAATTCCTCGTTTTTTTACCTTGTTAGAAGGCTTATTTTTTACAGGAATTAAAATATCTATGTCGGGATTCTTGGCCAATTCTTTATTTGCAAACATTTTTATTCTCTCGTCTTCTTGCTCAATTAATGGATTTGCAAATTCTACAAATTTTTCTACATCTTGGTTGGCCAGAATATTTATATAAGTCGCCTTGTCTTTAGCTTCGATAATCAATGGAGGAATCCCATTCTGCATTAAAGAATAATTTAGAACTATTCTTCCAGTTCTCCCATTTCCGTCAGAAAACGGATGAATTCTTTCGAATTGAATATGAAAATCTCCAACGGTTTTTAATATTTGTTCTCTATTTGTAGCTTGGTCTAATTGATAGTTCACGTTCCCTACCCACTGATTCATCAAGTATGGTGTCTCAGCTGGCGAAGCCGTTTTAAAATTTGCTCCTCTAATGGCATTATCAGATGGTTTGAACATTCCTCTATCATGCCGAAGCTTATTTGTTAGCAATTCGTGTATATCTTTTATGCTATCTAACGTCAATGGCATCTCATTTTGTATTTGGTTAATCAGATAATCGAAAGCTTCACGGTGGTTGTCAACCTCGTAAAACTCACGTAAATTGACCTGACTAGGGACAGTATTATAAAGAAGAATAGATACTGTATCTGGAAGACTAATCGTGTTACCTTCTATCGCACTTGAATGGTGAGCCAACCTTACCATAACATCCTCCAAGTACTCTTGAGGTAGACCATCTCTTTTCATAATAAAACTCCTTTCAATAAATTTAGTTATCATTTGATCTTGTCCAATTTTTCCTACAATAAATTCCCTTAATCCCTCTTCAGGAATACTCCATCCTTCTTTTTTGGACTTACGGAATGCGCCAGGAATACTATTTTTGTTTAGGTATCTTCTAAGAACTTGAATATTACTTGTAATACCTTCAGCCTCAAGAATTTCTAGTGCTTCACTTGTTGTATAATATCGCATTTACATCACCTCAAAAAAACTCATTAGTATCATTATATACCCTATTATATTTTTAATGATACTTTTTAACGAGATTTTTTTGATTGCAAATTAAATTTTGGCATCACCTCCTAAACTGAATAATTAATATGGCCAACTTTAGTAAATTTTTTGAGCTATTCTATGTGTTTATATATTGACTTCCCTAACACCAAAACTACTGCTGTCAAAGTATATTTTGTCTTTACTCAATAAAATGTCCTTATTTTTTCTTTCAAAAGAATTAATAAATTGAACCATATTCATTTCAACAAAACACACAGGGTTAACTACTGGATAGAGGGTTGTTCCATTTTCTAAATCGTGATGAAGATAATCACCCCTTGATTGATCATAAAAAATATAATTGGAAACAAATACATCGTCAAAGCATTCATTATTGATTTTATTAAGAACAATTAGACCTTGAGCTTTATCGTAATATGGTTTAAATGAAAAACAGTTCATTTTCTCTAGCTCTCTTGCAACATCAATTGCTGAATCAACATCATCGGCTGTATAAGTGTGATTCATTTCTATAGAGATTTCAAAATCATCATGGTAGTAATCTAAAACCATTGTAAAAGTTTTCATTTTTAACTCCCCTTTGAATGTGATCTTCAAAAAAAGAGTAGTCCCATAAGGAACTACTCCATTAATTCAAGCAGAATATTATCTAACAATAGCTGCAGCTAACTCTTTTTTATTTGATATCTTCTTGTCCCTCATGTTTTTATCTAATTTCAATTTATCGTTCCAATCTTTTGTTATATCATTTGTAGGAAGAAAGCCTAAATCATTATATTTTTCTGAATAAGCCTTGACCTTTTTATGCATTTTGTTAATTTCAATTGAATTAATTCCAGGTGCATCTAAAGTTTTCATGAGATTAAATCTTCCTGATTTAAAATGTTCAGCAAGACCCCTAGCGCAATTATCAATGGCTGATAACAAATTAATTTGCTTTGGCTGCTCATTTACTTCCAATGACTTTCCAAAATACTTTCCATAACCAAAATTGTTTGCAATTTCATTAGTATCACTTAAGTTAGTTTCTGCTTTATGAATAGCAACAATATCTTTCCAATTGACGTTATATTTAATTGCCGCATCTTGATAAAGTGGGATGTGTTTTTTAGGAATCTGCAAATCATTAGGAATCAAATTATGGAAAGTGATTTGTTGGCCGTCTTTTGTGTCCAATACCATATTTTTAAACCTGTCTACAAATTTATGACCGGCTACATCATTGTCTACACCTAAGAAAACACCTTCAGTTGGGTACGAACCTCTTGATACATACGTATGCTGAATCATCTGCATAACTGTCTTTGGTTTTAATCCACTCATTGAAATCAATCTGCGGTCCTTAATGTTTTGGTTATGAGTTTTGGTTATGAAATCAGACTGTTTTTCTCTAAATTTCAAGAAAGAACGGGGATATTTCATAAACGAACGTTTTCGGTAATCCCTTAGCGTACAAAATTTGTTGTGTTCCATGTCGAAATTTGCTTAGCGTATAATTTCCGCGTTTTGTCGGCTGGACCCCTCCACGAAGCATATTATTAGTTTTACACCGTCGATGGCGTGGTTTATTTTTTAAATCATCCAAACAATCTCGTCCTCGAATACATGCTCCCCGCATAAATAGCAATCTCCCATGATACAACCACTTGCCATAAATAATCCTCCCGGCTAAACTGAACTATCAATATGTTTCGTTAGCAACACTCAATCTTAATTGGATAACCATCTACCTCTGTTATTCCATTACCTCCAAATACATTAAGGAACTTGACTGTATCTCTAGCCTTGTTTTCGCTCTCTCTTTTACTTCTTCTACCGAGTTACCTGTGGCGAGATAATGGCCAAAATCACAATCATCTAAATGGTAACTTCAAATAACTTCAAGATAAAATTCCCTCCTTAATTAACTGCTTGCTTATTTAATTTCCAAAAAACAATCCGATACATAAATCAGAGGTGAATATTATGGATATCGCAGCATTATCAATTGCAATGAATCAAGCTTCACTTAGCCAAAATGTCAGCATTGCTTTGACCAAAAAAGTCTTGGAATCTACAGAGCAAAATAGCGCTGAATTAATTAAAATGTTAGAAACTCCACATCCGACCTTAGGTAATTCAATAGACTTAAAAGCTTAAGATTTGAAAATGCATTCGACTAAGAGTGCTTTTTCTTTTTTATGGAAACATCTTTACTCTTTTGTTTATTTAAAATCTAATTAATGATTTATTATTAAGTAGTTCTTCACCCTTATATTTATGGTAAAATATATAAAAAAAGGGTGATTATTCTTGATGAGTGAAATTCTATTAGTTACACATATCCTGTTCGGTACCATATGTTTACTTACTGGTTTTTTTGCTATACTCTTCAAAAAAAGAAAGGGCAAACATACAATAAGTGGCGAAATTTATCATTTTTCATATTTCTTAATTTTTTTCACTTCTGTTGTAATGGCAATCATTAATTGGAATGAAAGCGCCTATTTGTTTTACATAGCAATATTCTCCTACAGCTTGGCTTTAATTGGATACCTAGCTCGGAAATTCAAATGGAAAAAGTGGTTATACACGCATATAGTCGGTATGCTTGGGTCTTATATAGGTGTAATAACTGCAGTATTAGTTGTTAATCAATCTAAGATTCCTATTCTGCAAGATCTCCCACCCTTGTTAGTTTGGTTTTTACCAACTATTATTGGTAGTCCATTAATAACAAAAACAGTAGCTAAATATATAACTAAGTCAAAAAAGACTTTATCAACTTGAAAGACTGTCTATTCTCAGATAATCTTTTTCCTTACTTAGAGAAACTTAATAATTCAAGAGTTGATTAACTCTTGATTTTCGTATATGTTGCCGATAACCTCACAAAAGGAATTTACAGCACCTAGACAAGTTTCATCATGTAGTCAAAAACCACTAGAAAAATATTTCACGTCCTGAGTCCAATTCCAATTTTCACCTTCTTGGATTTTTACAAGATCCCCCTCATTAGGCAGTAACCCAAAAGATGAACCTTTACATTATGGTGAAGTATAATGGCTTATTCACATACCTTTAACAAACAATGGGACAATTGCTGGATATCAAACATTGATTAATCACGCGGGTGATGAAGATCTAAAAAAGCTAATTGAAGTGGCAATCAAAGGATTACAATCTGAAAACCAACAATTAGAAGAATTACTGAAAACTAACGGAATTGGGCTTCCACCTGCTCGTCCTAATGCAAATTTAGATGACATTCCAGTAGGAGTCAGATTCACGGATCCAGAGATCAGCGCTGGTATTTCTATGGGTACAGCAGCAGGATTAGTTGCATGCAGCCAAGCCATTGGTCAATCAATTAGAGAAGATGTTGCAATGATGTATGGTCAGTTCCATACAAATAAAGCCCAGTTCGGTGCTAATGTTAAAACTTAAGAAGGATAAGGATGGTTAGTTCCTCCTCCGTTACACCACAATAAGGGAACAGAATCATAATAAAAAGGAGTCTCACTTGAGGCGCCTTTTATGCTTTTTTGTTTTCAAAAAAAGAGTCATCCTTTCATTTATCCATTTTTGTCTACATCGAAACAACTTACTAGCTTCAACTTCTGCCTCTGTAACTTCTTCCCTCATTTTTCTTAACCTTATTCCTTCTATAATTATCGACAATCATTAACATTCCTCATTATCCCATCCATCAAAAGCTATATTTACAAAGAAGATAAATCGAACCCTTCCACCGATCAAACCTCTTTCCAAGTCCCCTGAAAACCAAAACATCTTTTCCACCAAACGTCGATTTAACTGATCGCCCTAATAGATATTGATGTAAAATAATACCTAATTACTCCCATACAAAAAAAATGGAAAGATAATTAATTCATATTCGTCTAATTAATAAAAAGGAGAAATCCCATGGAAAACAAGGAGATTATTAGAGAATGGTATTCGCTATATGCCAATGATGTGTACAACTATCTTGTATATTATTTAAATAATACAGATGCAGAAGATATTCTCCAGGAGGTCTTCATTAAAGCCATGCACAGCTTAGATCGATTCCAAGGAAAGTCACATCCTAAGACTTGGCTAATACAAATAGCAAGAAACATTGCAATAGATCAATCTAGAAGGAATAAACGATTTACAGATATCCTCAAGCATATCAATAAAACAGAATCACACTTATCAGTTGAAAAATCTCTTATCGATAATGAAGAGGTACTGGAGCTTTATCAATATATTAATAAACTTTCACCAAAGTATAGAGAAATAGTAATCCTGAAAGGCATACTTGAGCTAAATACGAAGGAAATCGCCATTGTTACTGGATATAAAGAAAACAACATAAATTTAACTTTTCATCGAGCAAAACAAAAATTAAAAGATTTCTATTTTGGAAGGAGTGTTATAAAAAATGAATCCATTTGAAAAAGAGTTCAATTTCAAAAATGGTTTTCCGAAATTCGAAGTAGATCCTGATAAAAATGAAGAAATACTAAATAGTATATTGCACTATGAAAAGGACTCTATCAACCATCCAAAAACTCAGAATAAAAAATGGCATTCCATAACTAAAACATCCAACATTGTTTTACTAGCAGCCTGCTTTCTTATCATATTTGGTGCATTATTTGGGATGATTTATTATCAGTCTGCTTCCTTGTATAAAGAAGATAAAATCCTTAGTGATATTAATGTTGCTATTGAAAAACCGAGAATTCTATTAATACCCCATTACTTCGAGAAATCCGGGATAAAGGACCAAAAAGATGCCTATCTATTATTAGAAAATTATTATAGTGGATCTGCCTTAAATGAAATAAAAGAGTTTTGGGAAGTAAATAATACTAAAGAAGTTGTTTATGAAAAGGATATTGAAGGAACGATTGTTGAATTCTCTATGGGAGCCCTGAACGATGCCGAAGATATTAGGGTTGAGAAAATTCAAAACAACAACAGAAGGATTAATTATTATGACGTGCACTTAAAAAAGGAAATAACTTTAGATTGCGAACTAGTGGCTAAGAAATGGCTAATTTATGCTATAAGAATACAATAGTCATTCCTTTTCTATTACCTGATTCGAGGAGCACTCTCCCTTCTTATACAACATGAAACTGGTGTATTTTTCTGGGAACATACTAAGGGCTCATACCATTATGTAAGTATTTTGTATTTTTTGTTTTTGCATAGTATGGATTGCTGAATTAAAGTCCAATTCGTCTTCTATTGGCGGTTAAGTATGATAATCAACGCTTCATCTATAACTGCCTTAACAATTATTACTACACCCATTATTAATACAAAGAATGTAGTGTTTCAGCTTCTAAATAAGATGATTTAAGACTCAACTCTTAATTTTAAGATGAGCTTTGTGAACCAGTAAGATAAAAATATTATACCCACATCAAAGAGAAATAGGTGAAATTGATTCATTCCATTCCTAAATTCAACTAAGCCCAAGTATTTTTCAAGAGAAGCAAACCCAAATGCAAATACAGCACTTAATATTAAAGTATATAGGTAAAAATTGTTCTTCCTACTAGTACAATATTGGTATAACCATAAGAATGCTACCGGAAGAACAGAAGCAGTTATATTAGTTGAAATTGGTAATGAAGGTATTAAAAAATATTTGTGAACAAATAAACCACTTCTTCCAAGTGCTATATCACTTAATGTCCAAAGCATATTGACTGTATAACCGAAGAAAAATAGCTCAAATATTCTTTTTCTATCTACTGTAAAATAGAGCAAAATGATAGGGGCTATTAGTAACAGCAAAACCATCCAGAACTGCCATGTACCAAAGTCAGAGTATTGATTCCAGTAATTAGTGAGCAATGAGTTCAATTCATCGCCTTTTGAATGTATTTGTTGCCAATAATCTTTATTATCCAAGATATCTTCCTCCTAATGAATGCTCTGTTTTACAATGTGCACAAAATGAACATTCAATACAGGATATATGGCATTCATTTTTATAAGAGTTGGATGAATGATTTCCCCATTGCGGCAGAGTACTTTACTGGCAGCGATGGATAAGTTTTATATTTTTTTTAGATCAGTTGATTATTCCAATTGTATTGATATTAAAGAAGGGAAAAATGTAAATGAGGAGAAATTAATCTTTAAAGGGAGAATCCTTTGGAAGAACTAAAAAAATTCTAATGAGTGATCCATCGATTTATGGAATGAATGTGCTTTCGTCTAAAGAACCCTTTGTTGACCTTATTTATTTTGATTCTGACATAATTGTAGACCAGACGCTTTCTACCAGGACGGATTACTTCTCTTTTGTTCGTCTTTCAGTAGCTGAGAAACATTCTTTAGCCAAAAGCATGCTTCCAAAGGGCTACGGTTTTTATATTAAGGAAGGTTTAAGACCGTTCGCCTCCAAGAAGCAGCTCTTGAGCGATCGATAGAAAAGAGTGAAAGAAAGTTCAACAAATCATGAATTGAATTATTTAATTGAAGAAGCATCAAAATATGTAGCACCTCCAAGCGTAGCTGATTCAAGTGAATCTGCAAGGATTTGACGATTTAACCTTGAAAAGGAGTTAATAGATTTCATTCCTCAGAATAGCTAAAAGAAGGGTGGTCAAAGTACACCAGCTTCTCATCTTCCTCTTTTTTGAAATTCTAAACTCTAATTCAATTCCACATTTAATATACGATATAAGATTAAATACTCAAATCTATAACCCCATTGCACTTTGTTACACCCTTTTTTCCTAATAGTATGAGAAACTGAGTCTTTTATACGTATAAAATTCCTATCATTCCATATCCTAAGAAAAAAAAGGGGTGAAGGTTATGGCTGTAAATATATTCAGAATCGGAAATGCAATCATTCTGTGGGCAATGATCATTTTCTTCCTTCCAAAACGATCCTTCAAAAGATACTTACCAGTTACATTATTTACGTCATGCATTTTGTTAATAGAGACCCTATTAAACCTGATTTTTAAATGGTGGAAAGTAAAAGGTGGAACGAAATTCATTATATTTGATGATCTCGCTTTTATATTTGGACCGTTTTTTACCATTAACCTGTGGATTTTTCATTTTACATATGGAAAATTCTCATTATATGCACTTACTAATTTAGTTATGGACCTACTGTTTGCTTTCCCTTTAAATGCACTTTTTCAAAGAATCGGCCATTATAAATTAAAAAAATTAAATTCATTTGGACTGTTTCTTACTTACTATGCTCTTTCTTTTTTGAACTATGGGTTTCAAAAATTTTTAGAAAAACCAAATTCACCAGAAACTCATTAATGGTTTCTATAGCAAGCTTTAATATTAGAATAACGTCTTAAACACTTACCTTAATTTAACGTCTTTCTTTTCCAATTGAGTTTTGGATAAATAAACTCCAACAAAACTGCTCCGATGATACTAGGTAATTGAATAAAGGCGAAAAATTGGAGCGTGAATAGTCCACTCACCTCAAAAGGATGTTGGATTGGGCTTAAAATTTGTGTGGCTGTCATAATCGCAACATGGAATCCAATAGATGCCCAAATATTTCCTGATAACGCTCTAAAATACCCTAATATCAATGCAAAGCCAGGTATAAAAAGAAGCTGCTCATATGAGTTAATAGATCCAATAAAGTAAGCAAATAAGAATAAAAGCATCTGTATAAGGAGTGTTATCCAATGCCGGTATAATACATTTAAGTACCGGTAGATAAGTCCCCTAAAAATAATCTCTTCAGGGCAGGGCTTCTATAAGAAACACGGTAATAAATAGTATTAAAATGCTCAGCATGAGGTAATTTAAACTTGATAGCAAAGTTATTTCAACCCAACCAAGTTTTAAGCAGACCACTATACCAATCAATGCAAGGATAATCCAGGAAACCAACCCCACAAAAAAAGAAAAGAGATTCGATCGTAACGTAGAAAACCCGAGTTGCTTCCATTCTATTTTATCAACTCTTAGTGCTATACCAACGAGGATTAAATTTAATAATGTAAGAAATACAGCAATAAAAAAATGAATTGTACGACTATATGCTTCTCCTATATAAACATGATTGAGAATGCCTACAATCCTCCAAAAGATGATGGCAAAAATTAAGACAACAACGATTCTAGCTATCATGTTGAGCTTGTTTAAACGAGTTTTTCACCCACGTTAAACCTCCTTCAGCTTATCTCTTCTGCTACATCATAAGTTATGAGGTAAACTCTATTCAAACCATTCCTCCTTTTATTTAATCTTTAGTAGTATCACACTTATAACCTACTCGCACTATAGCAGAGAATGAACCAGCTTTATTAGATGCAACTTTAATCGAAATCATCAATAAGAACAACGATACATAATACTAATTTCACTTAAACATTCCTCTAAATGCAAATATATACCAGTTAAACCGAATCCGTGAATGTGGTAATATATGTATTGGATATTTTTCCAATAACAGCCTAATCATTTCATAAGCTACAACAAATAACTATACATATATCTATTAATCACACAACTTGCCTTATACTAACTAATGGAGATGGTTAACATGGTATACCCGACAGTACTAAGCAAACATTCAGATGTAATCCACATTGTAAAGGACCAGAACAATACATTTTGCGGATATCGGTTTAACACGTTCGCAGCTCTTACAAGGAATGATTTAAAAAGCATCAAATTTGCGACAGTAGATAAAATCAATTGCACTACTTGTAAATCTCTCATGTATCCTACATGAAGGTTTTTTTCTTATCTAATCCGGTCATTCGTTTTACACTTTTTTAAACCTTTTCAGTGAGTAAGGGCATTCATTATACGAATGAGAAAGTCAATCTGATTCATAATGAATACGATATCAATAATTATTAAAAGTTCGTGAGGTGTAAAATGAATAGTCACTTAAAAGAAGTAGTCGGATCTGTCTTATCTGTCATAGGGACCATTGAGGCTGCCGTAGGAAGTACACCCTTTCAACATTTAAGTGATGAAACTAAATTCAATTTAAGATTACAAGGTAATGTTCTACAGGCAACTGGAGCCGGTTTGTCAGCTGACGGGCAAAATTCAATCTCACTTGAACTGATTGGCGACCAAACCCAGGCCATTGGCAATACGGTAGTGATATCTGGCCTTCTTTTAAAAGTGAATCAAGTAACAAGCCAAAGATTGATTATTACCGGCAATTCTTTTCAGGCAGTCGGCAGCTTCGTTGGTCTTGCAGATGAGTTCTTTGATCATACTCCTTCTGGCCGTTCATTTAATATAATTGGTGGATTATTACAAGGCATTGGCAACAGTCTACAAGCAAAAGGCGGTTCTGAACAACTGAATGACAAAAAAGACGGGCAACGAATAGGCGTCATTGGCAGCTGGATTCAGGCAATCGGTTCAGTATTATCCCTAATTGGACAAATCAAGGAAGAAACGCAGGAAATTCAATTAGGAATAAATGAATAGTATTTTTGAAACTGCCCCTTAACCAATTTTTATAGTCTTAAAGAAAAAGCCCCTCATGTGAAGGGCTTTTGTCTATCATCCACGTAATTTCTTCAACAGCTGCGTGTTCTGTGCAGCTGTACCTGTATAATTATTTATTCCGTTTTGAGCGGCTAGCTTTTTGCGATTGGCAAAGCTTGCGTCTTGTTTAATGGATTTTAAATAATCTACGACACTTGTCGTTTTCATATCTCCTGTTGGGTTTGGACCAGGTTTGGAGCCATTTTTTATTTTATTCAGCAAGTCGGTATTTTGCTTTGCCGTACCCGTATAGTTCTTTATTCCATACTGATTAGCTAGTGCCTTCCGGCTGTTAAACGAAGAATCTTTGCCAATTGATTTAAGATAATCGACAATGCTATTTGTACCCTTGTCCTCATTTTCACCAGGTGAAGGCGTTGGCGGATTTGGGGCAGATGGAGTCTTCTTAATCAAATTAAATGCCCTTGCTAAACCATTCACATGACCTTTGGCAATATTCTCAATAACAGCCGCTTGCTTTAGCTTGTTGGCGTCAGCTGCATGATCAATAAAACCATTTTCTGTTAATAGAGCTGGCATTACTGACTCCCTAAGAACATGAAAGTCGGCCTGTTTCTTGCCACGATCGCTCAAACCAGCTAATTTCACCACTTCTTCATGAATGAGGTTTTGATATGTCGTGGTTGGAGCCCCAGTACCAACATAAGTGTAATCCTCATAGCCTGTACCACCACCGGCATTGATGTGAACGGATAGATAAAAGTTAGCACCCCAATTGTTTGCAGCAGTTGTTCTCGCAGAAAGGGGTACTGTCTGATCTTCTGTCCGGCTCATTAATATAGATACATTATTGTATTCACTCATAAGCATGTTTCTGATCCTAGTGGCGATTTGCAATGTCAATGCCTTTTCCTGAAGTCCATTTCCAGTTGCACCTGTATCAGTACCGCCATGACCTGGATCTATAAAAATTTTAACCATAAAAATCTCTCCTTTCTTAATAATCTATGAAAAAAGGAGCCATCCGAGTGGGCAGCTTAACTACTATTATTTTTATCTTTAGTACTTTTTTCAGCAAAATGAACAGAAATCCTGATTCATTAGACCTTTTCATCCCAGTGGTATTAACAAATGAGATTCAAAATAAGTAAATCTTGAATATTGTAGAGAAAGTACATATGATTTTACAAACGCCTCTGTAGCTCTAGAAGGAAAGGTCGGCGGAAAACATTGTATAACCGGGTTGCAAGGCAAGGGTTTCAGAAGCACCGAAAAGCAAATGAGCTGAGGCAGGTGAAATTCCTAGCCGGTGAAACCCCGTAGGAAAGCGTGTTCCCCCTAGCCTATGCTTAACGTATGTGAGTTCGGGTTCGAATCCCGTCAGAGGCTACCTGCTATTTAAACTTTTTCATTTGTATACATTCGTTAATAATGAAACCTTCCCTCTTATCAGTTCGTAAGCATATTATCAAAACGAACGGGGGAGTAAGGATGTACGAGTATAAATTTGTCGATATACCTTTGGGAAGTTTTAGCGGTTATCCTAAGGAAGATTACGAAGAAATTGTCCATGAGCACGCACGTCAAGGTTGGAAACTTCATCAAATATTAACCCCTCCTTTTGCAGCTAGCGGACAAGCATCAAGCATGGAATTAATCTTTGAAAGAAAAGCTGCCAATTAAATGGATTAATACGTCCTCATTCTAAGGCAACACATTCTTCACTCATAATGATTGATTTAATCTCATAAACTAGTATAAAAAGCTGGAGGGTTAATCATGAGTGAATTTATCGTTTGTCAGGAATGCAAGGAACTAACTAGTTATGAAAATATTACATTGATTAATAAAAAGTCGATATGTGAAAGCTGCTGCAAAATCATCTATGAACCTTTATTGCAAATAAGCGCAAATCACAAAAAATAAGAAATGCTCCTCATTTGGGAGCATTTTCTTTTTATATACGAATACACATCACAACATTATTTGGATTATCTTTTAACAGTATCCAGTCCTCTTCCTCTCTCTTATGCCCTTAATCAACGTCTTTATTGAAATCAGAATAAATTAAAGTACACTATAACTACTTATGAATCATGAACATATTTTTCGGATTTCATTATGGCAATTATGGCTTTAATCTATTCAACTTTTTATTAGGTTCTTTATGTAAACTGAGGTTTAGGCGATGCATCTGAGAATCGTAATAAATGTAAGAAGAAATTTGTTGTTGGTTTACTTTAAATAATAATCTAACCTTAGCACAAAGATTGTTTGTTGGAAGCCCCTCACCTTCGAACGAGTTAAATAATGTGGGGTTATTATGAGACGTTTAGAAGAATAGGTTGCAATTATTACTGGAGGTAGCTCAGGCCTGGGGCATCTATTGGAAAAATATTTGCAAAAGAAGGAGCTAAAGTCATTTTAACTGATTCAAATGAAAAGAGTGGACAAACTCTTTTAAAGGAAATAACAGATGCAGGAGGTATTGCACGTTCTATCCACATAACGTGACAAGTGAGGAAGAATAGGAAAGTATTATCAAGAAAACCATCGATGAATTAGGCGCGTTAAATATCATTGTCAATAGTGCAGGAATAGTTATTCCGAAAAGTGTTGAGGACATTTGCTACAATGAATGGAAGAAGGTATTAAGTGTAAATTTAGATGGGACTTTCTTAGGGATTAATCATAGAATCATCGCTATAAAGAATACAAATTCCCTGGGATCAATCATCTATATGTCTTCCATCCATGGTTAATAGAGGCTCCTTTCTCTGCTCCTTACTCAGCTAACAAAGGCGCGGTTCGAATCCTTACAAAATCAGCTGCATTGCATGTAGCTAAAGACCAAACCCGCATCAACAGCATTCACCCAGGTTTTATTAGTACAAATTTAGTCAAAGATAATCTGGATGTGGAAGATCTAATTGCGCAAGAACAAGTTTGGCGATTAGGAGAGCCTGATGAAATTGCCTATTGCGCCCTTTATCTAGCCTCTGATGAATCTAGATTTACAACTGGAACAGAGCTGGTTATTGACGGGGGCTTCTTCGTATAGTAATCATCAAAAGCCTTGATTGAATAGTTTTCAATCAAGGCTTATTCTTCCTTTATTTCAGTATGCATCTAAATCTTCAATCCTCTTCTCTTTTTCAAGCGTATAGCAAAGCACTTGTCGCAGATACCCTTATTATCAATGTACTCAATTTCATCGGTCATTTTTTGCTTACATTTAGAGCAATTCCATTGATGTTTAACAACTTGCTCCATGTGCTCATCTCCTTTTTTATTCTATGTTTCTATAAAAATGGTAAAAACCCTCTTATTTTAACAGAAAATTCTATTAATTTATACGACACATTTACAAGTATGAGTTTTCAACCATTTTGCAATACTGTTGATATAACACCAAAACAAGTAGAGGCGAAAAACATGAAATTTTTTTTAATCCTATCTGTCATTATCCTCCCTATTGGACTTTACCAGCTCCAAAAGCGCTGGAAAAACATAAAGCTGATTTTCAATGTTCTTTCGGTGGCTTCCGTCATGATCTTCGGCAGTATTGTCTCAATTACAATATACGAAATTTTAAAAGATCAAACCGTGTTTATGACTAATGTTCACGCTGTTTTTCTCAACCCTTTGTTTCTATTCACGGGAGCCTATTTAGGGATTTTTTTCACCTATCGTTTGATCTATTTGTTGCTGGAACAAAAATGAATTTTTTTTAAATTGTGCCCTTACATGTAAATAGTATGATATATTCCAATTATAGGTACTTAATCTGTTTTTATGGAGGATTATATCATGGGATTCTTAAATGGGTTATTAGGCAATGCCTCAACAGTAAGTAATGAAGAAGTGCAGAGTGAATTAGGACCGGTATTGATTCCTGGTGAAGAAGTAGATGCAGCATTTAAATTGGTTCGAGATTTGATTGTTTTTACAAACAATCGTCTGATTCTTGTTGATAAACAAGGAATAACAGGTAAAAAAACAGAGTATCATACCATCCCATATAAGTCGATTTCACATTATAGTGTAGAAACCGCGGGAAGATTTGATTTGGATTCCGAATTGAAGATTTGGATTTCAGGAGCACAGCTACCTGCCATCTCTAAACAATTTGGAAAGAACAGCAGCATTAATGATATACAAAAGCTGATGGCTGCAGCAGTCACTAGATAATTCAACTCAATTTTCCCAAATGAATTCGTCTTTCTATAAAGGGCATACCCAAAATGACACTGGGGAATGTCCTTTTTATTTTGCCATTCCATGATCTTTTTCAAAAGGTACGCCCAAGTTTCCAAACCTTTATTGAAACCATATACTAATAAGAATTTTTTAATGGTGGTGAATGCTTGTGATTACAATCAGCTTATGCATGATTGTTAAAGATGAGGAAGAAGTATTGCATCAATGTTTAAGCAGTATAGTAGATATTTGTGATGAAATCATTATTGTAGATACAGGATCATCAGATAAAACGAAAGAAATTGCTGAACAGTTTACAAGCAACTTATTCGACTTTGAATGGATTGATGATTTTGCTGCAGCAAGAAACTTTGCCTTCAGCAAAGCAAATATGGAATACATTTTATGGCTCGATGGGGATGATCTCTTACTCCATGCCGATCAAACTAAACTTAAAGCACTGAAAGAAAACCTGTCGAACGACGTCGACGCGGTAACCATGCTATATCACCTTGCGTTTGACGAATTCGGACACTCAACCTTCAGCTCCCGCAGACATCGTTTAGTAAGAAAAGACAGAGAGTTTAAATGGATTGGACCTGTTCATGAGTATTTAGAAGTTGGCGGAAACATTATACAATCAGACATAGTTATTCAACATCGAAAATCCAATAAGACAAATGACAATGTTCAGAGTGATAGAAACATAAAAATATACGAAAAACGATTAGAAAAGGGAGAAGAATTTTCACCTCGCGATTTATTTTATTATGCGAATGAATTAAAAGACCATCAACAATTTGATAAAGCAGTCTTATACTATGTTGAATTTTTGCTAACAAAGAAGGGCTGGGTAGAAGATGAAGTCCGATCATGCATAAATCTTGCCAGCTGCTATAGAAACTTAGGTGATGAAGAGAAGGTCCATGAAGCCCTGGTTCTTTCTCTCAAGTATGACGTTCCAAGGCCAGAGGTATCTTGTCAGCTTGGCGATATTTACAAAGAAAAAAACATGTATAAAAAAGCAATTATCTGGTATAAACTCGCAGTGGAAGTTGACATAGACGATACACTTGGCTTTAAGCAGGAGATTTATTCAACCTGGTATCCACATCTGCAACTTTGTTACTGCTACTGGCAAATTGGTGAACAAGAACTCTCAATAAAGCATAATTCCATCGCAAAAAAATTCCGACCGGATGATTCAAGAATTATTTATAATGATCAATTTTATAATGAATATTTCAAAAGCGAAAATTATAATGAATAAAGCAAAAATAGCAATGTGAGCGAAAATAATCTTTCTACTCACATTGCTATTTTTTATTTTATTTTTGGAGATATTAGTTTTAAGAAAATCTAGTTATTACCCAATTTGCTGTATCGTCCAATATACCCCTTGACCTGCCCCACCTAAGTTTATTCCAACTGTTAAGCCATTCGCCACATAAAATAATCCAATTGTATCCCCAGCATTCAATGTCACATTACCAGCAATGGTTATTGTACCACTGCCGAGTACGGCTCTTAAAGTAAGTAACAATGCAATATTTACATTTAATATTGGAAATAACCCTGTAAAGAGCGTAGTGGCTGTTGGAGTAATACGTGAAATTATAAATTCAGGATTAACCCCTGCTCCTAAGCTAATAGTGAGCGCAGCAGTTGTTTGATAGTTTATTGTTGCTTCAATATTGTATCTACCTGTAGTTGGTACGATAAAGGTTCCAGTAGTAGTATTGAAATTAGCACTTCCATAATAAGGAGAGGTAACCGTCCATGTTCCCAATTGTTGAGAAGCAGTAACACTCGCCAGATTTGTAACTGCAGAAAAACCTTGTGGGAATGCTGGACCTGTTGGACCCGTTACTCCGGTTATTCCTGTTGGACCCGTTGGGCCGGTTACTCCTGTTAATCCGATGGCTCCGGTTATTCCTGTTGGACCGGTTACTCCTGTTGAACCCGTTATTCCTGTTGCCCCCGTTAGTCCGGTTGGGCCTGTTGGGCCGGTTACTCCCGTTATTCCGATAGCTCCAGTTATTCCTGTTGCTCCGGTTACTCCTGTTGGACCCGGTAGTCCGGTTGGGCCGGTTGGGCCGGTTACTCCCGTTATTCCTGTTGCTCCTGTTGGACCCGTTAGTCCGGTTGGACCTATTGGGCCGGTTACTCCCGTTATTCCGGTGGCTCCGGGTACTCCTGTTGCTCCTGTTGGGCCGGTTACTCCCGTTATTCCTGTTGCTCCTGTTAATCCTGTTGGACCGGTTATTCCTGTTGGACCGGTTATTCCTGTTGGACCCGTTATTCCGGTTGGGCCGGTTGGGCCGGTTACTCCTGTTAATCCGATGGCTCCGGTTATTCCTGTTGCTCCGGTTACTCCTGTTGGACCCGTTATTCCTGTTGGACCCGGTAGTCCGGTTGGGCCTGTTGGGCCGGTTACTCCCGTTATTCCGATAGCTCCAGTTATTCCTGTTGCTCCGGTTACTCCTGTTGGACCCGTTATTCCGGTTAGACCCGTTGGGCCGGTTACTCCTGTTAATCCGATGGCTCCGGTTATTCCTGTTGTACCGGTTACTCCTGTTGGACCCGTTAGTCCGGTTGGACCTGTTGGGCCGGTTACTCCCGTTGTTCCGATAGCTCCGGTTATTCCAGTCCCTCCCGTTTCTCCCGTTAACCCGGTGGCTCCGGTTATTCCCGTTGCCCCCGTTAGTCCAATCGCTCCGGTTATTCCTGTTGCTCCTGTTAATCCTGTTGGACCCGTTATTCCGGTTACTCCCGTTATTCCGGTGGCTCCGGTTATTCCTGTTGGACCCGTTAGGCCGGTTACTCCCGTTATTCCGATAGCTCCAGTTATTCCTGTTGCTCCGGTTACTCCTGTTGGACCCGTTATTCCGGTTAGACCCGTTGGGCCGGTTACTCCTGTTAATCCGATGGCTCCGGTTACTCCTGTTGGACCCGTTATTCCGGTTGGACCTGTTGGGCCGGTTACTCCCGTTGTTCCGATAGCTCCGGTTATTCCTGTTGCTCCGGTTACTCCTGTTGGACCCGTTATTCCGGTTGGACCCGTTATTCCGGTTGGGCCGGTTGGGCCGGTTACTCCCGTTATTCCGATAGCTCCAGTTATTCCTGTTGCTCCGGTTACTCCTGTTGGACCCGTTAGTCCGGTTGGGCCGGTTGGGCCGGTTACTCCCGTTATTCCTGTTGCTCCGGTTATTCCTGTTGGACCCGTTATTCCGGTTGGGCCTGTTGGGCCGGTTACTCCCGTTATTCCGATAGCTCCGGTTATTCCTGTTGCCCCCGGTAGTCCGGTTGGGCCGGTTGGGCCGGTTACTCCCGTTATTCCGGTGGCTCCGGTTATTCCTGTTGCCCCCGGTAGTCCAGTCGCTCCGGTTATTCCTGTTGGACCCGTTAGTCCGGTTGGACCTGTTGGACCCGTTAGGCCAGTTGAACCCGTTAGGCCGGTTACTCCCGTTATTCCGGTGGCTCCGGTTACTCCTGTTGGACCCATTAGTCCGGTTAGACCTATTGGGCCGGTTACTCCCGTTATTCCGGTGGCTCCGGTTATTCCTGTTGGACCCGTTAGGCCGGTTGGGCCTGTTGGGCCGGTTACTCCCGTTATTCCGATGGCTCCAGTTATTCCTGTTGCTCCGGTTATTCCTGTTGGACCCGTTGGGCCGGTTACTCCTGTTAATCCGATGGCTCCGGTTATTCCTGTTGCCCCCGTTAGGCCAGTCGCTCCGGTTTCTCCCGTTAACCCGGTGGCTCCGGTTATTCCTGTTGCTCCTGTTAATCCTGTTGGACCCGTTAGTCCGGTTGGACCCGTTGGGCCGGTTACTCCCGTTTCTCCCGTTAACCCGGTGGCTCCGGTTATTCCCGTTGCCCCCGTTAGGCCAGTCGCTCCGGTTGCTCCCGTTAACCCGGTGGCTCCGGTTATTCCTGTTGCTCCGGTTAATCCTGTTGGACCCGTTAGTCCGGTTAGACCCGTTGGGCCGGTTACTCCCGTTATTCCTGTTGCCCCCGGTAGTCCAGTCGCTCCTGTTATTCCTGTTGGACCCGTTAGTCCGGTTGGACCTATTGGGCCGGTTACTCCCGTTATTCCGGTGGCTCCGGTTATTCCTGTTGGACCCGTTAGTCCGGTTGGGCCTGTTGGGCCGGTTACTCCCGTTATTCCGATAGCTCCGGTTATTCCGATAGCTCCGGTTATTCCGGTGGCTCCGGTTATTCCTGTTGCTCCGGTTATTCCGGTTGGGCCGGTTGGGCCGGTTACTCCCGTTATTCCTGTTGGGCCCGTTAGTCCGGTTGGGCCGGTTGGGCCGGTTACTCCCGTTATTCCGATAGCTCCAGTTATTCCTGTTGCTCCGGTTACTCCTATTGGACCCGTTAGTCCGGTTGGACCTATTGGACCTATTGGACCGGTTACTCCCGTTATTCCGATGGCTCCGGTTATTCCTGTTGGACCCGTTAGTCCGGTTGGACCTGTTGGGCCGGTTACTCCCGTTATTCCGATGGCTCCAGTTATTCCTGTTGCTCCTGTTAATCCTGTTGGACCCGTTAGTCCGGTTAGACCCGTTGGGCCGGTTACTCCTGTTAATCCGATGGCTCCGGTTATTCCTGTTGCCCCCGTTAGGCCAGTCGCTCCGGTTGCTCCCGTTAACCCGGTGGCTCCGGTTATTCCCGTTGCCCCCGTTAGGCCAGTCGCTCCGGTTGCTCCCGTTAACCCGGTGGCTCCGGTTATTCCTGTTGCTCCGGTTAATCCTGTTGGACCCGTTAGTCCGGTTAGACCCGTTGGGCCGGTTACTCCCGTTATTCCTGTTGCCCCCGGTAGTCCAGTCGCTCCTGTTATTCCTGTTGGACCCGTTAGTCCGGTTGGACCTATTGGGCCGGTTACTCCCGTTATTCCGGTGGCTCCGGTTATTCCTGTTGGACCCGTTAGTCCGGTTGGGCCTGTTGGGCCGGTTACTCCCGTTATTCCGATAGCTCCGGTTATTCCGGTGGCTCCGGTTATTCCTGTTGCTCCGGTTATTCCGGTTGGGCCTGTTGGGCCGGTTACTCCCGTTATTCCTGTTGGGCCCGTTAGTCCGGTTGGGCCGGTTACTCCCGTTATTCCGGTGGCTCCGGTTAGTCCGGTGGCTCCGGTTATTCCGGTTGGGCCGGTTACTCCCGTTATTCCGATGGCTCCTGTTAGTCCTGTTGGACCCGTTAGTCCGGTTGGACCTATTGGACCGGTTACTCCCGTTATTCCTGTTGCCCCCGGTAGTCCAGTAGCTCCGGTTATTCCAGTTGCTCCGGTTATTCCGGTTGCTCCTGTTAGTCCTGTTGCTCCGGTTATTCCGATGGCTCCGGTTATTCCTGTTGCTCCGGTTATTCCTGTTGCTCCGGTTATTCCGATGGCTCCGGTTATTCCGGTTGGGCCTGTTGGGCCGGTTACTCCCGTTATTCCGATAGCTCCTGTTAGTCCTGTTGCTCCGGTTACTCCTGTTGGACCCGTTAGTCCGGTTAGACCTATTGGGCCGGTTACTCCCGTTATTCCGGTGGCTCCGGTTATTCCTGTTGGACCCGTTAGTCCGGTTGGACCCGTTGGTCCTGTTGGGCCCGTTAGTCCGGTTGGACCCGTTAGTCCGGTTGGACCTGTTGGGCCGGTTACTCCCGTTATTCCGGTGGCTCCGGTTACTCCTGTTGGACCCGTTAGTCCGGTTAGACCTATTGGGCCGGTTACTCCCGTTATTCCGATGGCTCCAGTTATTCCTGTTGGACCCGTTAGTCCGGTTGGGCCGGTTGGGCCGGTTACTCCCGTTATTCCGATGGCTCCAGTTATTCCTGTTGCTCCTGTTAATCCCGTTGGACCCGTTAGTCCGGTTAGACCCGTTGGGCCGGTTACTCCTGTTAATCCGATGGCTCCGGTTATTCCTGTTGCCCCCGTTAGGCCAGTCGCTCCGGTTTCTCCCGTTAACCCGGTGGCTCCGGTTATTCCTGTTGCTCCGGTTAATCCTGTTGGACCCGTTAGGCCAGTTGGACCCGTTGGGCCGGTTACTCCCGTTTCTCCCGTTAACCCGGTGGCTCCGGTTATTCCTGTTGCTCCTGTTAATCCTGTTGGACCCGTTAGTCCCGTTGCCCCCGTTAGGCCAGTCGCTCCGGTTACTCCCGTTAGCCCGGTGGCTCCGGTTATTCCTGTTGGACCCGTTATTCCAGTTGGACCCGTTGGGCCGGTTACTCCTGTTGCTCCCGTTAGGCCAGTCGCTCCGGCTATTCCTGTTGCTCCGGTTATTCCTGTTGGACCCGTTAGTCCCGTTGCCCCCGTTAGGCCAGTCCCTCCCGTTTCTCCCGTTAACCCGGTGGCTCCGGTTATTCCCGTTGCCCCCGTTAGTCCAATCGCTCCGGTTATTCCTGTTGCTCCGGTTATTCCTGTTGGACCCGTTAGTCCGGTTGGACCCGTTGGGCCGGTTACTCCCGTTGCTCCCGTTAGTCCAGTCGCTCCGGTTATTCCTGTCGCTCCCGTTTCTCCCGTTAACCCGGTGGCTCCGGTTATTCCTGTTGCTCCTGTTAATCCTGTTGGACCCGTTAGTCCCGTTGCCCCCGTTAGGCCAGTCGCTCCGGTTACTCCCGTTAGCCCGGTGGCTCCGGTTATTCCTGTTGGACCCGTTATTCCAGTTGGACCCGTTGGGCCGGTTACTCCTGTTGCTCCCATTGCTCCCGTTAGGCCAGTCGCTCCGGTTGCTCCCGTACTCCCTATACCAGTTGAACCCGTTGCTCCGGGGTCTCCTGTCGGTCCAGTGGGACCAGCTATCCCCGCACGCCCTGGCCTCCCGCTAAGACCTGTTGCTCCAGTGGCTCCGGTTGCTCCTGTCGGTCCGGTTACACCTGTTACCCCCATTGGACCCGTTGCACCTGTTGCACCACGAGGTCCAGTTTTCCCCCTAGGGCAGCAATGATGACAATGATGACCCTTATGACGACACCTATGACGACAATGATTGCCCTTATTGCAACATATATGGTGATTTGAGAACCTAACTTCAATTTCAGAAGATGTATGACAGGCAAGGTCAGAATCTCGGTATTCATCATTATCAAAGTTAAACCCTTTTATCACCTGTAATAAATCATCATCCTGTAAGAACTTCGATAAGATTGTCCGCTGTTCATCAGAAATAAATTCGAAATTATAAGAAAACCCCTCAACAAAATCAGGGAATATTTTCCTGAAAAGTCTAAATAACTCATCTTCAATTGGTTTTGTATTCTGATTTCCTTTTTCCTTCATTTTCAACAAAATGAAATGAAGGTTAATAATATCCTCTAAGATAGTTTGAAAATCTGGATGCTCAGACATTACTCCTCTCCCTCTTCATATAAGTGAAATTATTTTATATTCATTAAATTAAAAGAATCAATCAGCTAACAATCTATTTAAATGTTGGAATACTGGAATACTAAAATTCTATAGAGCTCTAAGTTTAGTTTTCCTCTTTTATATAGCTTGGTTTATAAAACTGATCAAAACACAACCCCACTCTAACCTATTCCTTAAAGCACGGGGACGTGTAAGCTAATGCCCCAATTCATTGGGATATTGTATGAAAGTTTTAATAAGTGGAGACAAGGATAGATGGTTAATGATTTAAAAAACAATACTTATGCGGATTATTAAAGGAAATAAATTTCGGGGGCAAAAAGACTGGGTTGAGCTTTCCAATTTATGAGATGGAAAGCTCAAGATTAAGTACTCTGTTTCACGTTTGTTTTGCTTTTTTCTTTTATCAATCGACGATTATTATAGTATTTTTTAAAAATATACATTACTACCAATACACCAACTATATTTTTCAATAAATCTAGCAGTGAAAAGGATCTAAATGGGACATACAGTTGATGTATTTCATCAACTAAGCCATACCCAATAGAAAATACAGCAGCAGCTACTTCCTTCTTTACTGTGAGCCCACCATATGTTAACAGTATGTGCAATAAAATTAAATAAAGAATACCGAACTCGATTAAATGAGCAAGCTCGAGTAAAACACCTAAAAAGATAATAACATTCATATTTATGTAGCTAGCATATTCGTAAAATATCTCTGGGTTAAAATAGCTTGATTGCAGCCATATAAACACTAAATATATCAATAGACTACATAGTAAGATAACTCTTTTCATCATACTTTTCCATTAAATAAGGTCTTACTAAGAAAGTCTCTGTTTGGGTAATCAGATTTGTCCAGTCTATTCAACTCTTGCTCTACATCATAACTGACTCTAATGATTGAAACTTGATATGCTTGCTCTTTCACTTCAATTAACCCATAAGAGGATTGGGTTGCTCCGTCAAACGGTAATCCTACACTGCCTATATTCACTACACATTTATTATCTATAAATCTAATATAAGGCTTATGGATATGCCCATATACATAAACACTTGCATCTTTCACCATCAGTTTATTGATTAATGTTTCATCCTCCTCATAAGGCATCACGACTTCAAATAAACTATCAGGTGTGGCATGAAAAGCATGAATATCAATTCCATTTAAGTTCATATCAATTGTTTCAGGTAAGGAGTTTAAGTAGGCTATATCCCCTTCCTCAAGATGCCGGTATGTCCAGTCGCGTTCGATTGTCATATTTTCTAATGCATATTCCGGAACTTCACCTTGTCTAATTCCCCTTACAACCCATTCATCTGCATTTCCTTTAATCACTCTGCAATTCAAAGATTGAACTATTTTGAGTGATTTTTTTGGTTCTAATCCTCGAAAACTTATATCGCCAAGTACTGCAATTTCATCCACTTGTCTTTGATTAATGTCCTCCAACACTGCTTCAAGAGCAGCTGCGTTCCCATGAATATCTGAAATAAAAGCAATCTTCATATAAATCCTCCCCGGAAGTAATCTTTTCTCATTCATTCAATTATTTTTTGATGAATAGACGCTTTAATCGATAGAGCTTATTATCTGCCTTTTTGAGCTTTAATTCCTTTTTAAATAAAACTCGAACCATTTCCTCGTTTTGCATAATCCTTTCCATATCACAGACAACCGGAATTAATGAAGTACCCGTCATTTCTATTGATTGACCCACTTGTATAATGTTAAGACCAAATAAGATCCTCATCATTCTAAAAAAACGTTTTTCCATCATCGCAATATAATACTTGGGTTTGTGAGTTTGTGCATGGTGATAAAAGGCTTCGCCAAAATTTTCAAAGTATCCCCTCCTTTGAAAATCTTTATGTAAACAAAGCTTATCTATCTCCCATACTCGTTTTTGATGTTGTTGTATCTTTTTTAACCTGGAAAAACGGAAGTGATTTTCTACGGTACTATTTGGATGCTTTCCTTTATAAGGGACAAACTCAATTGTTCCTATTACTTTCCTTTCTGCTTGAGGTAAGAGCAAATTATAGCGAATGCCATTTTTCGCGTAAGGATCATTGTACCAACCATACATTTCGCAAAAGTATTCCCAAATTTCCTCAAAGGACTTTTGCTGTCTCGACGATGTAACAATTTCAAACATAGACTGATCACCTTTTTCTCTTTAGTTTGAAATAAAAATAAATAAAGCCTTAATGACTAATTTTCTTAGTACATAAAGGCTTAACCTATATTAGCTATCTAACTCTGGTAATTCTGGATCAGGGGTACCAGGATCAGGAGGAGTTTCTCCACCACCACCTCCAGGAGGATGCTTTCCTTTTAGTGTCATGCTAATATCCAACTCTTCCAAACGTAAGCTTTTCCAATCTTTTTTCATTATTATGCTCCTTTATGATTTATTTTTAAGTATATGCAACAAACAAAGCTGTGTATACATTCCCCCTTTCAATAGAATAATAGGACGAGTGACAGGTATGATTACATGACCTCCAACTGCCTGCCCAACAGCTTGCTGAACATCTGGTTCTGTTCCTCTGATAATTGCTGAAACCCGCCTTGCTGTATCACTTCACCTTGCTCTAAAACAATCACCTGATCCGCATTACGAATGGTGGAAAGACGATGGGCAATGACTACAATCGTTAATGTTCCTTTTAGTTTGTCTAACGCTTCCTGAATCTTTCTTTCACTCTCTGTATCTAGAGAACTAGTCGCTTCATCCAACACCAGGAGCGGCGGCTTGCGCAATATGGCTCTAGCTAATACGAGACGCTGACGCTCACCACCCGACAGCTTGATGCCTCGATCCCCGATTAGTGTATCCAGTCCATCAGACAGCATTCTGACAAATCCTGCAGCAGAGGCAAATTCGAGTGCATCCCAAAGCTGTTCTTCTGTTGCTTCCGGTGCAACAAGAAGCAAATTTTCTCTAATACTCTCATTAAATAAGAAGGGATCTTGCGGCACGTAGCCGATACTCTGTCTCAAGGCAAATAGATTCTCTTTCGTCAGTTGTTTATTATCTATAAATATTTCTCCTTTTTCTGCCTCGTTAAGTCCCATGATTAAATCGATTAAAGTGCTTTTCCCTGCACCTGACCGACCAACAATGGCAGTCATCTGATTCGCAGGTATAAAAATATTAATATCCTTTAAGGCATATTCTTGATCTTTGTTATATCGAAAGTGAATATTTCTAAATTCAAACCCTTTCTGAAAAAGAATCGGTTTGATATCTGAAGAGTTAGCGTTCAAAAATTCTGCTGAATCCACGCATTCTATTTGCAGTGATTTCACTGCCTTAAAAGATGGAAGAGTGGAAGCAATTTGCTCCAGCGAAGCTTGAATACCGGCTACTCTCGGCCATAGTCTTGAAAAAATTAAGATGATCAATAAAAGTTCTCCTGCTTGAGCATGAAAAATATTGACTGAAACTACTATAAATAAAGCTAAAAAGATCGCCGATGAAATCTTATAATTAAGCTGTGAAGTCATTCTAATCCTTGTGTATTCTACTTGCTCTTCTTCCATTTTTGCTGTCATTGTTCGGACCCAACTCATGCGCGACTCAACTAGATTATTACTTTTTATATCTTTGATACCATTAATTTGATCTGTCATACCAGCTAAGAAATTTTTTCCTAGCTCATAATTCCTTGATCCTAAGGCATGCGATTTTTTTAAATAACGGCGGTTTAGATAAACAATAAATAACCCTGCTACCAATACAAACAAAGTAATTTTGACCGAAAGCCATAATGCAATGGCAATTTGTATGAGGGAAAAGATAAAAGAAGAAAACAGCTGCAATACTGAATTTGTGCCACTGCTTGTTCTGGCAACCTCAGAAAGAAGCAAATTAATTAAATCAGATTTTCTTTTTCTTATAAAAAAAGACCAATTGGCACGAAGGACCTTCTCATATGTTTCTGTCCTCAAATATCTTAAAAACCCTATTTGAATCTTTGTGTTTCCAATCATTACTGATCTCTCAACCACATGATGTAAAATGACAATAAAAACATAAACACATAATATAATCGGTAGCCCTAATGTTATAGGAATCTCATTAAATACGCTAAACAGATTCGCAATAGGTGATTCTTCAAGTCCCAGATCTACAATTCCTGTCATGCTAATCATCGGTACAAGCAGCAGCACTCCGATTCCATCTAATAATCCAATCATTGTCATTGCGAAGAGATTTATATATAGCATTTTTCCTGCATATGTATGTATTTGCTTTATGAAAAATAAAAGATCCTTCAAGATTTAATCCTCCTATTAGGCTCTGTTCAGATTGTTCCTTATTAAGAACAACCAACTAAAAAATAAAGAAATAAAACATCTATTATTCCACTTTTTGTTCTTTATAAAGAACTCATTATCTAAAAATTATCATTCCTAAAAAGAAATGTCAATTACTTTTTAGGTATTAATAACTATTTTGTATCAAAAAACAGGTGAATCACCGAATACAATAGCCCTCACCTCCATTTCATCTGTTTCATATCCTGATTAATAAGGAACAATCTCTCAAAATAAAAGAGTACAAGCTTACTCAAGAAATGTAGGTGAAACTTGTTGACTGGTTCATATTTACTGGAACTTACACGCTGGAATATTAAAAACAATGGTACCGATGCACCCAATACTTCAATGGGCATTAATAACGCCATCGTTTGGGCGGCTGCTGAGGGAATCTCAGAAATCGTCTTTCCTAACGGGATTTATTTGATAGATGAGAATAACCCCATTATTCCTCAAAGTTATATGACATTGAATTTAGGTGGAGCAACATTAAGAATTAGGGATAATGCGTTGCCAATATATTCGATTATACTTATGCATACTAAACAGCATTATGTCCGAATTACAAATGGAAAAGTTGAAGGTGACCGCTATACACATAGTTATGTTGGTGGTGGAACGCATGAGTTTGGTGTTGGGATTCAATTAATGCATAATGTTCAATTCGTCACCCTTGATAACCTGGAAATTTTTAATACAACTGGAGATGCAATAAACGGAATCACTTCTTTTGGAAGTCTTGGTGCAAACTTTCCTAAATTACAAGGGAACCTGGAAATAGGCGGAATTAATACCTCGACTGGCGCTCTAACTGCCGCCTCAAACCGAATTCGTACTTCAGTTAATTTTCCGATAGTACCTCAAATTGAGACTATTGGATATTTCGGAATTTACGGTGATAGCTATGGGGTAATTGGTAATGAGGTTACTACAAGCACTTATGATGTAATTTTTTATAAAGAGGACAATCTCTTTCTGTCCTCCATTACTAATCTTCATTTCTTTGATGAAATCCAAGTTCCTCCAGAAGCAAGCTATGCAAGGTTTGTACTACATCAATCAACCGTTCCCTCACTACCTGGTAATAAACTAACAATAAGAACACCAGAGTTTCCTTCACAAATTTATATAGAAAAATGTGAACTTCACCACTGTAGACGATTGGGCGTTGCCATTTGCGGGATGAAGCATTGTTATGTAGATGGAAATAAAATTCACCATATCGGCGGAACATCACCTGCATCCGGAATTGATATAGAAGATGGATATGAAATTAACCAGTATATATACATTAATAATAATAATATAGATAATAATGAGAGATACAGTATTATAGTTGTAGCAGGTATATATGTAAGTATTACGAATAATAAAATTAAATCAGGAATACTTACAATTAATCCTCGTGCACAGAAAACTATTATTGATAATAATCATTTTAATGATTGTGTACCACTGCTTTCAGGACAAATCACCTTCTCGAATAATCAACTAACTTCATGTAGAGTTAGATTGCTTGATACAGCACAAGCCATATTAAACAATTGCTTCTTTCTCAACACACCAATAAACTTCAATACACAAGGGGCTTATGCAACACAAGTAAGCGACTGTAAATTCATATTCGATAAAGACTTTACGGAAGCTTCATCTAATTCTGGAGCTCCAATCATATTCAGCAAAGAACCACAAACCATATCAAATTGCTCTTTTGAAGGAAACGGTATTGAAGCCTTCACTGTCGTTCCGGCAGGGGCATACGGTTGGGTATTGAATAATGTTTCCTTTAGAAATATTAAACACAAAGATAATCGAATTACTCGTTTGCCCCCCGGTGTCTATTCAGATTGCAGGTTTCTAAACTGCGGAACGCTTGGAGAAATATTCAGTGGAGAGAATGCCATATATGAATTTAATGGTTGCCAGTTTGAATGGAGCTCCTATACTTTATTTTATTTAGGACAAGGGAAGGGTGTTAACTTCTTTAAAGTAAACAATAGTTTCTTTTTTAATCCAAACCTTTCAGATATAGCCTTTTATATTAATGGTACATGGGGAAGTTTCCACTTTTCAAACAACACGTTTAATTACCCAAATGGCACCAATAATCCTATGATTGATATTCGAAGTACTGCTGCCGCTCAATTTATGCGAATGAATGATAACTCCTTCACATCAAATAAGAGTATGATTGCAGTAAGAGCAAATACTTCGCCTTCCATTCCATTATTATTTGCAGGAAACATTTTAACTCAAACAAACCTCCAATTGCACAACAACCATATTAAAATTGATAATATTGTCAACGGAGAACTCGTTTAATAATTAGAATTTTTCCTTACCTAGCTTTTAAGGTAAGGCTTCTTTTTCTCTCAGTAAATCCAACCTATTCTCCTAAGAGCTTAATCCTTTTCTCCTGTTTACATTTATAGGAATCATTTTCTTCATTAAATTTAATACATATTTTAGTTCTTCTGACCTTCTAAATAAAATAAAAAACACAAGATTAGGGACAATTAAGCATAGAATCCCTCGAAAAATAAAGTTAAGCATAGGATTATGAACAAGAATATAACTACCTAGCAAATCTGTAAGATACGCTATAGCAATAATTAGTAAAAAATAAAAAATATAATTTTTGAAGTATGATTGAACAGATCTTTGAAATAGATATTTAAAAATAACATATGGATCAAACCAAAAATACGTACATAGCCTGCTAAAAACTGTACCTAGAAATACTCCTGCTAGCCCTAGGTTATTTACCAGCAAGAGGGAAGCTACAATATTTATTACTGCAGCAATGATTGGTCTATACTTGCCCTTTTTAAACAAACCCGTTGTTTCTCGATAAATTGTTGAAGCATTCTGCATGCCAGCAGTTAAGAAATTAAATAGAATACATAATACGATTAACTTATCGAATACATATGCCTCCCCCAGCCATAAAGTTATAAATGGGTTGAGTAAATTCCATAAACAAATAACGCAAAAACCATATGTCCAAAAATTCAAGAAGTGAATAACTCTGAAAATGAAATATTTCTTTTCAGTTGATTCTGTGACATGAAGATTTCCTACACTGGCTGTAACTGAATAAAAAATATAGCTTAATAAGGTAGATAATGTCATTAAAATCAACAAATAATTAGAATAAATCCCCACTATCGCTATTCCTAAAAATGCTGCGATGATGATATTATCCGTCCCGTTTATGACAACTCCACTTATTTTATAAAGTAGAAGTGAGTATAAGTTCTCAAAGAAATCCTTTTTTTCTTCATTTGTTAACTTAGCCTTGTTTTTAACTTTAAGAAAGGGATATAAATCATTAGCCTTTTTAGCCAAATATATATTCTCTATGATTCTGAATAGTATTTGTATGATCAAAACAACAATATAATTTCTCGTTGAAATCAAAAGTATGACTTGTATGACATTTGAAATAATGACAAACTTGGTATGCACTTTTGAGATAATATAATTTTTCTGATCGGCTATAATGATGGACTGCTTATAGACAAAATAATAGGATGACGCAGAATTCAGTAAAAAAAGCATATAAATTATATTAATATGTTCAACTGACGTAGTCCCATTCATTAAGTTAGGCAGTATTGGCACTATTGCTAAACCAATAATAAAAACTACAAAACCTATGAGCCTATATGCTTTTTTGTATAAATTCATAAGCGCCTGAATTTTGTACTTATCCTTATCGGCAAGTGGCTTGTACATACTATATATCATCGCTGTATCAAAACCTAGATTAGCCAAAGATAACATCAACAAGATACTACTAAAGAGACCTTCTACTCCTAAATACTCGATACCCAGAGTATATATAAAAACCGTCCTGACAATAAAACTCATGACAATGCTAATTATTTGTCCAGTTAATCCATAGATCATATTATTTATTGAATTTTTCAGCCTCATCTTTTTGCCCTAACCATTTTGTATAAGAAATTTGTTGATTTTCTCATTCATTCTTCTTTTTATGATAGGAATGAAATTAGTCAACCTATATGTTAGAAGTGCCTTCTTTCTTTCAAGTGTAAAATCGTAAATTAAAAACCATGCCAATAAATCTTTAGATATTATATTTTTTTGGTTTTCTTCCATTCTCATTTTTGCCAATTCCCATTGCATTATCTTATCTTTGTTAAAGAACTTTACATTGAGCTCTAGGAATTCTTTTATATGGGTGGATAAATTCCTCTGTATTTTAAAACCATAATCATTAGGAAGTTGGCCCTCCGCCAAAATACCAACCATCGTTCTTACACATTTTTCACACTCACAGCAATTCTCTTCATTTCTAAAACATACTCTGAGGTTAACTTTACTATTATAATTTTTCGAATCATTCACTATCACTTTCACCTTTTCCTGTCTGTTCATATCGTAGCCATGGTGAAAAACCTCACCTGAAGCAAACTTTATCTCATTATCAACAGTAGGGTCTGATGCACATTTAGCTTTATAACCTTCAAAAAAAGAGCTCGCAATATAAATGCATTTCACCTTTAATTTATATGCAATTGGGATAGCAGCAGTAATAATAGCTAATCCATGATGCAATCCATGCCACCATGAATCCCCCAATTTCTTTTGGAAGTCTTTATCAATTACTGAGGCATTAAGAAAAGTGCCATAGTTTGATTGTATCAAGACATTTTTTAATCCTTGTTTTGCGGAAAAATCCATTACATGAGACTTATCGCCTTCCCAAACACCGCTTTTTTCAACTTTATCAATATGCCAAGCATACTCAGTAATTAAGATTGGTTTGGTATTCTTAATTCTTACATAAGTTGAAAGCGCATCAAGTCCTCCACTAAATAATTGCGCTGCCTCATGCTCAACTTCATACGTATTTTCCACAATGTTTTTTGCGATTATTTCTCCGTTAAATGGAACATTAGGATACATATTTTGATATGCCTTCTTTATATACTTTAAACATTGGAAGAATGATTGATCTAACTGATCGACTAAAATAGTTGAATTTGTTATCCATGCGAGCGGCGCTAGATTTGCCACAAAAGGAATGGCTAAAATACTTTCCGGCACTTCCGTTAAATCATCATTAAATTCAAAAAACAAATGCTCTCTACAGACGTATTTTTTAATTTTTTCGCTTGTATTAAAAAAATAATCAACCTGATTATCATTAATTACGATCTGATTCAGTGAGATATTATTCATTGTACACCCCGTCATTTTGTCTCTTGAATTGATTCAGCCATTGTTTCACTGCATGGAAATCAACTTGGACATTCGTAACTATTTTTGAATGAATCATTTCTTCCAATTTACTGAGTTCATTCCGTTCAATCATATTAAGGTTATATGTTTCATTCATACCAAAAGCTCTTTCATCTATGCCTATAATTATCGATCTCTTTTTCTGCCTCATAGCGTATATTCCTCCATGTAGTCTCGTTCCAATGTAATCAACATCCGTTTTAAGGACGCTTTCATAATCCTCCAATGTTGGAGGGATGATTTCTATTTTTTTGATATGGTCAAATGTTCTCAAATAATTTAAATCATCTGCATCTTGAATCCAAAAATATACTTTTTTATAACTTGAATTTAGTGTATCTATTAATAACTGATCCTTTTCTTGATCCTTAGAATGATGTGTTAATGTAAATACAACAGCTTCTGCTTTATCAACAGGAATCTGCAAGCAAAACTCTGTGGTTAGCGACCACATTGTTGCACAACCTGTATTTATTGCCTTGAAACCAATGCCTTCTAAAATTTTCTTTGTTCTTTCATCTCTTACACTATGATAGTAATCGTGGGAAAGCACTCTCTTATAAAGATATTTTGTGTAGCCTTTTATTACATCGCCTTTACCCGCTCCTACTCCTACTAAAATACTTCCTTTAATAGGACCATAGTTAAATATATTAATGTTCCATTGAGGAAAATGTGTAAGCATATCCATAGTTAATAAATTTGATCCACCTACAAATTTATATTTGGCATTACTATAAATCTTCACCCTATTTGATTTTCGAGCAGTCTGATACCAATGAAAAGGAGACACATGCGTTGGTAATGTCAGTAAATAGGAGTCCTTTGTAATTTCTTTTAACTGATTTCGTACACATTTCATTATGATGTCGTCTCCTTTGTTTAAGGAACCTACAGACGTATCCATTAACAACATATTTTCCATATGATCTCTCCTTATATTGGGCTGAGCTATCACTTAACTGTTACTCATTTTTACCACTATTCTCTTTCTGCCACTTAATAAATTTAATTAAAGTCCTATACTCTTCTATTTGTTCCTTATCAATCCCTGACACCTTCATCTCATTTATTAATTCCAGCCATTCGTCTTCTAACTGTTGTTCACCAGATCCGCTTTTATCAGTTTTAATGAGAAATTTCACCTCGACACCTAAGACCATAGCGATTTTTTCTATGACATTAATAGAAGGATTTTGGTGTAGGTTTCTCTCTAGATTACTTAAATAAGATTTTGCCACTCCTGCACGCTCGGCAAGCTCGGTCAATGTCATTCCTTTTCGCTTTCTGAGTTTTGATATATTGCTTCCGATCATCCATCTAACCTCTTTTTCATATTGACCACATTTTACACCCTGACTTTCACTAAGTTTTTGATGGAATTGATTACCCTGTATTGCTCTTCAATTGTTAATGCCGTACCTGATGGAAGACATATGCCTGATGTGAATATCGCTTCAGAAACATTGATTTCTTCCTGATGAGAATAGTATCTTTTCCCCTTGAATAAGGGCTGCAAATGCAATGGCTTCCATACTGCGCGCGCCTCAATATTTTCTTTCTCAAGAGCCATTATCATGTCAGATATCGATAGGCCTGTTGCTTTTTCATTCACTGTCATCACAGAAAGCCAGCGGTTAGATATTGTATATTCAAGATCAGGCATAAACTGAATACCTGGGATAAACGATAATTCATCCTTATAGCGGGAGAAGATTGACCGTTTTAAGCGAATTTTTTCATCCAATTCTTGCAGCTGTGCTCTTCCCATTCCAGCTAGAATATTGCTTAATCGATAGTTATAGCCAACTTCGCTATGCTGATAATGTCTTGCTGGATCACGTGCCTGAGATGCTAAAAAGCGGGCTTTCTCAATTGCGGTCACATCATCTGAAATGAGCATGCCACCACCTGAGGTTGTGATAATTTTGTTTCCATTAAAAGAGAAAGTACCGTATTTTCCAAAGGTGCCGCTCTGCTTGCCTTTATATGTGGAACCCAACGACTCTGCAGCATCCTCGATGATCGGGACATTGTATTGATTACAAATCTCCAAGATTTCATCCATCTTAGCCATCTGTCCATATAAGTGAACAACAATGACTGCTTTTGGCAGAATCCCTTCTCTTTCCGCCTGTTGAAACGCCCTTACTAAGGCTGAAGGGGACATATTCCATGTATCTGGCTCTGAATCAATGAATACTGGCTCTGCACCTAAGTATAATATTGGGTTCGCACTGGCCACAAACGTAAATGTGGAGCAAAAAACGATATCACCGGCTTTTACATTTAATAAGGAAAGAGCCAGATGGATCGCTGCAGTCCCTGAATTAACGGCTGCGGCTCCACTGACTCCTGTATATTTGGCTATTTCCTCTTCAAACCCATCAACATTATGACCAAGGGGAGCAATCCAGTTTTTTTCGATTGCTTCTTGGATGTATGTGTTTTCTTTACCTGTTAAGTGGGGAGGTGAGAGATAGATTTTACTCATTGCATACACCCTCTTTTATATTTTCAATTATGCCATCACCAAATTGTTCATTTCTTAAGAATGAATTAGCTTTGATAAATCAGAAAGAATTTTCTGATCTGTTAATGTATAGTATTGCTCGCCAACCTTAACCTTTGCTCCTTCGTATGGTGGATACCAAAATGCACGAATCCGTCTCGAAATTTCCTCACTGGAATCATTTTCATCTGTAATCTTCATGCTTTCAAACATTTCACGATCAATATAAATACCGTTTGATTTTATATTTTTAATTAAGTTCTCCCTATGTTGATTCATTTCGATTAATTCAACAGTCTCTTTAAAAAGATCTAACATATGAATTTGGCTTTTCAATTCTAAAGAAAGAGCAGTTTCTAAATCCTCATCAATATTAAACCTATTTAATTTAATAATATCTCCTGAATCAATTCCCTCATCCATTAGATGAGCGGTTACTCCATATTCAGTACAACCGTTTAATATAGCTGCATTATATCCCCCCAATCCTTGATATTCAGGAAGAGGAGCAGGATGGAAATTTATAGCGCCTAATCTAGGAGCTGATAAAAGTGGTTCTTTTACCTTTTGCCAAAAAAGATAGGAAATGACTAAGTCTACCTCGTCTATAGCAATAGGGCTATTCATAGAATCGTCAAACCAAGAATACAACTCTTCTGAAGTGGGAGTTAAGATACCGAGTTGAGTAGCCGTCTCAACAAGGGAGCCTTTACTGGAATCTAGTTCATCATTCACCTGTCTTCCCACAACCGCTACGACTTCATGGCCTCTGTCAATCAAATACTCTAACGCCTTTGCAGACCAGTGCTTCCTTCCGAGCAAAACTATTTTTAAAGATTGTTTGGTATTATTCACGTATAGCCCTCCTGTCCTTAGCCTTCCATCTTTTTAGATATAGGTTGGCTACCCTTAAAGTTTTCTACTGTCGTATTTCCTGATTGGTTAATTCCTTCTGACTGGATAACCTTTTTCATCGTAATAGCCAAGATTTTCAAATCCAGTAAAATGGTTTGATTATTTACATACCAAACATCGAGTGCAAACTTTTCTTCCCAGCTAATTGCGTTACGCCCATTGATTTGCGCCCAGCCGGTGATACCTGGCTTCACATTATGACGTGCCGCCTGTTCAAACGTATATAGCGGTAAATATTGCATTAATAGCGGTCTAGGACCAACTAAACTTAGGTCGCCCTTTAAAACATTGATGAACTGTGGAAGTTCATCAATACTATATTTCCGTAAGATTCTGCCAAAAGAGGTTAGCCTATGCTCATCTGCCAGCAAGTCGCCTTTTCTGTCTCTTTCATCTGTCATTGTTCTAAATTTATAAAGATTGAAAGGAACAGTATATAATCCTGGCCGTGGTTGTTTAAAGAAAATAGGGCTTCCTAGTTTTATTCTCACTAACCAGGCAATGAGAAAGATAAACGGACTTAAGATCACTAATATGATTAGTGAAGATACAATGTCTACACATCTTTTCACTCTTTTTGACTCTCCCTTAATTGAAGTGCAAGGGGGGTTCGATATTTAGAACCACCAAGCGTTTGGACAATAATAAGTACATTAGAAAGTTTCAAAACCTTCTTAAACTACTTCTTATTTATTAAACTATTTAGCTTCATTTTTATTTCACTAATCACTTCTATTGTAGATATAGCTTGCGTTTTATTCACACAGACGTGAATCTCTTCCATCAGTTCTTTAAAATCTTGTTCTGATATTTTCTTAGACTTAATCACTCTTTATCCTTCTTTCATGGTCATTTATGCATAAAAAAGTCCCCATTTATAAATGTAAAAGAGGATTTTTCTTGGACTTGCTCATTTGAAATAGGCTGATACCCATCCGGATTAAGCTGCTGCCATCTCCATGCATCCTCACACATCTCTTCAAGTTTTTTTTCAGCTGTCCAACCGAGTTCCTCTTTCGCTTTGTCTGGGTTGGCGTAGCACAATGCAGTATCACCAGGTCTCTGTTCTGTAATTTTATAAGGGATATGAATATTGGTGGCCTTTTCAAATGCATGAATGACTTCTAAAACGCTATAGCCTCTTCCTGTCCCTAAGTTATATAACTTAATTCCTTCAGTGACCTGAATTTTTTCCAGTGCTTTCACATGCCCTTGGACTAAATCCACCACGTGAATATAATCTCTCACACCGGTCCCATCATGCGTTGGATAATGATTCCCATACACACTTAATTCTTTTAGCTTGCCAATCGCTACTTGAGAAATATATGGCATAAGATTATTGGGAACGCCATTGGGATCTTCGCCAATTCTGCCGCTTTCATGCGCACCAATCGGATTAAAATACCTTAATATTGCTATGCTCCAGCTTGGATCCGAGTGATATAGATCACCGAGGATTTCTTCAATCATCCATTTCGTTCTCCCATAAGGATTCATTGCCTGCAATGGTGCATCTTCGCGAATCGGCATTTGATCAGTTGGACCATATACTGTTGCAGAAGAGCTAAAGACAAGCTTCTTCACGTCATATTTTTGCATCATATGGGTAAGAATCACTGTTCCAATAATATTATTTTGATAATAATACAGTGGCACTTTTACTGATTCGCCAACTGCTTTTAAGCCAGCGAAGTGGATAACCGCCTCGATATCATTCTCAGCAAAGACCATTTCAAGTGCGTTCGTATTACATAGATCCACTTCATATACTTTAAAGTTCTTTCCTGTCAATTCCTTCACCCGATTTAATGCTTCTGACTTACTGTTGATAAAACTATCGACAACAATAATTTCATATCCATTATTGAGAAATTCCACACATGCATGACTGCCAATATAACCGGCCCCACCAGTGATCAATATGGCCATTTTATCTGTCTCCTATCATTCAAGATTCGATCAGCTTATATAGTTTTTCAATTTCATCTTCATTTCCGTAATTTTTGCTTTTTGTATTTTCGATTAATTGATCACGCAGTGTTTTGTTGTCGATGAGGCATTTTATCTTTTCTGCTATTCCTTGCGCGTTAAGCGGAGCAATTAAAGCATCTACCCCATCTTTAGCTTGGCTTTTAGCTGTTGGGTAATCGGTGATAACCACTGGCTTTCCAAGAATTTGCGCTTCTCTCACCGTGACTGCCTTTCCTTCATACCTTGAAGGCTGCACATAAATATCACATACCTGTATATATGGGTATGGATTCACTTTTTTCCCAAGCAAGAAAAAGTGCTTTTCCAGCTGGAGCTCTTCTATCAATAGGATTAACTCCGATTCCAGTTGTCCATACCCAATGACATACCACTCGATGAGATAGCCCCGATTAATTAGATCCACACAAGCATGGATAGCATAATCCAACCCTTTTGCGTGGGAAAGGCGACCGACAGTGACTATAATGGTTTTTTCTGTGGCGGGATTTACTTCTTTCGGAGATTCTATCTTTGCTTGCTCATGAATAAATGCTGGCGATAATATATTTTCGATGACCTCTGTTTTTTCATCAAAGGCAGGATACAATCCTAAAAACTGATCCATGCACTCTTCTGAGACTGCAACAATATGATCCAGTTTCCTCCACATATTTATTTCTATGCGCGGATTTAAGGTGATATTGGAATAGTCCGTATGAATCCACCCAATTCTTTTCTTCGCCTTCACCTTTTGTCCAATAAAATGATGCGGCCAGAGAAAACCAATTGCGACATCATATTCCTGTGACAATTCAGGGAGGAACTTACATGTCATCTCCCAGCCGTATTGAATCGTTAGATAACCTGGTTCAGGTATATTTTTCATTCTTCCATAGAAGGAACTAAATGATCTCGCCGCCAGTCTTGATAAGCCAATTTGATAATAGCCGTCTCTTACAATCTCTCCAATTGATTTTCTGAACGTCGCGTATTGAGGCACTTCATTTAAGAGCTTAGGAGATGATGGCAGCAAATCTAGAAATTCTCCCTCATGTTTAAATAGCATGATATCCACATCATATTTGCTGTAATCCAGTTGATTTAACAACCCAACCAGACTCCTTTCAACACCGCCAATAGCCAGGTCAAAGGAGGATATTAATATCTTTTTCTTCATTTATATCTGACCCTTCATAAAAAAAATCAGCCGACATCATATAGTTGCATCCAATCCTGCAGCACATTCTCTATATGAAACCCCTTATTTGTAAACTGCTGCCGAATCTCATCTTTGCTTGGTTTTGAGACAGATAGCGATGACTTTATTTCTTTACACCACTGCTCTATACTGCTATGAAGACTTAAATATTTTGTCAGGCCCAACCCCATGTCGGTACTCTTTGGTACAGAGTCTGCCGCAATGCATGGTACGCCTGCGCATTGCGCTTCTAACAGGACGATACCAAATCCTTCAAATAATGACGGAAATATAAATATGTCAAACCCATTCATTAATTGAGGAATATCTGTCCTGATTCCTAGAAACTTTACATTCTCCCCAACCCCAAGTTCTTCAGCTTTACTTTCTATTCTTTGTCTCAAAGGGCCATCACCAACGAAAACGGCATAATAATCAGGCCCTTCTACTAGTAAACTCTTTAATACATTGAGGATGAATTGCTGGTTTTTTGAGTCGGAAAATCGGCCAACATGTCCGATGATTTTGGCATGATCAGGTATATTTAATGTTTGATGCATCATCATTTTAAGATTGCTATCCGTATTCACATACTCATTAACTTCAATGCTGTTATGGAGAATTTGAACCTCTTTTTTTCGCTTTTTACCAAATAAAAAAGCAGCAGCTTCTTCGCTGCAGCTACAGTATTTTGTGGCAGATAATCTAATGAGACTTTTCAAAACCTTTAACGCAAGTTCTTCTCTTTTCCCACTTTTCAGCCAGCTGCTGCTATGGGAGTGGCATATTCTTGTTTGTATGCCGGAAAGCTTAGCAGCAAGAGCAGGAAAACCTGATTGATAGTCTGTGTGTGCATGGACGGCGGTATATTCGCCGTTACTCATCATTCTCTTCAAGTCTTTCACATAACGGAAAGGGCCGATTTCACCTAAACTTTGAATCTGATAGATTCTCCCTCCTAGATTTCTAATCTCTTCATCATAATCTCCCACACCGCTGCTATGAGTAATAAAATCAAATTGACATAAGGAGCGATCCATATTTCTATATACATTCATGATGAGGGTTTCAGCCCCACCTCTGCCCATGGAACTGACAACATGGAGAACTCTTTTAGGCACTTGTGGTTCCATTATCATTTCCTTCCTTTTTATAAGAGCTGATTTAATATATTACTTTTATAAATCGTATTCAAACTAATCACATTTTCATAAAAATAATAGGCAAGGTAGCAAATCAGTAAGGCATAATAAATGAATCTTTGCTCCTTTGTTCGAAATAGGACAATAATCCATGAAATTAAGATAAGCTGATACAAGGTGAAATAAATGGATACTCTTGCAAATATCCAATTTTGTGTGGAGATGACCATAAAGATAAAGCCGACCAACACCATATTCACGATGTAATCGCTGCTAGGATAGATTTCTCTTAACTTGTGTCTGCCTAGGAAAGCAATCATCAGCGGAACTGCATTTACCGCCACTCTTAACGTGTTTGCCCCGCCTTCTTGAAAGCTTGAATAACCGCTATATTGTGTATTTTCCATCGCTGCAAATAAAATGTTTGAAAATTGATCGTAACCGATGACAATAATAACTGAACAAGCTAATAATAGATAAGTTGCCTTCGACCATGCCTTATACCGAACTAAAAAATAGATTGGAATGAGGATTAATGCACTTTGATGAAATAAAGAAGCTAACAAAACAATAAATATATACATGAGCCAGTTGCCATTGATGAGAAATCTTGTCGCGGTAAATATTATTGCAGCGGCTAGCATTTGCCTAATGCCATTCATGGAAACGAGAAATAATCCTCCAGTAATGTATACATAGATGCTTAATTCAAACATTCTGGAATACTTGCTTAACACATAGACAATCAGGACATTCGTAATCAATGCCGTTGTAAAGATTAATATCTGCGGATCTTCAGACAGATTTTTGAGCAGCATTTGTAAAATGCTAAAACCAATATCTTTTTGTGAAGAGATGTAAGACCATGTGATTTCATTGTTTTCATAAGCGTGCCGATAAAAATAAGTATCACCAATATTAATTCTCAAGCCTGAAACAGCTACTAATGAGCACATGACACCCAAAACGAGCAGCTGATTGGGCTTCACCGGAGCATATATCCCAGCAGAAGCGACAGGCCGCGCAAAGTATCTTGCAAAAAAAGAAAGAACAAAAACGAGAGAAAGGTTGATCCATAAAAATGTCATGTCTGATTCCTTTCTATTCCTGTGCTATTTATACGTGTTTGACCGTTCTTGATTTAAATAAGATGTAAACATACAATAGTAAACCAAATGGAATGGCTAAAAGGGTCAACCCTTTCTTTGGCGATTCTTTCAAAAAATATTGGTTCCTCATCATCAAGCTGCTGGAAACGAAATGGATCGCTTGCCTAAATTTAAAAAGCTGCCCTGCGTAAGGGAGCTTCATTAACTCTTTTCTATAGAAGGCAAAGCCTTTGGGATTCTTTCGGTATTGATTGATCATATTGTGTGTTGACCCATCTTCAAGGTATTCCACATGGCATAGCACCTCGTCTAACAACAGCATTTCATACTCTTGATCCAGCTTATAGTATTTAAAAGCAAGGCCTACGTACTTCTCATCTTGAAAGATTGGATAGGGATATTTGTTTGTTAACTCTGTTCGATACACTAGCTTTTTATCACCGGTCACACCGTATTTATTATAAAGATTAAACAAAGTGGAACGCTTGATCTGAGCTGGCATTCTTGTACCAATAACACGTTGGTGCTGATCCGCATCAAGCCCAATGATTCCGCTCACATCCTTATTCCCGTTTTTTTGCCAAAAATGAATGATTTTCTCCACAGCACCATCAGCTAAATAATCATCTGAATCAATGCACATATTCAGGTCTGTCTCAATCAGCTGATAGGCTTTGTTATGGGCACCATGCATCCCTTGATTTTCCTGGTAGTAATACTGTATCTCTATTTTTTGCTCTTTGACCCACGAATCTACTAATTTTCCAGTCTCATCTGTGGAGCCGTCATCAATGATAAGCCAAATAAACTCTTGATTGGTTTGGCGCAACAAGCTTTCATAACATTTCCCTAGACAATATGCACGATTATAAGCAGGTGTAAAAATCGTTAAAGTTTTCATTAAGGTGCCCCTATATATGACAGGTAAAGCGCTTGAACACTTGTGGCTGTCCTTGAAATATCATATCCCTTTGCCACAAGCGGCTCTTTATCACTCCTGCGTTCAATCTTGGCTGATTTCCTGCGTTTGATAGAATCTACCCACATACTCGTGTTACTTAATGGCAAATATTCTACAAGATTCATATCAAGATCCGCTTCACTCGAAATTTGATCCGATATGATACATGGCAACCCTGCTCCTTGCGCTTCAATGAGAGTAACAGGCAACCCCTCATGAAAAGAAGGAAAAACAAATAAATCCATTGCCTGTAAGACTTCGTTCACATCATCTCTAATGCCAAGAAATCTCACTTTGTCTTTCAAGCCTAAATCCCTTACTTTCCGTTCCATTTCCTCTCTTAAATGTCCATCACCTAATAATAAAAGGACGGAATTTTTATTTACCCTTTCATATTCTGCATATAGCTCAATTAAAAAGGAATGATTTTTCTGCTTGGCAAAACGGCCTACATGCCCTATCGCAAAGATGCCATGGTCAAGCTCTAATTCTTCCCGCACTTTACGTCTCGTTTCTAAAGCGAAGTAAAACGGGGCGAATGCGATTCCGTTTTTCACCATTTTCGCTTTGCTATATTGCTGACGGAATAGCCACTTTGCTGCCTCAGATGAGCAAGCAAAATAATCCGTTGATGATGGAACGATAAAAGTGCCAGCCCACCATTTATATAACCTTATAGCCGTTCCACCTTCGCTTTTTGTATTATGACTATGTGCGATCCTAATTGGAATGCTACTCTCCTTCGCCGCTTTCAAAACAAACCCACTCATCTTATCCATATGCGAATGTACAATTTGATACTGATGATTAGCCTTGAAGAAACCTTCAAGCTCGCTTATATATTTAAAATGACCTACATCCGAAACATATGGAATCCTATGAATGATTCCGCCCATCACCTTTATTTCCTCATCAAATACGCCTGGCTTACATGTTAAAAAATCAAATTGGACCTTTGATCGATCGATATGACGGTAAAGGTTCATTATGAGCGTTTCAGCACCGCCACGATTCATATTCACAACTACATGCAATATTCTTAATGGACTGCCCATTGAACCTCTCCCCCCATTTCATTGATGACTTTTTTATATAGCTTTCGTTTTTCTTCAAGTACCTTGTTTACACTATATTTCTCAAGAATGATTTCTCTGCTTTCCGCACCCAGCTGTTTACATAAACGTTCATCAGCAGCCAATAATTTAACTTTATCAGCCATCTCATTTACATTTTTCACGATCCAGCCATTCCTTCCACTACACACCAGCTCCCCGTGTCCCCGGTTAGGAACTGCAACAATCGGTAAACCGGCTGCCATTCCTTCCATGATATTGACGGGCAGCCCTTCCCTTAGGCTTGATGCAACGACAAGATCACACATTTGTAAAAGCAAGTCAATATCCTTTCTAAAACCTAAAAAATCAACCATATGCCTGATACCAAGACTTTCCGCAAGTTCCTTACAATGATTCAACTCCGGACCTTCTCCAGCAAGTATTAGTCTTGCTTCAGGCTGTTGTTCCTTTATATGCGCCAACGCTTTAATAAGGAAGGACTGATTCTTATTACGATTAAATTCTGCTCCATAAAACATTAAAAAAGCATCACGATGATAGTGATGCTTTTCTCTCAGTATGCCTTTTTGTATTTTTGTGACAGGGGTAAATCTATCAGGATTCACACCTACTCCATGGATTAGAGCAATTTCCTTTGCTTTAAATTTATGTTTCATTGCTAAGCTATAATCCTCGTGATTGATAGTAATCAGTAAATCGGTAAAATGTGCCATTATTTTTTCGATTGGATAGTACACAAGCCAATTAAGAAGGGGTGCCCCATTACAAAAGTGAAAACCATGAGCGGTATAAATGACTTTCAGGCCTTTATTACGCCTATTTCTCGCTGCCAGCCGCCCAAGAATCCCCCCCATTGGCGTGTGACTGTCAATGAAATCATATTGATACTTTTCAATTAGAGCATTAATTTTTTTATATGCTGCTATATTATCCTTTTTTAATGGTGAACGCTGGATTGGAAGATGAAATTGATAATCAACATATGGAAGCTTTAAGCTCCCCGCTGCTGCAACGTGCACCTCCCAGCCTTGTTCTTTAAACCATTTAATAAAAGGAAGATGAAATAGGCTAAAATGATAATCAACTGTCGCACAAAACAATATTTTCTTCTTCATTTCTTGATCGCTTGCCTATCTATTACAATTGATAAATATTCGAGTAATGATGATTTTAATTCTGGATTTTCCAATGCAAATTCAATCGTTGTTTTAATAAAACCGATTTTCTCACCAACATCGTACCGCATTCCATCAATCTGATAAGCATATACTGCCTCATGCTCATTTAATCTCGCAATGGCATCAGTCAATTGGATTTCATTTCCTGCACCAGGCGATTGATCACTTAGGATATCAAAGATCTTAGGTGTAAGTATATAGCGTCCCATTATGGCTAAATTTGAAGGGGCGAAGTCTTTTTCTGGCTTTTCTACGAGATTTCTTACTGAAGAGATTTGATCATCCATCGCAAAGCCATCAATGATTCCATATCGTGATACTTCGTTATCTGGTACCCTCTGCACACCAAGAATGGATGCATGATAGCGATTGTATTGTTCAATCATTTGTCCAATGCATGGTTTGTCGGATTGGATAATATCATCCCCTAATAAGACAGCAAACGGTTCATCTCCAATAAATTTTCTCGCACACCAAATGGCATGGCCCAATCCCTTGGGCTCCTTTTGCCGGATATAGTGAATATCTGCTAAGGTTGAAGATTTTTGGACAGCATCTAAAATGGCCATTTTGCCTTTATCATAAAGGTTTTTTTCCAACTCAAAGGAATGATCGAAATGGTCCTCAATGGCTCTCTTCCCCTTGCCTGTTACAATAATGATATCTTCAATTCCAGCAGCGATGGCCTCCTCCACGATATATTGAATCGTCGGTTTATCTACAATCGGCAGCATTTCCTTTGGCATCGCCTTTGTTGCCGGCAAAAATCTTGTGCCTAAACCAGCCGCTGGAATAATCGCCTTTCTTACCTTTTTCATTGATACTCATGCCCCCTTTCTCCTCTTTAAATAGACATCACTGGCTGTGAATGCTCTTCATTCCTTCTGTTAGCCAAGCTTAATAATTTCACCCTCAGGATTTCTTTATCCACCGTTTGAAAAAGGGATAATATTTCGTTTATTTCTTCTAAAAAAATACTAGATGTTTTTCCTATATAAATGTTGGGATACACTTGCTGCTCATATACTTCATCTTCCTTAAGCAGCTCTTCAAACAACTTTTCTCCTGGTCTCATTCCAGTGAATTCTATGCCAATCTCATCGATATTATAGCCAGATAGTTTAATTAAATTTTTTGCAAGATCAATGATTTTAACTGGTTCCCCCATGTCTAGCACAAAGATTTCCCCGCCATCTGCTAAGGCGCCAGCTTGCATCACTAATCTCGATGCTTCTGGGATAGTCATGAAATAACGTATCATATCCGGATGGGTGACTGTTACTGGCCCCCCTTTTTCAATCTGCTTTTTAAAAAGGGGGATTACACTGCCCCGGCTTCCTAAGACATTGCCAAACCTCACAGCAACAAACCTTGTTTGACTAATGGTATCCATATGCTGAATAAACATTTCAGCCAGCCTTTTTGTTGAACCCATGACACTTGTTGGATTGACTGCCTTGTCGGTTGAAACCATCACAAATACGTCTACGCTTTCCCAATGAGCAGCTTCAGCAATATTTCTTGTTCCAAGGATATTATTTTTCACAGCCTCAACAGGATTACGTTCCATTAAAGGCACATGCTTATGCGCCGCTGCATGATAGACAACAGATGGCTTATATGTATGCATAACCTCGAGCATCTTTTTCTCATCCTGAATATCTGCAATTTCAGTAACGAATTCTATCAATGTATGTTTAAATTTTTCTTCCAGCTCCAAATGAATGGAATAGATGCTGTTCTCACCATGCCCAAGTAGAATGAGTTTCTTCGGATGAAACGCAGATACCTGTCTGCAAATCTCTGAGCCGATAGAACCTCCAGCACCAGAAACCAATACAGTTTGATCGGTTACATAATCAGATATACTTTCAACATTAAGCTCAATTGGTTTTCTTCCAAGTAAATCCTCCACTTGAACATCCCTAAATTGATTAACAGACACCTTCCCCGTCACTAAGTCTTCCAGCATCGGTAATATTTGTGTTTTAGCTTTTGTTTTCGCACATTCTTTAAAGATCGTATTTAATCCTTTTTTATTTAACGATGGAATGGCGATGATAATATGATCAATTTGCATGCTTTCTGCAACAGATACAATGGCGCTTACTCCACCGACAACAGAAAGGCCTAATATATCAAAATGGTGTTTTTGGTGATTGTCGTCTATAAACGCGACAGGCATTAAGTTCGCTTCATTGCTTTTTAAAAGCTGTCGGGCCACCATGACACCAGCGGAACCAGCGCCAACGATGAGGGTCCTTTGTTTATTCTGATTTCTCATTATTACTTCGTCTCTATAGATTCGCCAATAGAAGCGCGATCCTCCAACGAATAACAGATGAAGAAGCCAAATGATAATGAATAAACGAATAGGGATTGCTTGGAAAATAGTGAATTGAATAATAGCTGAAGTACTGATTGCATAAGTAACGATCTTCATAATAATCATGAGTTCACCTATACTTGCATACTCCCAAACCTTCTTATAAAGATGGAATTTGAGCGCGTATAAATGGTGAAAAAGCAATATACACATGCCTGATATAAACAGAGTTGAATTTTCCAGGTGAAGCTCCTTTGCTAATAAAGCACCAATCATCAAAGCAGAAAGAACTAAGCAAGTATCTATTAAGATAAAGAGTGAAAGCCTTTGCCGATAGGTCATTTATACGATCCTCCTTTCAATTTTCTTGAAACCGTCATTAAGACCTGCTATTAAAGCACTTAGTAACGGGGTCTTAACGCATAATTAAAACCCCATAACTAAATTCATTAATAATAAGGGCATCTAACCCTACCTCACATCACACTCTTGACGACTGGCGTCTAAGGCAATTGCCCACAGCATGACCGAGTGCTTCCATTGATAACGGTAAGGAAACATCACCATTCGTAAAAATCTCTATTAAAACAAATGATTTATTCTTTATAACGAACATATTGATTAAAAAAATTTACTTTTTCATTTATTTTGTTCATTTAAAATGACACCGATAATCTGAGACTTTGCATATTGCAGAACTCTTTTAGCATTATAAGTATGTTCAGCTTTTGTTTTACCTTGACGGACAACTAAAATAACGCCATCACTCAAATTGGCCAAAATCTTTGTATCCGTGACATCAAGTACAGAAGGGGAGTCAATTAAAGTAATATCATATAACGGACTCACTTTATCCAATAACCTTTTCATTGCCTTTGAACTTAAGAGTTCAGAAGGATTTGTAGGAACCTTGCCGCTTGGCAATATTTTTAATCCTGGAATTTGAGAAGAAACCACTGCTTCCTCAAAGGTAATATATCCCTTTAGTACATCAGTCAGTCCTGCTGTATGGGGGAGCTGAAAGATTTCATGAATAGCTGGATTCCTTAGGCTGGCATCTATAAGAAGCACTTTTTCTTTTTGCTGTGCCATCGATACCGCTATATTTGCAGCGGAAGTTGATTTACCTTCTAGCTTACTTGGTGAAGTTATGAGAAGAATCGGGTTGTTTTTCTCGCCATTGATGAATTGAATATTTGTTCTTATCGTCCTGAATTGTTCAGAAATGATGGAGTCTGGGTGCGAAAAAGTGACTAAGTTTCTTTGTCCCGCAGGTTTGCTCGTCTTCCTCTTATTTAGACTCAATAGTCTTCCCCCTCATTTCCTCAGTTGATTGCCTTATTTTCATCTGGCGAACATTTTTCTTATCCATTTTTGAAACACTGCCGATCACTTGTACATCTAGCAGTCGTTCGATTTCACGCTCGGTTTTAATCGAATCATCAAGTGAATCCAGTAAAAAGATGAAGCCTACCCCGGCAATCACCCCAAAGACAATGGCAATAATGATGATAGGGATTTGAGAGCTTTCATTGATTGGACGAGGGTTCATTTTTGCTTCAGATAATACTGATACCTCCTCAAAATCCATGATTTTTGGAATTTCTTCTATAAAAACTTTAGCCGTTGTATTCGCTATATCGGCAGCATTTTTAGAGTTAGTATCCGTAACTGAAATTTTCACAACCTGTGTGTCATCTATGCTCTCTACATTTATCCTATTTGCCAATTGATCAGAGGTTGTCGATAACCCCAATTTACCGATAACCTTTTCCAACACAATGGTATCTTTGATAATAACCTGTAGCGTGTTTCTATACCCAGCCTCTGCACCAATAATGATATTGGTTGAGCTTTGATATAATAGCGTTGTCTTATTATAGGTGCTATAAAAAAATGCAGCTGTACCAGCAAGAATGATAAAAATGAGAATGACCCAAAAGCGTTTTTTAATGACTTTATATAATTCAAATAAATTGATTTCTTTAGCACCTCTTGGTTCGTCAATAAAACGGCTCATAGTAAACCACCTTAAATGTTTATATGTTCTTAATAAAGAACTTATTCGTTAAAAAAATGCACATAAACAAAAGAATATACCCTTATATTAGTTCTCTATAAAGAACATGTCAATACTATTCAACCAACTTATATGATTATTTTCCTATTTAACTTCCATGTTTTTATATTTTGTGATATTCCTTGTTTTTCTCCATGTCCAAAGGAATGGTCGCAGCGGATAATAAAGAAAGTGTAATTTCCTTGGTAATGGCAAAGTCTCAAGATCAGAATATAATGGATGCAGCATCATAAATATATATGCAATTTTTTGCTGATAGCTCATAAGTGAAAAGAGATGCAAGGCATGATACTTTGCAACATCCCTCGGTACCTTACCGCTATGTAAGTTGACTTTGTTTCTTAAATAAAACAAAGCCTGCGCAGCTAATTGATTTGCTTTCCGTGTAATGAACATCTGAGCGTCTTTTGGTACATCTGTCTGAAATAGTACTGCTGATAGGATAAGTGCTTGGCCGGCGATCTTTTTACCTTTATGTTTTCTCAATAGAAGCTCAACCTTAGTCCAGTTCAAACCTTTTTCAACTATTTGATGAATGTCTGCCAGCCACCTAAGTCTCGACCAGCCATGTCTGGCTCCGTGAGTCACAAGGAAAAAGAATAAATCCTCATTGCCTAAAAAAAACAGTCTTGATGCTTGATGAGTGGTACTGCGCTGTTTTCGCTGCCAAAGTTCGTGAAACGCAGGCTCATTACTTGGAGCAGGGTTCAGCCTCCAGTGGACTTCAACCTTTGTTCCGAATGCTTCATGATAATAAGTAAAGTGGTGATGTCTCCATTTCCAATCATTCAATAAAGAATGTATATATTCATCTTGTTTATAGCCAAAGGAAACGAGTAAACGATCTGCCTTTGCTATATCCTCTATATGAATGAGCAAATCGATGTCTCCGCTCGTCCGCAAGGAAAGATCTCCATATAGTTCTTTTGCCAAAATCGGACCTTTTAGAAAAAGCGACTTAATTCCATTGTCCAAGAACATTTCATTGATTTTCTCCATTTCAGCGCTTAAATGGAGCATGTGAAAAGTATTTCTCTTATATGACCTCTCTAAAGACTCCATGACAAATGAAGGCAGCAGTCCATGATTTTGTTTGAATAGCCTTGAATAAACCAGTGGAAATACGCGATGATGCATCGCAAGTTCGAGAAATAGATGCCAGTCAATATTCTCCTTCAGTGTTAGGTCCCGATAAAGTCTATCGTCATTAATAATGATGGCTAAGATGAGGTCCAATTCTTTTGGTATGCCTTCTACATTTAAATGAGCTAGCTCTTCCATTTCATTCCCCTTCATAATCAAGCATCGATTTCTTAGCAAACATCCCGACAACCGTAAATTCATGCATCTCATCAGCACCAGATAGATAAATTTGCCCGCTTCTTAGCCACGCATGGGCGACCAGCTTACCTGTTTCATCTTTACCTGTACCGAAATAAAGTGTACTTTCTATCTTTCTCCTTTCAAGCATCTTCATGCCTGCGATGGCTTTTACAAGGCATTGGCTTTCCCAAAATGCAAAGGTACTCATATGATGGATGGCATGCGAAACACTTTTAATCGTCTTAGAATTTGTTTCATCTATCACATACGAAGTTTCATTCATGCCAACGCCTAATAGATGCGACACCTTAGCAAAGGGGAGCATTTTGTAGATACGCGCATAAGCCAAATAAAAGTAGGCTTCAAGATACATCCACTTCAGTTGCTTGTTCATTAATCTAAATGTATTAAATTTGTGCAGTATTTTCATATCAAGATCTCCTTACAGCAGCCTTTAAAAATCACCCTTCAATTGTATTAAATTCTCTTTTTTCAATTGAGCTAGGAAACTGGTAACCTCGGTCTCACATTCTTCACGTGTAACTTCATAGTGATCCATCAATTTTGATACGATTTGATCAATTTCTATCGGTTCACTTATGAGCTCCCAAATATCTCCGCCAATTTCACCTAAATTATAATACTTTCCATTTTCTATACTTAACATCACTTTTTCTCCACCCATGTCACTTACGAGATTCCCCTTCACCTGCTGAACCTTGTCTTTTAATGAAACCATTTTTTTCGTACTCATTGTCTCTGCTCCTCATTAATAGAATTGATGATCATCCCTGCCAATTCATGAGCTGTAAATTGATTATCCGGTCTCTCCAGTCTATACATATGAATATGTTGAGAGACTTTAACTGTCATATTAAAATGCCATTCCACTAGGTTTAATCTTTCGACTAAAAATTGCCGATACGTATGAGTGCTTAAAGTTTGCAATTGGTTTAATCCAGATATCGACTTTATTTGGACTGGATCAGATTCCGATTTCACCAATTCAAATATACCCGCCAACGGCAGTGAACTAGAAGAAAACTGAGTACAAACAGGAACAGCAAATTTACTTTCCCTATCATAAATCGGCCGAAATTCATCAGCTGTCATTCCGAACGCATCCAAGCTCGATTGCCATAGCTTTTGCTGAGGATATGCGGGAACAACTATAGGCGTACCATCATCGGACAATGATACAGGAATTACATCATCACTTAAAAGCCGATAACCTCTGCTTAATAATGCAGAAGCCAGCGTTGATTTTCCTGCTCCTGATTCTCCGACAATTAAGTATGCTTGATTATTTATCCTGACGGCACTTCCATGGAGTGGCAGTATTTTTCTTTGCATTAAAATAATCCCCATGCAGGAACCAAGGACAAAGAGGCGAATTTTATCTAACGATGCATTTTCTATCGGTGAAACAGTAATTTTATTTCCTTTTTCGATATGATAAATCGCTGTATCCGGCACTTCAAATAGAACTGAGTGGTCATGAATTACATTAAATTTTTTGCGCTTTCCATATTCACTCCATAATTGAGTTAAATCATTTTCTTCTATTTGAATATCTACTTCTGATAAAGGCTGATTATTTGCAATTAATTCCGGAAGCGGCATTGAACTTTGCAAATGCAAGCCAAATGCATAATACATATATGTTTTTATCTTAGTTATCATAGGGCCTCCAAACAAAACTTAGTAAAAACCCTCATACTTTTTAGAAGGGTACGAGGGCAGCAACAAAAAAGAAGTAACTAAATCAGCTGAATTTTACTGGATCATCCGGGTCTGGCTGTACAGAATCTGGTGTTTTTCTACCAGGTCCGGCCATAGTCATTGTGATTTCAAGCACTTCTAGAGTCGGCTTTTGCCAATGCTTCTTCATACGTATCACCCCCTTCCAATTAAAAAACGATACAAGATTAAGCTCCTCATTAATATCTTCATTTCATATTCAAAAGCAATGCTTGCATCCGGATGTTTTATTTTAGCTAAAGCAGCTATTAAAACTTCTTTATCTAATAATTCTTGGATGAGTGGGTTCTCCATCATTTTTTCAAGCTCGTCGATAAATTCATTCCAGGCAGGAATCATACGATGAACGCCATCTGCTCCTTGGACACCTCTTGTTTCATCATTTAATCGGATATTGTCTGGCAGATAGCCTTCAGTTGCTCTTCGAATCAGTGCCCTGTCCATTCCATTGCGGACAAATTGTTCATCAGGAATAGATAGACAATAGCGAATGACTCGTAAATCATCTGTTGGGTCTCTTTGTACAGTTCCATACCTTAATGCCATTTTTGCTCCGTAGGTGCCTGTTGTATTCCAATAGTAAAGCTGCTGAAATTGATCTTGTCTAACTTTATAAGCATTGCTGCTCATTTTTCCTGCAGGGTCTATACCATTCTCTTGTAATTTTTCAAAAACACCTGTTTTTCTTGCAAAACTCCTGTTAATGAATATGGGGAATAAATCTTCCTTTTTATAGGTAATAGGCATGAATTTTCGATTAACGACAACAGATACAATTCTTTTCCTTCCGATTCCTGATTGGCTGCTATAGGCATGCACTTCCTGATAAAACTTAATCCACTTCATTCTTTTGATTAAACGTGCGAAATAATCGAGGCTGGGTCCCCATGATACTGTCCAATTCCCTCTTTGGCCATTTAAGATCACACCGATACCCATCTCCGCTGCTTTTTCATAAATTCCCCTTAGCCAGTATGTATTTTCAAAGAATTTATAGGGCATTTCCAAAGCATCCAACCACTCATCTATTTCTGTGTATGGATTACGTTCGGACACTGATACATAGTTAGGAGATAAATTAGAATGATATTGTACAGTCGATTCAATATAGGGCCTTTCATTCGCTATCCTGCTTTTATGCGTCCAATCTTCAAAATCATCTACTGGCACAAAGCTGAAGGTATGCAGCATTTCTTTTTGTTTTTTCAATGTCCTACTAGCAAAAGCAGCTACAGATCCTGAATCCAGTCCTCCGCTTAAATGCGCCCCTTTTTTCTTGAACGTTCTCAGTTTAGAGTTTACAGCTGTTTGAAAAACATCTTGGAAGGCTTCTACATATTCGTTATCTGATTTAAAACGAAGCTTTGTTTCTTCGGTTAATGTGCAATACCTCTTAAGCTGGATTTTTTCATCTATTATTGTTATTGAATGAGAAGGTGAGAGTTGATGTATATGTTGGTAAGCAGTAGATGAAGTATCCACTGACTCGAACATCCCAGGATTCGCAATAAATTCTGCGAGCCACTCTTCGTTCAAATTCTTTGTTATGTATGGTAACGATAATAACGATTTCACTGTTGTTGAAAAGGCAAACTTCTCGTCATGCCTTGCATAATAAAGCGTCCTTGTACCAGAAAAATCTCTAGCACCAAACAATTTCCGCTTCCTTTCATCCCAAATCATAAATGCAAAGTCTCCAATTAAGTACTTTGGACACTCCTCTCCCCATTTCTCATAGGCAAGAAGGATAAGCTGACTGTCAGAGACCATGGGGCGATCATTTTTATAAACTTGCAATCGTTCAAAAAGATCATCCCGATTGTCAACAATTGCATCTGCTGTTATGGCTAACTGTCTTTCATAATCGTAGAAGGGCAGCACTTCGCTAACTGATTCAGGAGTGATCCATTGTGAACAGCAGCCGAAAAAGATCGAGTCCTTATTCCATACAGCCCTTCGATTGGCAGGGAAAGTCTGAAATGCCTGCATCATTCCATCCCTATGCTCGATTGGAATAGGTTCTTTATATAGATGATAAATTCCAGCTATCGCCGACACGACTCTCACACCTCTCGTTTGTTCTCATTAAAGAACCTTTAAGCTAAAAAAATGAGACTATCACTATATTAAATTATAATCCTTTTAAATAATGTGTTTATAAGGAGATACCCTTCAACTAAAAACCGCAATCAGTTCTGTATAAAGAACGATTTAATTATAAATTAACATCACCATTAGCAGATGTCAACTACATATAAATGTCAATTTTAGAAATATCTTTATTTTTGGCTTTTTTCTAAAAGATTGTTGTTTTTTCATAGGTTTTGATAAACCGTTGATAAAAAAGTTGATTGGAACGGGTGTGCGAGACCCCGCAGGAGTGAAGCGGACGAGGAGGTTCACCGCCAGCCCTGCGAAAAACAACAAAGTATACGAAAAACAGCCTTATTTTTTAAATTAGTATCCACCTTCGGCCGGACCCCTAATAGTTTTGATAACGATTAATCAAACCCTGAAGAGGAAATCAACCACTACCTGCGGAAAGCAATAAAGTATACGAAAACAGCCATTTTTAATCAGCTTTTTTGGGTAGGATTTCCCTTAATACATTCATTTTATTCTTCTTTTCTCTCCATATAACTAAGAAAAATAAATTAAGGTATCTTGTATATCTAATGGTAGCTTTCATAAAAATTTTTGCATATAACATACATCGGATCGTACGTTAATTAGTTGTAAACAATTAAATAATTCTTTACAAGATGTAGCCGATAATTTCATATCCATATAGTTTCTATTACAAATTCTTTAGATATATGAATGAAGCGTTTGATATACATTAGATGAAGGGAAAACATCTTCTAAAAGGAGGATGTTTCTATGTTTAATTGGGATGACTTAATAACAGCTTTTTGGGCTTTCTTTCTTATCCTTCCTCTAGTGTCACTCATCCATCAGTTAGGTCATTGGACGATGGCGAAAATTATGGGGGGAGATTCTCACCTTGTGATTGGTAGCGGGAAAACATTTTTAACAATTGGCCCAATTTCTGTAAAGCGCATTTATATCGCTGATTCATCATGTACATATAAAGGTCTAAAGATAAATAACAAGCTATCACATATCCTTGTGAATTCCGGTGGGATTATCTTTAATTTGAGCTCGATGCTAATACTCGACTTACTTATCATATTTAATATAATTCCAGAAACCACATATTTCTATCAGTTTGGATATTTTTCTGTATATTATATCTTCTTTGCTTTATTGCCCATTCAATATAGCGATAATCATGTGAGTGATGGACTCGCAATTTATAAAATCTTACGTAATATTGATCCAAAAGACATCGTTAATAAGTAGCAAATGATTAAAATACTAATATTAAATAGTTTGCTTATGCCAAAAACTTAACTTCTTCCGTTCTTGTTTTCTACTTATCAATTTTTGGTATTTTTTCTTGGGCTTCTCTGAAGTGATGAGTTTATAAGACCTTTTTTAAACTTGATTTAAAAGCAGCAAAGAATCAGCAAAGCGGATTGAGATCATCTTTTAGCGATAGTGAAACCCCACTATGTCCATATCAAGTTCTCAGACCTTGTTGGAAAAGGATATGGAAATAGAGTGAGGTCAGATCCATTAAGGGCAGCTCAGTTCTATCACTCGGTTCCCCAAATTTCTTCTGCCCATTCCGGATTATCAATAAATGGATTACGATTAAATTGAAATTCATCATAGATTATATCATTACGCTTTCTTTCAAAATCATCTACAGGATCCTCTTGATGCCATTCCAGTAGAATCGACAATTTTCCATGATTTGGTTTTTTACCATTGTTGACCTTATCGTTTAACTCTAAGTCTATTTCCCCTGGATTACCTTCGTAACGAACATCCATATAAAACAGCATTCTCGCAACATCGCCTTTCACTTCATCGCGAGGCTCCCAAGAATCATGGTCATAATAATTACCTAAGGCTTCGTCATGCTCTTTTCCACCGTTATCAAAATCCAGATTTCCCCTCGAGCCATTCACACTCACATCTGTTGGACGAAGATGATGGAGGTCAGTGCCAGCTCCTTGTTCATTGCCAAAGCCGCCATGAGACTTCGCCCATATATGTTCCCGGTTCCAGTCATCCGGATCAGCTCCATTAGAAGCCTTTGCTTGTGACCTGCCAGTATAAAATAACAATACATGATCATTATTTTCCGGATCTTCATCTGTTTGTTTTAATGCTTCCCAAACCTCAGCATATGAAATTTCATTATGGCCGCTAATGATTTTATGTAATGCGGTCTTCAATTCTTCACCGGTTTTTCCAATTGCACCTTTATAATAATTCTCATCATATTCCTGATTCTCTTCTTCAATTGGTTTCGTATCTAAAGCCATCTTTTCAACCTGCTTCACACCAGGTTTAGTAAAATAAGCTGTTAATTCTCCAGTGATTTGCACCTTTTCTCCCAGTAAATCCGCATTCGTTTTAAGACCAAATTGCAAACGTTGCTCTGCTGGTATTTGGACATAAATCATTTTTTCTATTTTGTGTTCTTTGGGTGAGTCCGCGAGCGCCATTGCATGATCATTTGAAAAATCTCCGGATATAACTGAAGACTCAGAAATAGGCTGACCAATAACATAGCCTTCTATGGTGTGTATGTTTCCAGTTTGATTTTGTATTGCTTGGTCCACTGTAAAAGGTGAAGACCAAGATCCCTCTCCGGACTTGCCATTTGACTCAATAGAAAAGAAGAGCGTTAAACTTGCTCCAACAACTAATATGATAGGGAGCAGAAACTTAGGCATTTTTCTTTTACTCTCCATTTAGGTCATCTCCTATCTAATTATCTATAAAATTCTATTATGTATGAAAGCAATATTACAATCTATAAAAAAAATAAAATGCGAAACTTCTTGCCTATGAGATTGATGCGTTTTTAGCCTATTTGATCGAGGGTTTAGATCATTCGTGTTCACAATACTTTTATAACTGGAACTGAACTTTTTTTCCTTAAAAAGGAGTAAAAGCCCCGGCATCTACGCCGAGGCTTTTATTTTATCATCATAATTGATTAACCGCTTCGTTGATTGAGGTTTCTCCTGAAACGAGATCAAATGAGCGATTGATTGTTTTTTCGTTATCTAACGATGCTACAATTGTTGCTGCTACATCTTCACGTGGAATCTTGCCTCTTTCAACATTGTCGCCTGCCTTTACTTTTCCGGTTCCTTGGTCATTTGTTAATCCGCCAGGGCGAATAATTGTATATTTCAAACCGCTATTTATCAGTAATTTATCTGCATAATGTTTGGCCACATAATATGGTTTGATATCTGTCCAAGACTCCCGCTTATCAGCATGAATGGCACTGACTATAACAAATCTGTCTATGCCTGCTTTCTCAGCTGCCTCAATTGTTTTTCCTGCACCATCCAGATCAATCAGCAATGTTTGATCATATCCAGTAGAACCTCCTGAACCTGCTGTAAATACAATGGCTTCACAGCCCATTGCCGCTTCTGCAATTTCATCTACATTGCCCTCAAGAGAAGCAAGTACGGTTTCTGCACCGATTCCTTCAAAATATTCGATTTGCTCCTGTTTCCTAACCATCGCTCTAGGGCTATGCTGATCACTTTCCAGCAGCTGTTTAATTACATGTTTACCTATTTGGCCATTTGCTCCGACTACGAGAACTTTCATAAATAATGATTCTCCTTCCAAATGGTATTCGTTTCTTTCTAATTATTTCAAATGTCCATGCACATATCAAATAAACTGTTTATAGGAAGCTAAAACTTATGAATACCGGAAATTTCGTCCATACTGACTAACAGCCTTTTGGTAATTTGACCGATTTTGAGGTGGAAAGCATGCCCCATTTTATTTATTCTTATTTTACAAGATTGCCCCTTGTTTTAAGGATTCTTTTCATGGCCTTATTTGCCGTTGTATTTTTCGGCTATTTTGTACATTTGATCGAACCAAATAGTTTTCCAACATGGTTCGATGGGATTTGGTGGGCAATTATTACTGCTTCAACTGTTGGATATGGAGATTATGTTCCAGAAACTTTCCTCGGCAGGTTTACTGGTATCCTTCTTGTTATGACAGGAGCAGGTTTTTTAGCTTCTTATTTTGTCGCTCTGGCTACAGCAGCTGTTTCAAAACAGAATGATTATATTCAAGGGAAGTTTCGCTATAAAGGGAGTGATCATATCGTTGTTATCGGATGGAACGAGCGCTCACGTGAAATATTACGAACGATTTGCAGCTATGAAAACAGTGTGCCGGTTACATTAATTGATGAAACGCTGGAGGAAAACCCCCTGCCTGATAAGCAGCTGCATTTTGTTAAAGGGCGTGCAAACCGGGATGAGGTTTTGCTAAAGGCTAATATAGAAAAATCAAGAAAAGTCATTATTACAGCTGATCAAAATAAGGATGAGTTAAATGCAGATATGAATTCTATCCTTACATTGCTTGCTATTAAAGGCTTGAATCCTGATGTACCTTGTATCGTGGAAATATTAACGTCAGAACAAACTGCTAATGCCAAAAGAGCTGGCGCAGATGAAGTGGTACAAACAAATATGCTAACGAGCTTCGTGATGATTAACAGCTTGACGTCTCAGGAGATGGTTACTTCCTTTTTAGGTTTATTAAGCCAATTAGATGAAAGAAAGCTGAGCTTCCACCCAGCTTCTATTGAGTTGATTGGCAAATCATTTGTAGAGATAAATGAGAGGCTCATGCAAGATGGCGTCTTATTATTGGGTGTAAAACGAGGAGAAGAAACCGTCGTTAATCCTCCCCATCCTTTTATTATTACAGAGAATGATTTTTTAATTGTACTAATGAATTAAGGCTCTAATAGAATTTCCTCTAGTTCTTCAACAAGAGATTTACCGGTATCAATATATTGCTCAGGTACTTTCGCATCTTTATCCACTGGCTCAGAGAATTGGTTTAAAGATGCGGTGAAATTAGATACATTCGCATGATCATCTTGGCCGTCTTGATAAATATGCGAAAGCAGAAATGGTCTGCCAAGCTCAACAGTACAATTACTCGTATCTAATTGGCCATCAATCGCCTTAAATGGGACCCGTAAAAAATGATAGCCATCCTGTGCATCAATTTTATAATCAAATGCCCCTTGATCATAATCCCAGTTACCGCCAATACTGTAGCCATTCGGCTTTAACTTTTGTTCAAGCTTGAATAAATGATATTGCTTCCCCTCTATCCTTGAAGGAATTTCATACATATAACCTACCCCTTTCCATATCTTTTTTTAGTTTTTCCATAAATAGATGTTTCATGAATTAAAGAATAGTAAATGTTAAATTTAAAAATCTTCCTGTTTTTAGTGAATTTGTACAAACACCTTATTACTAGGTATATACAATAACAATGAATCTGAGAATTTTTCAAATAAAAAAGGAAGTGAAAGCATGCCAGAATGTAATCGAAATGCTCCAGGAAACTGTTCAGAGGTGGAAGGCAGCAATACCACTGCGAGTGGAGCAGCTTCTCATGCGGAAGGCATAAATACTGTTGCCAGTGGAATATCCTCTCATGCGGAAGAGAGCACCACTTCAGCTGTTGGTGAAGCCTCTCATGCGGAAGGGTATAACAACCAATCAATGGCGGCTCTTCCCATGCAGAAGGACTTTCAACCACTGCAGACCATGAAGGTTCCCATATCATGGGGGTGTATGGATCGACCTTGTACCCCAACTCATGGCATGTAGCCAATGGTTTATCAGAAATAGCGCCCGGATTAGCAGTCGTACTTCAAGCAAGTACGGGAAATCTATATATTGATGGAAATGTTTTTCCTGGAGGTACAGATTTTGCAGAGATGTTTGAAACTGTCGATGGGAAGCCAATTCATCCTGGATATTTTGGCACTTTATCCGGAGAAAAAGTACGAATTGCCAATGCAAATGATAAATGCATTCTAGGAATTGTCAGTGCAACACCAGCAATCACAGGAGATTCAGCTGAATTGCACTGGGAAAATAAATTTGTAAAAGATAAATGGGGAATCATTCAATACGAGCAAATAACAATCGAAGAGAAAAAGATGCCACAGGCAAGGTAATCATACCTCCCATAACAAAATGAACCCCTGCCATTAACCCTGAGTGGGACGGGTCGTTAAAATATATCTCCCGTGTAAATAGACCTGAGTGAGTGGGTGTCTGTTGGTTTAGTTGGTAAACTCTTTGTCAGTGATGATGGTACATGTGAAGTTGATGGCTATTGCATGCCAAATGACGAGGGAATGGCTACAAAAACCACTGAAGGATACCGAGTAATGAAGCGTACTGCATCTGATCAAATTTTAGTACTTCTTAAATAAATAGTTGAAGTCTATTATCACCTAATCACTTTCATGATTTGATGAATGAGGACAGCAAATCATGAGTTTTCTTTTGCCAAATAAAGAACCGGGCGATTTTTTCCCGGTTTCCTTGTTGTGTATTCCCTTTTCTCTAGATATCTTCCTGATACTGTTACCCTTTTAAAAATGGCTGATTGTCCCTGACAATCAGCCATTTTTTTATTTTAATCGCTTCTCAAGCTCTGCTTTCTTCTCCTCATATCCTGGTTTTCCAAGAAGTGCGAACATATTAACCTTATAAGCTTCAACACCCGGCTGATCAAATGGATTGACCCCCAGTAAATATCCGCTCATTGCGCAAGCTTTTTCGAAAAAGTAAACGAGATAGCCGAATGTATAGGCGTCCATTTTTGGAATCGCTACGATTAAGTTCGGCACACCGCCGTCAGTATGCGCAAGCATCGCTCCTTCAAATGCCTTATTATTTACAAAGTCTACTGATTTTCCTGCTAGGTAGTTTAAACCGTCAAGGTCAGAATCAGCTGCTTCAATCGTAAGCTCATGTCGAGACTCTTCAACCTTAATAATCGTTTCAAACAAATCACGACGACCTTCTTGCACGTATTGCCCCATTGAATGAAGGTCAGTTGAAAAATTAGCAGAGGAAGGGTAAATCCCTTTTAAATCTTTGCCTTCGCTTTCTCCTAATAACTGCTTCCACCATTCTGCGAAATATTGCAATCCAGGCTCGTAGTTAATGAGCATCTCGATTGTTTTCCCCTTATTGTATAAGGCATTACGCACAGCAGCATATTGATAAGCAGCATTATCATTCAGCTCAGGCTTAGTAAAGTCCTCCCGAGCAACAGCAGCTCCTTTCATCATGTCTTCAATATTGATATCAGCAACAGCGATTGGCAGCAACCCAACAGCAGTGAGAACAGAATAGCGTCCACCAACATCATCTGGAATGATGAATGATTCATAGCCCTCTTCATTCGCTAATGTTTTCAGTGCACCTCTTGCTTGGTCAGTTGTGGCATAAATACGTTTGCGGGCCTCTTCTGCTCCATACTTTTCTTCCAGCATCTTGCGGAACAAGCGGAATGCGATGGCAGGCTCTGTCGTTGTTCCTGATTTAGAGATAACATTCACGGAAAAGTCTTTTCCATCAAGCATGTCAATTAAATCTTTTATATATGTAGAGCTGATATTATTACCTACGAAGAAAATCTGTGGCACACCTCGTTTTTCTTTCGGTAATGAATTATAAAAACTATGTTGTAGCATTTCTATCGCCGCTCGTGCACCAAGGTAAGAACCGCCAATCCCGATAACAAGTAATACATCGGAATCATTTTTGATTTTCTCAGCTGCACGTTGAATACGTGTAAATTCTTCCTTATCATAATTGGCAGGAAGATCAATCCAACCAAGATAATCATTGCCCGCTCCCGTTTTTTCATGCAGGGCATGATGCGCAGCTTTCACTGCATCTTGAAGATAGGTAATTTCATGTTCCCCAAAAAAGCTAAGTGCTTTGGAGTAATCAAACTGAATATGAGTCATATGTAGAATCCTCCGAATATGTAATATAATAAAAAAGAAAATGAAATTTTATGCCCTTTACCACTTTAACCAAAGGATCACAATTTATCAAGAATCAGTCATTGTAACCCTAACCATATCTTGGTGTTCAATTTGGTGAAATGAATCTCATTATATTTTTAAAAGTTTCATGCTATTTATCCAAAAATGTAGAGAAAAAACAGGCAGAAGCAGTGTGGGAACCAGTGTTCAAGCATAGAGGTGTAGTATAATAATAACCCCCGCTTTACAGCAGGGGGGGTTTTTGATTTATAGTGATGCTCGATATATAGAAAGTACATCTTCTTTTTCCAATTTCATAAATCGACCGAAAGCGCCATTATAAGCTGCTTTATCAGCCATTTCTTCTAGCTTGCTGTCATCAATGTCATAGTCTGCAAGTTTAGACGGGGCCTCGATGCTATCCCAGAAAGAGCGTAAACACTCGATTCCTTCAAGCCCCACTTCTTCATCAGTTTTCCCATTAGGATCCACATTGAATACTCGAACAGCGAGCTGTTTGAATCTCTCCGGCTTCACATGTAACGTATGCTTCATCCAGTTTGGGAACAGAATCGCTAGTCCTCCACCGTGAGGAATATCATAAACAGCTGATACGGCATGCTCAATATTATGAGTTGCCCAATCACCTCGATAGCCCATATTTATGATACCGTTTAAAGCCATTGTTCCGCTATAAAGGATTGTTGCACGCTCGTTATAGCTCTCTAAATCTTCAAGAAGCTTAGGCGCTGTTTCCATAATCGTTACTATCAATGATTCACACATGCGGTCTTGGAATATAGTGTTATCCTCCAAGTGGAAATAATGCTCTAACACATGAGACATCATATCAACAATGCCATAAATCGTTTGGTTTCTAGGCACGGAATATGTATTTTCCGGATCTAAAATCGAGAATTTTGGAAATACATGCGGGCTCCCCCAAGAAAGCTTTTCATGCGTTTCCCAATTTGTAATAACCGCACCGGAGTTCATTTCCGATCCTGTTGCTGCCAATGTAAGAATTGTACCAAATGGAACGGCCTCTGAAACTTGAGCTTTATTTGCCACCATGTCCCAAGCGTCTCCATCATATTTAGCACCGCCTGCAATGGCTTTAGTGCAGTCAATAACACTGCCTCCGCCAACGGCTAAAATGAAGTCGATGCCTTCCGCTTTACAGATACCTACACCTTTGCGAACTGTTGATACTCGTGGATTTGGTTCCACACCCGAAACCTCAAATACTTCTGCATCCATCTCTTTTAATTCGTTCATCACTTTATCATATAAGCCATTTTTCTTAATGCTGCCTCCACCATAAACGACTAATACTTTTTTGCCATATTGAGATATTTCACTTTTAAGCTTGCCTATCTGACCTTTTCCAAAAATCAATTTGGTTGGATTCCAGAAAGTAAAGTTATCCATTTCATCAGCTCCTTTATCTTCATATTATCTTCATTATTTCCATGTAATGCAAAAATAAAGAATTAACGCAGATGATTTTCATTTGTGCTCATTTTATCAGAGAAAAATGATTTTAAAGATGGATATAAAAATGACCTAAACGTCGACTTTCATGAACGTTTAGGTCCGTTAATTAATTTTTATCTTGGATGGCATACAAGTAATAGACATAATCCGTGGAAGGTCCGGGATGCCCAAGCTGTCTCATCATCGCTGTAATATTGCCCCGATGATATGTGCCATGATTAACAACATGCTGAAGCAATTCAGCTAATGTCGTTTCTACTGATCCAAATGCCGGATGATTGCGGATAATTTTTTCATCTAAATCTTTTCTGCCTGAAAAAAAACTGTAATAACGGTCAGATAATGCGATATATTCTGTTTCTAATTCATTAAGACTGCTATTTTTCAAGCGTTCAGAAGCCTCTTGATTTACTGACTGAATATCCTGGAATGATTCATCTGCCAGCGCTCCTAACCATACCAAATCAGTCAAATACAGATGCAAAACCACCTCTGCCAAAGAGGAAAATACGCTTTGAGTTTCTTGCTGATAAGTTCCCTCTGGCAACTCTTTTAATCGCTCAAATACCCTTTTATTTGCCCACATATGATAATCATAAAATTGCAAAGAATGATGCGCCATTGTTTTCAGCCCTCCCAATCCTGTTCTTCTTTTCTATAAGCATCATACCTCTCTTTCACTGACAGTTTCGGTCAGTGAAGTTATTTTTTGATAATGATGTAATAAATCTGATGTAATCTGAATCATTTTCTCCTTAAGAATAGGTGGTTCTATAATATTTAATCCCTTGCCGAAATGAAGCAGAATATGAGGCAAATAAGTCAGCATCGATTTTTCAGAAAGCATTAGAGACGCATTCTGCTCAGATTTTTCTAATAGGGCATAGTTAATGAACCAGTGTTCACAAAGCTCATCAATCAACCGTTTCTCCCCTTCAATATGTATGGATACTAATTCTTCCTTAACGGACAAATCAGGATAGATATTATCCAAGAAAAAATCACGTGGAGAAAAATGTGCAGGTTTTTCAAACAAAGCATCAGTCACTTCCAGTTTATGAACGCGATCCACACGAAAACTGCGAACTTCATTTCGCAAATGACAAAATGCAGTTATATACCATTTACTTTTCCAATGTATTAATCCGTAGGGATCTACCTTCCGAAGCGTCGTCTCCTCTTGACCATTCTTTTGATACTCGATTAAGAGACTGGTTCTGCCTGCAGCGGCCATTTCTATTTGTTGCAAAAAACATTCTAGACCGTGATTGGTTGTTGGTGTAATGACTTCGAATGCAGAAGCATGTTGATTGATTTCCTGCAGCTGATCGACCGTTGTATAATTTTTCAATTTGGCAATAGCACTATTTAAAGAGGCGCCAAATGGATAACCTGCTTCCCTAGCAAAGGCAGCAGCATGAATCAAAGCCTTTTGCTCATCAAGATGGAATACTAACGGGGATTCCTTAAACTGCTCCAGCATACTGTATCCCCCATTATGCCCTGCCTCAGATACAATCGGTACGCCACTTGCACATAGAGAGTCAATATAGCGATAAACTGACCGAATATTAATTTCTAATCTTTCCGCAAGCTCCTTGGCAGTTAGCTTTTTCCTTGTTTTTAATAGCCAGATGATCGACAACATATGATCTGCTTTAGACATTGGTGCACACCTCCTAATATTGCATCAAGAATATATTCCACATAAACGGATCAGTTCCTATTGAATTTTAAATTATTTGACAACTATACGAATATGGACGAATTACAGGAGCTTATGGTCAATGAGAATCAGACGATTTTCTTTTCCACCCATATCACGACTGATCTTGACCAAATTGCAGATGAGATCGTATTCATTTATAACGGACAAATCTATTTGCATGAAAGCATTGAAGACATAAGAGAACAATTCTACCTCGTAAAAGGAGCCAAAAGCCAGCTAGACGCAGATTTAAAAAACCTTTTCCTCGGCTACAAAGTAACACCCCAAGGCTTCACAGGCCTCATGCAAGGTCAACATGAACTGTTCTATAATATGAATGTCGCAGCGGGATTGGGTGATTTGGGTGATTTGGGTGATGTCGGTGCCTGTCACCGCCAAAATTCGACAATTGCTGAGGAGTTTGTGATTGAGCCTGCTAGTTTAGAGGATATTATGTATTTTATGACGAGGGGGGGTAATTAGGTTGGTATCTTTGATTAAGAAGGACTTTTATTTGAATTTTATTTATATTGCGATTGTGATTATTTGCGTACCGATACTTTATATTTTGAACCTTAATAGCTTTTTCATTTATTTTGGGATTATTATGGGCTTCTTATTTAATGGCTTTTATTATGATAAATTATCTGGGACGAATAAGACACTTGCCAGTCTACCTATAAAAAGAACAACGATTGTTCTTTCCAGATATATATTTGCTTTTGGGCTTGCTTCGTTCAGCTTTGCGTATTTATGGATCATTGATATGATTGCTCATGCACATCTGCCCTACCTTGACATGCCGCCAATGACCCAGTTTTCGCTCATCTCGCAATTATTGATCGGATTTATTTTACTCGCCGTCTCTTTTCCAATTTATTATAAGTTTGGGTATATCAAAGCCATTGTCATCCAGATTCTTTTGTTAATGGTAGGAACCCCAGCAATTGGCTTTATTTTTGCCTACTCACTGACCAAAATTGATAGTGCTAAAACGGCAGAAATCGTGTTTTCGATTCTTGACACGGTTTACAAAAATCCACATATCTTTGCCGGAACAATAACGATTCTGTTAATCTTAGCTTCCTTCGCCCTTTCGAAACGGATTTTCCAAAAAAAGGACTTGCATCTTTCGTAATTAATCCAAACAAAAGCCCGGACGATTGCTCGCCCGGGCCTTTCATTTATTTATTTTTTGATTAAGTCGTCACGTTCTGATTGATCGATCCACTCTTGAAGTTTGTCTTTAAGAGTATTGAATCCTTGTGCAGACTCATCTTCCATTTTGATTGGTGCAGATTGACGCTTAGCGCGTGGTTTTTTAGGCTTTTCAGTTTGTGCTGGAGCTTCTTGAGTTGCACGAATAGATAAGCCGATTTTCCCAGCTGCTTCATCAATTGATAAAACTTTAACATTTACTTCGTCGCCCACTTTAAGATGCTCATTAATATCTTTTACAAAACCGTGAGTTACTTCGGAAATGTGAACAAGTCCTTGAGTATTTTCATCTAACGCAACAAAGGCACCATAAGGTTGAATACCTGTAACTTTTCCTGTAATAACACTGCCTACTTCGATTTTCTCTGACATGGGAACACTCCTATATTTAATATATTTTATCGTCTTTATACGCAATTTAAAATTATATCATACAAATTAGGATTAATCAAAAATACTTTTAAAATGATGATCCAGAACAACATAATTTAACTAAATGTTCACAATATTCGTGAGTTTATTTATTTTTCGGTGGTAAAATAAAGTAAAGGGGTGATTGATTATGAGTTCAATAGGCCAAAACATTAAACTTAGCCGTGAAAGAAGCTTTCTTACCCAAAGCGAGCTTGCAAGCAAAATTCGTGTTGGCACTGCTTCCATCGAAAGATACGAAACTTGCGAGTCCATTCCAAATACCTTAACCATCCTCAAAATCTGCACTGTGTTAGACATCACAGTAACAACTATTATGGATCAAACGAATCATTTAAATTATGATTCTGCTGAAGAGCAAATAAATTTTTATGATTCATTCGAACCAGATCAATATCACGTAAATAATTTTTTAAATCAGCATGTATAACTTATGGAGAAATGGGCAATTCTTTAATAAGACTTTCTAGAATTCCCCCATTTTTGAAGAGGACAATCCGTTTCGGGTTGTCCATTTTTTATTTTGTGCAAGAGAATGATAAAATGAGGAACAATATGAGAAACTTATATTCACTAGTCTGTCATATCCCCGGGAGGAATCGATATTGGACCATACATACAAAAAAGAACATACAGCCATCAACGGCAATGAGATTTATTATGAATTTTTTAAAAATGATCAAGCAAGCCAGACGTTTGTCCTGTTGCACGGCTTTCTTTCATCCAGCTTCAGCTTCAGAAGAATGATTCCCCTCATGACAAAAAAGTATAATGTTTTAATTGTGGACCTGCCTCCATTTGGAAAAAGCGGGAAATCCATTCGTTATAAATACTCTTACGAAAATATGGCGAATACCCTCATCCTTCTTTTGGAAAAATTAAATGTAAACAAAGTAATATTAGCTGGCCATTCCATGGGCGGACAAATCTCATTAAATATTGCCTATTTGAAGCCTGAATTGGTTGAATTGACCGTGTTGTTATGCAGCTCTTCTTATTTGCCAAGGATGAAAAAACCGCTGATCTATTCAAGCTATCTGCCCTTTTTCCCAGTCTACGTAAAGCGATATCTCGGCAAGTCCGGTCTTGAAGCCAATTTACAAAATGTCGTCTATAATCGAGAAATGATTGATGAAGAAATGAGACAAGGATATTTAGAGCCTTTCTTACATAATGAAATATTCCGTGCATTAACTAGGATGGTCAGAGATAGAGAGGGGGATTTAGACCAGCAAAAATTACGCTCCATTCAAACGCCCTGTTTACTCATATGGGGGGAGCATGACCGAGTAGTGCCTTTGTCGATCGGCAAACGCTTAAAAGAAGACCTTCCTCATGCCGAGCTCGTTGTTATTCCAGAAGCAGGACATCTGATTCCTGAGGAAAAACCTCAAGAAGTGATGTCAGTCATTGAAAAATATTTAAATAAAGTCCACGCCTAAGAAGGGGCGGTCCCAAAAGGGTAACATCAACATTCTCGATTTAAAAAAATGGCGTCAATAAGTCGAATTTGGACTTATTAGACACCCTTTTAGAGTCTCGACAAAAGCAAAATAAGTAAACTTCAGTGGATTTGGAGAAGCATCCGCTCGACTCCTGAGGGAGAAGCGAGATAGGCAAACCCTGCCGGTGCGTAGCAAGCGGCTCGACGCTCGCCCCGCGGAAAGCTTCGGAAAATTCTCTCCCATCTTTTTCTAACCATTTAAATCAGTTTGTCTACAAGCAAAAACGACCTCATTAAAAAGGTCGTTTAGAGCGAACAGGAGCTATTATTTTTAATTAATAACAGCCTATTAGCAATTAATTTGCACTGCTGCAAAGGAATCATTTCTTCAAAAGAGAATTCATAGATGGATTGAATTTTTCTTGAAAGCTTATCCGCATCATCTAGATCATGAAGAAACTGAATTGTATCGGCAATCTCCGTATCATAATTGCCTCCACCAATATCAAACGGATCCCATTCATTTAATGTATCAACAAGCATTAAATTCGTTTGCTGTGTGTCCATCGCTATCACCTTTTATTTTATCTTTTTGTTTTCATATCTTATCATATAGAGCAGGAACAATAAACTATGAAACGGTGGGGAGATAATGGGAAAACATAATTTTCATGAAAAAATTGAACGCGCGAATAGCTCTTCAGTAAAATGGGGGCTTACGCAAACAATGTTTGGCGAAGCAGATATACTGCCGATGTGGGTAGCTGACATGGACTTTAAACCGACTGTTGAAGTTGCCGAAGCAATCCAGCAAAGAATGGAACATGGTATTTATGGTTACACGTTTGCCCCGCTCTCTTTGTCTGAAGCAATTAGAGACTGGGTTAAGACGCGTCATGATTGGGAAATCACCTTAAGTTCGATTATATACAATAGCGGTGTTGTTCCTTCCATTGCTGCTGCTATTCAAACGTATACTTCTGAAGGTGATGCCATAATGATTCAAACACCTGTATATACGCCGTTTTTTGAAATGATTAAAAAGAATAATCGCACGGTCGTCAGTTCACCTCTTAAATTAGAGGATGGACGTTATCAAATGGACTTTGATGACTTTGAGAATAAGTTAAAAGAAGGTGTAAAGCTATTTCTTTTATGCAACCCGCATAATCCCAGCGGAAGAGTCTGGAACGAAAATGAGTTAAAGAAAATTGGGTACTTATGCCATAAGTATAATTGTTTGATTCTTGCAGATGAGATTCACTCTGATTTAATTTTCAAACCAAATCGTCATGTATCCATTGCTAGTTTAGATGAAAAATTCGCAGACATCACAATTACATGTATTGCTCCTACAAAAACATTTAATCTTGCAGGATTGCAGGCTTCTGCTCTGATTATTCCAAATGAGGAGCTTCGCACGCAGTTTCAGGACTTCCAAGGAAGGCAGGGATTCTTTAATTTATCCATTTTCGGATTGATTGGGATGGAGACTGCTTATCGTTATGGTGCCGAATGGCTGGATGAACTGCTTGTTTATTTGAAGAATAATATCGACACCCTTAACGAGTTTGTTGAGCGCGATATTCCGAATATTTCTGTGATGGAGCCAGATGGTACCTATCTAGTTTGGATTGACTGTCGTGAATTAAGGCTCAGCGACGAAGAAATACAAGAGCGCTTAATTAAACGCGGAAAGCTCGGTCTCGAGCCGGGACCTAAGTATGGGCCTGGGGGAGAGGGTTTTGTCAGAATGAATATCGCCTGTCCTCATGAAGTTTTATTGGACGGGTTGGCACGGTTGAAGAAAGCCTTTGTTTAAGCTTTTACATCGGGTTAACTAGCGATTTCTAGATGCAGAATGGTTCAAAAATTAATTGTTGTTCATAAAAAATGGCTATCCCTTTCATTCACAGGGATAGCCATTTTTTATGTTTCCTGTTCACCCTTATCATCTTGTGCGTCTTTTTGTTCTGCATTTTCTTTGTCCTTTGTTATGACTCCACAAGCGATTCTTTCTCCTGAATTTCCAGATGGCTGTGTCATTCCGTCGTCTATATCTTCGTCAATAACTAGTGATGTTCCATTCTTGGTTAACAATGAGGGTTTACCATCTTTCAAAGTCACTTCAGCTGCCATGAGGTCAACCTTTACTTTTCCATCATCCTCAACAGTAATATTAGGTAAATCTCCGGCATGGGCACCTTTTTGGAAAAGTAGACCATGTTCATTGTCCTCTGGATTAAAATGATTACCCGCAGACTTGAAATCAGGTGCCTCACAAGATCCATTTTCATGAATATGGATCGCATGATCCCCTGGTGGTAATCCCTTTAAATCCAATTTCAGCATAACTCCACTAGGCTGTTCCTCGAATTCCACCTTTCCCAATGAATCACCCACTGCATTATACATCTCGACATCCATCCTTGAAATCTCCTTTTGTCCGCATCCTGCCAACATCACAACGGCCAAGCAGGTCCCAACAAAAAATCTTATCATCATTTAAAACAAGCCTCCACAACCAATCCAAATTTATATAACTATCCTTCCCGTACTTGGATAGAAATATTAGAAATGCTTCGGGGGGTTCTGGGTGGTGCCTGTCACCTACAAATTTCGACAAAAACAGCAAGGTACCTGTCACCTATAGGATTATTCAATATGCAAGTAAAGTAAATCTTTCACGATAAAAAAATACAACCGTCAAGGTGGTTGTATTTTCGCATTAATTTTTATTTAACTAGGCTTTACTTTTGATTCTTCATTTGTTGATTAATTCTTTCTTCCAGTTCTTTCGTCTTTTCACCTTCGCGCTTAGATACTCTTACAAACCATCTCATCGCTAAAAACGCGAATACCATGAAAACAGCTAGCCAAATGACTGCTGGAATATATTCCGTCTTGTCTTCAGGAAAGTATAAGAATAACGATAATACATACCATTGCAACATGTTAATCGTTCCTTTCTGATGTAACTGTGAACAATCCTATTGGTGTCTATTATATCAGTTAAGAGGAAGCAGTCCAATACAAACCAGCAAGCTGTCTTCTCCTACTCTTGAACGATTATTTTTTCAATGACTACGTCTTTAACAGGCTTATCTTTTTCATCTTTTTCTGTTGCCGCAATTTGATCAACAACGTCCATTCCTTCGATGACTTGACCAAACACTGTATGTTTCCCATCCAACCAAGGAGTGCCGCCTTCTTTGTACTTTTCTATTACCTGTTCAGGGTATTTATTTTTCTTTAAATCTTGATCTAACCCTTCACCTAATACGGTGTTTTGCACAATAAAGAATTGACTGCCATTTGTATTGGCTCCTCTGTTGGCCATTGATAATGCACCGCGTATATTGAATAACTGATTGGAGAATTCATCCTCAAAGTAATCTCCGTAAATGCTTTCACCGCCTACTCCCGTTCCTTCCGGATCACCGGACTGCAACATGAACTCTTCGATCACCCGGTGAAAAATAACACCGTCATAATAACCATCTTTACTATGAGTGATAAAATTTTCTACTGCCTTAGGAGCAATCTCAGGAAATAATTTGATTTTTATTGTCCCCATAGATGTTTGCATTTCTACAAGTGTTTCATCTTCTTTTACTTCTTCAGATAACTGTGGGTACTCTTTTACTTCTTCTGTTTTTGGCTCATCGGAATCCTCTTTAGCAGGCGCTCCCTGTGCACCATCATTCGAGCTTGTCCCGCACCCTGCTAAGATTAGCAGCAAAGCGAAAATTGAAGCTAATAATCGTAATTTCATTTTGGCACCTCCGTTATGTATCATAACTTTAATTATTTTAAAAATTAACCTTAATGTAAAGAGCCTATATATGTATTTTTTTTCTAAATAAATAGGGAGATTAGGATGATAGGGCACTTTCGAATAGATTGTATTTCCTCAGTATGTCGGTCATAATATAAGCAAGTTCTATGAAATAGGGGGTTTTTTCATGTCAGAATTAAACATTGGAGAAATCGTAACAGGTATTTATAAAACAGGTAAATACATAGGGGAAATAACAGATATTCGTCCCCAAGCTTATCTAGTCAGAGTATTGGCAGTCCTTAAGCATCCCACCCAAGGGGATCTTCATCATCCGAAGGAAACAGAGGGCGTCTTCTTCCAGGAACGCCGCGCATTAGCCTTCAGAGAACAGACCAATGTGCCAAAAGCAATGGTGAAACCTTATGCTGAGTCTATACCCGATTACACAGAGTCCTTACAAGCTTCGTTAATTAAAATAAAAGCAGACCTTAAGGAAAAAGACAATGCTTGGGCTGAAAAAAGCTTAGAGAATCTCGAGATTTTGGAAAAAGATTACTTCAACCAAAAATAAAAATCTTTGATTCTCAGCTTATTACCCATACTTCTTGATTTTGCACTTCGAATATAAGCAAGTGAAAAGCCAAATCATTCTCCGATGATTTGGCTTTTATGCGTAATGATTAAATAGCTTTGAAAAATCAACACGGTCCCCAATCGTTGTTGGCTTTGCCTTTTGCAAATATTTCTTATCCTTCTCTACCAGCTTAAAGATTTTATATGTGGTCAATGCATCATCCAATGCGCGATGATGCTTGCCGGTACCTTCTCTTCCATATTCCTGAACAGCTTTCCATAGTCCAGTTTGGTTTTGATCACCGAAAAAGCGCTTGTATTCCATTGACAAATCGAGTTCGTTCCCTTTAAAAGGAAATGGCACCCCTGCCAGTGTGCAGTTATTTCGCAATACCTTCATATCCATATTTCCCCATGTAACGATTGTACAAGGTTTGCCCTCATTGATTTCACTCATCTTTTCAACTAATTCATAAAAAGATATCCCTTTATCTACTTGGTTCTGTTTAATATGAAGAAAGGATTTACATCTGTTAGATAGTTGCGGAAAACGCTCTGGTATGACAAAAGATGAGAATTCATGGAGGACACGATGATTCTCAACTGATACGATGCCGGCCTCAATAATTTCTGGATAAAATCCTTTAATACGCGTTCCCCTCTCCGGCATAGTAAATTCAAAATCTATAAATAAAAACTGATGCGTATCCATCCCTCTTCACCTTCTTTATTTATTCTGACAAGATATTAACTAATTATATCACGAAATATTTGTATTTTTCTGCACTTACTCTTATTTAAAAAAGACGAAAAAAAGCGAAGAAGATCATCTTCTCCGCTTGGCCTTCTTATTCAATTAAGAAATCCGTTTGATTTTTACATATTCTCTCGGACCAAATTCACTGCCTTTTTGTTTGCCATCCGCCTCAAACTCTTCATTGATAGGTCTGATAGAATCTTCCTGGATGACATCTGACTGATTATCTGCCCCAGGTATATAGAAATCACTCACTTCTGCCATGCTGATGACCCACGCTCCAGCAAACAGAAATGAAAAAATGGAAAGGGAAGCAATCACTTTACTTTTCATCATTCAACACCACCTACTGATAGTGTGTATAATTATTCACATTAATATTCAAATGTTTTTTTTATTTTTTTTTTGCCATTTATCACGTGTTTCTACCTATTTAATAAATTGAGTAGAAAACCGGATATATTCAGTCAGTGTGCCATGCAGGACGGTTTAATTTACGTTATAATTACTCTCGTAGTGATGATTAGACAGGAAATGAGTATTTTTTAAAATTTTCGACATGTTTCCACATAGAGGAACGAATATTCAAGCAGTTGGATATAAATCGGGAGAACGGAAAAACTTTAAAACAAATGTTTTTTCATCAGTACACCATTAATCCTAAGATTTTAAAATTGATTTTTACATAAAGGGGGTATATTGATGTCTCTTCTTCATTTGGCAATTATTGCTCCATTCCTACTTGCAGTGTTTGTCCCAATCTTGTACAAGCACATGAAAAAAGTTCATACTGGATGGTTTGTTTTACCTTTGCCTATTCTATTATTTGCTTATTTTGTTTCGTTTATTTCAACCACATCAAATAAACAGACTGTTACTGAATCATTCTCATGGATATCCGCACTTGGGATTGACTTCACAGCCAAGGTAGACGGACTTGGTCTTTTATTTACATTACTGATTACCGGAATAGGTGCTTTAGTTGTCCTTTATTCTATTTATTACTTATCGAAGGATACAGAGAAGCTCAACACTTTTTATGTTTACCTATTGCTATTCATGGGGGCAATGTTAGGTGTAGTCCTATCTGATAACCTTATCGTCCTGTACCTCTTTTGGGAATTAACCAGCTTTTCTTCCTTCCTGCTCATTGGATATTGGTACGATCGGGAAAAGTCTCGCTATGGTGCCCAGAAGTCGATGATTATTACGGTGTTTGGCGGGTTAGCGATGCTTGGAGGAATCATCCTTCTTTATATCATGACAGGCACCTTTAGTATTACTGAGATTATCGCTCAATCTGATGTCATTTTAAGTCATCCATTATTTGTACCAGCACTATTATGTTTTTTACTGGGTGCATTTACGAAATCGGCGCAATTCCCTTTCCATATTTGGCTTCCCGATGCAATGGAAGCACCGACTCCTGTCAGTGCCTATCTGCATTCGGCTACAATGGTCAAGGCAGGAATTTATTTAGTCGCAAGAATGAGCCCTGTGTTTGCTGAACATTCACTCTGGCTTTGGCTCATTGCTGGATTTGGACTCGTCACATTATTTTGGGGTTCATTCTCAGCAGTTAAACAGACAGATTTAAAATCTATTCTGGCATTTTCAACCGTCAGTCAGTTGGGGTTGATCATGTCCCTTTTAGGAATTGGCGCAGCTGCATTGCATTTCGATAATATTGACCCGGCCTTATTTACGGTCGCAACAACTGCTGCAGTATTTCATTTAATCAATCATGCCACATTTAAAGGCAGCCTGTTTATGGTTGTCGGCATTGTCGATCATGAAACAGGGACGCGTGATATTCGGAAGCTTGGCGGATTAATGAACTTGATGCCAATTACGTTTACAATCGCTATCATCGGTGCCTTTTCCATGGCTGGCTTGCCGCCATTCAACGGCTTCTTAAGTAAAGAAATGTTCTTTACTGGCATGCTTAGCATTCTAAATATGGATTTCAATTGGGGCATATTATTCCCAGTAGGCGCATGGATTGCCAGTGTGTTTACATTTATCTACAGCATGATCATTGTATTTAAAACGTTTACAGGGAAATATCAACCGGAAAAACTGGAGAAAAAGCCACATGAAGCGCCAATTGGGATGTTGATTTCACCAATCATCCTAGCTTCATTAGTGATTATTTTCGGGTTCTTCCCAAATATCCTTTCTAACTCAGTGCTTGAACCAGCATTACAAACCATTATGCCAGGTTTCGCTTTCGATGTTCATATAGGATTCTGGCACGGCTTCAACGCTGAGCTGCTTATGACAATCGGTGTAGTCGTAGTTGGGATTCTACTTTATCTCACCTTATCAAAGTGGAGAAGTGTTTATGGCATCTTCCCAGAGAAACTTGCATTGAATCGCTTCTATGATAACGGTTTAGATTGGATGCAAAAAGGATCACACAGTTTAACGAATTCATATATGAGCGGTTCGATCCGCAATTATCTCGCTTATATGTTCTCGTTCATCATCATTCTTTTAACTGCTACTCTTTTCGGAAAAGACGCATTTGCTGTCAATACTGAAAACGTTGCTGATATTGGGCCGCACGAAGTTATACTTGCTTCGATGATTGCAATAGCTTCGGTAGCTATCATGTTTACAAAGACAAGAATTACATCGATCATTCTGACAGGAACAATCGGTTATTTAGTTTCTCTATTCTTTGTCATTTTTAGAGCACCGGACTTAGCTTTAACTCAATTGGTTATCGAAACGATTTCAGTATCATTATTCTTACTTTGTTTCTATCATTTACCGAAGAAGCTAACAGATGATCCAGTGTCATTTAAAGTGAGAAATGCCATTATTGCTGTAGGAGTAGGAGCCGTTGTTACGTTAATTGCATTATCTGCTCATAGCAACAAGCTATTTGATTCCATTTCACAATACTATATAGAAAATACATATAGTGAAGCGGCTGGAGGAAATATGGTTAATGTTATACTCGTTGACTTCCGTGGATTTGATACGATGTTTGAAATCACAGTGCTCGGTATCGCAGCACTCGGTATTTATGGATTGATTAAACTTCGAAAGACTGGAGGGAAGAAATTATGAAAACAAATGATTTGATTTTACAAACCGCAACTAAGCTCATTTTGTTTCTCATTGTTCTTTTCTCCATCTACATCTTCTTTGCCGGGCATTATACACCTGGCGGAGGCTTTGTAGGTGGTCTATTAACATCCGGTGCCATTCTTTTATTATTACTGGCATTTGATTTAAAAATGGTTCAAAACATATTGCCTTTCAATTATCTCTATATGGTCGCATTAGGTTTGTTATTTGCAATCGGGACAGGAGCTGGAGCACTATTATTCAATACACCCTTCCTTACGCACGCATTTGGAGACATCCACTTGCCTGTTCTCGGTGAACTGCATCTTCATACCGCAACACTATTTGACTTAGGTGTTTACTTAGTTGTAGTTGGTGTAACTATGACCATTATTCAAACGATTGGGGGAGATGAATAATGGAAATATTAATGGCTTTTATCATTGGCATATTATTTATGTCAGCAACCTATTTAATGCTTTCTAGAAGTATCGTCCGTATCATTATTGGTACAACTGTTTTAAGCCACGGTGCTCATCTCCTGATCTTAACAATGGGCGGATTAAAAGGCGGATCTGCTCCACTTGTTGGAGAAAATGCGAGTGCTTACACTGACCCGCTTCCACAGGCTTTGATTTTAACTGCAATCGTCATTGCCTTTGGTGTCACTGCTTTATTCTTAGTATTAGGCTATCGATCCTACAAAGAATTAGGTACGGATAATATGGAAAAATTGAGAGGAACTGAAGGAAATGATTAACTTTTTAATATTACCTATACTGATCCCGTTAATCACGGGTGTCCTTCTTATCTTCGCGAATAAATCTATTAAGCTGCAAAGGTGGATTGCAGGCCTTTCAGCATTTTTAACAGTGATTGTTGCAGCACTGCTTGTCCAAAAGGTAAGGAACGATGGTGTACAAACACTGAATTTATCCAATTGGGATGCACCATTTGGCATCACTCTTGTTTCGGATATGTTTTCCGCCCTTCTCGTTCTCACAACAAGCATCGTGGCATTGGCTTGTGTGATCTATTCATTTAAAGGGATCGGTGAGGACAGGGAAAAATTCCATTACTATTCGGCTGTAAACTTTTTAATTGTCGGAGTAAACGGAGCATTTACAACAGGAGATATATTTAACCTTTTCGTGTTTTTCGAAGTCATGCTCATGTCTTCTTATGTCCTAATTATATTAGGGGGTACGAAAATACAGCTTCGTGAATCAATTAAATATATTTTAGTTAATGTGATCTCATCTGCTTTGTTTGTTATTTCAATCGCGTATCTCTACTCTGTAGTTGGTACTTTGAATATCGCGCATATCTCTGTACGGCTTAGTGAAATCAGCGGAGTATCACAGCCAGGCATCATCACTGTCCTCGGCGTTTTATTTCTAATTGTATTTGGTCTAAAAGGAGCCATATTTCCATTGTATTTCTGGCTCCCAGGTTCGTATTACGCGCCCCCTGCACCAGTGATGGCCCTTTTTGGAGCATTATTAACTAAAGTTGGGGTGTATTCAATTACAAGAACGTATTCAATGTTCTTCTATCAGGAGTCAGGCTTTATTCAACAATTGCTCATCATCCTTGCTATTTTGACAGTTATCGCCGGGATCATTGGAGCGCTTGCTTATTGGGATGTTAAGAAAATTGTTATTTACAATATTATCGTTGCAGTCGGTGTCATTTTATTCGGTGTCGCCACGATGAATATAGATGCCTTAACAGGATCAGTGTTTTACCTCATTCATGATATGATCATCAAAGCCGCACTGTTTTTACTTGTTGGGCTGATGGCAGCAATCGCAGGGACAAGCAATTTGCGCTCCATGGGTGGCATGATCAAGCGCTATCCTGGATTAGGCTGGACATTCTTCTTGGCTGCCCTTGCTTTATCAGGCATACCTCCTTTAAGCGGATTTGTAGGTAAGCTTCTAATTGTTCAAGGCGGATTTTCATCAGAGCATTATTGGGGAGCAGCCATTGTTCTTATTTCCAGTCTGCTTGTCTTGATTTCTATCATGAAGATATTTATCAATGGAATTTGGGGTAAACCTCGCTCCTTTGAAACTGAAAATAGCGTGCCATATAGAAAATTAATGATCGCACCTGTCATGCTCGTGGTACTTTCAATTTTTTATGGCGTAGGAGCAGATTTTGTTTACCCTTATATCTCTCAAGCTGCTGAGACACTAACGAATGCAAATATTTATATCGATGCAGTTTTAAAGGAGTAGTGAGTATGGCAAATCAAGTATTATTAAATGTGTTTCTAGGTTTCATGTGGATGTTCTTAACAACAACGTACGAACCAGTTGCATTTCTAAAGGGATATTTCTTCGGCCTGCTCATCATCTTTGTTTTTAGAAGGTTCTTTGATTCCCGGTTTTACCTACTAAGGGTGTTTGCTTTAATTAATCTCGTTTATATTTTTATAAAAGAATTAATACTGGCAAATATCTCTGTACTCAAAGTCGTTTTAGGGCCGACCCTTGATATGACGCCTGGCATTTTTGCCTTTCCAACCTCGTTAGAGAAGGATTGGGAGATAACAACCTTGGCAAACTTAATTACTTTAACACCTGGGACGCTAGTCATTGATATTTCTGAAGATAAAAAGATATTATTTGTGCATGCGATTGACTTGAAAGACGCAAAAGAAGAAATCGCAGCCATACAGGCAAGCTTTGAAAAAGCCATCATGGAGGTGAGCCGCTAAATGATTCAAACTGTTGTATATATCGCAATCATTTGCATAGCGGTTGCCATGATTACTTTGCTTTATCGAGTGATAAAGGGGCCTACATTACCAGATCGCATTGTTGCTCTTGATGCGATTGGAGTGAATATTGTGGCTATGGTTGCACTTATGTCCATTACGCTTAAAACAAGTGCCTTTTTAGAGGTTATTCTACTATTTGGTATTTTAGCTTTTATCGGCACAGTTGCCTTCTCCAAATACCTAGAGAAGGGGGTCATTATTGATGATGATCGAAATAGCTAAGTATCTTATTATCGCGTTCATACTGATTGGTGCCTTTTTTCATATAGTAGCAGCGCTCGGCGTCATCCGTTTACCTGATGTGTATACGAGAAACCACGCTGCTTCAAAAGCTGCCACACTCGGAGTTCTATGTATTTTAATAGGAACCTTCCTTTATTTTTACTTTATTGAAAATCATTTTAATTCTCGCGTGCTGTTAGGGATCTTATTTATGTTCTTGACTGCTCCAGTTGCTGGTCATTTAATCGGTCGTGCTGCCTATCATTCCGGTGCGAAAATGAGTGACCACAGTAAGCAGGATGATTATAAAGAGTATTTAGAAATACGTAATTCTAAAGAGTACCAAGAATACGAGGAGTATAAGAGAAAGCTTGAAGAATCGTAAAGCAGGCAGGTATTAAAAAAGCGCAAGCGCCTTGCTTACCTTCAGGCATGGCATAAGACGAGCCTCACGAAAAGGGTGTTCTTAATCCTTCTGGGTGAATTGGCTTATGACCATCGAGGGGGTAGACACTGGAGCTGGACATTTTTCTTATCCAATAAACAAAAACGGCCAACCTTTAAAATTGGGTTTGGCCGTTTTTGTTTATTTTATTTTTATTACTGCAATCGTACATCGAGATACGCAAATAAGCTTATCTTCTTCATCAGTAATCTTAATGTCCCACACCATCGTGGTTCTCCCTTGATGAAGGACAGTTCCTGTTGCAATAACGATTCCATCCTTCTTAGATCTAATATGGTTTGCGTTGATTTCAAGCCCAACAACACCTTCTGTTTCCTTGTCAACCAGCTCGTAAGCGCCAACGCTTGCAACTGTTTCCGCAAGAGCCACCGACGCTCCACCATGCAATAAACCAAATGGCTGTCTTGTCCTTTCGTCAACAGGCATTGTTGCAACGAGTTTCCCTTTTTCATTTGAAACTAGTTCAATCCCTAGCGTATCAATTATAGTCCCACCTTGATACATTACAATCTCCCCTTTTTATGTATTTGAAATTCTTCTTTCACATTATAGCTTATTTGTCGCAAAATTAGGAAAACAAACGTTTTGCTACATAGGAAAAGCTACTTTAACATAAATATAGGGAAGTAACAAAACCATTGGAAGGAGAAAGCCTATGTACCCCTACTACTATTCTCCCTACTGTCAGCCCTATGGGAACACATCAACCTATCACCCCAACCAGCCACCTATTTATCCAGCTCCAGCTTTTCGATCATTTCCATCTGTTGATCCCAGTATGTTCATACACTCAGCCAAGGAAATGGAAGGATTGATGAAAAGCGCCAGTGCCTTATTAACAAAAATGGCCGAGTCCCGCCAGTTTTCCTATGAATTAATGACGGCTGCTCAGCAATCAAAAATAACCAAGGTGGAAAGCTTAATAAAATCCACAGGCGTTAGCAATATACCCAAAGTCACTTACACACCTGACGGCCTTCGCCTTAACTTTGAATCCAAAGCAGATAAGAACGCAGGTCTTTCATTAAAATTAAAGTGGATGTAATTCTTCTTCAATAACTAAGTGTAAAAAAAGCACTCAGCAAATGAGCGCTTTTTTCTATCCATTTATTTAATAACCGTACGGGCCATATGGGCCAGGTCCATACTGTCCGGGACCAGGTCCGTATGGGTATGGGCCATATGGGCGAGGTGGTGGGCCATAAGGTCTTGCTATTAAAGGGTAAAATAAAGCACTGCCCGCAAGTCCTCCAAGCAAGCCTCCAACAAATGGTGCTGCAAACGGGAAAAATCTTTCTCCTCCTGGTTGAGGATGTCTATAATAATATTGCATCGGGGTACCTCCTTAATTAGAGTTTGCCTACACTATTAAGTATGCAAATATCATGGTTTTAGAGTGGGCTCTTAGTGCCTAAACAAGAAAAGCGGAGGCAATAACGATGCGATGCTAAGTTTGACATCACCCTTTTAATTCATTTCAAAAACAAAATGGCATTCATTCTTCAACGAATGAATGCCATTTTCAAGTTGTCAACTAGCTTTTGGAACCCATTATTCCATCTATAATCCCATATTGCTTTGCTTCCTCAGCACTCATAAAAAAGTCTCTGTCAGTATCTTTTGCTATTTTATCAAGTGGCTGATTGGTTCGTTCAGCAATGATTTGGTTGATATGCTCCCGAAGCTTAATAATTCTTTTGGCAGATATCTCTATTTCTGTTGCTTGGCCGCGCACGCCTCCAAGTGGCTGATGAATCATGATTTCACTATTCGGTAATGCAAAACGCTTACCCTTCGTCCCCGCAAGGAGAAGCATCGCTCCGAATGAGGCAGCCATTCCAGTACAAATGGTTCGAATATCCGGCTTGATGTATTGCATCGTATCATAAATAGCGAAACCTGCTGAGGTCGAACCTCCGGGGCTATTAATATAAAGCGAGATGTCTTTCTCACCATCTTCTGCGGCTAAAAATAATAACTGCGCAACTACGTTATTCGCCATATGATCATTGATTTCCTCACCAATCATAATAATTCGGTCCTTTAATAGCCGGGAATAAATATCGTAGGACCGCTCTCCACGGCTTGATTGCTCCACTACATAAGGAATCGTACTCATATCAACTAACTCCTCCTTTGTTTAATTTTAATGACAGTTAAGCTGCCATACAGAAAGTGTTCGAAGGTGTTGATATATATGGTTTAGCGATAGAAGGAGAAACTTTTTCTTCATGGAAGTATGGAAGAAGCTCTAATAATATTTCTGGGTTTTGAAATTTGAGCGCATCATAAAATAACGGAAAGACCTGTTCGCGCAATTCTTCATCCCAAAAGGAATCTGTTTTTCCAGCAGATTCTTTTCCTAGGCGAGTCTTTGCACGATAAAGAATCCCTTTTATGGCAGACTCATTCATCTCTAATAGCTCAGCAATTTCATGGGATTTAAATAAAAAGGCTTCTTTGAGCGTGAATATAAGCGCCTGCTTCGGTGTCAGTTTTTCTAGAAGTGTTTCTACCGTTTCATTTAAATGCTCCTGGTCATTAGAAATTTCATCCGGGACTTCAGTTAGCGTTTCCTTTTTTCGCTTACGAACGGTATCAATCCAATGATGGTAAGCGATTTTATTTAATAAAGCGGGTGTAACTCTTTCGCTTAATCTGTAATGCTTCCAGGCTTTCAAAAGGGCCTCTTGTGCGACATCCTTACCATCCCATTCATTTTGGCATAGAAAACAGCAATACCGTACCAATCCGGGATAGAAGTTTAAGATAGTCTCCTCTGCTTCTTTATGCTCCATACCTTCACTGCTTTTTCCATACATTTCCTTCACTCCTTCAACCACTTTCTAATTTTCTAACGAAAGAGAAGATAAAAAAGATACGGGTACTTTAATTTTTTTTAATATGCCTTGGCCCAATAAACCAAGGAATTTGCTTCTTTCCCACAGCATACGCATTCAGATGAAATTGCGTCCTCTGCAAATGGCATGCATCTTGAAGTCGCGCTTGTATCTTCTTTAATTTGATCTTCACAAGCTTGATCTCCACACCACATCGCCTTAACAAAACCTGTTTTCTCTTTAAACGTTTGCTTCAGCTCTTCATAATTATATGCTTCATATGTTTTATTTTCGCGGTGTTGCTTTGCTTTTTCAAAAAGAGATGTTTGAATGTCTGTTAGCATCTCTTGTATGCTAGCTTCTAAATTTTCATTTGATACAATGATTTTTTCTCCTGTATCTCTTCGCGCTAAGATCACTTGACCTTTTTCAATGTCCTTTGGCCCCACTTCAAGTCTAAGTGGTACACCTTTCATTTCATACTCATTAAATTTCCAGCCGGGCTTTTTATCACTTGCATCAATCCCCACACGTGCAATGTTTGAAAGCGTCTCTTTTAACTGATAGGCATAATCGAGAACCCCTTCTTTATGTTGTGCAATTGGAACGATCATCACCTGCGTTGGTGCAGCTTTTGGCGGAATAACCAACCCTCTGTCATCCCCATGAACCATAATCATCGCCCCGATAATTCTTGTGGTAAATCCCCAAGAGGTTTGTTGAACATGGCGAAGCTTTCCATCTTTATCAGTGAATTGGATACCAAAAGCCTTGGCAAACCCATCTCCGAGATGATGAGAGGTACCGGATTGCAGCGCCTTTCCATCATGCATTAAGCTTTCAATTGTATAAGTATATTTTGCCCCAGCGAACTTTTCCTTTTCCGTCTTCTTCCCTTTTAATACAGGAATAGCAAGGATGTTTTCACACACTTCTGCATAAACCTCCAGCATTTGCACAGTCTCTTCATGTGCTTCCTCATCTGTTGCATGACAGGTATGGCCTTCTTGCCAAAGAAACTCAAGCGTACGCAAGAAAGGTCTTGTTGTCTTTTCCCATCTCACCACATTTGCCCATTGATTATATAACTTTGGCAAGTCACGATAAGAATGGATGATATTTTTATAATGCTCACCAAACAACACTTCTGAGGTTGGACGGACACAAAGCCGCTCAGCAAGCTCCTCGTCCCCTCCATGGGTCACCCATGCTACTTCAGGGGCAAATCCCTCAATATGATCCTTCTCCTTTTGCAGGAGGCTCTCAGGAATAAATAGAGGCATATACACATTCTCATGTCCCGTCTTCTTAATCCGATTATCTAATTCTGCTTTAATATTTTCCCAAAGAGCATATCCATAAGGCCTAATAATCATTGACCCTCGAACGCTGGAATAATCTACTAAATCTGCTTTTTTCACAACATCTGTATACCACTGGGCAAAATCTTCATCCATTGCTGTTATTTCTTTAACAAATTCTTTTCCCATTCCTTCACACCTCTTTTTTTGTAAATAAAAAAAGCCTTGCCATCAAAATAGGGACCAAAAAATTGGCGGTACCACCCTAATTCAAAGCAAAGCTTTACACTTTCACATGATAACGGTTTGTTTATACAATCCGCATTATCTTCATTGCAGCCCCAGTGGGCAACAATCCGACAATGAACTCCGAGGCAGGTTCACATGAATGTTTATAGGAATCTTCCAGCTAGCGGACTCCCTCTCTGCAATAAACGATTTCATCTTACTTATCCTCTTCAACGTTTAACTATTTTTTGAAGATTATATATAGAATGACATTAAAAGTCAAATGAATTTGAAAAGTGGGGACGGTGAGCCGGACTTGGTTTTTTAGGAAAGGAAGGGTTTAGCAGCTATTTACCGCTTCGGATGCGGTTTCTTGCTGTCGAATTGCTTTTTCTAGTCGGCGTTGTTACTTTTCTAGTCGTCATTCCTCCACTTCACGAAATAAAAAACCCCCTCCTGTTTACTTACAATAAAGTCCTTAAAAAAATATTAAAGTTGTTTAATTCTTGGACTAACGTGGCAGTTTAGCGCAATAGGAAAGTAGAAATTATTAGTTAATCTATTTTTTAGGAGGAATTTATGAGCTCTAATACTATACATTCACTATTTGAGTATAACAGGGAGGTCAGAGATAAATGGTTTGAATGGTGTGAGGAATTATCTGAAGAAGTGTTATTGATGAAAAGAAATGGTGGTTATGAAGGGATTTTACATACATTATTTCATATTGTTGATGTAGAACAATGATGGATTAGAGGTCTATCCAATATTGTTGATGTAGAACAATGATGGATTAGAGGTCTATCCAATGATGAAGCAGTAAAACATAACTTTGGATGACACTTTAAAATTTTCCTACACTCCTAGAAACTTTTAAACAATTATACTTCTAAACAGGACAATAAGTGATTGACTGCACTTAACAAAAAAGGAGAAAAAGTATCTCATCATTATATCGAAATTCTCTTAAACCTTTCTGTTCACGAAGTACATCATATAGGCAAAGGTACTTGGAATAGAGCCAATATCTCCGAACGTAACTTGCAATTTTTTCAACATACGTGGCAGGTTAGTTCAAGAAGTACAAGAATAAGTATCAATTCTTGTTCTTCTTGATAAATTTAGTTTGTTATGTGAGAAATAGTAATCATTATTTAGGTTCTTCTAAGGCTAATCGAAGACCAAATACAATAAATATAGCTCCTGTGAGTCCGTCTATGGCTTTCTTAACAGCTTCCTTTTTCATCCAAGCTCGTACAAGGTCAATAATATAAATAAACAAACCAAACCAAGCAAACTTAATAAACAGATAAACTACCCCAAGCATGACAAAGGTAAAGAATGTATCTGTTTGTGGATTAACGAATTGAGGGAAAAATGTCAAGAAAAAGACAGCTACTTTAGGGTTTAGAATATTGGCTGAAAAACCTTGTAACATCAAGGATTTTCGATTATCTTGTACACCGTCCGGTAGTTCTTCTAACTCCGCTTTTAATGTATTATTCCGTTGCCTTATGGACAATAAAGCTTTTATCCCTAAATAAATAAGATAAGCTGCTCCAACATATTTAAAAATGGTAAAGACAATTGCTGATTGCATAATAATAGCAGATAATCCAACAATGGCTGCTATAGTATGTACAGAGATAGCAAGTAGTGTACCCATTAAGGTTTTAAATCCACCGCTTTTTTTATGAACAATCGTATTCCTTGTAATAACTGCTGTATCTGGTCCAGGAACGATTATTAATAGAAAACTTGTAATAGAAAACAACAAAATATTTGTTAGCATAGTACCCTCCTAATTATTTTTTTGTCTGTTTTCAATTATACAGAAACATACAGAAACAAGGAATTTCGTTATTGAACTAACGGGGCGTTAGTTTAAGAAGAATTAAATAACTTTTTTTTTGATTTTTGATTACAAACACATTTAATTGGATGTAAATTAAACAAATTTAAAGAGCCTTACTACAATAAATGAACTGTACCCCATAATATGGACAGTTTAATAAAAGAGCCTATGCTGCTAACAGATGACCCCGATATTGTGACGGGGTCATCTTATTTAATCCCCACTGATACCGATAATTATTGTACTCATCGATATATGAATTGACTAACTGTTTTAATTCTCTAAAACTAGTACAATCTTTATAATCTACCTCATCTTTAAAATGACCAAAGAATGATTCCATTGGAGCGTTATCCCAACAATTTCCCTTACGAGACATTGATTGAGCAATCCCCAACTTCTTTACTTTTGCTTGAAAGAGGGGATGAGTATAATGGAAACCTTGGTCTGAATGAAGAAGCGCTTCCGGGTGAAAATCATTCTGAGTTGTTTCTTTAAGTCTCTCTAATGTTTTAAAAACGATATTCATTTCTAATGAAGTGGACAAATAATTGGCCAATATTTCATTTGTACTACCGTCTTTAACACAGGATAAATAGGCTTTCCGCCCATTTGCATAGTGAAGATACGTAATATCCGTTAATGACACTTTTCCAGGCTCCACTTGATTAAACTCACGGTTTAGTAAGTTAGGGCACGTAAGATGTTCCTGAGTAGCTTTAGCCATCTTTTTATAAGGATTTGACCTTCTAACCTTTGTGATCAGTTGGTATTTACGCATTAATCTTCGAATTTTCTTATGATTCATTACTACAAGATAATCGTTCTCTAAGATCATTTTGATTTGTAAAGCTCCCACTTTTTGCTTTTTCTGTTCGAATATATACTGAATAAGTTCAATATCCGATTCATCCTGCTCTTCACGGTGTTGACGATTGTCGGCAGCCTTTAACCAAGCGTAGTATCCGCTTCTCCTTACGCTAGCTAACTCACAAAGATAACTTACGGAGTTCTTTAATTGGTGTTGACGAACGGTATGTTCAATTAGTTGATATTTCTCTGAAGGTATTAGTACCGTTTTTTCTTCAACGCCTGCCTCTCTAGTTCTTCTAACTTTTTTAAGAAGTCATTCTCTACTTCTAAGAATTTAATTCTTGCCTCAGCCTTTTTAAGCTTTTCTTCAACGGATAGGTCCTTTGAGGATGGACGTCCAGTACTTGCTTTTCCTCGCCTTTCATTTTGTAAACCTACTTCGCCGAACTTCTCGTAAGTCTTTCTCCAACGTTGTACATCGTTTAGGTTGATTTTTACCGATAAACTCAAGGTTAAAACCATGTTCAATAAAGATTTGAGAAGGTAATTTACCTTTTTGGTACTCCAGAACAGCCTTTGTTTTAAAGTCTGGCTGGTAAGTGATTGAACGTTCTGAGACACGTAATACGTTAGGGTTTTTCTCTAATTCTTTTATGTGATATTCCGAAATTAAATTCTTACTCATGTAAATCCTCCGCCCACAATATGTAAAGTGATTAATAAGTTATTTAATTTTAATATGAAAATATAAGAGCCTTGCTACATTTTATTGTAGTAAGGCTCTTTAAAGTTGTTTTAATTTCTATCCTTTTAATGGTGTTTGTACTTAAAAATCAATAATAAAGTTGTTTAATTCTTATTCAACTAAAGCCCCTGTTAGTTTAAGTGAAACTATTCACAAGACATTCAACACTTCTCACACAAATTCCTACCTGGTATAATTCTAATTCAACTGATACCTTAGTTATTAGAATTTATATTCGGTCATTGTATCTTGTAATACAATACTTGACATTTTTAAATATGTGTATTATATTTTTCAACAAGAATAAATCACAAATCTAATTAGGCTATGATAAGGACATGAATCATTGGTACATTTTCTTGATAGAGAACAGGGTCATCGGCTGAAAGCCCTGAAGAAAAACGAATGATTTACCACCTTGGAGCTATTATAGGGAAATGTATCATTCAAAGTATCTATAATCGGTAAATCCGTTATCTTTTTTGAGCATAAAGCATTCTTAATTGTGTTTTATGGAATCAGGGTGGAATCACGACCACACTCGTCCCTATTATTGGGATGAGTGTGGTCTTTTTTTTATACAAAATTAAATAGTTAGGCGTTGAAAAGGACATGAATCATTCTTCGTTTTCTTATCAGAGAACAGGGTCATTGGCTGGAAGCCCTGAAGAAAAGTGAATGATTTACCACCTTGGAGCTATTATAGGGAAATGTATATTCAAAGTATCTATAATCGGTAAATCCGTTATCTTTTTTGAGCATAAAGCATTCTTAATTGTGTTTTATGGAATCAGGGTGGAATCACGACCACACTCGTCCCTATTATTGGGATGAGTGTGGTCTTTTTTAATACAACTTAAAATCAGGAGGAATAAAAATGTCTAATCAACTGGAAGCAGAAAAAAGAAATCATCGAAAGCTAGGTCAAGAGTTAGAACTGTTCACTTCAATGGATGAGGCTCCAGGAATGCCTTTTTTCTTACCAAATGGAATGATGATTCGGAATGAACTTGAAAATTTATGGAGAAAGAAACATAAAAAGGCAGGCTATCAAGAAATTAAAACACCCATTATGTTGAAACAGGAACTTTGGGAACAATCAGGTCATTGGAATCATTATCATGAAAATATGTATTTTTCCAATGTGGATGAACAAAATTATGCCATTAAGCCAATGAACTGTCCTGGTGCTATATTAATTTTCAACAGCAAACGAAGAAGCTATCGAGAATTACCTATCCGTTTTGCAGAACTTGGATTAGTTCACAGACATGAACTTTCGGGTTCTTTAAATGGACTTTTAAGAGTGCGTTCCTTTACTCAAGACGATGCACATTTATTTGTTCGAGTTGACCAGATTGAGTCCGAAATTGATAAAGTTCTTGAGTTAGTAGATGAGTTTTACTCCCACTTTGGTTTTGAATATAAAGTAGAGCTTTCTACGAGACCAGAAGAGTACATGGGTTCCGAAGAAATCTGGGGTAAAGCTGAATTAGCGTTGGAATCTGTTTTGAAGAGTAAAGGAGTTAATTACCAGATTAATCCTGGTGATGGGGCATTTTATGGTCCGAAAATAGATTTTCATATTTTAGATTCACTTGGAAGAAGCTGGCAATGCGGTACAGTCCAATTGGATTTTCAAATGCCTCAAAAGTTTAATTGTGCTTATGTAGGTGAAGATAATAAACTTCATCTTCCCGTTTTGATTCATAGAGCCATCTATGGTTCCGTAGAGCGTTTTATGGCAATTTTAATTGAACATTTTGCTGGGGAGTTTCCACTTTGGCTGGCACCTGTTCAAGCAAAAATAATACCTATTTCTGATTCACACGCAGTTTTTGCAAATGAAGTGAAATCCCAATTGGAATCAGCAGGATTGCGTGTGGAAGTCGATTATAGGGCTGAGAAGATGGGATTGAAGATTAGAGAAGCTGAAAAACAAAAGATTCCTTACATGCTTGTTATCGGTGATAAAGAGATGGAGAACCAATCCTTGGCGTTAAGAAAGCGAAAAGAGGGAAACCTTGGTGTGATGAGTATACAAGAAACAATTGAACGGTTCATTAAAGAAATTAACAGTAGTAGATAAACTCCATTCAAAGCCCGAAAGGATTATATTCCTTTTGGGCTTTCCCTTAAAAGTACCCCAAAGATTGGAATACCTTGTTGAACTATCCTGCTCCGTTAGTTCTATAAGAATTAAACAACTTTATTATTTTTCAAAGGACTTTATTGTAAAGTAAACAACTTTATTATCTCTGCACACAATAATTAATTCTTTTATTATAAACGGGTTTTCTTTATAGGAACATAGAAAAACCCGAATAATGGACACTTTTTCTTTAGTGTCCATTATTCGGGGTATAGTTCAAAAATGTAGCAAGGCTCTTATATTTTTATATCTAAATTAAATAACTTTATTATCACTTTACACCTCCAGCCTGATGGCTAAAGGGGTCTTCCAGATTAGTTAGCTATTTTTTGGTTTTCTAATGCTACTGAAACTGGGATGTATTCGTAACCTAAATCTTTGGCAACTGCTTCATAAGTGATGCTTCCGCCTACAACGTTCACACCTAGCTTTAATGCAGCGTTTTCTTCAACTGCCAGGGTGACACCTTTGTTTGCAATTTGAAGCGCATAAGGGATTGTTACGTTTGTGAGAGCCATTGTTGATGTTCTAGGAACGGCACCAGGCATATTTGCTACTGCATAGTGAACGACTCCGTGCTTAATGTATGTTGGGTCATCATGTGTCGTTACATGATCAACTGTTTCTAAAATTCCACCTTGGTCTACTGCAACGTCAATGACAACAGAACCTGGTTTCATTGATTGGACCATTTCTTCTGTTACTAGCTTAGGTGCTTTTGCTCCTGGAATCAGAACGGCACCAATGACAAGGTCTGCTTCTTTTACAGCTTGTGCAATGTTAAACGGATTGGACATCAACGTTTGAATGCTGTTACCGAAAATATCATCAAGCTGACGAAGTCTTTCAGGGCTTAAGTCGATGATCGTCACATCTGCGCCTAGGCCAATTGCCATTTTCGCAGCGTTAATTCCTACCACACCGCCGCCGACGATTGTTACTTTCCCACGAGAAACACCTGGAACACCAGCTAATAAGATTCCTAGGCCACCGTTTGTTTTTTGTAGAAATTGTGCGCCTACTTGTGAAGCCATTCTTCCTGCCACTTCACTCATAGGAGTAAGCAAAGGAAGTGTCCGATTCAATTCAACAGTTTCATAAGCGATGGCTGTTACGCCTTTTTCCACAAGGGCTTGTGCCAATTCAGGCTCTGCTGCTAAGTGAAGATATGTGAATAAGACTAAGCCTTTTCGGAAATATCCGTACTCAGACGGAAGAGGTTCTTTTACCTTCATGACCATTCCTGCAGCCCATGCTTCTTTAGCTGTATCTACAATTTTAGCCCCTGATTGCTGATAGTCTGCGTTTTCAAAGCCGCTTCCTACACCCGCATTTGTTTCAATTAGGACTTCGTGTCCAGCTTTTACAAGTGCATCAACACCTGCTGGCGTCATAGCTACACGATTTTCATTGTTTTTAATTTCTTTAGGTACCCCGATGATCATCAGTATTCCCCTTTCACCCATCATTTTTAATCTTATTCTCAGTATAATAATAGAAATCTGAATTGACATTGTGTATATATGAAAAATAAAAAAGCATCGTTTGTAGAATTTCACAAACGATGCTTTCTATTCATAAATTTTCTCATTTTCAGATCTAAATATAATGATAATTTTTGATGAGTGCTCTTCAAATCTGTTTCTCCTATATCTGTAATCCTTTTAAGACGATAATTTAATGTGTTCACATGGATATGCAGTTTTTTGGCTGCTTCATTTACATTACTATCATGACTGATGAAACTTTCAAGTGTATTTAATAAGTCCGTTTTATGCTCAAGGTCATATTTAATCAGTTTTTTAATGGTTGGATGTTCGTATTCATTACTTTTTTTCTTCTCAAGTAATTCTTCCAAATATCTAAAAATACCTAATTGGTTATACGTATGGATCTCTGTCATCTCTTCCGGGAATTTGGATTTCAGTCGCACCACTTCCAGACTTTCAGAGTAGCGCTCTTCGACATGCTCCAACCGTTCAGATAAACCGCTGCTTGCTCCGATGATTTGATGAATTTGAAACCTTGTTTTCATTTGATCAATAAAGAATAGGATAAAATCCGCTATTGTTTTCTCTGTTCCTTGTGACTCAGAAGGTGACGCTAGTATAATAAATTCATTACCCATCGCAGCGTAGAAGGTGATATTTAACTTTTGGCTTGTAGTAATTAAATATACGATGCTTTGTTCTGTTTGAACATCGATGTCTTCTAAAAATCGAAACACAATAACAGTAAAATTAGCAGGCGGCTTAATATTCAATTCTTCAAGTTTTTCAATGATTTCTTCATGGTTAGGATATCTTCCCGTTAACAGTTGCCAGAAAAACCCCTGATAACTTTCTTCTCTTTTTTTCTTTTGTCTATTTAATTTTAACAACTCAGTTCTTGCAGTTTGAGCTGCTAATTTTAATAAATTCATTTCATCTTCAGAAAGTGATTTATCTCTTTCCACTGCCCATATGTACCCGAGCACTTCATTTTGATTGCGAATGGATATTGCCACTCTGTTCCCTAAACCAATTTCTTTAATTTCAGGAATTTTTAGAGGCTCCCCACTTTTCATGAGCTGCGGAATGGCATTTGCTTTCCAAAGGCTATTGATTACCTTTTCTGGCACCTTCCTGCTTATAATTGTTGCAATTCTGGCCGCGTCAGTCTGATCATCATGGGTACTGTAGGCAAGAAGTCTATGATTTGCATCCTCAACAGTTACCGGACACTCAAGGACATCTCTAATTTTATCGACGAGATTTTCTAAACTATCAAATGGTCGTTTAAACGGATCTTTACCTTTATTCACCCATCAAGCCCTCCCATATAACTGAACTCCCCTAAAACCGAAACCACTAAATTAACTCACCCTAACCTTCCCTCCATTATATCCGAAAAGCGCAGATAGCTCTAGCGTGAAAATGTCGAAAATTGTCGGTGACAGTCACCTACATTTTTCGACATTTTTAATTTTGGGAATTGGTGGACTTCTTTGATTTGCTTGATGTTATTTTTAGATAATTTTACAATAGAAAATATTCTTATAAATTTACTGGGTGGATGTACATTAAATTTTATTGTATTTTAATTTACATTCTTTTTCGAACGAGAAGCGAATTTAGCGTGTAGGTGCTGAACTCTTTCTAAGTCTTGATTTTCAGCTATTTGCAAAGTCGTTTTGCTATTGAGTTTTTCATTATTACCTATGTTACTAGACAAGTATAAATGTCCACATGTAAGACAGAGAGGGGAAACAGCATGGATTTGATGGCACTGCTGGATAAGATTAACGGAATCCTTTGGGGAACACCGAGCTTAATCTTATTATTTGGCACTGGGTTACTTCTAACGTTCTTATTAAAAGGAAGGACCTTTACTAAACTATTTTATGCATTCAAACTAGCGTTTACTAAAGAGGGCAAAGCTTCTTCTACTGATGAAGGAGATGTCAGTAACTTTAAAGCCTTAATGACCGCTTTAGCTGCTACCATCGGAAACGGTAACATCGCAGGAGTTGCAACAGCTATTACCCTTGGTGGACCTGGCGCGATTTTCTGGATGTGGATCGTTGGGCTGCTTGGTATGGCAACCAAATACTCTGAGGCTTTATTAGCAATGAAGTATCGTGTCAAGAACTCAAAAGGTGAATACTCCAGTGGGCCTATGTACTATATAGAGCATGGGCTGGGAAGAAAATTCAAATGGCTAGCTGTTGCATTTGCGATATTTGGTGCATTTGCAGCACTTGGCATAGGAAATAGCGTGCAATCCAATACCATTGCACAAGTAGCTAAGGATTCGTTTGGTATCAATAATATTGTAACTGGTATCGTTCTGGCAGTATTAGCCGGATTAATTATATTTGGTGGCCTGCAAAGAATCAGTTCAGTTGCTGGATTCTTTGTACCTCTCATGGCTTTATTATATGTCGGAGGAGCACTGATCATATTAGGAATCAATTTTGATCAAATTATCCCTGCCTTTCAAACGATATTCTATTATGCTTTTAACCCAGTAGCTGCTACAGGCGGATTCGTTGGTATCGTTGTTTCTGAAGCAATCAAGAACGGGGTATCCAGAGGAATATTTTCAAATGAAGCTGGTTTGGGTACGGCTGCTCTCATTGCTGGAAATGCCAAAACAGATCACTCTGTTAAGCAAGCATTAGTAGCTATGACAGGCACATTCATTGTGACGATTATTGTCTGTACTATGACTGGGTTAGTGTTGATTATTACTGGTTTTTGGGACAACACTGGCGGATTAATTTCCGGGGTCGCGCATGATGGCTCACTTGATGGCGGTGCGTTGACAAGCGCCGCATTTGCACACGTTCTCGGAACAGTTGGGGAATACATTGTTGCATTCTCAGTTATATTCTTCGGTTTTTCAACCATTGTCGGCTGGTATGTGTACGGTGAAAAATGCTTTGAATATCTTGCTGGAACGAAAGGGATTATGGGATACCGTTCCGTGTATATAATCGCATGTGCAATCGGAGCTATGGTAAACCTATCTTCTGTATGGGCCTTTGCAGATATGGCGAACGCATTAATGATGATTCCGAATTTAATTGCTCTGATTTTATTAAGAAAAGTTGTAGTTAAAGATACAAATGAATTCTTTGAAAATCATTATAAGATAGCAAAATAATAAATCTCAGGTCAGACTGTAGACATTTCATTGTCCGCAGTCTTTTTCTAAAGAAAATAATGTATGAAATCCCCAATTGGAAAAATGTCTAGCGCAAGCGTCCGATCGCCTATCAAATTTTAGGTCTCCTCACTTAAGATAAGTCAACATCGGTTCGCTCACCGTGTTTCCTTTTTCGATAGAACAAGCCCTTCTGCGTTAGTACGGCGAAAAAAATCAAGGCGCTTGCGCATTTCTTATTGCAAAGAGTGATCACAGCGTTTTTCTTATATCCATAGATTTTTCCCAACAATATTTTTATAAATTTTATAATGAAATAAAAACTCATTACAGCGCAATTCCTCATCCTCATTAAATGCATAGGCGGATAAAAAGGCATCCAGAATTTCCTCATCCTGAGAGGACCATTGATAAGCCATCCATATTTTATATTTTAACTTTTCATAAAGGATACTGTAGCCTGCGTCTTCAAATACCGCTTCCATCTGTGCTTCAGTCATCTGTATCATCCTTATCGCTTTTCCAATCATTCTGTACATGATGGAACCATCTTATTCCTCCAATAATTCTGCACATAATTTGTAAAATAACCACTTTCTTTGCCGAAGAAATACTTGTTTTGTCAACTACACAGGATTTTTTATTTTCAGGAAGAATCTACTTAAATAAGAACCATTAAGGAGGAGATCGCTGTGAATACTGGAGCTGTTGCAAAGCTTTTAGGTGTTTCGCAAAGCACAATCCAACGCTGGGTCAAACAACTTAAGCTTGAGACTGAACGGAATGAGCTTGGACACTATTTATTTACGAAAGAGGATATTTTTCTTCTTAAACAAGTACACGAACAATTGAACCGAGGTGTACTTCTTCAAAATGTAGAAATTGAAGGGAAAAGAAAAGCAAGAAAAGGAGTTCCAGCTTCAACTCAGCCTGGGATGGATTTTACAAGATTGCTTGCAAGAATGGATGACTTTGAACAGCGGTTAAACGCCAAAGCTGATGACGTCACTTCCTATCAGCTGCTCCACCATCGTAGTGAAATAGAGGAGCTGCAGGAAGAAATCGTTAAACTAAATCAACGAGTGATAGCGTTAGAAAAAAAGCAAGAACAACCTCCTGCCGTTCATTCCCCGGATAATCTATTGATATTTGACCAAGAGACACCTAGAAAAAGAATGAAAAAGAAAAACATCCTCACCATGCTGTTCGGATTTTAATTACCCATTTAATAAAAAAAGCCGTTGCAGCCAATAAGGAGCAACGGCAAATATATTTTTTTGAAGTTATAAAATCATCGATGCGATCCAACCGAAAAAAATAACCGGGATATTATAGTGAAGAAAGGTTGGCACACAAGTGTCCCAAATATGATTATGCTGTCCGTCTGCATTCAATCCTGCAGTTGGTCCAAGTGTGCTATCTGATGCCGGTGAACCTGCATCGCCAATTGCTGCGGAAGCGCCAACAAGGGCAATAGTTGCTATTGGACTGAAACCTAATTCCATACATAACGGTACAAATATAGTTGTGATGATAGGAATGGTTGAAAAGGAAGATCCAATCCCCATCGTCACCAATAGACCGACCAACAGCATGAGCAGTGCTCCCAATGATTGATTTTTTCCTATAACACCTGCCACATCTTCTACCAATAATGAAACATCCCCAGTTTCTTTTAAAACATCACCAAAGCCAAATGCTGCGAGCATAACAAACCCGATAAAGGCCATCATTTTCATGCCATCTGTCAGTAGCTGGTCCGCTTCTTTTAGTTTCACCGATCCACTTACATAAACAACGATAATCCCTGCAACTGCTCCCATAATCATTGAATCCAATCTGATTTGCACAAATAAAGCAACGATAATGGCAATAAAGGAGAAGATAATCCCTACTTTAGAATACTCACCCTTTTGAACAATCGCGCTTTCCGTTTGTTCATATTTTCTAGGCTTTCTGTAAGAGATAAAAATAGCAATAATTAACCCTACTAACATGCCCACAGAAGGAAGAATCATTGCAGCCGGAATGTCCGCAGCGCTTACCGCCAATCCGCTCCTTGTCATATTATCTGCTAATAACTGCTGAAAAATCTTGCCGAACCCTGCAGGAATTAACATATAAGGCGTGACCAATCCAAAGGTAAGGACAGCAGCAATCAGCCTTCTATCAATCATCAATTCATTCATCACTTTTAATAAAGGAGGGATGAGAATCGGAATGAATGCAATATGGATTGGAATGATATTTTGTGAGAAACAGGCCATGATCAGAATAGCCAATACGATAAGTGTTTTAGAAAGGACCTGCTTTCTCGAATCTCCTTCTTTACCCACTTTACTAATAATTAATTCTACTAAAAGATTAGGTAAGCCCGTAGAAGAAATAGCTATCGCAAAACCACCCAATAATGCATAGCTTAATGCAACCTCCGCACTCCCACCTAAACCATTTGTAAACACTTCTATCGTACGTTCAATACCTAGCCCGCCCGTCAAGCCGCCAACTAAAGCGCCGATGACTAAAGACAATACAACGTTTATTCGCATTAAGCTAAGTATAAGCATGACAAAAACTGCAATGATTACTGAATTCATAATGAAAAACCTCTCTCTGATGATTAAAAAGTACTATGTGATCTTACATTTACTTTATTTCACTAAAATGGTAGAGTGATAAAATATGAATATAAAATTATCACATTTTCATTCGGTTTGTCAACCTTCTGCGCTCTACCATAGTAAAGTGTTTTTCAGAAGAGGTCTGGCTTTTCGCTTAAGTGAGAGAGGGGAACTTTATATTGAGGTAGAGTAGTATTCCGCTTTACTGGACTTTCTTCCCTCTTTTTTCTGAAGATAGAGCAGTATTTGGATTTCACTGGACTTTCCTTTTCCTTTTTATCATTAGGTTGATAAGTATTTGACTTTTACGCAAAATCGCATGATATAGGCAGAAGTGAATTTATAGAGATGGCAAATTGACCATTGCATCGAATACAAAAAAAATAGCCTCTTTCAACTAAGGGGCTATCTTAAAATTTTTAAAAAAGCTTGTTGAGGAAAGGTTTTCTCTCAACAAGCTCTCTAAAGGTTATTCAGCTGTTTCGAACCTTTCCACAAGAAGGGCAAGCGTTCTTGTCATGACACCCGTTGCTCCTGCTGGTCCTAAATCATGTGGTTTATTAACCGTTGATGTACCAGCAATATCAAGGTGGACCCATGGCGTACCTTCTGCAAATTCACCAATAAATCCACCAGCCATAATTGCATGTCCCTCGCGCCCCGGTGAATTATTCAAGTCCGCCACTAGGCTATTTCTGATTCTTTCTTTATCTTTTTCAAATAAAGGGAGGCGCCAGATTGGCTCACCTGCTTCATAGGATGCTTCTAATACTTGTTCAAATAAAGCTTCGTCATTTGCAATTGCACCCGTTGTATCCGTTCCAAGTGCAACAATGACTCCGCCCGTTAATGTTGCGACATCGATTAAGTAGTCTGCACCATGCTGCTTTGCATAAGTGATAGCATCTGCGAGGACTAGACGTCCCTCTGCATCAGTGTTTAACACTTCAATTGTTTTTCCGCTCATGGAAGTAATAACATCATCAGGCTTAAAGGCAGATCCGCTTATCATATTATCTGTTGATGGAATAACTGCAACCACATTTTGTTCAGGCTTCAGTTCTCCGATAATCTCCATCGCGCCAAGGACAGCCGCCGCACCGCCCATATCCGTTTTCATTCCTACGATTCCATCTTTAGGTTTGATTGAATATCCACCTGTATCAAAGGTAATGCCTTTCCCTACAAGCCCAATGACATCATCCCAATTTTCTTTACCTTGATATTTCAAGACAATCATTTTAGGAGGTTCCGTAGATCCTTGGTTAACAGCCAGAAAGGCACCCATGCCAAGCTCAATGAGATCTTTCTTTTCCAATACTTCAACTTCAAAGTCATAACGATCCGCCAGCTTCACAGCATACTTGGCCATCTCTGTAGCTGTCAGCATATTGCCCGGAAGGTTAACGAGTGTTCTTGCTGAATTCGTTCCTTTCCCATAAGCATAACCGACCGTTAGTGCCGCCATGGTATCATCTTTATCGGCTTCTGTGTAAACGGTGATTTTCTCAATTTTTTTATCGGGCTCATTTGATTTTTGCTTATAGCCTTCGAATTGATAGGTTGCCATTGAAAATGCTTCACCCACTGCATGTGCAGCATCAAGTGTGTCCATCTGTTCATCCGTTATCAATGAATCCAGATAGATCGCTGTTTCTTCTAGCTTTGATTGTTTTAGTTCCTTAAACGCTTTCCCTAGTGATTCTCGGAGAACATCAAATGAATATTCATTTTTCTTGCCAAGTCCTACGAACAATAAGCGGTTGGCACCTATCTTTCCAAACGTATGTATTTTTGAGATGGTTTTCTTCTTTGCAGAGATATCTCCGCTTTTTACAAACTCCTTAAGTTGACCTTCAAATATTTCATCTGCTTTAGCAAGGCTGCCTTCAAATTTATTCGGCGCATCAAATACACCTACAATCAAGCATTCATGGCTTGTAGAATACAGACTTTCTTGTTTTACAGTAAACATAAGCTCACCCCCATAGAATATATCTTTATTATATCGAATTTTACCCAATATTTCGACTCTCTAACCTTTTGTAGCTATTATTAAATATCACTAAAAAATGTATGGTTCAATTTTCAAATGTAATTTATTTATGCTACCCTATTAATAATATAAAATATGCCCCTATGATTGCGTTGCTCATCCCTCTAATGATCATCTCTGTAACTTCCATCATTTTATACAGGATGCCTGATACATGTGGAGTAACCATTGTAGACAATCATTTACAGATGGGTGTCAAAAATTGATTGAAGAGAGTGTGGTTATTAATATGGAGTTATTTTTGAATTTCCCTCTTTGGGCAGCACTTGCAGCCATCTTCTTTGCACAGTTTGTCAAAGTGCCAATTAACTTTATTGCAACTAGGAAGTTAGATTGGTCCTTGCTGACAAGTACAGGCGGTATGCCAAGTTCTCATTCTGCTGCGGTTACTGCTTTATCGACAGGGGTTGCATTAGATGCAGGCTTGGATTCAATGGCTTTTGCCATTTCCGCAATGTTCGCGATTATTACAATGTTTGATGCGACAGGGGTGCGCAGACAAGCTGGTGAACAGGCAATTGTGTTAAATCAACTCGTTACAGACTTTAATAAAATTATGGTTGAAGCGAAAATGTGGCCAAAGAAGCCTGAACAGGAAAAGCGTAAGGAACTAAAAGAATTACTAGGTCATAAACCGATTGAAGTCCTTTTTGGCGGTCTAACAGGCGTATTCTTAACTTTGCTACTTCATTATTTTGTTTCATTGTAATTGATAGGTGAGAGGAGAAAAACGATGAGAATCGCATCGCTTTGCCCAAGCAACACTGAAATTGTCGCTTATTTGGGCCTGACAGACATGCTTGTAGCTGTGGACGATTATTCAGACTGGCCAGAAGCCATAAACACACTGCCAAGGCTTGGACCTGATTTATCAATTGATCTGGATAAGCTGGAAGATGTTTATCCAGATTTAGTTTTAGCTTCACTTAGTGTCCCTGGTATGGAAAAGAATATTGCTGGACTTGAAGAAAGAAATATTCCTTACTTAATACTTGACCCACAAGGCCTCGAGGATATAGAGAAGGATTTACTTTCTGTTGCACAGGCATTAGGTGAACCTGAAGTCGGAGAAAAAGCTGCAAATGAGTTTCGGAAAAAAATTCAACTCATGCAAGGGGTTGCAAAAAATATACAGAGCCAGCCATCTATCTATTGGGAATGGTGGCCAAAGCCTGTATTTACGCCAGGTGAGGTAAATTGGCTTACTGAAATCAGTGAACTTGCCGGGGCTCATAATCTCTTTCGGGATCAAAAAATCGCAAATGTCCAAACAGATTGGGAGGATGTACGTAAAAGAAATCCTGATACTATCTGTCTCGCATGGGTCGGGGTAAGACGAAAGAAAGTCGATCCAAAAATTCTTCACAAACGGCCAGGATGGTCCGCCCTAGATGCAATCAAAAGTAACAAAGTCTATGTTCTCGAGGAGGAACTCTATTGCAGACCTTCCCCCCGGTTACTTGAAGGCGCCATCAAGCTCGCTCAACTCCTGCATCCAGAACACTACAATCAACTAGACAGCTCACTAACTCAGGTACCCAAATAACACAGCAACGCAGTCCATGCATCGAACAAACACAACAAGAACCACTCACCTTAAAACAAAGAAGGCAACCTCCAAAAGGAGTTGCCTTCAATTTTGTCGAAATTTGTAGGTGACAGGCACCCAAATTTAATTAAGCAGCAATATGTTCTAATTGTATTGCTGTCTGAATACTTGCATGGATTCGTTTTCGTTTAGCTCAGTTAGTGTTTCTTCAGTTAAGGTGCCATCTCCCATGGAAATGATGAAGACTTCTAGTGTTTTCTTGCCCCATAGATTGTAGACATCATCGACTGTTTCATAGTAAAGATCGAGCTTGTCACCTTTGATTGCTCCCCCTTTATCTGCAACAACTCCATAACCGTAGTCTGGAATAAAGAGAATGGTCCCGATTGGAAATACATTTAAATCTGCCGCTACTGTAGAATATAAGTCCCGTTTCACCTTCACACCTGAATAGGTAATCCCAAACTCAGGGTGATCTGGGTTCTTGCCTGTTGATTCATAAAATGCCGTATAGCCTGTTGCAATAACTTCCTTTGTATTATATTGCGTCCAATCAAACGAATCCTCTAATGTAGGAATTTCATCCACAACCGCTGTACTGGCAGAAATCTTTGATTCTCCACTTACTGCATGTTTTAGTTGTTTAAAAGCAACCCCCATAGACTTAAAGGGATGATCCATTTTAAACCATTCTTCATCCTTGTTTGCTTCTAATGTTAAATCCTTATTGACATAATCAACAACCTGTTTTGCCTCCACACCGGAAATTGAATGAAACGTCGTTAATAAAGCAGCAATAAACAATGTTGACATCAACACTCGTTTGGTCCATCTTTTTAAAAGTAACATATAAAAATTCACTCCTCCCAACAATAGTCATTTCCCATCTCACAGAGAAATATTCATATTTTATAAGAGAAGCCACAAACAAATGGTGAATTCACATTCATTTAATTCCTGCAACATCAACGAAAATCCACCTTAATTCATCTATAATATTACGGATTATATAACTGCTTTTTACTATAAAAATGTCAAAATAAAAAACCCTGCATAAGCATGCAGAGCCTTTTTAGTTAAAACATTCTATATCCTCTATTGCGTAGCATCTTAATAACAATTCCTGCTACAATGGCACCAGCCATCCCGCTGCTTAAAATCAAAACATCTGCAATAGCTAAGCTAGTTATTTCTGTCCAAAGACTAGAGAAAGAATCTTTTGTATTGTTAAAATATTCAATAAAACGTACTTTATCAATAATTAAAATCGTGATGAATGGGTAAATCACTGCCATGATCCACGACATTCTCAATAGCATATTCAAAATAAATCCAATTCCGAAAAATAAAACGAAAAAGAGCAGCATGGAAATCGGCAATATAAAAATGGTCATCTGCATAAAAGCTTGTCCTCCCTTAGCACATCAATATTTAGTGTACTGAATGTATAAAAAGGAGTCAATAAAAAATGCCAAAAGTTATCATTCTATGTACAAATAAAAAGCTCCGCCTATCTGGCGGAGCTTTAATAATTTAGTCTTTTTTCTTACCTGATCCACCGCAGCAGGCGCATGTTTCCGATCCACCAAGGATTAGTTGAAAATATCCTTTACCTGAGCAATAGATGCATTCTTTAGATTCAAAAGTTTTTACTGACATGTTGTTCATCTCCCTTGGAATTGAATTTTCTGATAATAACTAAAGAATACAGAAAAATAAGAAAAATGGAAAGCCTCAAAAATTAGTAAAAACCAACTATGTAAACGTATACAACCTATTCATTCTTAAAAATACTCTTTTATTCTCAAGATTTCTGAACATTACAAAAATAACCGATATGCAGTATATCCGAACTGTATTCCTGGGTCAATGCCTTCAATCCCGAGTTTTGGCGCCGCATCAGACTTTTCCAATATGTAACGCAGCATAACCGAGGAATCTGCACTATCAATCAATTCCTTAGGATCCATAAATTGGACATCATATAATTCATCTTCTTGTACGATTAGATTTTGTTCTTCTGCTTCCAAAAGAAAAATCATCATATTATCACTAATATCACCTTTAATGACCCCTGTTCGCATGCCAATTAACCCCTTGACGGTGCTCGAAATTCCAGTTTCCTCTTTCACCTCGCGAACTACCGCTTCATCAACTGTTTCACCTGGATTGACAAACCCTGCCGGAAGGGACCACATCCCCTTTAGCCCGCCATATTTTTTCTTTACAACAAGCCATTTTTGATCAGATGAAATAAGGAGTCCTGAAACCGCCAGCCATACTTTTCCTCTTTCATTCTTCTGTTCCATCCCAAAACCCCTTTTAAAATGAAATCTACTTAGAATGCGCGAGCGCCTTGTTCTCCAATGATCGCATAGTAAGGGCGCCATAAGTCCTGTGGAGCAACGTCTGCATGACCTAATTCCTGTTGGCATTCAAACACAGACTTGTTCCTTTCGATAAAGGAAATAGGGTGAGCGATAGCGAACCGATGTTGACTTATCACAAAGGAGGAGGCCTGAAGTTTGATAGGCGATAGGCGCTGGAGACATCATTCTAATGGAAATCTTATACTTTCTTATCTTTCAAAAAAAAGAGAGCACACTAATTAGCAGTCTGCTCCCTCTTGAGTCTATGAATTATAGTACGTTGAACTTACCTTTTTTGGCTACAAGTGACGCGCCGCCAATCATGTATAACGCACGGTTGTCGATCATTTTCTTCATGAATGAAGCTTTTGTACCAACCATTTTCTTACCAAAAGCTACACCGATTGCATCGTGCTCACCTAATGAGCAAACTGTACCCTTATTGTCATACGTAAAGCTTTCAAGCTCTGATTTATTGTGAATAAGTGCTGCAAGATTACGTGCTACCACTTCTCCTTGTTGCATTGCAATTTGTGCAGTTGGAGGATATGGACGATTGATTTCTTCATTGATCATTAGAGAGCTATCTCCAACAATAAATACATTATCATGTCCTGGGGCTCTTAAATCCGCTTCTACTTTCACACGTCCACGCATTGCTTCAAAACCTGATTTTTCAATGATTGCGTTTCCGCGGATACCAGCTGCCCAGATCACTGTGCCAGCTTTGATTTCCTCAACGTCATTTTCACCTTTAGCAACGATAATTCCTTCTGGAGTTCCTTCTTTAATCGCTGTGCCAATACGGAATTGAACACCTTTTTTCTCTAGGTGAGCAACGGCATATTCAACAAGCTCAGGATCGAATCCAGGAAGAACCATTGGTGCTGCTTCTACACAGATGATTTTAACTTTTTCGAAGTCAACATCATACTCCTTGCATAGTTCAGGAATACGGTTTCCTAATTCACCAAGGAATTCGATACCAGTGAATCCTGCTCCGCCAACAACGATTGTCAGACGTGTATCATCTTTTTCTTTTTCTGTGTTATAAGTAGCAAATTGATATTCAATATGCTCGCGAATTTGGCGTGCTGAATTGATGTTAGAGATTGAGTAAGCGTATTCTTTTAAGCCCTTAATACCGAATGTTTCAGACTCTCCGCCTAGAGCAACTACTAAATAATCATATTCTAATTCACCTTTTTCAAGGAGAACTTTCTTCTCTTCAGTTTTGATTTCAACAGCCGTACCTTGAATAAACTCTACTTTGTTGCGATCAATGACCTTACTAATATCGTAACGAACACGGTCATGGTGTAATGTACCTGCTGATGCTTCATGAAGCCATGTTGTTTCATAGTGGTATTCATTTTTGTTGACTAGGGTAATTTCTGCTTCATTAGCTCCTACTGCTTTTTGCAAACGAGTCGCAGTCATTAATCCACCGTAACCCGCACCTAAAATAACGATTTTTGGCTTTCTCAAGTGTATCACTTCCACCTTTAAAAATTATTTTATATTGCTTCTTATTCTCCACTTTCTTCTCATTATTTATGAAAAAGAAGTTTGTGATTTTCTTCACGAAGAAGGACAAGAAAATGTTCGAAAAATGTCACAAAAAATTAATATTATATCTCCTACTTCATATTATTCCTTTTCCACCTGATTTTCAAGCTAAAATCGCACTTTGAGAATTTTAAGATTTTTGTAAATCCAAGGAAGGGAATTAATAAAAATCCCCATAATACTTACCTGATTTTAACAAACATTTTAATAGAAGTAATACGGCATTAAAACAATGAATTATACAATTTTTTATAAATAAATCCACTTTTCACCTTTACCTAATTAAACAATTAAAAAATTCTTTGTTGCACCTGTAATAGTAGGTACAAATGTTACAGAATCTCATACATTTGTGTTAAAATTATAAAAACTAACTTAAATTACTCGGGGGGATTTAGTGTGAGCACAGAGCAAAAGATACATGATATAACCATAATCGGAGGAGGCCCTACTGGCCTATTCACAGCCTTTTACGGCGGTATGAGGCAAGCCTCTGTTAATATTATAGAAAGTTTACCTCAGCTCGGAGGTCAATTATCAGCGCTTTACCCAGAGAAATACATTTATGATGTGGCAGGTTTTCCTAAAGTTCGTGCACAAGAATTAGTCGACAATTTGAAAGAGCAAATGGCTAAATTCGACCCAACAGTTTCACTCGAGCAATCAGTAGAAGAGTTGGAAAAACTGGCAGATGGTACATTTAAGATAGTTACGGATAAGGATGTTCACTATTCCAAATCCGTCATTATTACTGCTGGGAACGGAGCTTTTCAACCTCGCCGATTAGAACTTGAGAGTGCAAAACAATATGAAGGAAAAAACCTTCATTATTATATCGATGATTTAAATCACTTTGCTGGCAAAAAAGTGGTTGTCTTCGGTGGTGGAGATTCAGCTGTAGACTGGGCATTGATGCTTGAACCAATTGCCGAAAAAGTAACCATTGTCCATCGCAGAGATAAATTCCGCGCGCATGAGCATAGTGTTGACAATCTCAATAATTCTAAGGTTAAAATTAAGACACCTTATATTCCTTCCGAATTAGTTGGAGATGAAGACGGAATTAGGCAAGTAATCTTAGAAAAAGTTGGAGATGAAGAAAAAGAGGTATTTGATGTAGATGCTGTTGTCGTTAATTACGGCTTTGTGTCCTCACTTGGACCAATAAAAAATTGGGGCTTTGACATCGAAAAGAATTCAATAGTCGTAAACCAAAAAATGGAGACAAATATTCCAGGTGTATATGCCGCTGGAGATATCTGTACCTATGATGGTAAAGTGAAGTTAATCGCTTGTGGTTTCGGTGAGGCACCAGTCGCCGTTAGCCATGCAAAAACATTCATTGATCCAAAAGCAAGAGTTCAGCCTAAGCATAGCACTTCCATGTTTTAAAATATCAAAAAGCTGTCCAATAAGGTCTCGAAGTAAATGACCTTTAGGACAGCTTTTTTTCTATTTTTATTTCAATGAGAAAAGTCACCGGCAACCTTTTAATAAGGATTAATCATCTAAATCATTTTCCAAGTCCAAAACTTCTCCGGTAACCGCATTGATTTCAACTTCTGCTTCTCCTCGATCTGTTTTCAGCTCGAATTCATAAACTGCCAAACCATCATCTTTATCCAATTTCATTTCAACAACTTTTCCATTTACAGCCTTTTCAGCTATTTTTAATGCTTCTTGTTCCGGCAGTAAGTCCTTGCTTGAGAGACTGCCAGTTTCACCGACATCATCATAGTCACCATCATGATCCTCTTTTACTGACAAGACTTTTCCCGTCATTGCATCAATATGAATGTCATAATCTATTTTGCCATTTTCAATTTCAACATCATAATATTCTGTACCTAAATGGCTTTCTAATTCAATGCTCTCTATTTCACCGGCTTGTTTTTTCAGAGCAATTTCCTTTACCTTATCCATCGTTATCAATTCCTTATGATCGTTTGCCTTCGGAGTGTTAACCTTACTATCCTGACCTGTTGCTCCGACTGCAGCTGCACCTCCAAGAATAACGCCTGCTGCTAATAGTCCAATTACCATTTTATTTCGCATGTTTATTTCCTCCTTTTTTCATTCACCTTATCTACAATTACAATATAACCGGCTAAGATTAGAGAAAAAGGAAAGAAACATTAGAATTTGATGAGAATAGCATAATTAAGTAATTAATCTTCCCATGAAATTTTCACAACTCCTGTAATAGCATGAACTTGGACAACTGCTTCTCTGTCATCATCTGTCTCGATTTCAATTAAGTAATAGCCGTGACCCCCTATTCTTTCAAATTCAATATCATCATCAACAGTACCTTTCACAGCTTCTAAAGCAATTTCAATTGCTTCAGCCTCTGATAATATTTTTGGAGCTTCTTCTTCAACCGACTTATCAATCGCTTTTTCCGAAAGAACCTTTCCAGATCCTGCATCTAATTTTATCAATACTTCACCATTTTCCTCTTTCACTTCCGCGACAAATATTTCCTTTCCTTCCTCCAGCTTCTTTTCCAACGATATGATTTCCCTTCCTGACTCCACTAGAGTATCCTTTATAGTCTTTTCATCAATCGTCTTATTTACTTTTGTTATGTTATCTAAAGATAAAACTTCCCCAGTTTTTTCGTCCATGGAAATTAAATAATCCCGTTCATTTTTAACCATTTCAATCGTGAACTGTCCGTTAGATAAACTGATTTCAGATACTTTTCCTTTATATCTGTCTTCGATTATCGTGCTAGCCTCTTCTTTTGTTAAAAATTCCGCAGAAGGGTTCAGCTTTTCCCATTGCGATCCAATAAAAAAAACTGCAATTAGAAAGAGAACACTAGACACAATCAATATCCATCTTTTATTATTCATTCTTACACCCCACAGATCTCTTTTCCCTCTATTATCATAAATAAAAATGAGAAAAAGCTGAGAATGGTTATTTTATTTTTTATATTGTTGCATAGAATTCACCTGAAAAATAATGTGGCAGTCGTTCCAACTCCCTCTATACTCTCCAGTTCAACATCAACATCTATTGCATCCGCAATTTCCTTGGCAAGGGATAGCCCGAGTCCAACCCCTCCCGTTTTTCTTGATCTTGCTTTATCGACACGATAAAAGCGGTCAAACACCTTGGGCAAATCGTCACGGCTGATGCCTATTCCACTATCTGTCATTCGAATAAATGGCACATTATCTTTTTCACCGATCAATACTGTAATATCATCCTCACTATACTTTCTTGCATTATCAAGGAAAATAAATAGCAGCTGCTTCAGTTTTTGTTCATCTGTTTTAATGACTGGATTTGAATCACTTTTGACGACAATATTCCTGTTGTATGCATTCTGAAAAGCTCTCGCTGAAGCCTGAGTGAACTCTGTGACATCTACATTGGACCATTCTATATTCCATTGTTCATTATGTCTTGCCAGCAATAAAAGTTGCTCCGTCATATCCTTCATTCTAATCGCTTCCGAGTGAATGGCCTCAATCGATTCCGCAAATATTTCAGGTTCTCTCTTCCCCCTTCTCTTTAATAGACTTGCATAGCTTTCTATGACAGTTAGCGGCGTTTTTAGTTCATGGGAGGCATTGGACGCAAATTGCTTTTGCTTTTCAAAGTTTGCCTCAAGCAAATCGATCATGTGATTAAAGGTCTCTCCCATTTCATGGAGTTCATCTCCGGATTTCCCCTTTAATGACAAGCGTTTAAATTTTCCGCTCTGTCTGATTTCAGCCATCGTTTTTATCATTGAGGTGATGGGGGAAATGATTAGATTTCCGAGAAGCCGACTTGAGATAATCACTGGGACCATCGCAACTAGTGTAACAGCGATAAGAACAAGCCTTAATATCATCAAATTTTCAGCTGTTTTTTCTATGCTCTTTGCTATCTGCAAATTGGCTACTTCTCCATCTGGCAAAATAATTGGGATGGACCCAAAGGTATATGTATCGTTGTTACGGATAATTTTAATTACTTCATTTGTAAAGTATTCTTTTTTAATCTTATGTTTATAAGAAGAACTGGCAGTTATTGGCGCTTTCAAATCCAAATTTTCTTTCACAATGCGGATCATACCATCGACGGGGGCATATGCATTAAGCAAATTATCTTGAGGTACTGACTCAAGCGACTCGTTAAATGATGCAGCCGTCCTTTCTATTTCTTCTTTAGCCCGCTCAAGCTCACTGTCTAAAATCAAGTTACTAAAGAGAAAATATATCGAAATATTCATCAAAATCAGTAGGAAAATAAATAGGATTGAAGTATATAGGTTGATTCTATTCTTCAGCTTCATTTTGTTTCCCTGATTGCATAACCGACACCTCGGATCGTATGGATTAAAGATGGATTGTCTGGAGCGTCGATTTTCTTCCTGATATAACGAATGTAAACATCTACGACATTCGTATCACCTAAGAAATCATAACCCCAAACAGCCTCCACAATTTGATCACGAGTTAACACTTGCTGTTTGTTGATCATCAAGTAAACGAGCAAATCAAATTCTCTCGGTGTCAATTCGATTTGCACTTCTCCTCTACTTATTTCCCTCGTTCTTTCATTTAATTTCAGGTCGGAAATTTGCAGCCATTCGTTATTTTCATCCTTCTGTTCAGCTACCTTTAAACGTAATGCTGCACGTACTCTTGCCAGCAGCTCCTCAATTTGGAAAGGCTTTGTCATATAGTCATTCGCACCAAGATCAAGCCCAGATACTTTATCCTCTACAGAGCTTTTTGCTGTTAATAAAATGACAGGTGTCTGAAGGTCATTTGCTCTTATCCTCCGCAACAGCTCAATCCCGCTTATTCCAGGGAGCATTATATCTAATAAAATCAAGTCCCATTTTTTTGATCTATATATAGCTAAGGCCTCTATTCCATCTATCACTTTTGTAACAGCATAGCCTTCGTATTCCAATTCCAGTTCCAATAACCTTGCAATTTTTTCCTCATCTTCTATCACAAGAATTGATTCCTTATTCATTACATACCTCCTGTTTATTTGGATTCACCTCAAGATTAGCAGAATTAACTGCGGAAATCATTTTCTAGTCCATGCGGGGGAAAAAAATAAGACACTTTGCCCAGTAGATGCTTTAACTACTTTTAGCTGAAGAGCATAATGAACAAAAATATAAGTGATAGCCCTATCTTAAACTCAGGTACTTATTACTAATTTTTCTAACCTTATTCTAATCATCCTCTCATTAGATATTAAATTTATCCATTTACATTATAAATACAAGATTGCAAGGAGGGGTACTAAGATGAAAATAGTAATCGTACCGTCAGGGTTTAAGGAATGTTTGGATTCAGAGGATGTTGCTTTAGCAATGGCACGTGGTGTTATGAGAATTGGTGATTACACTGACATAGAAATTGTCCCAATGATTGATGGTGGAGAGGGGTTTGCTAAAAAGATTATAAAACTAAAAGGCGGAGAATTAATCTATAAAGAAGTGACAGGACCTGTTGGCAAAAAAATTGAAAGTTATTTTGGTATGTTTATAGAAAATAACACACGTACAGCAGTCATCGAGATGGCTGCCGCTGCGGGGCTCAAACTGGTGCCACTTGAGCTAAGAAATCCTTTAAAGACTACTACATTCGGAGTAGGCGAGCTCATTATTGCCGCTCTTAATTGTGGAGTAGACCGCATTCTGATAGGCTGTGGAGATTCAGGAACTTCAGATGGAGGCGCCGGAATGGCACAGGCCCTTGGTATCCGATTTTTCGACTGTGAACACCGTATTGTTGATATCAATGGAGGGGAGGATTTATTAAAGGTCAACTATATAGAAGACTCTCAGCTGGATAAAAGGTTAACTACTGTAAAAATTGACGTTGCCTGTAACTGGCACAACGTATTATGCGGAAAAAAAGGCGTTGCAAATGTATTCGGGCCACAAAAAGGAGCTAAGCCTGAGCAGGTAAAACGATTATCTTTCGCGTTGGAGCATTATGCAAAATTAATTAGTGAATCACTTTCAATTGATGTCAGATTCATGCCTGGTAGCGGAGCTTCCGGAGGATTAGGTGCAGGACTCATTGCATTTACAGGCGCTATCCTACACCCGCGCTTCGATATAATTAAGGACTATATCCAAATGGAAGAAAAAATCGCTGGGGCAGACGTTGTAATAACAGCGGAAGGAAGTCTGGACTTCCAGACTCCAAATGGCAAAATACCATCTGAGGTAGCAAGGATAGCAAAACAGTACCATATCCCTGTCATCGCTATAACAGGGACAATTGGTGAAGGTGCTGCATCCAACTATGCTGCAGGTATTGATGCTTTTTTAAGCATCATTCAAAAGCCTGTATCATTGGAAGAATCTATGCTTCTGGCATCTAGTTGGATTGAAGAAAGCACGGAATCTGTCATTCGCCAAGTCGCCATTGGATTAAAAATTGCCAACAGAAGGAATTTTAATAAGGGAATTCTTCAAAAATGAGCACACGAATGGCAAAGCATGATGTAAAACATCATCAAATGAAGATTTTAAATCAGTATTCCGTCTCTACTCAAGTAATAGTCGGTATTCATATTTTTTTCCTCATTTTCATCGTTATGATTGACAGTCTGGATTATGCTGCCAAGGTATCATTATTTGCCTTTCTTTCGGCAATCGTTCTTTCGGCAGGAACTAAAATCCCTGCAGGATATGTGGCTGTTTCGCTCATTATATTTATTGTATTAATGAAAGCAAGTGAACCCGAGCTCCTTTATCAGTCGTTAGCAGAGGAAGTTGTATGGTTGATGGTAGGCTCGTTTATCATTGGCGAAGCTGTTAAACATTCAGGAATAGCAGATCGATTCAGCTATTATATTATCAGGAAATCTAATAGGAAAAATAGGATTATAGCTGGTTTGACCTCTGTGTTAATTACTTCAGCTTTCTTTATTCCTTCAACATCCGGGCGTGCAGCTATAACGATGCCAATGCTGGAAAATCTAAGTTCTAGGTTTACTGCAAAAGAACGCAGTGTACTCTCCTTAATGGCACCGGTCGTTATCTTAATGAGTACCTCTGCTACTATAATTGGCGCTGGATCGCATTTAATCGGGATAGGATTGCTGGAATCTGCTTCCGATCAATCCATCTCCTTTCTGCAGTGGTTAGTTTGGGGAGTGCCCTTTTCGATCGTAATAACGGTTTTATCTGTATTCATTATGAAGCGTATGCTCTGGCCAAAGGAAGGGTCTAAAAACATCGAAGAAAACACTTCGATACCTAGCACTCCCTCAGGAAAAGCCCTTAATAACAAAGAAAAGATTACATTGCTTTTACTTATCCTTATGATAATCGGCTGGACAACTGAAAGCGTACATGGTTACGATATCTCTTTTATCACAATGATTGGTGCCATTTTAGCAATGGCGCCTGGATTTGGAGTGATTTCATGGAAGCAGGGCATTAAAGCCGTATCATGGAATTTGATTTTATTTGTTGCTGCTGCAGCTGCCCTCGGGAAAGTGCTTGTTGAAAACGGGGTGATTTTATGGATTGAGAAAAAGCTATTCATGTTTTTACCACTATTCAATGAGGCGCCAGAATGGCTCTTAGTCACATTTATTTTACTTATTACCACCACGAGCCATCTGTATATTACCTCGCATACTACTCGTGCTATTGTCTTTATCCCAGGGTTGATTTTGTTTAGCCAAAGTATAGGAGTAAATGCATCAGCAATTGTATTTATTAGCTTAATAGGGATGAATTATTGTATAACGTTTCCTGTTTGCTCGAAAGCATTGATGCTGTTTTACGAGGAGAGCGATCGTTCTTTTCATGCCAGTGATTTAATTAAAATTAGCACTGTCCTTTTACCGCTGTATATTTTACTCATGCTCGCATTTTATTTTACCTTTTGGCGCTGGACGGGGATGTATTTATATCCAAGCCTTTAATGCACAGTCAGGTTTTTTTAAAAAGGCTGTTCCTAAAAAATCTTTTAGGAACAGCCTTCCTCTTTTGGTCAATAGCTATAGACAAAAAAAGATGTCCCAAAAACCAGGACATCGTTTATACTTATTGCGATTAGCACTCTTCAGGAGTACCCTGTTTAGTTGCAGTTCTAAATGAAGATCCGCAGCCACATGATGCAATAGCGTTAGGGTTTTCAATTGTAAAGCCGCCGCCCATCATGGATTCTTTATAATCAATCTTTGTTCCTTGCAGAATCCCTGCATCTTCATTACTAACTAAAACTTGAAGTCCATGCTGCTCAAGTTGAAGATCACTTTCCTCCACTTCATGAGCAAATCCCATACCGTATGATAAGCCACTGCAGCCTCCGCCTTTAACAGATACACGCAATAATGCATTTTCCTCTTCATTTTGTTTCATCATATCTTTAATGTGAAGGGCTGCGGCTTCCGTAATCAAAACAACATCATTCATTTTTCTTTCCCTCCAATTGAATTTATATATTGTATTTATATCTATAGTATATACAGGTTTTAAGCAGTCCTCAACTGATGCATCTTTTTTCCACTATATTTAACATTATACTCAATCATCAGAGCATTTGGTACAAATTAAAACATCGGATTATCTTCCAGAAATTGATATATATTCGCTACTAGCTCCTTTGCGTTATCTCCAGTCACGACATTGCCATCAACGAGAGCAAAGTAAAGGCTTGAACACTTGCCGCAATACCCTAGGCATCCGTATTCAATCACATCTAAATCATAATCCTTTTCCAGCATTTCAAAAGCCTCTTGTGCACCACTTGCTATGTTGCTCACACAAAACTCGATTATTGGCTTCACCATACCTTCACCTCTTTACACTCGTTATCCTACCTTGTTTTACCGACTATGTGCAACCATTTTTACGATAATTTTAACAATTCTAAAAACTAACTCGAAATACACAGAATATTATCTCTCTGACGCTGATTGTCAAGTTTCCGTCTTATACCTGTTGTGATTTAATAATAATTTCGTTATACTTTTTATTGGATTAAGCTGTTTAACTCAATTATTTTTATTTTTTTAAGATAATTTGGAACCTTATGATAAACCAAATTACCTTTATTGGTTTTTACCGCTTTTTAGTACGGACACAAAGGGGATATATTTTATGAAAAATCTTGTGATACTTGGTGGAGGTTACGGGGGAATGAGGGTATTAGCCCGACTTTTGCCGAATCAGCTTCCTGAAGATGTTTCTATTACTTTAATCGACCGTGTACCATATCATTGTCTTAAGACTGAGTACTACGCACTAGCTGCAGGAACCATTTCCGACCAGCATATTCGCGTTTCATACCCAGAACATCCAAGATTGCATATAAAGTATGGAGAAATATCGGAAATCGATTTGGAAGGAAAGAAGGTCCATTTACTTAATGAAGAACCTGTTTCTTACGATGATTTAATCATTGGCCTCGGCTGTGAGGATAAATATCATAACGTTCCAGGTGCGGACATCTACACACATAGTATTCAATCTATTGAAAAATCTCGTAGAACATATCAAACACTTAACAATCTGCCTTCAGGTGCTGTAGTCTCTATCATCGGAGCTGGGTTAAGTGGCATTGAACTTGCCTCAGAATTAAACGAGAGCCGACCTGACATAAAAATCAAACTTTTTGACCGTGGAAATCGCATCTTATCTGCTTTCCCGGAAAGATTAAGTAAGTATGTCGAAAATTGGTTTAATACACGCAGCGTCGAACTTATTAATAACTCTAACATCACACGTGTGGAGGAAGGCATTCTTTACAACCATGACGAACCGGTGAATAGTGATGTTATTGTTTGGACTGCTGGGATCCAGCCTAACAAAGTAGTCCGCGAAATGAAGACAGAGACGGATAAACAAGGCCGTGTTGTCCTGACGAAATATCATAATATCCCCGACAACGAACACGTTTATGTCGTGGGGGATTGCGCAAGCCTGCCACATGCACCAAGTGCTCAACTAGCAGAAGGACAAGCAGAACAAATTGTCCAAGTCATTCTAAAACGCTGGAAAGGCGAAGAACTCCCAGCTTCGCTCCCAGTTATCAAATTAAAAGGCGTAATGGGATCACTAGGAAAGAAACACGGTTTTGGTCTAGTAGCAGAACGACCAATCACAGGCCGTGTCGCACGACTTTTAAAATCAGGTATTCTCTGGATGTATAAATATCATAATGGGTAATAGAAAAGCGGAGGCGACTGTTTAGCTCCGACAAGCTTAAGACGATTCATCAATAAGGTTGTTTTTTACCTTATTGGTGATTTGGCTTAAGACCTCGAGGGGCTAGGAGCCGCAGCTAGACAGCACGAAAAGCGGAGGTGGCTGTTCAGCCCCGACAAGCTTAAGACGATTCATCAATAAGGTTGTTTTTTACCTTATTGGTGATTTGGCTTAAGACCTCGAGGGGCTAGGAGCCGCAGCTAGACA
>NZ_JAUSUB010000010.1 GCF_030813235.1 Cytobacillus purgationiresistens | reverse complement strand
AGGTCATAAGCCACATAGGAATTGGAGGCGAAACCCAACCTCCATTTCCTATGCGTCTTATGCTTGTCGGGGCTGAACAAGGCCCTTCGCATTCTTAATAGGAGGGGAAATGATGACGGTTTTTGTTCAATTTTCACCTAAGCCAGATGTGAACCGTTTGAGCGGGATTCAAAGGGAAATATATATGGCGTTAGATTCGAGCAAGGAAATTCATCAATACGAAACTTTACATCAACTTTTATTTGAATTACTTTTAAGGGAAAATCTTATACGGGCTGCAAAACAGCTACATGAAAGTCAAGCTGAATTTGCACCGTTTGACCATTCTAAATTTAATCCAGAAATTTGGACGAAAACAAAATATGGATATTTATTGAAGCCTTTTATTATGCCTTCGGATGCTATTCGTGATGTGTTTTTAAATAGCAAGGAATATTCTTTTGAATGCTCTACTGCAATCGTTCTTCTTTTTTATAAAGCTGTGCTTGATTCTATTGCGGTCAGTAGGTTTAATACCCTTTTTCAAGGGCTGCTTGTCTGGGATTGGAATTATGATCATGATTTAGGAATTGATACGCGAGTAGGCAGAGATTTTATTCCTGGAGATGTTGTTTATTTTTATAATCCTGATTTTAAACATCCGATATGGACAGGAGAGAATGCAGTCTATTTGGGTAATGATCAATATTTTGGTCATGGCGTCGGACTGGAGACAGAAAAGGGAATGATTGAGGCTCTTAATACGCTAAGAAAAGATGGGGCAACAAGATCAGCGTATTTAATCTCACAGCATAGTCGGCTGAATGCAAAGTATTTAGCGCAATTTTCGAAAAAAGTTTTGAATTAATATTATTTATAGAAAAACATTCCTGTTCGCATGTTGCCCGTTATGGGCATATTTTTTTTGCCTCTGGGAATAAAAAAAGTAGAGGATTATTATCCTACTTTCAATAGAACTATTTTTAAATCTGCTACAGTGATGCGAGCTTCTATTCAAAGGAGAAAACACAAGATGAGATTAATCGATATACCTGCCATCCTTAAGGATAGGAGGGGGAGCGAGATCAATCTTATAGACAAAACGATCATGGGGATAGAATTGGATTCTAGAAATGTACAAGCAGGCTATCTATTTGTAGCGATTCAAGGTACAAATAGTGATGGTCATCAATTTATTGATGAGGCCATTCAGAACGGTGTGATTGCAGTTGTAGGGGAAATGGATTTAGAGAAGGAGCTGCCTATTCCCTATTTTCAGGTGAAAGATTCTAGAGTGGCACTCGGTCAACTTGCTGCCTTTTTTTATCAATATCCGTCAGGAAAACATAAGGTGATTGGAGTTACTGGTACAAATGGGAAGACCACGACCTCGTATTTAATCAGACATATTCTGCAGTCAGTAGGAAGGACCTGCTCATTGATCGGAACGGTTTCTAATATCATAAATAATAAGACGATCACTTCATCCAATACAACACCGGATGCGATTCAATTACAGCGCTTATTGTTTGAAAGTAATGATGAGTTTGTCATTATTGAAGTATCTTCTCATGCTCTCAATCAATCAAGAACGGAAGGCATAAGATTGGATTTCGCTTTATTTACTAATCTTTCCCATGATCATTTGGATTATCATCACAATATGAATGATTATTATTATGAAAAGAAGAAGATTTTTAAATTGTTAAAAGATGAGGGAGAGTCCATTATTAATGTGGATAATGAATGGGGAAAGTTATTAGCTAGGGAGTTAGACGAGAGTATTCCGCAGAGTTTAGTGGGCTCAGATGGTGAGTACCTTATTGGAAACATTCAAATGAATGGTCAGACTTCATTTACTGTTCAACATTTAGGAAAAAACTATAAAATTCTTTTACCACTCCAAGGCATTCATAATATCAACAATGCAGCAATGGCTTTTGTAACTAGTTTAAGAATTGGTTTAAAGCCAGAGCAAATACGTGCTGCTCTTGCAAGGTTTTCCGGTGTGCCTGGTCGGTTTGAATCAGTTTTCAACGAACATGGCGCCCGGTTTGTTGTAGATTACGCACATACAAAGGATGCCTTTGAGTATTGTCTTCAAACAGCGAAATATCAAAAAGCCAACAATATTTATCATATTTTTGGGTTCCGTGGTGGACGTGACCGATCTAAACGGGAAGACATGATACGGGTGTCTGCTAAATATAGTGATCTATTTATTTTAACGATGGATGACTTAAATGAGGAGTCAAAAGAAGATATGCTAGAGGATCTTAGAGCTTTTCATGGATCATTTCCAAACGGACAAGTGATTCCGGATCGAACCTTGGCCATCCAAACCCTATGGGAAATAGCTGAGGAAGGTGATTGGATCTTTATTACTGGGAAGGGACCAGAGCGATATAAGAGTCATTTTCAGCTTGGCACTGATTGCGATATAGATACGCTCAATTATTTAAAAGGAAGTAATGATGAAACACATAAATAAAGAAAAAGGCTAGATGCTTAAAAATTGCATTAGCCTTTTTCTTGTTGGAATAAATCCAGGTCATTTGTGACAATACCATCGATTGGATATCCCTTAACTTTATTGAATTCTCTTGGTGTGTTAACAGTCCAGATAAAAGAATGCATACCTTCATCATGAATGGCTTTCAAAAGTTTGGGAGTGACCATTGACCATTTTGGATTTAAATATTGCACCTGATTGGAAAAACGAATGATTTCTTGTTTATGAAGTGGATAATTAATTAATAGACCTATCGGGATTTGCGGAAGATGAGCATGCATTCGCATTAATGATTCAAGATCAAAAGATTGTACAATGATATGTTGAAGATCAAATTGGTCTAGTGGCAACTTTATGAGCTCTTCAGCAAGCTTTTTTTCTATTCCTTCGTTTGAGGAAGGTTTTTTGAATTCGATTAAAAGCCCGACTCGATGTAAGTATCTAGCTAGTACGTCTTTAAATAAAGGAACTCTTTCGTTTTTAAATTCTTGAGAAAACCAGCTTCCTGCATCAAATTTCTGTAATTCAGCAAACGTATAATCTTTCACTCTGCCTTTTCCATTCGTAGTACGATCAATCGTTGGGTCATGAATAACAACCATCTGTTTATCCTTTGTCAGCTGTATATCGAGCTCTAAATAATCTGCTCCCATTGCAATGGCTTGATCAAAGGCAGCAAAAGTATTCTCTGGACAGTAACCTGCCGCTCCACGATGAGCTATTTTTTTAAATAGGTAGGGATGATTATCCGGTTGCTTTGTTTTGGTAATGGCAGAAAGCTTAGAAGTGGTCGAAGCCATCAATGTCTTTAGTAACTTCAAATGAATTTCTCCTCATATGTTTTGCTTATAATATGTGATACTTATTCCGTTGTCAAATGGTATGCTGCTACTTCCAGTCCTTATAGATTACAACACCGCCTGTTAAATCAAGCGTATTTCTTTCGCCTTTATAAAGTAACTTATCATCTTCTTGGACAACAAGGTTTTCGTAGGTGAATACACGCTTGCCGCTAGGCAGTTCTACAACCACCTTTTCTCCAAGATCTTGTTGTGGTGTTTCAATTACAATTTGAGTTTTAGCATAAAAGTAGAGGCTGATCAATATTGCAATAATTGAGAAGGTCAAGATAATAGCTAGTTTAGATAAATGGTTTTTAGATGCTGCATGAAATTTCTCGACTCTGGTCAAAGATTTAATTCCCTCCAAATTATCTGTTTTCTGCTAAACAATTTATGCTGGAAATTGTAAATGATGCCAAGAATACATAGAAAGGTCATAGACCAGCAAAGAAACTTCAGCAAACAAGTTTGTTGGGGATTAAAGACCCAAGGATTTTAGTCGTAAAAGAAGAATACAATCAAAATTTCCTCATAAATGATGGGTTAAATACTTAATACTTTTGCTTCAGATGAAAATCAAAAAGAAATTGGAAAAAAACAATAAAAATGAAACATTTTCTATATTCATTCGTAATAAAGGTATAGAGTTAAAAAACTAAAGCTTATTATTGAAAGGAGTGTTAAGTTGATGAGTTTGAGAAGCTTGAATGAGTTCAGGTATATAAAGGTTTAGAGCTTGCGCCAAAAATTTATTTATGAATAGGGATGCATGCATATGGAATTATTTGGATTACCTATTGAAACGATTTACTTATACGCTTTAATTATTTCTGGCAGTCTTATTATTTTATATTTGTTTTTTGGGGATATCGTTGAAGGAATTGGCGAAGCAGCAGGGTTTTTAAATCCTGTCTTAATTCTTGCCTTCATTACTTTTATGTCGGCAGCAGGTTTTATATTGGAGTATCTCACATCTATTAATAGTCTTATTATTGCATTAATTGCGGCTGGAATTGCATTGCTCTTAGATATTCTTTTGAATGTGTTTGTTCTTATTCCTATGTCATCTGCGGAAGAATCACTCGCTTACACTGAAGACTCGTTAAGAGGAAGAGTGGGTTTAGTCATTCTTCCAATACCGAGAGATGGTTTTGGTGAGGTTTTAATAGAAAGTTATTCTGGCAGAATATCTAAAACAGCAGCAAGTATAGATAACAATGAGATTGAGGAAGGTCAGAAGGTTTTAGTTGTAGAGACAAAAAGTGGCGCAGTAATCGTCATGAAACATGAAAATTTGTAGGTAGGGGGAACAATTATGATCATTTGGGTTGTAATAGGAATTGTCGCATTTTTAATTATCGCATTATTAGGGGTATTTGTAACAAAATATAGAACTGCAGGTCCGGATGAAGCGTTAATTGTCACAGGGAGTTATCTAGGCAATAAAACAGTGCACACAGATGAAGCAGGAAACCGTATAAAAATCATTCGCGGTGGAGGAACTTTTGTACTTCCAGTATTCCAGCAAGCAGAGCCGCTTAGTTTACTTTCCAGCAAGCTTGAAGTTTCTACACCAGAAGTATACACAGAGCAAGGCGTACCGGTAATGGCAGATGGAACAGCTATTATTAAAATCGGCGGGTCCATTGGTGAAATAGCTACTGCTGCTGAACAGTTTCTAGGGAAATCTAAGGAAGATAGAGAGAATGAAGCGAAGGAAGTATTAGAAGGGCATTTAAGGTCGATTCTTGGTTCTATGACTGTAGAAGAAATCTATAAGAATCGGGATAAGTTTTCGCAAGAAGTACAGCGTGTAGCATCACAGGATCTTGCAAAAATGGGTCTTATTATCGTTTCATTTACGATTAAAGATGTGCGTGATAAAAATGGATATTTAGATTCACTAGGTAAACCTAGAATTGCCCAAGTTAAAAGAGATGCGGATATCGCTACAGCAGATGCGGAGAAAGAGACGCGTATTAAGCGCGCCGAGGCAGATAAGGATGCACAGCGAGCAGAGTTAGGGCGTGCGACAGAAATTGCCGAGGCTGAGAAAGAAAATCAAATGAAAATGGCTGATTATAGACGTGATCAAGATATCGCTAAAGCGAGAGCTGACCAAGCGTATGATTTAGAAACCGCTCGTGCCAAGCAGGAAGTAACAGAGCATGAGATGCAGATTAAGATCATAGAAAGACAAAAGCAAATTGAACTCGAAGAAAAAGAGATTTTGAGAAGAGAGCGTCAATATGACTCTGAGGTTAAGAAGAAAGCAGATGCCGATCGTTATTCTGTAGAGCAGGCAGCCGAGGCAGAAAAACGTAAGCAAATTGCAGAAGCTGATGCAAACCAATATCGAATAGAAGCAGAGGCAAGAGCGGATGCTGAACGCGTCCGTGCAGATGGTTTGGCAAAAGCAGATTCACAAAGGGCTCAAGGGGAATCTGAAGCGGATGTTATTAGACTGAAAGGGTTAGCAGAAGCGGAGGCTAAACGAAAAATCGCTGAAGCATTCGAACAGTATGGTCAAGCAGCCATAATGGATATGGTATTAGAAATGTTGCCGCAATATGCGAAGGAAGTCGCAAGCCCATTATCAAATATTGATAAAATTACGGTAGTCGATACGGGTAGTGATGGGAAAAATGGCGGTGCTAATAAAGTAACTGGTTATGCGACAAATTTGATGGCGACGATGCAGGAATCATTGAAGGCGTCCTCAGGCTTGGATGTGAAAGAACTTTTAGAAAGCTTTTCAGGTAAATCAAATATTAAAGAAAGCATCAATCAATTGACTTATGAACTGAAGGATCAGACTAGCAATGAGACTGTTGCAGCAAAAGAGGAATAAGTATTGTAAAAAAGAAGCCGTTAGTAATTCGGCTTCTTTTCCTTGTTTGATCGACGACGTTACTATGTAAAAAACACCTGCCATTCATGACAGGTGTTTTCTAATAATGACTTATTCTTTTAGGTCTTCAATTGATTTAACATCCATATATTCAGGAACAACTAAACCAATTTTTGTCCCTTCAAGATTTGATCCAAGATCCTCAAATTGGCCTTCGAATTTCTCATAGTAATCAGCATGTGTTAAAGGTAACCAGCCAGCGATATGGGCATCAAGGCTTCCTTCAGCCACTCCAGCCCACATTGGGCCTGCTTCAACTTGACTCAAAGTAACATCATAGCCTAGGTCAGTTAAGACTGTTGCAACAACATTTGTGCTGGCAATCTCTGTATCCCAAGCGACATATCCAAGAGTGATTTTATCGCCATCAACTTCTTTGGCACCATCTGTCCATTCAGAGACCATATCTTGATTCGCCTCTACCCATTCAGAAGCAGCTTGCTCAGGATCTTCACCATCAGTGATTTTAACCATCACTTCATTCATGGCACTTTCCGGCCAGTTAAACTGTTCAAGCACTTTATGTGCAGATGGATGATCTTCTTCAAGTCCATTTCTTGCAATGCTATGGATATTCTCTTTATCACCGAAAGTTCCTTTTGGATCTTCTAAGTATTTTAAATCAAACTCAGAAAATTTCCAGTGAGGGCTCCATCCTGTAACGATAATTGGCTCTTCCCGGTTATATGCTTTTTTCAAAGAAGCAGTCATTGCTGCTCCAGATCCTTCAACCAACGTCCAATCATCTAATTCATACTCATCAAGCACGTTATTTGTTGCTTTCATAATTCCTGCACCGGGATCAATACCGATAATTTTATGATCTACCTGATCTCCGATTGTAGCATTTTCGTCTACTTCATCATTAGATCCACATGCAGCTAATCCTACAGCAATTGCCGGAACCATTAAAAAAGATAACCATTTTTTCTTCATGTTCATTTCCCCCTAGTTTTTTTGTTTTTTAACACCTATATGTTGTGTAATCCGGTCAAGAATAATGGCCATGACCACGATTGCAAGACCAGCCTCAAAACCTTTTCCAATTTGGATTTGAGTGACTGCACGGTAAACATCCGCACCGAGTCCAGGTGCACCTACCATTGATGCAATCACGACCATTGATAAGGCAAGCATGATGCTTTGGTTTATACCAGCCATAATTGTCGGCATAGCTAATGGAAGCTGTACCTTGAAGAGGCGTTGACCTGTTGTTGAACCAAATGCTTCTGTTGCTTCTATGATATCTGCTGGGACTTGTTTGATACCTAAGATGGTTAGCCTGATTGTCGGCGGTACTGCAAAAATAACAGACGCAACCACTCCAGGAACAACCCCAATATTAAAGAAGAAAATGGCTGGGATTAAGTATACAAATGCAGGCATTGTTTGCATGAAATCAAGCATTGGTGTAATAACCTGCCGTACTGCATTTTTCTGAGAAGCCCATATACCTAAAGGTAATCCGATTAAAATAGAAATAATAACGGCAGTAACCACCAACGAAAGTGTTTGAAGCATGCCAGACCAATAACCAATATTATCTATTAAGAACAAACCTATTATTGTAAATAGGGCGATGCCTTTATTAGCTATTTTCCATGCGATAAGAGCTAATATAATCATAAAAATATAAGATGGGATGAAGGAGAGTAAGGAATTCATTCCTTCGACAATTCCTTCTAATGCGATCGTAATACCATCAAAAACAACCGCAAAAGTGACAGTGAGCCAATCCACAAAAACATCAATCCATTGTGCGATTGGAAGTTTTGGTAACAGTCCTTCCATTAGTTCTGCACCTCCTTAGAAAGTTTCTCAGAGGTAAATTCAGTTGGATTATGTTCAAAATCATTAATCGCATCATTATTACCAGCGAGTGCTCCAATTACCGCACCTCTTACAAGTATTCCTTGGATCCGGTTGGTTACATCTACTACTGCGACAGGTATTGTAGCCGTTGAGACTTGATCAAATAAATCTGTCAGCAGTGTTTCTCCGCCTACTTTTTGAATATTCATGTCCAGTATTTCATTCAAGGTCTTTCCTGTTTCGGCTGCCTCTTTAGCATCAGCTGCTGTTATTGCTCCTAACAGTGTTTTTCTCTTATCCACCACATAAATACTGGATATGCCTAATTTCTTCATCATTTGTAAAGCGACTCGAGGTCCTTTATCAACTTGAACTGTCTCAGCTCTTTTCATTACATGATTGGCTGTTAATACTTTTGAAAGATCTACATCTTCAACAAATCTTTCAACATATTGATTTGAAGGGTTCATTAGAATTTCTTCTGGCGTTCCAATTTGAACAATCGAACCGTCTTTCATTAATGCAATACGATCACCGATTCTTAATGCTTCATCTAAATCATGGGTGATAAATACAATGGTTTTTGACATTGAAGTTTGTAGATCAAGTAATTCATCCTGCATATCTTTCCGAATAAGGGGATCAAGTGCACTGAATGCTTCATCCATTAATAGAATATCAGTATCATTAGCAAGTGCCCGCGCAAGACCGACACGCTGCTGCATTCCGCCACTCAATTGATTTGGGAGCTGGTTTTCGTAGCCTTCTAAACCTACTAGCTTTAACGACGCCATAGCTTGTTCTTTACGGTTAACCTTATCAATCCCTTGAACTTCCAATCCATATTCAGTATTTTCTAGAATCGTACGGTGGGGGAGAAGGGCAAATTTTTGAAAAACCATGCTGATTTTTTTTCTGCGGGTTTCTCTTAATTGATCCTTTGGCATTTTGGTTATCTCTTTGCCATCGATGTAAACTTCTCCTGAAGTGGGGTTAATCAATCTGTTTAATGTTCTTACCAGTGTCGATTTTCCGCTTCCAGATAAGCCCATAATGACGAAAATTTCGCCTTCATATACATCAAATTGTGCTTGGTTGACCCCAATTGTTGCTCCGGTTTTCTTAAGTATTTCATTCTTGTCTTTGCCTTCCTTTAATAATTGGACGGCTTTTTTTGCATTCTTACCAAAAATCTTCGTGACATCCTTCACGCTGATTTTTATGTTTCTTTCCTTCATTTTTTCACCTCGTTCTATTTACCTGTGAAATACGACCTCTTAATTGTAGGAGTTATAGAGGTCCAAGAGCAAAGAGGAGAATCAAGCATATTCATCCGTTTAGTTCGTACAGTAAAAACTGTACGAACTGAACGAAGTGAATTCTTATAAATCCTCTAGTTTCCTCCATATTCCTATTGTGTTGAGTTCTTTACTTTATTGAAAATCATGGTAAGCTGAAATGAGAATCACATCTTTTTACATATTAAAGTAGTGATTCTAAACTTAATCCAATTAAGTTAATGGGTGTGAGATAAACGATATGAATGAACAAGAAAAACTTGATAGAGCTCGTGAGCGTGTAATTGAAACCATTTCACAGAATATGAATTTGTATGGGATTACACCATCGATTGGAAGATTATATGGGTTGCTTTATTTTAAGGACCATCCAATGACTTTAGATGAAATGAAGGAAGAGTTAGGGATGAGTAAGACCAGTATGAGCACTTCCGTACGAAGCTTACAAGAGATGAAAATGGTGGAGAAGGTTTGGAAAAAAGGCTCCCGTAAAGATCAATACCAGGCAGAAGAAGATTGGCATCAAACGTTTGTTGATTTATTTACAACTAAGTGGAGGCCAAGCATTTCAATCAATATCATTGCCATTGAAAAATCAATCTTTGAAATGGAAAGAATTTTAGAAGCCAAAGAGGTAACTGAAGAGATTAAAGCGGCTGCTAGTGATGATATTAAAAAGCTTCACAACGCATTGCAGTATTATGATTGGCTGAATCGACTTGTCGATAGCTTCGAGTCAGGTGAAATTTTCGACCTTGTTTCGAAGTAATAAAAAGACGATCATTTCCGTCTTTTATAAAGTAACCTTAGCGTTCATTTAAATGAATGCTAAGGTTACTTTTTTTTCATTTTCATGGACGAAAAGAAATATTTAAGTGAAGGAATACAATCCAGTTGTCTCTTGATGAAGTAAAGGGTTTTTCAGAACCAAGAGCTATAAAAATGCCCATTTTTTCGTGGGAAATATGACTTGTCATGAAAGTATTAAAGCCTTGAATAACAAATGAAATAAGGAATTCTTAGGTGAAAGATGGATAAGCCCATGGTTGATTGACCTAAAAATGTGTATTCGTCTATCGCACAAATAGGGTCAGCTGAATAGGATATAGAGAATCAAATAAAGGAGGTAATTTAAAATGTCAGAAGGATTTGGATATGGTGGAGGCTTCGCTCTCCTAGTTGTATTGTTCATTTTATTAGTAATCATCGGTGCTTCTTGGGGATACGGCGGTTGCTAATATAAATTAAGTCATTTAAATATTAATAAAAATAGGAGGAGATCTTACTATGTACGGATACGGTGGCGGATACGGTGGCGGAGGTTGCGGTTGCGGTGGTTACGGCTACGGTGGTGGCGGCGGCGGATGTGGATTTGGCGGCGGTTTTGCATTAATCGTTGTATTATTCATTCTGTTAATTATTGTTGGTGCAGCTTGTTTTAGATAATTAAAATTAAAAAAAGAGAGGATGCCAATGAAGGCATCCTCTCTTTTTTTAATAGATTAGTTCTTTGGAGAGTTAATCCATAGTTTCCCTGCTGCAGCTTTGCGTGTTTCATTGCCAAAGCTGTCTTTTACTTTTACTTCAATTTCAGCACCAGGTGCGACAACATTTGAAGTAGCCGTATAGTATCCTACATAATGACCTGGACTTGTTTCCATGATTGGCAGATCATTTACATTAGATGGTTGAGATTTTAAGTTAGTTAAAGGCAATTTAATAGCGAAAGTAGCTTTTAGACCTGGCTCACTATCAAATTCAATCTTAACGGTTTGCCCAGCACTTAACTCTTTATCTTCTCCCGGAAGAAGATTCTCAATTTCAGGTGCAGTATACTTAGCAGTGATTTTTACAGTCTTGCTTACTTCATTAGATGCAAGATCAGTTGCAGTGACGGTAATGACATTTTCACCTTCATCCAATAGAATGCGTTGTGCATATTTACCGTCAGTTACAGTTGCCTCTTTGCCATTTACCTTAACAGTATCAAGATTTTCATCAGAAACCGTTCCTTCAACAGTGACAGTTTCTTTGTTTGTTTTCGTATTATCTGCAGGCTTGGTAATTGCTAATTCAGGTAATGTTTGATCAAGAATGACTGTCACTGGTTCTGATGGGTCAGTCGTTCCAAGTTCAGTTCCTGCAGTTGCAGTGAGGACATTCTCTCCTTCGGACAGTGTTACATCCACAGAGAATGTACCATCATCAGCTGTTTCAGTTGAAGCAATTTCTTCTTCATTATTGATGATGTTAACTGTAACATTAGGTACTGATTTACCTTCAACAGTCACCACTTCTTCATTGGTAAAGCTGCCGTCAGCTGGTGATGTAATAACAGGTGATGTTAACTCATAGTTGACGATTGAACGAATCATATAGTTGCCTTCAGCAGTTGGAGTAGGAGACCAAGCACCGCCAACCAATTGCCAGCTGCGTCCTGCATTTGGACCATTTTCATCTGTTGCAAGACCTGGAGTATTTGGATTAGGATTTGATTGAATGTAAACCATGTAGAAGTCTCCATCAACCACAATGCCTTCACCAGTTAAATCAACTTGAGTCCATTCGCCAGTTCTAAGTGCAGTTGCATCAATTGGACCAGCGAGCTTTTTACCTGGTGCTCCATCAGTGCCGCTTGCGTCATATACTTCAACTTTAAAGTCAGTACCGCCTGGGGTTGGCCATGAGGTATCCCAGAAACGGAATAAACCGCCTGTAACCATTGCAGAGTCTTGACCTTCATCAAGAGACATTTTTACAGCCCAGCCATTGCCGGCATCATAGAATGCACGTGCATTTTCTCCTGTTCCATCATCGTATCCAATTTCGCCAGGGAAGCCGATAAATGGTTTTAATTCAATATTTTGTTCAACATTTGAACCATCAAGTGTGACTGTGAACTCTTGACTGTGATAGGAAGAAGCCATTACTTTTAAAGTATATTCACCATGGTAAGCAGTTAGTGAGTATTCGCCATTCTCATTAGTAGTTACCGGTTGCACCTTTGCATCTTCTACAAGTAGAAGCGTCGCATTTTCAACAGGCTCACCAGTTCTTTCATTTGTTATTGTACCTGTGATGGTACCAGAAGGAAGTTCATCGAGCACAAAGTTTGCTGTTGCTTCGCCATCCGGCGCAATGTTGACAGATTGCGTAGCTGATCTGAATCCATAGGATTCAGCAAGTACTGTAAAGTCGCCTGCTGCATGCATCAGTTGATAAGATCCATCTGCAGGATTTGTATTAACGGATCGTCCAGATTCTAATACACTTACTTTCGCACTGACTGGAAGAGCCATTGGTGCTGCTTTTTGATCTTTCGCAGAGCTTGCCGCTTTTTGATCTACTTTAGGTTGAATTTTATCTACATTTACTGCTTTTTTATCTTTCGCTTCTGCTTTAGTGTCAGCATCAGCTTTAGATTTAGCATCGAAACCAACATTGCCTTTTTTCGCTGTGCTTAATGGAGTGTCAGTAAGTGACACATCATCAATGTACCAGCCAGGTCTTACAACCGAACCATCTGTAGTAACATTAAAGCCAATATAGATTCTTTGACCTTCGTATGCACTTAGATCAACTTGGCCATCAATCCAGCCGTTTGAAATATCATTGATTCGGACTAACTGCGTCCAGTTTTGCCTATCAGTCGATACAAAAACATGGCCGTAGTCATAGTTTCTTTCTAGGTTAAACCATTGCTTGAATTGTAAATAGCTAGCACCATCCGGCAAGTCGATAGGAGGCATAACAAGTGTCATATTTGCACTGCTTGCATAATCTCCTGTCAGGTTTGTTGCGAACACTTTCTCACCGGAGAATGCACTTCCTGGTCCTGTAGTTGGAACGCCCCAATCCCAGCTGTTATTCGTTCCAAATGAAGTCCAGCCAGTAGGAGTAGATTCGAAATCTGTAGAATACCCAACTGAAATGCCAGGTAACACAGCTACTTCATAGGTATCAGACACTACTTCATTGCTGCCGAAGTCATTGATAACCCATTTATATGATAAAGCAGGTTCGTCAATGTCTTCACCTGGAATGGTGACAGCAAATGTGCCAGCTTTATAGTTTCCAGAGGTTCTTTCTGCTGCAACTGTTTTAGTGCTGCCATCCGCTGCAACATATTCAAGAGTGACACTCGTTACACTAATATTATCTGCTGCAGAAAGCTCTAGAGGCAATTCCATGCCAGCATAAGTTTCTGCTGGAGCAGAATGTTCAAAAGTGGGTGCTTCATTATCTTCGCCTTCCATTGTTACTTGACCTTTAAGTGTGCCAAGTCCAGATACAATAGAAGAAACAGCATCATATGCGTTGACTAAACCAGAACCAAATCCGTTGTTTGGCGACTCTGGGAATGTGCTGTTTGTTAATGGTGTAGCAGTGGACATTAGAATTTCTTCAATATCGTCAACAGATAGATTAGCATTCACTTGAAGAAGAAGTGCTGCAACTGCTGCCACATGTGGTCCTGCCATCGATGTTCCATTCCATCCGCCTTCATAGTTGCTGCCTGGAACAGCAGATCTAATATTTACACCAGGTGCCGCGATGTCAGGTTTGATTTCAGCATATGGTGAAGGTCCTTGTAATGAAAAGCTTGCTAATCCATTATTGATATCAGTTGCTCCAGTAGCAAAGGATTCGGGGTAGTTCGCTGGGTTAGCAATTGAACCAGGTCCTCCTGGATTTCCAATTCTAGTATTTCCTGCAGAGAATTCAGGGAAGATTTCAGCGTCGCGCCATGCTTGAACCATTGGACGATACCATTCATCAAGACCAGCGCCGCCTCCCCAAGAGTTATTGACTACATCTGGAGCCATTGCTGGATTTGGATTTCCATTTGCATCTTTAGGAGCAAGAATCCACTCACCAGCTTCAAGTAAATCGGTATCACTTCCGCCGGCAGCTGTGAATGCTTTTACAGCAATCCATTTAGCCCCTGGCGCTACACCGATTTGGTTCGCACCATTTGGTTCCACACCAACCATCGTACCAGTTACATGTGTACCATGCCCTTGATCATCATAAGGAACGGATTGACCAGCTGTTGCGTCGAACCAGTTATATGCATGTGATGGAGCGTCTGGATTTGCTGGGTCAAACCCACGATACTGTTCTTTTAATGCAGGGTGATTCCACTGCACGCCAGTATCGATGGAAGCTACAACAGTTCCAGCTCCGTCAATGCCCATTTCCCAAACAGCGGGAGCACCAACGCGATCAATATTCCACTCAATCGCATTTGTTTCAGCTTTTGTTTCAGCTTTAGGTGCTTCATCTACCTTATCAGGTTTATGTAGCTGCCTAGTTTCATTTGGAAGAATTTTTTCTACTTCTGGAAAAGCAGCGATCTTTTCCATTACTTCCTTAGTAGCGGTAACAGCCATTCCGTTTACAATATAGAATGACTTAATGTCTTTAGCTTTACCGGATTTTTCTTGTTTTTCAAGGAAATCAGTTACCTGTCCTTGGGTTTCAATTGCAGTTGATCTTAACTCTGAAAGGACAGCAGATCTTTTTGTATATTTAGTCTGAGCAGCAGATTGTTTTTGAGCAGCAGCAGTTTTAGTTGCCTTTTTCGCTGCAGCTGTTGTATCAGCCTGCTCTTTAAATTTAATTAAGAATGTTACTTTATCCTCCGCATCAAATTCCTTTGTTACGGTTTTACTAATTTTGTTTTTAGCGATTTCAGCAGACGATTGGCTCACTGAAGTATGTGGTGATTTTTTTCCTGCCGCTTGGCTGAAGCTTGGAAACATAAGCGGGACAATTAAGAATGCAATCATTATTATTTGAAGCCATCGAAAACCACTTTTTCCTCTTCTTTTCAAAAAATTCCCCTCCCTGAGTGTAAATCCTTTAAATCCTACTGATTGGTAAATCGTCTCCTTTTAGAAAATAATCACCTCCTTATAAGGGCCTGCCAATTGGGAAACCCTTCCGTTACTTAAACATTAGCTAATAAAAAAACGTAAAGTTGTCAGATTATGTCGAATAATATGTTCGTTTTTACAAAATGAGTGAATCGTAATAGAGAACGGATGGTGATTTAGTGCAAATGAAAGCGAAAAAAACTGAAAAAATAGCTAAAATCCCTCTTAGCAGGCCTTATGTATTATGAGATAATTAAAAATATTTAGAAAATTAAGCATTTAGTAATTGGGCAATAAATATGACATATTTCTTTTAGGTCAATAGTTTGAGGGCATAGGAGTTGTGATGAATGTCATAGTTTTGTAAAAGAAGGGGTAAAAGCAGATCATTTGTAGGGAGTTTTAGTGAGAAATGAAGCCTAATAATGATTTTCTTTAATGGTTCACTGAAAAAGAACTAAAACATTTTTAATATCAAAAATAATTCAGAAGTCTTACCTTTTCAGCAGCATGAGTCAAAAAGAACCATATTTAACAAAGATGTTACAAACCTCACTAGATTTTTTTCAGGTCTATGGTATTTTTAACAATAACATTCAGAAAATTAAATTTTATTAAGCTTTGAATTTGAAAAGGAGGATTTTATGTAATGGTAAGTGCCAGTGATCATCAATTTAGCCAAATATATGACAAGCATAGTGATCAAATCTATAGCTATATATTCCTTTTAGTTAATGATCGGGCTACCGCTGAAGATTTAACACAAGAAACATTTATTAAAGCATTTCAATGCATCAATCAATTTAATCAAGAGTCGCAACTATATACATGGCTTATAAAAATCGCAAGAAATACAGCTATTGACTATTTAAGAAAAAAAACAAAATTCACCTTTCTTTCTATAGAACAAAACCATGTTCACCCAGATCAGCAATCTCCGGTTGAGATACTTATAAAGGACGAAAAAATAACTATTTTATATGAAGCAATCCGTAAGCTAAGGTTAAGTTATCGAGAAGTGATTGTATTAAGAAAAATAAAAGAATTCTCCATAAAGGAAACAGCAAGTATCTTAAATTGGAATGAAAATAAAGTAAGAATTACGACCTTACGAGCTCTAAAAGCATTAAAAAAAGAATTGAAAAAAAGGGGAGAAAGTTTTGAAGAAGTTTTCTCAAATCGATGAGTCACTTAAAGAGCTAAACATGCTGCATAGAGATATAGAAGAAAAGCATAAATCCTTTCAAAAAATCCAAGAAAAAATCAATCAATGTAGACCTAGAGAAAAAAGAGGGTATATCCATCTTGCGCATTCCGCTGCGCTTATTGCTGTTATTACTATATTTATTGGGCTCACCTATATTGAATGGAAGGACACACAAGCGATTAGCCCTTTTTTATCTGCATCAATTGATGAGACTATTCTTGCAACATCTCGATCAGAAAAAAGCTTTAGACCCACAGAATATAATTATGAAATTGATCACCGTACGTCTGACAATCATTCTTGGATTGATGTCATCACAAGTTTAGTGAATAATGGAAAGAGAGTGTCATATGTACCTGAAAATCCGCCTGCTTATGATTGCTTGATACGATTGGACAATGATCAAACGATAGAATTGAAGATATGGGTTGAACAGAATGAGGTATACTATAAAAAAAGGTCAGAACAAGTGTTTTACAAAGCAATTAAGGATGATAGGACTAAGTTTTTAACTTCTATGCAAGATGGATTTAAGGAATGAAACAGATAGGGGAACGAGATGAAAATATTTCAAGATGAACATATTGCTGTTTTTCAAAGTGCTTTATACAAAGTTTTATCAACTGTAATTGAAACGAATGATGCGATTATCGTGATTGACCCTGCAATGCTTCCTAATGAAATGGATGAAATAAGAAAAGAAGTAGATGAAAAACAAGGGAATAAAAGATTAGTATTAATTTTCACTCACGGTGATTTTGATCATATTATTGGTTACCAAACGTTCTTAGGGGCGACAGTAATCGGAAGTATTGGGATGGAAAATCATCCATTCAAGGAGAAAAAAGTACAATTAATAAATGAATTTGACAAGGACTATTATATTGATCGAGAATGTCCAATTGAATATCCTAAACTCGATATTGTTATACATACTGATGGTCAAAAAGTCCAATTTGATTCAACTACACTGACCTTTTATTTAGCTCCAGGACATACGAGCGATGGTTTATTTATCGTGATTAAATCACTAGGAGTTTGGGTAACAGGAGATTACTTATCAGATTTTGAATTGCCATTTATCAATGACAGTGCAGTATCCTACCAACAAACCCTGGAAAAATCAAAAGAAATAGTTGAAGCTAATAAGATACAGCTTCTTATTCCTGGGCATGGGAAGCCAGCATACACTCAAAGTGAGATGAAGAGAAGGATCCAGATGGCAGATGAATACCTAACTTCTTTAATACAGGCAGTGAAAAATGAGGATGAACATGAAATAGACAGATTAGGCGAGATGCATCATTATCCATCTAGTTTTACTAAAGGCTGTCATGAAGAAAATATTGAGGTAATTAAACGAGAATTATCTGGAATTGAATAAAAAAAGGTGGAGCGATAGCTTCACCTCTTTTTATTGGTAATTGAAGTGTTTAACAATTGGAGAGTTTTGCTTCATAAGTCATAGCAAATGGGACTCCAAAAGCCCTCAACGCAAATCTTAAAATAACCAGATGTTTTATATTTTGTACAATGCCAGCAAACCTTTTCCGCGTCTATGACTATATCATCAGAGTACTCAACGGTATTACCTTCATTCTCTGCAAGATTCTCCAAGCCTAGTGTCTGTGCCTCAGCAGCGATTGAAGCTGAGAAAAGTAATGCAGATAAGGTGAATAATATCGTGATGAATCCATAGATTTTTATTCTCAATGTTCTTCCCCCTTTAAAAGGTAATTTATTTAATATAATACCTTTTATTTCCAAGTTAGAAAATAGGAAGAAGTAAGCATATATTGTTTAATCAACATTTTTTAAATAATGATAGACCTCTTTTTTGCTTTGAAGAAAGGTCTCTTCAAGAAATAAATCCTCATTTCTTGGTCTTTGAAAGGGGACATCATAGCTTTTTTTAATTGCTGCAGGCTTTTCAGAAAGTATCAATATTTTATCAGATAAAAACAAAGCTTCTTCTATATTATGTGTGACAAAAAGAATGGTTGGCTGATGCTGTTCCCAGATATCTAACAGCCATCTTTGCATGTCGGCTCTTGTCAGTTCATCTAGTGCTGAAAATGGCTCATCGAGTAAGATGAGCGGTTGGGGGCTTAATAGCGCCCGGATAAAAGCTGCTCTTTGTTTCATTCCGCCAGATAATTCATGAGGATAAGCATGAACAAATTGTTCAAGCCCAGCTTTTTTTAACATAGCGATCGCTTTATCTTTGTCAACTGCTCCTTGTAATTCCTGACCTAGCACCACATTATTTAAAATACTTCTCCAAGGTAGGAGGGATGAAGACTGTGGCATATAGCTAATACTGCCTCGTTTTCCATTTATCCTTTTTCCATTTAAGACAATGCTTCCTTCATCAGGAGTCAACAGACCGCCAATCATATTGAATATCGTGCTTTTTCCGCTTCCAGAAGGACCAATAATCGATACAAATTCCCCTTGATCAATAGTAAATTGTAAATCATTAAGAACTTGATTGACACCGAAGCTTTTTCCTATACTTTCGAGTGTTAGTAATTTCATTTTGTCTCCCCCTCGATGGATCTCCAGCGTACAAGCTTTCGTTCAGCAATCAGGATGATTGCGAAGAATAACAAGCTAATGAGCATGATTGCAAAAATGGCAACAAAGACTCGGTCCGTGCGAAATGAGGAAGAAGCTAATGTCATATAAACACCAATCCCTGTTTTTGCTCCTAACCACTCAGAAATGACTGCACCCATCACACTGTAGGTTGCAGAAATTTTAATCCCTGAGAATAAGGAAGGGAGAGAAAAGGGGAGTTCGAGCTTCCAAAAAAGCTGTTTTCTATTTGCTCCCGCCATCATCATATAAGTTTTGAGATCTTGAGGTGTTTGTCTGAACCCATCAAGTGCTGCAATCGTAATTGGGAAAAAGCAGACAAGCGTAATGACAATAAGCTTGGGCAATAACCCAAATCCAAACCAGATGACTAAAAGTGGGGCAAGAACAATAATTGGTATATTCTGCGACAGAATGAGGAGCGGATAGACTGCTTCTCTTAGGAATGGAACGAGGTGAAGGACCATTGCTGTTAAAAGCCCAAATACCGACCCTAGAATGAAACCAAGTAAAGCTAATTGAACAGTTGATAGTAAATGAATAGAAAAGTTCGACCATCCAGTTATTGCTTCAGTAAAAATGGCTGCGGGAGATGGAAGGAGCCAACTGGGGGTATCGGCTAGTCTTACGGCAACTTCCCAAATAATGAATAAAAGGAGGAGTACAAATAACGAACTCCACCCTTTCAAGAATTGCTTCTTCATTAACGATATTTCTCCGTTAATGTCCCTAATGTAATACCCTCTGGCTGATAAAGAATCTTTATTTGAGAGATTACATTTTTGCTGCCGATTTCAATCATTCTTTTATTCATTTTTGCTATGATCTCAAGAAGCTGCTGCAACTCTCCTTCCATTGTTGTTTCTAATGGATGGACCTCATAGTTCACACCTGCTTCTTCAATTACTTTAATCGCCTCATCAACATAAGGAATAACATCTTCGCCATTTTTCGTTTTAGGAATGATTTGTATGCTGACTAAAGAGTTTGCCATCATTTTCCCCCCTCATTAGGTAAAAATTCATTTGTAAATGCTTTGTCTGCTTCTAGCGGCTTATCTAATAATTCATTTTCAAACATCCACTCTGCATAGTTTTCCCAAACAGACAGCTTCTGCTCCCCCCAGTTTGCCGCATCATCTTGATAACGAGGCGCAAGCCATTCCTGACTTTTTTTCACAAGCTCTTCATCTAAATCTGGTGCAGCTTCCAATAAAATATCTGCTGCTTCAGAAGGATTGTTGATCGCAAATTTATAGCCCTTTTCTGCAGCTTTTACAAACGCACGGACTGCTTCTGGCTGCTCCGCGATCATCTTTTCATTTGTTGCAAGAACAGGCGTATAGTAATCAAGCTTCTCTGTATAATCTGTTAAATAGACCATATTAATGTCTTCCCCGCGCAGCTCAGCCTCTACACCTGTCCAACCATAATAAATCCAAGTAAAGTCAACATCTCTTTGAACGGCAGTGAAAAAGTCGGTATCACCAATATTCATGATAGAAACATCATTGACATCTGCATTGTCTATTTTCATCAGAGAGTCAATAACAGATGCTTCTACAGGTGATCCCCAGCCACCATAGGTTTTTCCAGCAAAGTCCTTAGGAGAGGTGATGTTTTTTTCAGCAGGTGAAGCAAAGCCTGATGTATTATGTTGAATCACAGCAGCGATCGAAACAAGTGGAACATCTTGTACACGTGCTTGTGTAATTCCTTCTTGATAGCTGATGCCGAAGTCCGCTTTCCCTGAGGCGATTAGCTGATCTGCACCAGCATCACCAGGCATGATGATATCGACATCAAGCCCTTCCTCTGCAAAATAACCCTTCTCACGAGCAACGTATAAACCCGTATGGTTCGTGTTTGGCGTCCAATCTAGAACAAAAGTGATTTTTTCAAAGTCTTCCCCTTTACCGTTTGATGACTTATTATCATCATTATTAGCACCACAAGCTGTCAGCAAGAATATAGCAGATAATGCTGCTAACCATTTTTTCATGTGGACAATCCTCCTTAGTATGTATTTCTAGTATGATGTTTTTTCCTATTTCTAATAGGATTGGAAAAATAAAAAACGCCCAGAGAAATAAACCCGGGCGCATATCGTCAAACATATGAATGTTATGTAATATGTTCCCTACGCTGCCATGAAGCAGATCAGGTTCAAAGGGTTATCATCTAAAACGGATGAATTCTCAACCGGCCAAACCGGTCCCCCCACATGTCTTCAATATTAAATTATTTGTCGAATTTTGGCGGTGACAGGCACCTAAAATCAGGCGTTTTTTATTCCTTCATCATTATAGCAGAAGTGAGCAATTTTGCTAGTATTAACTGTTTATAGGGGGATTTTGAATTTGTTTCCTGTAAAACCATGGAAAGTATTGTGTTTGATGTGGTGGCGAATTTCGTGTTAATCTTATTCATGTTGTTTCGTTCCAATAAAAAAACATCCTTTCAAATGTTATTTTTGAATCCAAATCATTTAAAAGAATGGAGGAGAATTTATGAAGACGATTGCAAGTCTATTTGCAGGGGTCCTATTGTTTTCATTCCATTTCGTTCAATCAGAAGATAAACGCATCTATGCACAAACGCTGGATGATGTTGAGATATATACGGTTCAAAAAGGGGAAACCCTTTTTGATATTGCACTGCAATCAGGTGTACCAGAAATGGAATTGGAAAAAATGAACTACAAGGAATCTGACCAAATTAAAGCTGGCGAAAAGATAATTGTTCCAAAAAGTGAGATAACTGAAAAAGAGGAAGATTTACTCGCAAGACTTGTACATGCAGAGGCGAAAGGCGAGCCTTTTGATGGGAAGGTAGCAGTAGCCCTTGTTGTATTAAACAGAGTGAGTGATGAACGTTTTCCAGATACAATCAAAGATGTTATCTATGAAAAGAAACAATTTCAGCCAGTAGATAATGGCAGCATTAACAAATCAGCAGATAAAGAAGCGAAGAAAGCTGTTAAAGAAGCCATCGCGCTTGATGGGAAAACGGATGATGAAACAGTCTTCTTTTTTAATCCGCATATAGTAAGTAAAACGTGGCTGCAAACAAGAACAGTAACTAAAGAGATAGGGAACCATCGATTTGCAAAGTAGTTACCATGTCAAGCATTTATATGGCAATGGTCTTTTTTTTTTCACAAGATCTAACTTTATATATTAAATTCGGTAGAAGAGATAATCGTCATTTATAGAGATATACTAATAAGACTTGCCTTTATACCTTTTTCTACTATAATGTAAGGTGAAACGTAAATTATAGCAACTGGATTATGGCATAAAAGAAGGAGTGAGCGATGTGCTATCTAATATCGGTGTACCTGGTCTAATCCTAATTCTTGTACTGGCGTTAATTATTTTTGGACCAAAGAAGCTTCCTGAAATAGGAAGAGCAATGGGTGAAACATTAAAGGAATTCAAGAATTCAACAAAAGGGTTAACAAATGACTCTGATGACAATGAAGGTAAGAAAAAAACGGATTTAGAAAAATAATCTTATACTTAAGTTTGCCCCCACAATTCATGTTGTAGGGGTTTTATTTTTTATTAGTCATTTTCCTAATCAAGTGCACCATCAAGTGCAAGGTGAAATAAAGTAAGAATGACTGATACACAATGGCACATAACCGGTTTAATTAATAGAATGAATGTTATAAAAGCGAATATCCAGCCCTCAAGTTTTCATGTTTTATTAAGCGAGTAACAGGGATCTTAGAAATAACATTGCAAAGTCTCAACGAGAACGATAAAATTGAGGGTATCGCAGTTTGAATGATGAGTGATGAAAAACTGTTCAATTGTAACGGATATACAGAATATTTGTTGCTAATACAAATTTTAAAGTTTCTATAAGTGAGTGAGGAATTTATATGTCAAATTTAAAAGAAGAAGTACTCTCGCGACGTACTTTTGCAATTATTTCTCATCCGGATGCCGGTAAAACGACATTAACGGAAAAACTGCTATTATTTGGCGGTGCTATTCGGGATGCTGGGACAGTTAAAGGAAAGAAAACAGGCAAGTATGCAACAAGTGATTGGATGGAAATTGAAAAACAGCGTGGAATTTCTGTTACATCCAGTGTCATGCAATTTGATTATAATGATGCCCGTGTCAATATTTTGGATACACCGGGACACCAAGATTTCAGTGAAGATACGTACCGTACGTTAACGGCTGTCGATAGTGCAGTAATGATTATTGATGCAGCAAAAGGGATTGAGGAACAGACCTTAAAACTATTTAAAGTCTGCCGTATGAGAGGCATTCCTATTTTCACTTTCATGAACAAGCTCGATCGCCAAGCGAAAGCGCCGCTTGAACTTCTGGCGGAACTTGAAGAAGTCATGGGAATCGAATCTTATCCGATGAATTGGCCAATTGGGATGGGAAAAGAATTCCTAGGTATTTATGATCGTTTTAATAATCGTATTGAGCAATTCAGAGTGGATGAAGATGAGCGCTTTGTTACTTTGAATGACGATGGTGAAATAGATGGAGCCCATACACTAAAGGATTCTGGTTTATACGATCAAACGCTTGATGAGATTATGCTATTAAATGAAGCAGGTAATGAATTCTCTAGGGAAAGAATTGCAAAAGGAGAGTTGACACCTGTATTTTTCGGCAGTGCTTTAACGAATTTTGGTGTTCAAACATTCCTAGAGTCGTATTTGCAATTTGCACCACCCCCACAACCACGGAATTCTACGAATGGTGAGATTGATCCATTATCAGAAGAATTCTCTGGATTTATCTTTAAAATTCAAGCGAATATGAATCCGGCTCATAGGGACCGTATCGCATTCTTGCGCATTTGTTCTGGAAAGTTCGAACGAGGAATGTCTGTGAATGTGCCGAGAGTAGGGAAGCAAATTAAGCTTGCCCAGTCCACACAATTTATGGCTGATGATCGAAGTACAGTGAACGAAGCCGTCAGCGGAGATATCATCGGAATTTATGATCCGGGCACGTATCAAATTGGTGATACATTAACATCCGGTAAAAATCAATTCCAATTCGAACGTCTGCCACAGTTTACACCGGAATTATTTGTTCGTGTAACTGCGAAAAACGTGATGAAGCAAAAGCATTTCCATAAAGGGATTCAACAGCTTGTTCAAGAAGGCGCGATTCAGCTATTCAAAACGGTTAAAACAGATGATTATTTATTAGGTGCAGTTGGACAGCTTCAATATGAGGTATTTGAGCATCGAATGAAGAACGAATATAATACAGAAGTGCTCATGGAGAGATTAGGGTCTAAAATTGCGCGTTGGGTCGAGGATGAAGAAGTGAATGAGAATTTATCCAGTGCCAGGAGCCTGTTAGTAAATGATCGCTATGAGAAGAAAGTCTTCTTGTTTGAAAATGATTTCGCTTTAAGATGGTTCAATGATAAAAACCCGGATGTAAAGCTTTATAATCCGATGGATCAACAATAAATGATTGAAAAAAACGGCCTCCTTGTGAGCCGTTTTTTTGCTTATACTTTCCAGTAAGTTACGAAGCATTGGCTTTTTTGGACATATTAATTTGGAGTGACAAAAAATAAGTGAGTGACTAACAAAAATGTAGCCTCAACTAGGTCAAAAAAGTGAAGTGGTTTCTAACAGATTGGCTTCCTATTAATTTCAATTCACCTTAAAAAATGTTTTCTTGACATAATAAAAAACAGAAGGTATAGTAGTATTTACATTATACTTTAATGCATAAAAGCGTTTAAGTGGAATAGTGAAATAATAAAATAATATCTCAAATGTCTGCAGACAAGTAGAATAGATGACAGCAAAAGCTAGAGACTGAATGGCTGGTGAAAATTCAGGCATCATTTATTTGAATTACAACTGCACTAACAGGACATCTTTAAACATAAGAGGATAAGCTGCTGCTTATCAATTAGGGTGGTACCGCGGAGCTCCTTCGTCCCTAGTGTGGCGAGAGGGTTCTTTTTTGTGTTTTATTTGACTGATATTTTTTAGGAGGAATTTTTATGCATCAAGATGAAGCAGTCATTAAATTGAAATCAATTGAAGCATTGATCATAACTTTGGCTATACTAGGTGGAATTAGTTATGCAATTATTTTTGCTGAAGCACCGCCTCATATACCTGTCGTTCTAGCATTGATAGCATTAATTATTTTTGGATTATGCAAAAGAGTGAGTTTGAAGGAATTGGAAGCAGGGATCATTAGTGGGGCAAAGGCAGGGATAGGGGCAGTATTTCTCTTCTTCTTTATTGGAATGCTGATTAGCAGCTGGATGGCGAGTGGAACGATCCCTACATTTATTTTCTATTCGTTAGAAATCGTAGATGCCAATTATTTTTACGCGATTTGTTTCATTGTTGCTTCAGTTATTGGTATTAGTATCGGTAGCTCTTTAACAACCGCTGCCACAATAGGCGTAGCGTTTATGGGAGTTAGCCAAGCTTTAGGGTTGTCAGATGCGATTACAGCAGGAGCGATTATTTCAGGTGCTTTTTTCGGCGATAAAATGTCACCCCTATCAGATACGACTAACCTTGCATCGATGACGGTAGGTGTAGATTTATTCGAACATATAAAGAATATGAGTTTGACTACGATCCCGGTATTTATCATTTCATTATTGATATTTATCTTTTTATCACCAAGTGGCGCAGAAACAACCGATTTTGCAAAAATTGAAGCACTGCAAACCGGTTTAATGGATTTAGGTTTAGTGAAATGGTACACACTTATCCCTTTCGTAATATTATCGGTCATGGCATTCAAGAAGATATCTGCCATTATCACCTTATCAGCTGGGGTATTATCAGCCGTAATCATTGCGTTTGTTGTTCAGCAGGATATGGGATTACAAAAGATGATGGACATACTATTTAAAGGCTATGTTTCAAAAACTGGGATTGCGGATGTTGACTCCCTATTAACCCGGGGCGGGATGGAGAGTATGTTCTTTTCAATTACACTTGTATTGCTCGCTCTTGCTATGGGTGGGTTATTCATGAAGCTAGGCATCCTCACTGCTCTGCTTGAAGGAATAAAGAAATACTTAGTGAAAACATGGGCGCTGATTTCGACTACAGCCGGAACTGCTATTGGTATTAACTTTATGCTTGGTGAGCAATATCTTTCTATCCTTCTTACAGGAAATGCATATAAGGATTCATATGAAAAAGCAGGACTGCACCCGAAGAATCTTTCCAGAGTATTGGAGGATGCGGGAACAGTTGTGAACCCGCTAGTTCCCTGGAGTATCTGTGGTGTTTTTATGACAACCGTATTAGGTGTCCAAACATTAGATTACCTTCCTTTTGCCTTTTTCTGTCTATTAAGTCCAATTATCACGATTATCTATGGCATGACAGGTCTGACGATTAAAAAGGTGGATGAATAAATCATATTTATTCCTAGAAAAACAATAGACCAATTGAACAAAATGAAAGAAATAAGCGGCAATTAATGGGCTGTTTGCTTCTTTTTTATTATGGATAAATAATAGATGATGCGTTTTTTTAATCCTCGATACATATTCATCGGTTACACCTCTCTGGTATATAATGATTCCTTGGACTACATACAGCTATACATTCGTTCGTTGCGACATTTTACACATTTTCCTACTATAGATTTTTGTTTGTTAAAAAGAAGGGAGCTCTATTGACTTGATTATAAGCCATTTCTCCATTAAGAAATGGCTTACGTGCTGGAGGATTTATTAAAGCTAGTCCATGAGTCGAACGATAAAGGTAGAAAAATGGAAAGGCTAAGCAATTGCTTTTAGATATCGGCGCTGAATGATTCCTCCTGTTCATTTAATTTAGTAGAGTCCCCCCTTTTTTCACAGGGGGGGTGTTTTTGGCTTGTCCATTTTTATGAAAAATGAAGTAAGGTTGTTGGGATTAGCGTTGCATATGGAAGTTTAAAAAACAGCTTTATATATTTGGGGCTATTTGGGAGGAATAAGGTGTTCCCAGCGTGTGGAGAAGCGAGAAAGCCCGTGACTCTGCAGGAGCGTAGCGGCGAAGCGGCCAGGCGCTCGCCCCGCGGAAAGCGAACGGTAAGTATTGGAACATCTCACCCCATCTTTTTTCGAAATTAAAGGATTTGCCTGCAGCTTTCAGGTATTTATCTTTTTCTTTGTAATATATTTGTATTCATTTTTTATTCATCTTGTCCCATTGCCCCCAAAATTTTCTAGTTGTTTTCGTATACTTGTATTGAATGGTCTTTCTAGAATGTAAAACAGTACTTGTATGGAGTGGTCACTGAATCCCTTATGTTATAATGTCTTGAGAAATGAGGGGTGAGACCAATGCTAGGTTTACTGTTTAAAGGCAAAAGACGGGAAAAGTCATTAGAAGAGAAAGTTGAATGTATTCAAAAAGGTGATGAAAATCTTCAAAATACACTGATTGAATCATATAAACCATTTATAGCAAAAACAGTATCATCCGTTTGCCGAAGATATATACACGAGTCAGACGATGAATTTAGTATTGGTCTGATTGCATTCAATGAAGCGATCCAAAAGTATAGTAGTGAAAAGGGAACGTCTTTAATTAGTTTCTCTGAAGTGATTATTAAGCGCAGAGTGATTGATTACATTAGACAACAAGCGAAGCACCAAGGAATTAGTCTCGATTATCATGATGACTTCCAAGAAGAACAAGCAAGTGGCTTGATTGATGCTGAACTCTCTATAAAAGAGTATAAGGATCATCAAGACCAGATAATGAGAAGAGAAGAGATACTTCAACTTACAACAACTCTTGGTGAATTTGACTTATCATTCAAGGAATTGATTGAACACTCACCTAAACATACTGACGCTAGAAAAAATGCAATGTTCATTGCAAAAATCATTGCAGAAAATGATCATTTGAAACAATATTTACTAGATACGAGGAGGCTGCCAATCAAGGAGCTTCTTCCGCTTGTTTCGGTGAGCAGAAAGACGATTGAAAGAAATAGAAAATATATTATCGCTATCACGCTTATCATAGCAGGGGACTATGTCTTTTTAAAGGACTATTTAAAAGGGGGGGGAGAAACGTGAAAAAAGGCATTATTGTGGAAATGAACGAACGTTTTTTAACCCTCTTGACAGATGAAGGCGAATTTTTACGAGGACAAAAACAAAATAGTAATTATGAAATTGGCCAGGAAATTGATTACTTTCCCTTCGAAGAGAAGAAGCCGTTTTTCAATTGGTTGACTGTAAAAACAAGGCCTGCAATGGTTTTTACTTTATTAATGATGATGATTATTGCATTTTCTTTTCTTCCTTTCACAAAGAATAATGAGATTTATGCTTATATGTCCATCGATATCAACCCTAGTTTCGAGTTGGGTGTGAACGAACAATATAGGGTGATTGAAGTTGTGCCTTACAATAATGACGGAGTAAAGATCATCGAGGAAATGAGCAATTGGAGAAATAAACATATTGATGCTGTCATTACTGAAATGATTCAAGAGTTAAAAAACCAAGGATATGTAGTAAATAAAAAAGATGTGCTCATTGCAACAGTGCTTGCAAAAGAAGGTAAGGCAAACAGTAATAATCCAGGTCTGAAAAAAGAGATAAATTTCATTAAAAGTGAGATGGAAAAGGAAGAGTTAAATGTAAGTATCATGCATGGGACGAATGAAGAAAGGCAGAAAGCTAAGGAAATTGGTGTTACGGTAGGGCAGTTTAAAGAAAAGCAAAATAAACAGAAGCATGACAATCAACAGTGGAAAGAGGACATTCAATCCAAAAAAGTACGAGAAACTAGAACGCCTGATGCTGAAAGTGAAATAAAAGAGAGAAACAGGAAGCAAGAACAAATAACAACTCAATCTGCTAATCAAGTCGATGAGAGCTACGAGCAAAAAACAAAAAAAGCCGAGTATCATCAACAAGGACGTCAAAATTATGGAGAAGGGAGACAGGAGAGAAAAGAAGAACAGAGTTCGGAGAAAATAGATAGAAATAAAACCAAGGACCAGCATGATGATAATCACAAAAGCAAATCGAATCATCAAGATGGAAAAAAAGAAAAAAAACAGTATGACAGTGGCAATAGTAAAACAAAACATGAAGAAGTCAAAAGAGAGAAAAATAAGTATGAAAGGAACGATCATCAAAAGAACAGTCATCAAAAGAACGATCATCAAAAGAACAGGGATGCAGGCTATAAAAAGGAAACGCAATCACACGATGAAAGAAAAAATAGGTAAAATGAAAAGTCCGGATTTCTCCGGACTTTTTTCCATAGGATATTAATTATTGGTTTTGCTTACCTGACAATTGTGATTGAGCTTGTTGTACAAGTCTTTTAGTAATTTCCCCACCAACAGAGCCGTTTGAGCGTGCGACTGTGTCAGATCCAAGATTTACACCAAACTCTTGAGCTATTTCATATTTAACCTGGTCTAAGTATTGTTCAACTCCAGGCACTAATAATTTATTTCTGCTTGCCATATTAATCACTCCTTAAAGTTTTTGATTCAGAGTAAATGTTTTTATCTCTGTATTTGTAGTATGAAATGGAATGGTCTTTTTCATTAGTGGAAATTATTATAGGAAACATCCATTTACATCTAAATGGGGACACTAAAAATAATAGTAAAAAAAGCTTTATAATTTTTAGTGAATTCTATAAGATAGAGCTTAAGCAAATTTTTAGTGTGAAGGTGAATAGTCAAATGCAAAAGGATTGGAAAGAATGGCTTCATAAACGATCGCCTGCTCAAGTGATTACAGCGTATTATCTAATCTCTATTACATTTTCCGTTTTACTATTAAGTCTCCCTGGCGTTCATTTACCGAATGTGGAGGTTCCATTTGTTGATACAGTCTTTACGGCTGTCAGCGCAGTTAGTGTGACAGGTTTGTCTGTCGTCGATATTTCACAGACATATAGTGTCTTTGGATACTTTGTAATTATGTTGATTTTACAATTTGGTGGAATTGGCATCATGGCGTTAGGTACCTTCTTCTGGATGCTATTAGGGAAGAAAATTGGATTAAGAAGTCGCCGTTTAATTATGGCCGACCACAATCAATATGCTTTATCAGGTCTAGTTCAATTAGTAAAAGAAATAATCAAGATGATCGTATTTATAGAGATCATTGGAATGTTAATCTTCGGCTTCCACTTTTTAAAGTATTATTCTTCATGGGAAGAGGCGTTCTTGCATGCTCTGTTTGCCTCTGTTAGTGCGACAACAAATGGCGGTATGGATATTACCGGAGCTTCACTAGTTCCATTTGCGGATGACTATTTTGTCCAGCTCATCACCATCATTCTTATCACGCTTGGTGCGATTGGATTTCCAGTGTTGATTGAGGTAAAAGAATATCTGTTCGGAAGAAAGTGGGAAGGTGCATACCCATATCGGTTCACCTTATTTACGAAGATAACAACGATTACGTATGCTGGCCTTCTTATTTTTGGCACACTTATTATTATTTTGTTTGAATTTCAGCATTTTTTCCAAGGGAAATCATGGCATGAAAGCTTCTTCTACGCTTTCTTTCAATCGGCAACAACGAGAAGTGGCGGGCTTGCAACGATGGATGTAAGTGAATTTACAATGCCTACTCTGTTAGTCATGAGTGTTTTAATGTTTATTGGCGCTTCCCCAAGCTCCGTCGGAGGAGGAATTCGAACAACCACATTTGCTTTAAATATTTTATTTATTTGGCATTTTGCTCGTGGTACTCGAGATATTAAAATCTTTCGCAGGGAGCTGCATCATGAAGATATATTAAAATCACTTGTTATTACTATTCTTGCAACGATTATGTGTTTTAGTGCAGTCATGATAATGAGTATTACAGATAAACAATTTCAACTGATTGAGATTATTTTTGAGGTATGTTCTGCTTTTGGAACAACAGGTTTGTCAATGGGAATCACCCCAGACCTAAGCACCGGAGGCAAAATCATCATCATGATCTTAATGTTCATTGGCCGGATAGGACTCACATCCTTCCTATTCATCATCGGCGGCAAAGAACAAAAAACCAACTACCACTACCCAAAAGAAAAAATCATCATCGGCTAAACTTTTGTCGAAAGATGTCGGTGCCTGTCACCGACATCTTTCGACATTTTAGTCCGTCCCTTTGCTGACGTCTTTATTAGGGTGGGAGAAGGGGTACTCAGGTGTTTTTTGGCTTTCGATTAGTTCTTTGTTTTCGGTGGTATTCCAGCCAATATCGTTGGTGGGGTGAACCCATTCGTCACCAGACATGATGGAGGGGTCTGTGTTTTCATTCCATGTCTCTAGAGGAGAGTTATCAGAGCTATAGTGGCTATCTCCAATGGTAACACCATATGAATTCACGAAAGGCGGTTGCAGTTCTATCCCAGTCCCTTTAAAACTGGGAGCTTCTATTTGATGCGGTAGGGTTTCCTCAATGCCAAAGGAATCCTTAGTAACATTCCTTTTCTTATTATTATCCATCTTTCATCACTCCTTTTAGTTCTTATTTTTTGCCGGGCAGTATTTTTTATGTTGATTGAACTTCAGTAAAATTAGGAATGAATAATAAATATCTTAATGCAAAATATAAAAATGATTTTAATAATAGGAGGAATGATGGTGGCTAAAAGAAAAGCTCAAAATGACGCAGTAGAGAAGTACAGTAAAACCCCACGTGCCAATCGTCAAGATACCGAGTTCACTGCGGAGTTCTCAAATGGTGAGAACCCAATGAAAGGTGCCAATCGCAACTCAAAGCAAGGAAGAAAAGGAAGATCATAATGAAAAAAAAGATGAATGAAAACAAAGTGGAACCAAATGTAAATGTAGAATTTGGCATGGAATTCGGAGATATGAATGCTTCAAAAATATATGAAATAACGAATATGAATAACGAAAAAACATCAAATAAAAAGAAAAACCCATAATTGGATTTTTCTTCAACTTTTTGTCGAAAGATGTAGGTGCCTGTCACCGACATCTTTCGACAAAAAAACTATGATGCGAATATGGTTGCTTCTTCTTTTGCAAAGTAAATTAGGAGGATATTTTCTTCTTTAATGATTGATCCGTCTGCTAGGTATTGCTGCAAATTAAAGGGAAGTTTTTCTAATATCGTATGCTTGTAAATGTCTTTTTCGTTTAATTTCAGTTTAGAAAATTCTTCATTTAGGGCAGCTGGGTCTTTCAAATAATGTTGATAAAGCATTGATCTTTCTGATTTCTCCAGGCTGGATTCCCACCAAGGCTTTCTTGGTTTATATTTTAGCTTGGATAGATAATCGTACTTCATCAAACCTTCAATAATCTCAATATCAGAGATGTCTTGGGACTGAAGAAACTCAATTAACCTTCTATACAAATCCTCTAGTTGATGTCCAATTCTAGACCATCCTTTTGCTTCCCAATAGCTTCCGAATGCTTGGAAGAAATCAAATGGCGTCTGAAATACATTTGTAACCAGATACTCGACAGTCGTATCCATTCGATGGTCATTCCAGTACTTCTCTAGCACATCCTCGACTTGTTTAATTTTGATAATATCTTCAAAGGACAATACATTATTACCAAGAATTTCGTAAGGCGAGTGATCCATATAAACATATTTGTGCTGATTAGCACGGATTCTCAAACCAGTCCCTCTTAGCATCTTCAAAAAGCCAAGCTGCAATTCTTCTGGTCTCATCGCAAAAACATCATTGAAAGTCTTTTTAAACGTTTCATAATCCTCTTCTGGCAAGCCGGCGATTAAGTCTAGATGCTGGTCAATTTTCCCACCTTCCTTCACCATCGTTACAGTCCGAGTAAGCTTTTTGAAGTTTTGTTTTCTCATGACCAGCTCATTCGTTTCATCATTGGTTGACTGAACGCCAATTTCAAAACGGAATAAGCCTGGAGGAGCTGTTTCATTTAAAAACTCAATGACTTCTGGACGCATAATATCTGCTGTGATTTCAAATTGAAATACAGTGCCAGGTAAATGCTCGTCAATTAAAAACTGAAACATTTCCATCGCATAGCTGCGGCTGATATTAAATGTGCGGTCAACAAATTTAATTGTTTTAGCACCGTTTGCCATTAAGTATCGGATATCTTCCTTTACTTTCTCACGATCGAAATAGCGCACACCGACTTCAATGGAAGAAAGACAAAATTGACAGCTAAACGGACAGCCACGACTTGTCTCAATATAGGTTACACGCTTAGACAATTGTGAAACATCTTCTTCTAAGCGATAGGGAGAGGGGAGGTCACGGAGGCTAAGTTTATTCCTCTGTGGATTGATTTTTACATTTCCATCTGTCCTAAATGCGATTCCATGAACGTTTTCCATTTGTTTTTCACCATGCAGCTCAGTAAGCAGCTGTTTGAAGGTTTCCTCTCCTTCGCCTATGGAAATAAAGTCAAATTCTGGAACTAAATCCATCCAATCTAATACATCGTAAGTTACTTCAGGTCCACCAACGATGATTTGGATGTCTGGATTAATTTTTTTAATCATTTTTACGACTTTAATGGTTTCTTCGATATTCCAAATATAACAACTGAACCCTATGATATCAGGCTTTTTCCCAATCAAATCAGTGACGATATTCATGATTGGGTCCTTTATTGTATATTCTGTCAGCTCTATATCAAATTCTGGTGCGGCATAAGTTTTTAAATAACGAATGGCTAAATTCGTGTGGATATACTTTGCATTTAATGTTGAAACGATTACATTCATTGAATAATAACTCCTTTTATAGCAGTACATTTCATTTTATCATATTTTTACTGAAAGGGAAGAAAGCTATAAGAGGAAAAGAGAATCTTAGTACAAGAAATAAGCATTGGATCGTTTCAACACAGCAATCTGGATAAAAATTTACATTTGTTCACAAAGGATTTATATGGACTTAACATATTTCTGTTATCTTTATAGCATCAAGGAGATAAGGGGTGAAGAAGATGATCATACAATTAAAGATTGGATGGCACCGTTTTTGGTTTCTTAATTACAATTATCTCTTGGATACTGTAGTACCCTCAAGTTTGTTTTTAACTTTTTATAAAAAAGCAAAGTATCATCAAGTTATACTTTTAAAACTGCTGTCGCCAAAAAAACATTATTCTAAGAGGTGAATTCAATATGTTTACGTTTATCCTGAATTTATTTACTAAAACAGAGAATGAGGAACAAGCAATTTTTTTTGATGAGAGTATTGATTACGATGTGGATGAAGAATTGTACGAACCTGAGGATAGGCATTATTTTTATTAAACAGCTTTTTTTGAAAGCCCACAACATTAAGTGGCTAGTGACAGGAAGGAAAGCTGTGAATATCTTGAATCATATATAAATCATATTGCTTTAATGAGAATTGTGCTTGATATAAATACTCGATTAATAGTAATTTTCCGCCATTAACCCCGCATAATACACCCGATGCACCTTGGCCATTTGTAAAAGAAAGTCCGATTGGTTTGCCGATCAAACCTGTTAATTTATGATGCCATTGCATAGAATCACTCCTTATAAGCAGGATATGATTCTTTGATAGGAGAAGAACCTTGTCTAATCTATCTTTTTCATAAAAAAAGCACTTTAATCTGATGATTATAAAGTGCTTAAAGTGACTATATAGATTTATTCTTCATCATCTTCAATCTTTCCATCATTTCCTCGGTCAATACCAGTCGCATTGTTGATTACTTGTGAAAATAAGTTAAGTCCTTGATCCATCGCATTCATTTCATCTGATTTTTGACCAATTTCCCGAGATTTCTCATGTTTCTCCATTACGATTTCACCTCCTAGACCTAGGATGTGTATTAAAAAATGATTTATTCCATTCAAACCTATTCGAGTATTCTTCGTTGCAGATATATTCTTGAAAGCCGTAGTTTATAAAAGAAAAAGAATAAAAAATAATGATAAAGGATTGAATTTTTTAACCTGGAAGTCCCTATTTTGTAACAGTTTAGGTGACCTTATCAGCAACAGAGAACTGTGAGGAAAGAGCTTCCGGACATATAATAAAATGTCCGATTAAAATAACCCATCATATTAGAGAAGGGTTATTTCTAAATTATCATCATGCATAAGGGTAATATAGCTTTATTTGGGATGTTCATCTAACAGTCTCATATATGATTGATAGCCTACAATGGCAGCAACTAATGAGCCAATAAAAAACAATACTGAACCACCTAAAGTAAACAGTCTACCAATGAACGTATTGTGTGCCTCTTCAATTAATGCGACATCGTTACTGTTCATTCACTTTTTCCTCCTTGAACAAAGGTACCTATATAGGTAAATACCTATTATTTAGAATAATTTATTCAGCTCCCTATATAATGTGCTTGGTTTTAATGAAAGAAAAAGAATAGAAATAAAAAAAGAACAACCCATTATTTTTAAATGTGGTTGCTTATATTTGCATTTAGAGGATGGCTTATTGCCAGAGGCTAGACATCTCTAAAAAGAGCTCCTTACGACATGAATAGCCACTGATTCATCTGTTTTACTAGTTAGCTTTTATTACCTAGCCTGTTTTAAGCAGTTGTCCGCATTTTTTACCAAAAGTTATTTTCAAAAACTTTATTATTAAATGTTCTCTAAATCTGGATTCCAAACAACTTCCCATAAATGACCATCAGGATCTTGGAAGTGACCAGAGTATCCACCCCAGAACGTGTCATAAGCCGTATCGGTAATAGTTGCTCCGGCCTGTTTTGCCTCTTCCATCACTTCATCTACCTGCGCTTTGCTATCGACATTGTGCCCTAATGTAAATTCAGTAGGGCTTGATGCAGATAAAGTAACTTTTGTTTCATGGGCCATATCTTTGCGATTCCAAATGGCAAGCTTTAAACTATTTTGCAGGTCAAAAAAAGCAACTGCGCCATGCTCAAATTCTTCACCAACTATACCTTTTGTTGCTAGTCCTAGACCATCTCGATAAAACTGTAAGGATTTTTCTAAATTATTCACACCCAAAGTTATGACGGTAATCCGCGGTTTCATATGGACGAACCTCCAAAAGTATATTGATATTTATTATAACAACAAGAAAGTGTGTTAGAAAGAGGTCACTATTTTCCACACGTTGCCAACTTAAAATGAACTAAAAAAGTACTTGGCGCAGGCGGAGCCAAATACGTTGATAGCCACACATGCCATCCCCACTAAATATAATTAACATTTATGTATTAATTAAGATGAAGATGATTGTAAATGATATTTAAACAACCTTTAAAAGTGTAAAAAATGAATTGTTAAGTAAAGAGGGGATTTTTATATTTTTAAAAGTGCCTACATTGATTTATTGAGGAAAAAATCGGATTCAATGAGCTCTTAACTTGAATAATTCTTATTTTCTAATACAATGATTTTCTCCTCTGTAGAAGTGTCGGCAATTTTCTTTGTGTTTTCTACTAATTCATTAATTGTAAAAATACATTGTTGTGCTCCCTTTATTAAAAAAGGAACACCAATGCTGTCTATTTTCAACCCCCTTGAAAAAAAACCTCCTATAGATAAAAATAAAGGAACAGTGGGGGAGGTATTTGAGAATATAATGCGCTCATCTATATTGAAATGATCAAATAGGAGTGTACCAAATTCTTTAAGTGATGGAATAACAAGCTTCTGCGATTTTCTTCCTATGGTGTAAACAGAGTGACCTTCGCTATCTTTTCCATGAAAAATAAGCTTTCCGAAATCCTGTTTTGTAAGCTTATTAAAAAAAGGAACGCCTAATATCTCTTCTTTTGTCAGTGGAGTAGAAGAGGGGTTTAATATTTGTAAGTGAATCGCTGCAGCTAAAGCTGTTGTATGAGTGCCACCGTAATCATTATAAATAAATATCATTTGTTCTCACCTCTAGGACTGATTTATTATTTTCTCTTAGTTTTAATGAAAATCATCATTTTTATTCGTAAGTTGCTTTGAACCTACATCATTTGCTCCATTCAAACCAATGAATCCATTCCCAGCAAACCATCATCCGTTAAAATCGTCTTAGTTGGAATTTATTAAAAAAGGAGGGTAGTAAGGTTTTGAATAGTATTGGCAGTGATTTTGGTTTTCCAGGAAACATAAAATAAGTTCAATATCGTCATCATTTTTTTTATTAAGGAGATTGCTTAAGTTCATTCTCAATTAATAATAGAACCCTATTAATGGCGTTCAGAGGAATCTCTTTGTTTAAAATAACTTTTGAAACCCATAGTTTAAAAAAGAGGAGTAAATAAGAAAAAGTGAAGTTGAGTTAAGCTTCTTTAATTAATAAATACCTATTTTTTGGAAGAGGGAATTTAGTGGAGCCAATGCATCAAATACTAAATATTTAATACGACCATTTTCCACCATTTAAAAACAATAAATAATAAGGTTTCTATTAGAAGGATACAAGATGTAAATAATGTCACTGGCAAGAATCTATTAAAAGATTGTTTTGGTGATAAAACATCATACAATTCCCCACAAAAAGAGTACGTTTTCGATTCTGAATATATTGGCAATCAAGATTTCACTCCATCTTTTAATATTAGGATGTGTGGATTGTAAAATTTCAACACAAGATGGTGAGTTCTAAAAATAAGAAAAGAGCCTTTTTAGACTCTTCAGAGTGTCGATAAAAGGCAAACTTCAGTTGATCTGGAGAAGTGTCCATTCGGCTCCTGCGGGAGAAGCGAGAAAGCCCGTGACCCTGCAGGCGTGTATCAACGAAGCGGCTTAACGCTCGCCCCGCTGAAAGCGAACGGTATAATTAATCTGAAAATATAACCCATTTTCCATTTCTGAGTTTTCATTATCAAAAATGGGTGGTTTTTTCTACTTCAAAGAAACGTCTTAAAATAGCCTGCCACTTTAATACTCTTAAATTCGAGCCCCACAAAATTAGGGGATGGCTGCAATGACATCGTTTTAGAAGCTATTTTACCAGCATAGCGGATTTTTGGTAATCGGCTTCAGCCTCTTTTTTCACTTTTTCACAAAATTTTATGACGACTTTATCACCTGCTAAAAATAAAAATAGTTTGAGGAACGCTCTTAATGGCCGATTTGTGCAAGTGTATGTAAACCGAGTTTTCTGATCGTTGATTTTACTTAATTCATACTTTGCGGTAATTTCGAACATCTTAGCTAAGGTGAAACCAACTTTAAGGTTCTTTTGGTCAGGAGTATTGAGGTATTCTAGCGTTTCGACATCGTATTCTTCAATTCTTTTACCTTCTTTATATTTTTGACTGTATATACTTCCAACCACTTCTTCGGTCACTTTGACTGGTTTGTTCTCCAGAACCTCCGGCATAATCCTTTGCATATTCTCCAATGGTCCTTCTAAAAAGTTCCATACGTAATCAATCGGAGCATCAATTTCAATTTCCTTTATCCATTGTTTCAACTTAAATCACCTCGAAATTTTTTGAATGTATTCATATTATCTCAATTTTAATCAGAGAAAATACTTTTAGCTAGGAAAGAGAAAACATCGGCATATGAAAGAACCGATGCTTAATGTTTTGTTTTTTTAAAATTCCATAAAATGTCCACCCCATTTTAATGTTAGTAATACCAATTAGACAAAATACATAAAAAACCCTTGTTTCTTGTTCAACTAAACCGCCCCGTTTGTTGAATAATAAGGAAATAATTATTAATGTACTTAAACAGGTGGGGAATGCAATTTAAGCATGAAAAAAGTAGAAAAATCTCATTCCGACCCCAAACCGACCCCAAACTCCAAAAATGAGTGTACCATTTATCAATTATATATAATAAAAAACCACCGACAAATCCTTATAAATCAAGGTTTGTCGGTGGTTTACATTAAGCGTCCCAGATAGGAATCGAACCTACGACCTACAGCTTAGGAGGCTCAACGGAAGGCTATTCGTTATGTCAACGTAATGTCAATCGGTGATTAGCCGTTGTATGTGTCCGTAAGTGTCAACGAGTGTCTTACGGTGCTAATTTTAGTGTCTTACATTAACTATTTTCGCCAACTTTAATAGAAATGTCAATATCAATCGACAGTCCTTCGGGATTGGCGATTTTTTTGTCCACTTTACGAAAGCTGTCCGTTATTTTCGGTAATGGTGCGCGAATTGGCAAGCGGATGCGTCTTACTAAATAGGGACGGAAAATTGTCCGAAAGTTAAAGCGCGTGCGTCATTTGATATGAGGGCGAAATTGTCCGAAAGTAAAATGTTCGCGGGTATAGTCAATTGAGAGTGAAAAAGTTTTCGATAATCATGTGCGAAATTGACCTTGCGATTGTATCTACTATTGAAGGCGAAAAAGTTTTCGGATTTTATGTTCGATATTCCAAAGCGAACGTATCTCCTATTGAAAGCGTAAGAATATCGAAAATGGTTGCGCCGATTGAAAACCTCGCGCCTATTATTACATGAAGAGATAAACCTTCAACGTATATTCACCGTGTAAAGAACGAAAGGAGGTCGGTAAATTGACCGAAAGTAAACTCTTATCAGTAGAAACGCGATTCGAATACGACATGACGTCCGGTAAAGAGGAAAAGGAAATATTCCTTAAGATGTACGTAGCGGCAGTAAGGTCGGGGCTAATCGCGAAATTAGGTCCGAAGAATTGGACGACACTCTGCGTTATAGCATCGCATATGAACGAAAAGCGCCAGTGCTACCCTACGCAGTCACAAATCGCAAAGGGTCTCGGAGTAAGTAGGCAGACGGCAAATAAGTATGTGAACGACCTGCTAGCGTTTAGGTGGGAAGGGAAGCCGGTTATTAGGTCGATAAAGGACCGAGACGAACACGGCAGATGGGACAATACGCGATATACGATTATGTCCGTTAGCTGCCTGGCGATATTTAAAAGCGACCAAGTCAACGGAGACTGACACCGTAACCGCCGATATGGCTATCTTTGACACTAAGAAGAACCATGTTTTTAACAAGAACTATCTTTAAGAAGATTAAACATTGCGCCAATAGAAAATCACTATTGTCGCCACGACGAAATTATCTCAAGTAACTTTTCGCAAAAATGAACTATGCAATAAATAATAAGGAGGAATACGCAAATGAACGAAGCTAAAAAGGTAACCTTGCCGCGCGACGTGGCGGAAGCAATCGAAGAATCTCGCGAATCATTTACGGGCGGTGAAATAGTTAGCGCAGCAGTTGGGTGGAATGACTACGATGAGCGATCACTTAAGCTTATTCGCAAGTGGGTACAAGAAGACCCGTACGACGCCCGTCAGGAGTTAATAATGTCCGCACTAGTCAACGGTTTCACTATCGAACAATCTCCGGAAGAAAAGTTGCGCGAGTATTACGAAAAAATAAATCGGACTAAGTACGGAACTTACGGAACGGCACGAGCCGAGTGTGTTATAGAAGGAATCGAAAAAACGCTATCAATCCTCGGCATCCAAATCGAAGGCATTAACACGAAGTAATACGAATACATTCGGCGCCATTCACCGGCGTTAGAATATAGGAAATGAGGCGGTAACATGATCGAAGTAAGTATGGTAAACGGGTGTAGGCGACTAATCCGCGTTGAAAGTATAGTTCAAATAGCGGAATTGCCTCATGGGAAAAACTCTAATATTGTAATCTCTCTTACGACGGGCGAGGTAATTTTCGCAGCAGACGATTATGATGCAGTTAAAAACGGCATAAACGTAGGAGGCGGTTCATAATGGCGTATAGTCGCGAAGAACAAGAAACTACGCTAGTTTTCGAAGCTTCAACGAACGAGTGGAAGGTTTACTCTACCGTCCCGAAACACATGCGGAAACTCGCTAACTTAACGGCTTTAAACGTCTTAGAAACGGAGGCAGACGGAATCACACCGAAAGCAGTCAGCGGCATCCTGTCCGAAAAGCAGGTGTCGACGAAGAAGGCGCGAGTCATGACGGAAGAGCAACGGCAAGCAGCGGGCGATAGACTCCGAAAACTCCGTGAAGAATCAGCGAAATAGAGGCGCAAATGGTCGCCGAATACAAATACAAGGAGGACGGTAACATGGTCGGAAAATATCGAATCGGAAGCGTAGCTTACGAGGTAAAACACGTTCCTCAATTAGCGGAGCAACACGATTTAATCGGGCAGATTGTATATAAGGACGCGGTAATTAAGTTAGAGGAAACGTTGGAAGGTACGAGACTTAAGGAGGTATTTATACACGAAATAATGCACGGTATATTTTACGAGGCGGGCTATGCGGAACAAGACGAGGATTTAATCAATCGAACTGCGAAGGTGCTTTACGGAATGTTGCGCGATAATGACTTCGGATTTATGCTAAATGGGAAAGAAGACGAGGAGGTTTAATATAGATGCGGAAATTAACCAACGAACAATTGGCGGAAATCAGGCAACGCTTTATTTATGCGCAGGAACAAGATTGGCCTGGCTCACCTATATCGGATTCACTCGATGACATCCCAGCCTTGCTTGACGCGATTGCGGAGTTGCAGGCGGAAAATAAAATACTCGAAACATCATTCGAAGAGTGTGAACGAAATAAGAATCGGTATGCAGACGAAATCGAACGCAAAGAAAACGAAGATTTAATCAACGCGTTAGAAGATGCTTTCGGAACGCTTACTGATGAAGAAGTCGAGGGTTACGTCAAGACTATTCGGCAAATGGGGGCGATTTCGAATGATCGAAATTAAACACGACGAAATCAAGCGAAAATGGAACAGGATTGACGAGTCAGTCCGACGCTTTAATAAAACTGGCGAAGAGTTTTACAGCTATACAGTTACGCCGGATATGACGCGGGATGTTTTCGAGTTGATTGCGGAAGTTGAGCGCCTACAAATAATGCATTCTAAACTAATCGAAGAATTAAAGAAAGCGGACGTATATTCGGAAAAACTTGAGCGCGAATATTTATCGGCAACACTTACCGAGGTCATGGGTGAGTTATCCAAGAAGTTAAGGAGGCGCTAGTAAATGGCAGCACCGAAGCCTAAACCGAAGGACTGGCGCAATCGCCCGATTGACGACTGGCTGGTCGCTACATTTCAGCAGTATTTGAAGGATGCGCATGTCGAACGTTATGGCATCGATTATGTCGCTCGTAATTACGGCATGGAAGGACGCAACATGAAGCAGATGCTTGCGGAACACGGTCCGGCAGTCCTGCGGCAATTCATCGACGCATGCTTTGCGGAATACAAGCCCACGCGCGAATATCCCGGCTTAAACTTTGCGTTTATGTTTACGTGGCAGAAGGCGCGAGTATTGCCGAGAGTGCTGGCGGAAGGTAAACGAGAAAAGGCGCAAGAGGCACGAAGGAAAGGGCAGCAGGCGGACGTCAGCGAGGAAGATTTGACGGATTGGCTTTAATAAAACGGAGGAGGAATCGGAATGAGCAAAGTGAAATCATTAAAAGAAATCGTTGAGAAATTACGTAGTTGCGGATTTGAGTGCGAGGCAGGACCGTTAGAGAATAACGTTGATTTTCAGTTGCTTGAGTGTATAGCGGGAGTAGGCACGAAATCTAGTCTAGAAATAGTCGCAAGAATGAGAGGGAATGTCGCGAAAGCAAGAGCCAAACTCACGCCAATCACTCCGCAAGAGTATCGCGACGCAATCGTTGAGCAGGCGAAGAAGGATGTGGCGGAGTTAAACGGCGGTAAATATGCGTATAGAGTATGCCGCGAAGAGTTTGTTGTCAATAAAGAAAAACGTACAGTTGTCGCTTTATTACGAGGGGCATTTACCGAAAAAGTACAGCATCGCGGTATCGCCAAATGCGCGCCGTCCGACTGCTTCAACGCTCATATCGGCAAGGCAATCGCACTGCGACGAGCGCTAGGACTCGAAGTGCCTGCGGAATACTTGAACGCGCCACACCCGACTGAGGTTCGCGTTGGTGATGTTGTACAGTGGAAGGGCCAGGGAGAATATCGCTATGTAATTAACGAAAAACAACAGAATAATCTATACGGATTTTTAGACGTAGGTACCGGTAGGGATTACGGAATTATAAGATACGATAATCTTACCGATATAACTACGGTCATCGACGACACCCGCGAAGGAGTTGACGGAGAATGAGCTTTAAGTACCTCGAAAAGTATCCGGTTGTTTCCGTAGAAGGTAACGAGTATTTGGTGTCGATACGGCCTAGTATGGCTTACGGAAAGGTAGAAGTCAGATTATACACGAAAGCTAAAGGGTGGTTTGGGCGCGAAAGGTTTAACCAAATAGGTACAGGATGTTCGAACTACGGCGAAAAAGAATGGAATTACGACTACATCCGTATGGCGATAAACGAGGTCATCGGATATGAAAACGATAATAAAGGGCGACAGAAACATAGAGCTAGTCAAAAGAAAGCTGCGGAAGCATTCGAGAAGTGGGACGGAATAGAGGTGGCGGAATGATTAGCGTAAAAGGATTAACGACATGCACGCCGGAATTTCATCGGATAGCAAAAGCGGCGGAGTTAGAGGCGGAGGCTAACTACGTACTAAAACAAGCGGTTGAAACAATCAAAGATCGTGATTATGACGCTAATGCATCCGCAAATGTTTTCGTAGAATGTCGTCGTCACGCGAAGTATATTTTCGAACTGTATGACGAAAACGATACCATATGGGAGGAATAACGGATGGAACAAAGGGTATTAGACGCATGTTGCGGTAGCCGAATGTTTTGGTTTGATAAGCAAAATGATGATGCGGTCTTTATGGATATTCGTGAAGTTGATGATACGTTGAGTGATGGACGTAAATTGATTGTTGCACCAGATGTGATTGCTGATTTCCGTAATATGCCTTTTGATGACGAAATTTTTTATCTCGTTGTTTTTGATCCGCCTCATCTAATCAATGCCGGAGATCAATCATGGCTTGCGAAGAAGTACGGAAAGTTGAATATAGAAACATGGCCAAACGATATTAAGCAAGGATTTGACGAATGCATGCGCGTTTTGAAGCCGAATGGAACGTTGATATTTAAATGGAACGAAGATCAAGTAAAATTAGTCGACGTTTTAAAGGCAATTGGAAAGCAACCGTTATTCGGTAATCGCAGAAGTAAAACGCATTGGCTAGTTTTTATGAAGGGGGATAGCGAATGAATCTACCGCAAGCAATGAACGCAATAGCAAACGGAGCGCCAGCGGTCGTAAGCGTAATAGGCAGACGCTATACGGCGGATGAATTGCAGCCGAAGATGATTGGCGGGCATGCGGCGGTATTTAAGAACGTTGGCATGACTAAAGTGGAACGCGAAGGAGAGTGGCGGGTTGAATAAGGTAAGAACTTTTTTTATAGCGTGGGCATTTTTTAACGGAATCGTTTGCGCGCTAGTGATGGCGTTTGCTGCATTTTATTGGCTAGGCCGACTGGCTATTATGATACATCCAACGTATGGCCCGACAGTTTTTATCGTTATTATGGTGACTGGAAGCATTGCTGCACTCGTCGCCTGCACGTCAGATGAAAAAGTGGGAGGTGCGCCATATTGACTAATAATTCGCACGCCAGTCGCTGCCTATTATCATCCGAATGCAAGCTCGCTAACTCAGCCGAATGTAAATCGACATGCCCGCATTTTATTGCTATCCACGGCAAATCGGGCGCAGGCGGTCGAGCAGCAGCGGCAGGCGTGCCGGCAGATTATCGCCTGGTTACGGTTGCTAATTCGCCAGCGCGCGAGTCACAGACGAATGTATACAAAAATGTATACGCATATATTGCGACATTTGAGCGTCAATTTAACGAAGGTGAGCGCGTCAAGTCGCTGTATTTAAAAAGCGAAAGCCCAGGCACGGGCAAGACGACGACGGCGGCTGCGATACTCAACGAATGGCTGACCGTCCATTATCTCGGATCAATTCAGCGAGGACTGCAACCGGCACAGCGTCCGGCATATTTCCTCGACGTCAACGAATGGCAGACGGACTACAACCAATTCAATCGTGCGCGCGTACCTGACGTCATTGCAGAGGCGGCATCTAAGCGGTATTACCTCGCTATGGAACGAGCCAAGCATGCGCCATTTGCGGTACTGGACGATTTAGGCGTACGAGGGAGCACGGATGGATTTCGCTCGGACCTTCATGCGGTCGTCAATCATCGCGTGACGAATCAGATGCCGACAGTCTATACGTCGAATTTGCCGATATTTTATACGGGAAAACGGGTCGAAGGAGATACGGAGCCGTACGATTTGGTCGACGTGTTTGGCGAAGAGAGGTTGCCGGATAGGATAAACGAACAGTGCGGAGTGCAGACGTTTGTGGGAGAGTCGAAAAGGGGGTTGCGAAGATGAAACGAAAATACTTTTACACATTCAAGGCAAAGGACGTTCATTATTGGGAATACTGCCCTAGGTGCGGAAGCGAAACTTACTATATATATGACGGAGACTATTCAGGTTTATTGCAATGCTTGGATTGTCCGGTAAACGACGATACAACGGAATTTATAATAACGTATAACGACGACAAGGAGCCAGTCAATGAATAAGCCGGACTTCTATTTCGGCGACCTAGTCACAGTTGCGGGCTACGGTCAGCGCATCTTTCAAATCGACGCATATACGGACAGCTACTACTATTCGCCCGAAGTCGAGTTTGCCGATTTGTATTACGAAGTGACTTCCGTCGATAATGGCGAATTCCTTATCGCAGATGAGGTTGATTTGACGCTAGTTGCAGACGCAGGGCAGGCGGACGAATATCTGCGAGCCAATCCGCCACAACTAATTGAAACGGAGGGATTATCGATGTTCTATATGTTTGGAGATTTCGGAAATGGCGGACGCAAGCCGAAAGAGCTACCGAAGCCGACTGCGCGTGAGATTAGCGCAAAGGAAGTGGCTGATCGCAAGAGGAAAGCGAAGGAGCAGGCGGCGCAAATCGATAACTTGCTGGACATGCGCAGATGGTATGCGGCGAGTGATGCGCTGGATGCTGGCGAGAGGATAGCGGAGATTGACGCGGAGTTGCGGAAGGTTAGCGAAACACAAGAGTAATAACGATTACTAGGGAGGATCTAACATGGAAAAGTTCATTGTTTTAAATGTTTCTGGTCTTACACCTTCTGAATTAGCTGATCGAATGAACGAGCTTGATAAACAAGGATATAAACGAGCATTTCAAAGCAGTTTTGAATGGTATCAGGATGCCGGACTTTGGGGAATCATTACATTTGAATTAAACGAGGGCTGATAAACACGAAAAGCAAAATGTTTCCTAGCAAAGAGGTGAATAAGTCGGTGAGCAAAAAAGTGAGCAAACTGCACGATAGGGCTGGTCTTTGGGAGTCTCGATCAAAGCAAGCTGCTTTGAAGGGTGAGTATGATAGGGTAGGAAGACTCCGAACAAAAGCAATGCAATTACGAGCTGAAGCACGCAGGATTGAAGAAAAGACCAAAGCAAATAAGTGAACTTAATGATAGAACATTTTCCTTGAAGGAAACTCATTGTGTAAATTTTGTAGCGAAAAAAAGAGCCATAGAGGCTCAAAAGCAAACTGGTTAGGCAAAGGATATTCAGGTCGATTATTTATTCTCATAATGGGCAGCTTTTATTACTTCAACTTTTTTATCAGCATGTGCAAGTGAGGACATACCTAAAATAAGTGCAGAAGTTAAAAATGCTGTAGCAATCCATTTTTTCATTTTTTCACCCCCATTTGTATGTATTTGTTAGGATATTAACACAATGAATATAGAAAAAATGTCGAAATATGAAAAGTCAGACAATTATATTTATTAATAAATACAAGGTAGGAGGAGTTAATTTGGAGGAGAGAATTAAAGATTTAGATGAATGGAAAGATGACTTAGCTGAGTGTAAAGAGGAGTGGAACTCTGGCAGCACAAAATTTGTTCCATATTTAATCGATTTAGCTGAAAAAGAGCAAAAAGAAATTGAACGGTTAAAAAAGTACGAAATATCCCATGCTGAATTGCAACTGTTTGCAGGTTATTGCTTAAATGATTTATTTGAAAACGGTGGATCTATGTGTGAAGAATGGAAGACATTTATAAAACAGACAAGGGACAGGATGCTTGAACTACAGGATATTTGAGAAACAAAAGATAGAAATTGTTAATTAAGGGAGGCGAACGCTTTTGCAATACGGAACATTTTTATTATCGAAAGTCATCGACGGCAACGATCCGGCAGCACTCACTCGCTACGGCATCACTGAACGCGACTTTCCGTCTGACGGCGAGCGAGAAGTCTTCCGATTTGTCCGTGACTATGCCGAGCAGAATCGCGGTCAATCGCCTGGCTCGGAAGTTGTTGCGGCAAAGATACCGGACTTTGCAAGATGGTATGCGCCACAAATCGGAGACAGTTACGAATTTTTAGTACGGGAAATAAAAGGTCACACTGCTTTAACGTGGCTGACCGATCTAATTAACGGAACACGCGAAGAAAGCGAGAAGAATAAACCCGGCTGGTTAGAACGGACTATAAAAGAAAATTCCGACGGTGCCGAAGTCTTAAAACTATTGCGTGAAAAAACAGAACAGGCTATAATAGGAACAAATGTTCTATCTAAGGTGGGAACGGACGTCAAATCTGACGGTAGTTCCTTCCTCGATGAATATCGGAAACGCAAGGCTGGCGAGTCATTTAAGATATGGCGTTCGAAGTTTCCGAGCATTAACGAACAGATTGGCGGCTATTTAAGCGGAAACATGTTCACGTGGTACGGGCGGTCAGGTCGCGGTAAATCCATTTTTACGATGGAAGAGATAGTAGAAGCTGCTGCGCAAGGTGCGAACGTGCTTGTATGGGCGATGGAAATGTCGCGATTCGAATGGATGGCACGCGCATACTCGTCGATTAGTGCTCGCGCTGGCATTGCGGTTGATATGATTGACGGGACTGATTACGAAGTCGGCTTCGAGAATAAGCAACTGATAACCGGAAAGTTATCGGATGAGTTCGAAGCAGGACTCGAAGTATTTCTGATGCAAATGGCGGAAGGGGAACACCTGGCGGGCAACATTACCCTTCGTGCAGCAGATGACGTCGACTTTTATAAACGAGGTATCAGCCAGCTTGAAGCGGATATACATGCGACAAAGGCTGACGTTGTGCTCGTCGATCCAATTTATTTGATGGACTATGAAGCAAATACGAGCAAGACTGCCGGCGGCGACGTCGCTAATACTTCGAAAAAGCTGCGTAGACTTGCGGGTCAAACTGGCGTGACCATGCATATTATTACGCAGGCGGAAGAGGTTCGCGATGAGACAGACGAGGACGGAAATCGTGAGTTGCGTGCGCCCAAACGGTCAGAAATAAAGAAAACGAAAGCAGTCCTTGAGGACGCGACAAACACTTTCGGCATTGATTCGCTGGACGGTGAAGGTATTATCGAAATCGGCAAAGGACGTAACGGTGGCGAAGGAACTAAAGTGAGCGTGCTTTATTTGCCTAACTACGGAATTGTTCGCGAAATGGACAGCGGAGAGGCGGCCGCAAAGCATTTCGATTTCTAGCGCGCATTTGTTAAATTTTGGACTATTACGAAAATTACTACGATATTGTATAATTTTAGGTAAAACGAAGGAGGACGAACGGCATGACTTTCATTATTCGCGGACAATCGTTACACATCGATATTCGCGGCGAGCTTGAGAAGTTCGACTGGACGCGACCGACCTGGTCCAACGACAAGCTAATCGCAGCAAGCCCGTTTCGCTATGATAAATCGCCGAGCTTCTTCGTGCGACTCGAGGACTATGGCGACTATCCAGCGGGCACATGGTCGGACAGCGGCTCGTACGACGACGAATGGTCCAGCGGTAACATCGTCAAGCTACTCGCATTCTTGCGTCACGAAACGTATGAGGAAGTCGAAGAATATTTGCTTGCGTCGTATGGATTTACGACCGATTCGACCGATATAAAACTCAAGCCGATACGACTAAAGGTTCAGTGGGTTAGGCAGCCGTTGAAAGACGGCTTGTTGGCAGATTATCGGCAGGATTATTCGTATCTCGAATCGCGGGGCATTAGCGCAGAAATACAGCGGCAGGCAGGCGTGCTATATGATGCGAAGAGTCAGGCAGTCGTAATACCCTGGCGTCTGCCAAACGGCGAGCTGGCGAATGTTAAGTATCGGAAAACACGCGGTAAAGTGTTTTGGTACGAACGGGGCGCGGTTCCTATTCGCGAACTAGTTTACGGGCTGGAATTGGCGACAGCTCAAACGGTAATATGTGAAGCAGAAATTGACGCGATGAGCTGGCGACAGGCAGGCTACTCAGCGATTGCAACTGGCGGTGCAAGTTTTAACGAGTGGAAGGCGGACGAAATCAAACGGTCGGCTGTCGAAGAATTAATTATCGCTACTGATAACGACAAGGCTGGCGAAAAGTTGCGGGCTGAGATCGAGAAGTCAATGCGCGGGCGTGTACGGCTGAGAAATGCGTATATCGATGCGAGAGAAAGTAACGGCGGAAGCCTTAAGGATGCGAATGAGGCGTTGGTGAAATACGGAGAGGAATCGTTGCGTGAAAGCGTTCGATTGTCGGAAAGTGTACGGGAGTTGTACGTGAAACTACGGAGTTCTTCGCTGGGTAAGTAACGCGCTTACCCGTTGCGTGACGACTTATCTTCGGGCAACCATTCGTATAGGTCCTCGATACGGCAACCGAGAGAATCGGCGAGGGCCTTTGCGGTTGGTACTTTTAAAATGAAGCGACCGTTTTCATAGTCACTAATCGTTTTTACATAGACTCCCGTTCGCTCAGACAGTTGTTGCTGCGTAAGTCCTTGCTCAAGGCGTCGGTCCCGAAGTAAGCACCTTCCGACTTGTTTCGTAGTGGCTCACCTCATTATGTAATTATTTATTATATTTATCGGCACTTTCTAACTTTATTTCAACTACTTTTTCGATTGGAACGTTAAGTATTATGCAAATTTCTTCTATCTTAAGTAATGAAACAGAATCATTTTTGTTAATCTTCGCAATTGTTGTTGGGTGAATACCTCTAGAACGCAAACTACTTATGACGATTTCTTTTTCCTCTAAGGTCTTAAACAAGGGAGCGTAACTAATCACTTTTTTCACCTCTTTTTTCCTATTTTTAAAATAAATGTTCACATATATGAACATTATATGTATAATCATATTAAATATTACATTCTTTGTCAGCCATAATCAATTAAAATATAATTAAGGAGTAGATATAACATGTTACGTAAGTTATTCCGAACATTGATGGAGAGACCGGACAAGGATGTTACTAATATAGAATTAGCAGGTGCGATAAATTATGATGACTCATCAATATCTAAATGGTTTAATTATGATACTTCTGATTTGTCTTTTAGATTTTATTTATCTGCAATAAGGTTCTTAGCCCCCGAAAGGGAAGATGAATTAATTGAAATTGTAGCAATGGAAATGGTAAGGACAGAGAATAGACAAAATTGTAGACACCTCATGGAATACGCCTCAACAACAAGAAACTTCCAACTGCTTCAAAATATGATTGACTTACAAAAAAACGTTTCAAGAGAGAACAAAGATTGGGCGGAGATTTATGGTATTGCATTAAGTTTCCAAAAAAAATCTAAACCTTTAGAATCCATCCTTCAAACGGTAGAAAGGTATAAGCCAAAAAACCACACTACAAGAGTTTTTTCGTTACTTCTTAAGTCAAATATCCTGTACAGGATGGGCGAGTACTCTTTTATGTTTAAAATTGCAAAGGAAGTAGAAAAAGAAATAGATAAAATAAAAAACGTCTACATTAAGGAATGTTACAGCGCCAGACTATCGGAGATTTTCGCAAGAGGATATCTGTATCAAAGAGGGGATGTAAAAAAAGCTCGTTTTTACGCAAATAATGTAATTAATTCAAAATTTTTATGCTCAAAATTCACCGCACACACGTATCACTTATTAGGAACATCGTACGTTTTCGAAAACCGAGAATTAAGTCTTAGGTACTTCGAGACATATAAAAAGCTACTTGAGCAACAAGAGAGGAATGACTTAATTAATGAGGTTACGGTATTGGATATCTTTTTCGTCAATACTTTGTGGGGTCAAGCCTCTTCGGAAAACGAAACGTGCGATAACCTAGAAAAAATGCATTATTACGCGAGAATCGGGGAGTATGAGAAAGTTAATGAGATTTTTTACGATCGTGAAGAACACAGCACAAATCCATTTGCATTATGTTACCTTGGAATAGCCAAAGAAGATCCACATTTATTACTTCAATCATTAGCAAGTTTTATAGAAAAAGGAGATAGATTTTTCGCTGAACTACCGAGAAGAGAGATAGAAAAATTCCCTGGATATATATTCTCTGCGACTGTAATGTGCAATATAAATATCGCATAAGGAGATGGAAAATTGAAAAAAATCGTACTAGCCTTTTTAATTGTAACTTCATTAACATTTGGATTTCTAGCCGGACAAGCTACCGCAGCAGTAACCGAGGGAAGTGATTCAATAAATGTTGCTTCACCAGGAGGCGGTGGAATCGGGGGTGACTAAATACTAATTGTAAGAAAGAACACTAATGATCCCAGTGTTCTTTTTTTTCGCTTCATGTTCAGATGATTGAACATTTTTTCATTTGTAAGAATAGTAAATAATACATAAAAAATTACTATTATTGGTTATTATTAGTATATCGAAAAGCAAAATATATATATATATATATTTATTTTATTTTTATGTTCGATATTAAAAGTTGAACGTATCACCTATTGTAAACAATGAAAGGGGAAAATTACACGTGAAAAGTATAAAAAACTTAATAATGGAATATCGTGAAGAACGAACTGACTCATCATTTGAAGAGATTTATAGAGTCATTTATTCAACAGTGGCTGGTAGTAAGGACGGCAAACCTTACTTTCAATACCACGCTGATCAATTAAAGACAGATGTTAATGATGTTATATCGGAGTTTAATTTTACTATACTAAATGCAGTTAATAATTATGATGGCTCGATTGATTTTGTAAATCGACCAGGAAAGCCTTGTTATTTCAAGTTACTCTGGAAGCGTCGGCGTACTGACATTTATAGGAAATCAAAGCGGAAGCGTAAGCTTGAAACGTACAACCCGAATTACCTTGATGGTGAATTGGATGATGAAATATCTTTAATTCCCAGCGAATTAAATTTAGAGGATGAAATATTTTCAAAGAAAAAAGCCGACCAGTTAGAGCTGATCGACTCTTTCTTATCCGATAGCTGCGACGAGACTACGGCATTAGTCAGCATCGCACTTACCTACGAGTCAAACAAATCGGCTGGCAGGCCGATATCACTACAAAAATTTGTAGCAGAAAGACTCGGTATAGATAAACGGACAGTTTCGCACAAGTTCGAACGCCTGGCGGGCAAATTCGATTCAAAGAAATACGGAGATTACTCCGATTACCTTGTTGCGCTTTAAAATTAGCGGAGTGAGGCGAATAGGCATTACGTCTCATTCCGTTATTTACATTATAAGGCATTATACGCTTTTACGTATAGTGTCTTTACACAAAAGTAATTCTACACCAGTTCGACAAATTTCGCAAGTGGAGGTCGGTCAAGATGTTCTCTAATCACTTTATTAATGAGTATGCCCAAACGGAGGAAAATAAAACCTCGTTCGAACGAAAAATTGAACGAATTAAGCACGATGGTGTTCGCAACTATGACGCAGACACCACGGAATCAATGTCGGACCTGTTGCCGAGCATAAAGGCGGTGCGTCTCGGATGAGAAATTATATCGTCACAAAGCACGCAATCGAACGAGCGTATGAACGTTTGGGCATTTCACGCAAGAACGCAGCGCATCACTTAAACCAGCTAATGCAGACGGCTTTCTATCAAGGGGAAACGCAGGACCAAGGCAGCGTCCGAAAAATATACGATCATCACAAGTCGCGAACCCGTATTTTCGTAGAAGACAACCATATTATTACGGTTTATAAATTTCCGGAAGAAGCTATCACACCGCAGCCAACGCTTCCTTATATCGATGAAATATCGCAACTGATTAAGCGCAAGTTCGCGAAATCGGAACGCGAATTTAAACGCAAGGAACGAACGCTGTCAATCGAGCTTGCCGAGTTTAATCTCGAACTTGCAACGCTGCGACTGAACTTCGCGAAAGCTAAATCGCCAAAGGTTCGAACTAACTTGGTGGAAAAGATATCGGAAGTCGAAACGAAGGCAGGACGCATACAATTCGAGTTAGACGAAGCAACGAAATCATTTAACGCGATTAAAGAAGGGGCGGCTGCATATTTATGACGGAGCTAGTTTGGGTAGTTGGCGGAATCTTAATTATCGGAATTGTAAACGCCGTATGGCAAGCGAGTGGCGAAGAATGAGCGCGAAAGTCGTTAGCCTGGCGGATATCAAGCGTAAGCAAATGATTGCGAAGTATATTGCGTTTTATGGAACGGCGTATGACGCAACTAAAGCGAAGTAATGTGTCGGCAAGCGCTTGCGTCCGCCGGTGAATATCGAGGTAGCGGTTAAGTAAGATGGTCGCTGTGCTAAAACGGTCATACGACCCGCCGAGCGCTGGTACAGTTTCCGTTACTATTCGGTATTTAACGGCGGGCGTAGGCGGTCGCAGTCATAGGCGAAGGAAATATCGCCACTTGTGCCGACAAGGGACTGCGTTCGGAACCGTTATGGCTCGGCTGGCTGGGTCGACTGGCGATAGGCTTTCATTAGCTGTCAGGCGGGCAACCTTCGTCGGCTACAGCATCGAGTCGCTTTCGAATTACGGAAGCTCTAGGCAGGCTGGGTGTTGTAGCGGGCGCGGGAATCAATCCGGTGTTCGAAAATATTTGCGAAAGCAAGGAGGAAAATGAATGAGTCAATTTGTATCCGGAGCTGACGCTCTAAACGCACTTAACGCAACAAACGACGGAGGTGGCAACAGTAGCGCGGAATTCGCAAGTTTTAAGTCGGGCACTACCTACAAGGTTCGCGCGTTAGGGACGGCTGACCTCATCAAGTTTTACAGTTACGGAATCTTTAAGAAAGTTAATTCTTTCGTAGCGAAAAATCCTTCGGTCAAGAATGCTAGAGGCTTTGCGGAATCAAACTTCACGCCGTGGGACCTCGCGTCAAAATACTACGCTGACCTTAAAAAGAAAGCGGAGGATGCGGGTAATCAAACGAAAGTTGATGAGTACAAGGCGGAAGCTGGTAAGTATCGTGCGAAGGAAAGATTTGCGCTAGGATTCATTGACCTTGCGACAGGCGAGCCGATCATCGTCGACCTGAGCCGTAAACAGGCGCAAGGCGTTGCGGCAGTCATCAAGAAGTACGAAAAGAAACTCGGCAAGTTGGCGTTTGAGTTAACGAAAGCGGGCAGCAGTACTTCGACCGTCGTAAGCCTATCGCCAGTTATCGATATGGACGAAGATTTAACTGACGCAGAGCGAGCTAATTTTGAAAAGGTTGACGGCAAAGAGTTCGATATGACGTTGTTCGACGGACTTCTATTCGAAGCTGACGAAAAGCAGCAAATCGAAAACCTTGTCGCGGCAGGCTTTGACATTACGCTTATCGGCTTGAGCATTGGCGGAAGCGAATCGGCAGCAGACACGGCGAACATCGGCGACGAGGAAGACTTACCATTTTAAAGGGGGCGGAATAGATGGCATATACAACCGAATCAGTAGGTAAATATTCGGAATTAATCGCTAGGGCAGCGCTACTCGCCAACGGGTGGTCTGCCGTTAGCACATCCGAAACAGAAGAATCTTTCGATGTCAGCGCACGCGACCCATTGACTGGAGACTGGAAAACATTCCAGGTAAAAACGATTCGTAAACGCGATGACCGACGAGGTGAGCTGGTGATTTACGCTAGAAACGGTCAAGGCAAAGCGTATTCTCAGTCCGACGCGGATTATATCATTGGCGTCTTGGGAGAGAACGGCGAAATGCCTCGCGTATGGCTCTTGGAGAACCGCGGCCTGCAAGAATATTGGGCAACGGAAGCGCGCGCTAGTCAACGTTGGGTCGAATTGTCAATCGCATTGGATCGCGGGGTATTCGAGGCAACAAGCGCATGATGGCCCGCCTATTCTTCGCAGGGCTGACGATATTGCTGGCGCTAGTGTCAATCGGATTAATGGTACGTGGCTTTTACATTGTCGCATCGCTTACGTTGACGGCTGCGGCAGTATTCCTATTAAACGAAGGAGGAAACGATAAATGGCGAAATTAGAAGGCGTTAAAACTATCGATATGGTAAACGGTGAAATTACGAAGGTTGAGTATGGCGGAGAGGTTTACGCGAAGGTTGACGTAAATGGAGTTGCGGAGGTTGGTGACTTAGTATTAATTACGGATGATTCGTGGGTTCACTCGACAGAGGGTATGTTTTACACTTGTGAAGCGTTGTCGGACATTAATCCTCGTATTTCAGACGATAGAAATGAGTACGATAGTAATTATTATGACGGATCTTACGAACTATTCCGCAAACAGGCCGCGCCAACCCTAGACGAACGCGTATCCGTACTAGAAACGAAAGTTGCATCGCTTGAAGGCGAGGAGAAGACTGCGGAAATCATTAATCACAATGGCGCAGAGTATACGCTAGTTGACCGTAAAGCACAACCGGGCGATGTCGTGATTATTCCTAAAGGCGGAGGAAGCCCGTATTTCGAAGAAGGTAAAATGTATGAGGTGGCTGACGAGTTTGATGACGTAAAAGTAACTGCGTACGGAAACAACGGTAAGCATTACAGACTTTACAACGAGATGTACGACCGCACGCAGGATAACGTCAAAGTTTACGAACCAGTTGCGAAAAGCGAGCCGTTAAAGGTTGGCGACTACGCGAAGGTTGCCCCACATGTCAGTCATGATGGATACGCTGGAGCAGGCGACATAGTTAAATTGCATGATAATACCGGTGGCTGTTACGATTTCAAGTGTACAAAGCCTGGAGATGAAAGCGGCTCTACCCTTTTTAACGCATCAGAACTAGTCCGCGCAACCGACGAAGAAGTTGCGGAAGCCAAGCGTCAAACTGAGCAAGCTGAAATCGAAGCAAAATGGGCGAGCATTGGACGCAAGCCTAGTGAGTTCAAGAAAGGCGATATCGTTCATAGCGAAAATGGTGCCGCAGAGTTTACCGTGTTAGCCGCAGATGAAATAATCACAGGTAAAGTTTCGTTTGAATCTCGAAGGGTTGATTTAGATAAAGTCGTGTTAGTCACGCCAGTAGAAAGCCGTTTTGACCGTGAATAAATGTGCGAAATGTTCCTCGCCAATCCGGCCCGGCAAGCTTCACCTCGATGACGACCACGCTGACCTAACGTTTTGTGACGCGCAATGCTGGCGAGAGTGGGCGGTCGGTGAGGGCGAATCAGTCGTATTCGATTTCTATCGGAAACTGAACGTGCGGAAAGTATTGATTTAAAGGAGGCGATATTCATGGCGCCAAAACTACGGCTGAACATTGCGCAAGCTGATCCGAGCGAGTCGGTCAAGGCGGTACAGACCGTCTCAAAGCGGAAAGTTGCGGCGACTGAGACGATTGACGAGGCGTGGGTGCGAATACTGGCGATGAAGAATAGCGACGCTGATCAGGCGAAGTTGTTCGAAGTCAAGGCGGCAATGGCGAAGGGTTTGTTAGGCAGAAATCCTTCGCTAGTTGCCAAGCGTTTCAGCAAGGCGGAAGCTTTGCGGATGCATAAGCAACTTGCGGAAGAGCGGCGCGAATCAAAACTAAAGGAGCTTGTGGCGAATACTCCTTCACACTATACGCTGGTCGATTCAATCGATAAATTACAGCAGATGGCTGACGCTATAAATGCCGCAGATATCATCGCATTTGACTGCGAAACTTTTGGAGAGAAAGGCGGAGCACTAGACCCGTGGCGCGGCAACGTTGCGGGATTCTCCGTCTCAACTCGAGAAGCAAGTTGGTATGTACCGTTAAATCATACGGAAAAGACAGCGTTAAATCAGTGCGACATAAACGATATTCTCGGTATAGTTGCCGTCCCTTTGATGACTACAAAAATCGTTATGCATAATGCGCCGTTCGACTGTAAGTGGTTCGAAGTAAAATACGGCTTAAATCTAACGGACGCACTATATGCAGATACGAGAATCATGGCGATGTCGATGGACGAGAACCGCGATCACCGGTTGAAAAACTTACTCACAGATTGGTTAAAGCAGCCGAGCGACAATTTCGACGAGTTATTTCCGAAAACAGCGTTTAATACGATTTCACTTGAAGTTGCATTACCTTACGCGGCAGGAGATACGGAAAAAACGCTTGCATTATTCGATTGGATATCCAAGTGGTATGACAAGCGTCCTGACCTGCAAGAAATCAAACAGCTATTTTACGAGATAGAAATGCCGGTATGCCGACAGTTTATAAAGTCCGACGTGCGAGGTATTCGATTTGATTCGGAAGCAGCGGCAAAGCTGGACGCACAATTTGCTACTGAGCAGGCGGAATTAATGAGCAAGATACACAGATATCTCGGCGCAGAAATCAACTTGAATAGTCCGACGCAATTAAAGAAGAAGCTGTTCGTCGAGTTGGAGGTGCCTGACTTAGCGAAAGGGTCGACGGCTGCAAAGGTATTGAAGCGTATTAAAAACAGTCATCCAGTAATACCGTTGTTACTTGAGAATCGCGGGTTAGGAAAGCTTCGAGAATCATTTACGCAAAAACTCCCTCACGAAGTAAAGAGCGACGGTAAGATTCACCCTTGGCACAATACGTGGGGAGCAGCGACTGGCCGATTTACTTGCAAGGATCCAAACACGCAGCAGATACCGGCAAAACGTCCCGAAGTGAGGCAGTTATTTTTAGCAACGGACAATGACCGTATCTTAGTTTCTATCGACTATTCGCAAATTGAACTAAGGGTTTTGGCGCATATGGCTAACGAAAAGGAACTCATTAAAGCGTTTTTCGAAAATCGTGATATTCACTCGACAACAGCGGCGATGATCAGTGCAGGAAAATACACTTACGAGGATATAGAAGCAGCCAAAGACACGGATGGCTCCGAGCAACAGAAGCTGCGTAAGCAGGCGAAGGTAGTTAACTTCGGAATTGTATATGGGATGAGTGCCGGCGGGCTTTCGAACACGCTTGAAATTACGAAGAAAGAAGCGCAAATCATCATCGATAATTACTTCAAAGGATATCCGGGCATAGAGCGCTATATGGACGAACAGAAACGCATAGCCCGCAAGCAAGGATATGTGACCGGCATTTTCGGTAGGAAGCGCCGACTTCACACGGACTACAAATCGAAAGATAGATACCATCATTTTCGCGCCGACAGACAAGCAGGCAACTTTCCGATACAAGAGAGCGCAGGAACGATTCTAAAAAAAGCAGTCGTCGACTTGCAACCAGTGCTCTCGTCACTAGATACGCACATTCTACTACAGGTTCATGACGAATTACTTTTCGATTGTCCGAAAGATATTAGTCGCGAAAATTTGACTCTTATCAAGGAGACTATGGAAAAGGCCGTTAAATTGATTGTTCCTGTACGTTGTGACGTCGAGTTAAATCCTGAAAGATGGCTAGGAAAAGTTAGCGAAGATGATTGGTACGAAGGGGAGGACGAATAATTGAGTCAACAACTAGCCGAACAAATAGCGCAAGATTTTGCGGAATATATGGACGAATTTCACCGATATCCTCAACCGTACGATGACGCGATGGACGCTGAATTTTATGAACAATACGCGAGAGTTTTACGCGAGCAATCGAAATGGGGTTACTTCAATTGGAAAACGGCACCGGACGGAACACCTCGACCTACATTCGCGCCAAGTTCTGCCGGTAAAGATGAGCGACAACTCTATTCGAAGGCTGTTTACGGAAGGAAAGCCGAAGAAGGTCGTCCGCCCAACCGTAATCAACGAGATTGGACTGGACTTGGATCGCAAGTTGGTGGCTACATTCAGCGCGAGATAATGCTTGCCGAGCGACATTTCGAAAAACTGACCGGCAAGAAGCCGCGGTTTAAGTTCGAGCGAACTAAACGTAATGAGCCAGCGTTTGAACATTTCGTGAAGAAGATTCACGAAGTTGAACATAACGGTGAGAAGTTCGGCTTAAACGGATTGCCTGACGGGATCCTTGAGTACATTACGGACGATGGCGAAATATTACGCGTAGGACTTGAGGTTAAATCGTTTCAGAAAAGTTATACGGATTTTAAGGAGCAAGCAGAGCCGAAGAGGGATCACGAATTGCAAACGCATGTGTACAACGAAATGTATGACTTGGACTATACGCTGGTTTTATATCATCTGACTTACGGCGCGGATTGGGAGTACGAGTTTAGTCGCAATAAAATTTACGGAAGATTTATACCGAGAGAGGCGCGTATCTCTTTGCTAGATAAATTCGCAAGAGTGACGAAGGCATGGCGAACTAAAACGCCGCCGGCGATTGACCTTGACGGATGGAAATATAACGACTATAAGACGGTAATCGCCAAAGATTTTACGGATGAGGAATTCGAGATATTGAAAGCACAAGTTAGACGAGCACAGCGATCAAATTTACCTGCATGGAAGAAGCAACAATATTACGAAGCATTCGAGTTTATCAAGGATGCAAGGGAGGCGAAATGATGTACGAAATAAAACTTTTTGTGGGCGATGGCTCACATTTCGCTAAAGTGGACAAAAGCGGACTTACGAAAATTCGCGAAGGATTAAACGATACCAACGAAGCTAATTTCTTGGAAGTATACTGTTACGACGGAGATTGCGTATTTGCTATTAGCCGTTCAGACGTTGAGGCGTACACATACAAAGAGGTGTACGAATGAGAATCCTAGCGTTCGACATTAGCGCAAGTCCAGGCGTAGCCGTCCTCGAAGTAAAAGGCGGAGCGCCTTCGCTAATCATCGCCGATTCCATAAAAACTAGCACGGACAATAGCGATTCGGAACGATATGCCTACGTTGAAGCTTTCGCAGTTAAGGCGATTCACGAACACGGACCATTCGACCTGACGATTCGCGAACATTTCACGAAGGGCGGAAGCAAGCGCGCCACACAGCTCGTATTCGGTAGCTGGTCGATGATTGATAGCGCGTTAGGCAAATACGGATACGCAGTCGATGGCGAGATAACGCCGACGGAAGTCAAGCGAATAGTTGGCGGAAAAGGTACGGCAACAAAGGACGAAGTTGAGGCGGGCGTTCGACGCTTGCTGGGGCTTACGGAAGATTACAAGTTTAAGAGTAACGATGCTAGCGATGCTGCTGCGATAGGACTTGCGTATCTAATTAAAAACGGAATTATTAAGGGGGCGGAATGATGAAAGAGGAAATTTTCTCAAAAGCAACGGAATACATTGACGCGATTGCTGCGAATCTTGGCGTAGCTGCCGAGCATGTTTACGGTCTTATGGTGCAGCAGAAATTTACAGAAGGAGTGGCTGAAACTATAGTCGGCGTCCTTATGTTAATACTTTTCATTGTTACACTAACGCTTGTTATTGGAGCTTACCTAAATCCTAAATACAAGACGGTTGGCGACGGCTATCTAAAAGCGGAAGTTCCTTCGAATATTTACGCAAAAGTATATGAGCTTATAGATAGAACTGACGGATTTGCTCACATGATAATAGTTCCTTTCTTATTATTAACGGCGCTGTTTGGAACTCTCTGTATATATAGCGGTATCCTCACACTAATTAATCCGGAATACTACGCAATTAAAGAAATCCTCGACGCGTTCGGTGGCGGAAAATAAGGAGGCAGAATAATGAAGTATTTAGTAAGTATTGTAGTGACGATAATACTATCGTTATTTAAAGCGTTCGTAGTTATGAAGTTATATAACTGGTACCCGTCGCAAATCTTCGGAGTAACGACGATAACACTTATGCAGTCGTTTGTCCTGATATTTACAGTAAACGTACTCCGTTCTAAAAGAACTTTTGATGACGCGGACGATCTTCCGTTAAATAAAATAATATTTCATTCGACGGTGTATGGCGTTGCTTTATTAATCTATCTATTTATTGGCTGGGTGCTATTACCGTATGTCTAATCTAGCGCCAGCATACCGCAAGCTACTCGAGCACAACGAAGCGGAGCTAAAAGACATCGACTATTTTCTCCGTAAGGAACGCGACAAACTAACGGAACACTACAATAGACGCGAACAGGTCGTTAAAAGTATCGCGGAGATAAAGGAAATATTAAAAGACTTGGAGGCTGACGAATGACTACGAAGCTATTAACGGACGACTTTATCGATAAATACCCGGACTTTCCATCGCACATGAACGCGCTAGGCACCTTCGTCTACTATCGCACATATTCGCGTTTCTTACCGCAAAAGGGACGACGTGAAACGTGGAAGGAAACGGTAAGACGCGCGACAGACTATAACGTAGGGCTTGGCGTCAAGCATATGGAGAAAATCGGCTATGCGGTCGATTACGATGCTTTTCGCAAAGAAGCCGAAGCGTTGTTCGATAGCATGTTTAACCTTCGCCAATTCTTGTCGGGTCGCACACTTTGGGTGGGCGGAGCTGATGGGGGCGTTGCGGAAAAATATCCACTCGCAAATTTTAACTGTAGCTTCGTAAATATCCGGAGTTGGAGCGACCTAGGCGACTTGTTTTATTTGTTGCTAGTAGGTACCGGCGTCGGATTCAAATGTACGAAGGAGTTTGCGGCAGAGCTTGCGCCAATACGAACGAACTTTACGTTGTATAACGAGTCATACGACCCGGTCGCTAAGCATGAGCGCATTGAGCATACAGAGACTCGCGAAATTAGCGATACAACGCTCGAAATAGTGGTTGGAGATTCCAAGGAAGGTTGGGTCGAGGCACTACGTTATTTCTTCGCAATATTGACAGATAAAGGTAGCGATGATTATACGCAAATCATCATAAATTACGATTCAGTCCGTCCGAATGGCGAGCGCTTGAATACATTCGGAGGCACTGCGTCAGGGCCTGAGCCATTAATGGAAATGTTCGAAGGAATTGAGCGCGTATTAAAAAACGAAATTGACCCGAATCTTGACGTGCTGGAAACTATCGACGGTATTTACTCGAAAGTCCGTCCGGTCCACATTCTCGACATCGGGAACCTAATCGGCAATAACGTAGTTGTCGGAGGCGTACGCAGGACAGCCGAAATATTCCTTATGGACGCGGATGATTACGAATCTATTTTCGCAAAGTACGGCATCAACGGCGTATGGAATGAGCAACAGCACCGCAAGATTATCGAAAAGGTAAGAGCGCTAGGGCTTCGCGATATTGTGAGAATGCTAGAAAGCTTGCCGATAAATGACCCGAATGCGCGTCCGTTACATCATCGCCGTATGTCGAATAACTCGATTGCGTTTACGGAAAAGCCAAGCGAAGCAATGCTCGATTTAGTATTCGAAATGATGCAGATGGAAGGCGAACCGGGCTTCGTTAACCTTGAGGAAGCGCGAAGAAGGCGCCCTAACGCAGAGGGCTTAAATCCATGCGTCGAAATTATACTCGATAGCTACGGCGTATGTAATTTAACGACGGTTAACATGGCCGGTTTTGTGGAGGACGGCAATCTTAATGTTGAAAAGCTAAAAGAAGCGCAAAGGTTATCGGCACGTGCAGGATTACGAATGACATTGGCGGAACTCGAACTACCTCACTGGAATGCAATCCAGCAGCGGGATAGACTACTCGGCACATCGCTGACCGGCGTAAAAGATGCTCTCGCTATGGTTAATATCCCGGATGTTTGGCAGGCGCCTCTAGATTACGAAAAAGCATTATTGCAAACTCTTAAAATTATCGCACGCAAAGAAGCCGACAACTATGCGAAAGAACTACGCGTCAGCAGTCCGTTGCTAGTAACGACAGTTAAGCCGGAAGGCACAATCTCGCAAGTAGCCGGCGGCGTATCAAGCGGACTTCACTGGTCGCATTCGCCATATTATATTCGCCGCATCAGAATTAACGCTGCCGATCCGTTAGCGAAGGCGGTGCAATCGATTGGCTGGCCGGTATTCGCGGAAGTTGGCACGGCGGGTCATAACGATGAGGCTGAACTAGCGAAGCCGGAAATCATTGCGCAAGCTAGAACGCTAGTCATCGAGTTTCCTATAGCCAGCGGCGCAACAAAGACGAAAGATGACGTATATGTGCCGGAGCAATTCGATACGTATTTCCGATTCCAGCGTCATTATACCGAGCATAATTCGAGCAATACGATTCACGTCCGACCTGACGAATGGGGCAAAGCGCAGGATATCGTATATGACGGATGGGACGATTTTGTTGGCGTATCATTCCTCGCATATGATGGAGGGACTTACCGATTAGCGCCATACGAAGCAATTACGAAAGAGCGCTACGAAGAAATGGTCGCAAAATTAGCCGAGTTTGATCCGTCGATATTGCAGCGATTTGAGACGGGCGAAGACGGCGACCTTGACGGAATGGGCGGATGTGAAGGCGGAGTTTGTCCGATTAGATAAGGAGGGATGGCGTGGAAATATTAGCGACGACTACACATTGGGGAGGATTTATCGTAGCTACGGTAATACTTTCGTTACTTGTTTTACTAATGATGTTTACTACGGTAGGGGGAGCAACGTTAATTATCACGGGAGAAAGTCGAACAACAACTGACTTCGTAATGACGACAGCAGCCTCGGTGTTATTAATCTTCTTTTCGATAGGAATATTCCTCGGTTTTAAGAGTGGGCCTGAGGTAACATACAAAGCGAAAATCATGGACTTTAACGAAGTGTACAACTCGGGCTATGAGATCGTCAGCAATCAAGGTGAGCTTTACACGCTGCGCAAAAAAGAAGCCGACCGTTAAATCAGCTTCTTCATACCACACTTACGACATTCGCGAAGGAATTTCCCGTCACCTATTTTCGACTTAAAGTGGCTACTGTCGCAATTGTCGCAGCGACCACTTTTGACGTCAGGGTATTCGCTAATGTCGTAAATCTTGTTGGTATCGTAGTTCATGTTGTATCACCCGAAATAGATTATATCATGAAGGAGGCGTTTATATGAACGTTAATATAAAGAAATTGCACGAGGATGCGGAAATGCCGAAATATGCGCACGAAGGCGATGCTGGCGTCGACCTAGTCGCGATAGAGGACGTCATTATCGAGCCGGGCGAGACAGCGCTAGTCAAGACGGGCTTGGCGTTTGAGTTACCGGACGGCTACGAAATGATGATTCGTCCGCGCTCAGGGATTACGCTTAAAACGAAGCTACGCGTTCAACTCGGCACGGTCGATAGTCATTTCCGCGGAGAAGTAGGCGTGATTGTCGATAATACCGCAAATTTCGCTGACTTATTCGATATACCTACGATAGAGGATTTCTATGTTATATACGGCATTGACGGAAGGTATTACTGCGGTACAAATAATATCAAAGAAGGCGGAGGCTATATCATCCGCAAAGGTGATCGCATAGCTCAAGCGGTAATCGCGCCCGTATCAAGAGCGCAATTTACCGAAGTTGAAACGTTGGGCGAGACAGCAAGAGGCGTAGGTGGCTTCGGGAGTAGCGGGGTGAGTGCGGAATGAACAATCGAAAGCCAGTTGAGCCGGAAACAACTAGACGCGCTCGTATTATCGAAGTAATCGAGACGGTATCGATTCGAGGTAATGGCGTTGATACAGTACTGCGGGAGGTTACCCAATATTGGAGTAAAGAGGGAGTGTTATTGGCGGAAAGTGATCCGATTAAGGAGGAAATGGAATGAACGTTAAATTAATAGCACATACGCAATTAAGCGAGGACTTCTGCGACCACATATACCGTTTAACTCCGGACATGGACGAGTATGTAACTGAAAAAGTATCAGACGGCCAAGCGGTCGCCCTAACCGCCATTCGCACGTGCTACAGTCCTGGCAAGCCAAGCGAAATTGTAGCGAAAGAAGGCGCAAAGTATTTCGGCAACAAAGCGACGGATGGCGAAGGCGGCTCGGAAGCTGATCGTCTGTTCCGCCACATTGTCCGCAGCCGTCACACTTCTACGCTGGAGCATTTATCGTTCACTTTCGCGATTGAAGGCGTAAGCCGTGCTCTACTGGCGCAACTTACACGACATCGCGTCGGCTTTAGCTTTAGCGTTCAGTCACAACGGTATGTCAGATTCGGCAGTGGCGATAAGTCGGGTGGATTTGATTACGTTGTTCCGGAAAGCGTTGAAGGTAAACGATGCAAGATGTCGGACAGTGATGGCGAATATAGTGCGGAAACCCTTTTCAATCAAGCGATGGCTATATCGCAGCAAGTATACGATGACTTACGGAAAGCTGGCGTTCCATCCGAAGATGCACGCGCTGTCCTACCGAACGCTGCGGCTACTAATCTCGTAATGACGGCTAACCTTCGCGCCTTGCTCGAATTTTACGCGAAAAGGAAAGCAGGAAACGGCGCACAAGTTGAAATCGCCAAGCTGGCGGAGGAACTAAAAGAGGCGGTTATCAATGCAGAACCATGGACGCGACAATTCTTCGAGGGGTGATACTTTGTATAAAGATTTTATAGGACGTAAGTTAGGAAGACTAAAAATAACTGACTGTCTGTACAAGAATGATGGAAAAAGAAATAGAGCCTATTTTACTTGTATCTGTGATTGCGGAAATCAGGTAGAGGTTAATGGTGATGCTGTTAGAAGTGGGGCCACAAAGTCTTGCGGTTGCTTATGTTTGGAAACGAGAAAAGAAAGAGCAACAAAGCACGGTATGCATGGAACGAGATTCTACCACATATGGGGAGGCATGAAAACAAGGTGCTATAACAATAAAGATACCGGATACTCGCTTTATGGAGGTAGGGGCATTAAAGTTTGCGAGAGATGGGATTCTTTCGATCATTTTAAAGAGGACTTATTTGATTCCTATAAAGAACATGTTGAGATGTTTGGGGAAGAAAACACTACGTTAGATCGAATTAACCCTAATTGTGATTACACTTTAGATAACGTTAGGTGGGCTACGAGAGGTATTCAAAACCATAACAAACGGCAAAGAGAAAATACAACTAGTGGAATTACGGGTGTTACGCGACATAAGTCCCGAAATAAATGGCGGGCGTATATTCAAGTAGATAAGAAAGTGATTCACCTAGGGTACTTCGACGAGCTAGAAAAAGCAGCAGAGGCAAGAAAAATAGCTGAAATAAAGTATTACGGCTAAACAACTTTATAGATTTAGGAGTGTGACTGTTATCAGTTTTTTTGCATCTATACTAATATCTCAAACTATTATATCCCATGAAATACCGTCTATTACTTCAGAAGAGATAGCAAAAAGATGGGCACCGAACGCTCAATTATGGCGTCAGCAGGTGGAAGTATCAGCGCAAGCCAACGAAGAATTACGCTCCAAGAATGAGCGCCTATCAGCCGAAATTAAACGCTTGAACGAAACGGCATGGCAACCGTTTGACGCTAGCGCTTATATAGCGGATTGTGCCGAAGGTTGCTCGGGTATCACGCGCGTCGGCATTGATGTACGCAACAAGACGCATCATGACGGCATGAGGGTTATTGCAACCGATCCGTCAGTCGTCCCGTTATGGTCAATCGTCGAGCTACGCTTTGCTGACGGCAGAACCGAGCGAGCCATTTCGCTGGATACGGGCGGAGCTATTCGCGGTAGGAAGCTCGACTATTTAATCGGAAGTCACGGTGATGCAATACAGTTCGGACGCCAGCAAGTTGACGTAAAAATAATCGAAAGAGGGGCGAAATGAATGAAAGCGATAATTAAGATGGTCAATGGTGAAGAATTTACGGTGACAGGCGACCTTGTGAGCGACCTTCACGATTATTTCACAGGTCCAACGGGAGCGGTGGAAAAAATCCCTATCGGCTGGCTCAGCACTCCTATTGACGCGATAAATTTAAAGCACGCGGTTAGTATTAAATTCGAAAGCGAGGCGAGTAATTAATGACGAATAAACATTATATTGCAGACGAAAGCTTAGGTGGAATTGAGCGCGAATTTGTCGAGGTTGAACGGAATGCTGACGTGGGGGATTACGTTATCATTATTTCAAATGAGATGAACCATCCATTTGAAATCGGAGAAATTACACAAGTTACGGAAATTGTCGAAGACGGAATCGTTGACGCGGGCGGATGGTATATATCGGATGAAGTATATATCGACTACAAAACGCTAGAGCCAACGGACATCGTCCGCATTGATACGTTAGTAGACGCGGATACAAGTCTCCATGCCGTAGGGCGCTACCGTCTAGTTGACCGTAAGGCGGAGATTGGCGAAAAGGTGCTAGATTTGTCTGACGGAGAAGTACTTGAAATAGTAGGAACGCATCATTACCGTAATAATGTCGTTTACTACAGCACCACGGACGCAGGAGAGGTCCCTATAAAGACAAAAGAATACAGCGTACTACAGCTAGTCGAAGCGGAATCAACGTCCGAACCTATCACCGTAGACGCAACGCAAGCCAGTCCGCAAGTCCTCGAACTACTCGGCAACCTAGCGCGAAGAGTTACGCAATTAGAAACGCAACTACGTGATACGCAGCGCAACGTTGAGACATTCGCACAGCAGACGGAAATTAATACGGAAGCAATAAGGTCGCTCAGCGACCGGACGCAGAAGAAATCAAACGGTAAAACTTTGCGTTTTGAACAAGAAGGCTTAACAAATTGGCGCGTATATCAGGACGGTGTTGAGCTTAAGGGTGTATCATCCGTAAGAATAAAAGCGAGCCGAGATGATTTTACAATGTACGATGTCGAATTTATCGCGGGAGTGACTGCCGATGAAAACGGAAATTGAAGTCAATCGAACTGTCACCGTTACTAAAATCGCGCTATGCGGCAAGCTCCGTTCAGGCAAGGACGCCGTAGCCAATCGCATGTATATTCGCGCCATGTTTGACCGAGTGGCTTTCGGAGACAAGTTAAAGTATTTATATCACGCAACATTGCCGTGGGTACCAGAGCATCCGAAGCCGCGCGCCGGTTATCAGACGTTCGGTCAAGATATGCGCCGACTATACGGAGAAGATATTTGGATTAGGCACGTAGAGCGAACGGTCGAGGCGTCGATTAACTTTCGCAAGACAACCAGTGATCACGTCGGCATTGTAATTACGGACTTACGTCAGCCTAACGAGCTAGAGTGGGCGAAGGCTAACGGATTTACCATCGTGCGAGTAACAGCACTGGAAGCCGATCGTCTTATCTGTGCGGAAATGGCTGGCGACGAGTTTGACGCAAAAGACTTGGCGCACGATACCGAGCAGCATGTCGATGGATTTACGGTAGACTACGAGATTGTTAATGACGGAACACTTGACGAATTACATGCGAAAGTTGATGCGATGTTGGATGAAATAGCGCAGTAGGCAAGCGGTTATTTTGACCGAAAAAAAGACGAAGCTTACGGCAATAGGCTTCGTCTCACTTAGTTACTTCGAAAGCGCGCCAGTAGGTTCCGCCTTCATCGAAGTTACCGATATCAGCGAATTTAACCGGCAAGTCACCGTCAGTCAGTCCGAGCTTACGCGCAACAAGCTTGCCAGCAGCAACGCCAACATAGCCGCGTTTGTCCAATTTAATTGCAGACGCGTTCGGCACCTTTGCGAGTTCTTGTTTCGCTAACCCGATGCGTTTATTTTCCACATCGACGCTAATGACGACGTATTGGTACGCAGAAAGCTTCATTTCACGCATCGCCTCGGAATTGACACGCAAACGGTAGAATTTATCGAGCGACAGACTTGCTCCGCCGGATCTAGAGATTTGTAACGGCTCGAATGGCATGTAATCACGCTCCAAACTTTGGAATATTTAACGCAATTATAGCTTTTAAACCAACGAAAAGCAACGCTTTATAGCCATTCGACAAAACTCGGCAGACGCAGCATGCCCGAGCCGGTCTGATTTGACTAGGAGATTAATGGAAACGGAGGAATTGTGATGAGAATTGAAGTTTCGCGAAGTACCGAGTTGGATAGATGGGTTGCTGATAGGGATTACTTAAAATCAACACCCGCCGGAGCAAGACTTCGATTATGGGTGCTTGACGATACAGGCGAAAGAATTGGTGCGATGATGTGGGGCAGACCTAACGCTCGACAACTCGATCAGCATGCGTTACTTGAACTCACACGCATGTACTTAGTTGAAGAGGCTCCGAAGAACAGTGAAAGTAAATCACTAGGGTTGGCACGAAAATATATCAGAAAAAATATGCCGGAAATAAAAGGTATCATCGCATACTCAAGCACCGGCATGAGGCATGAGGGAACGATATATAAAGCGGATAACTGGTTTGAGTTAGGACGTAGCAAAGTTTCAACGAAAGGTTGGAGTAATCGGGTCGGTCGAGAAAATCGGGATGCAAGTGAAAAAATACGATGGGTACGCACACCCTAAACGAAATCGAGGCGATTTAATGGGAAGCGCAACGAACAAGCCGGACCATCATCAGCAATATGATGCAAGATACGCACTGGACAACGCGGTAGGAGTAAGGCGATTGCTCGCTGACTATCACGCGCTCAAGCAACGTCGGTTTGCTGGCGATACGGCTGCGAGCGATTTGATTATCGATTTAATGACGGCGATTGAACGGGCAGGCTTGACGGATAGGCAGCGTCAGGCAGTGCGGCTAGTATACGGCGAAGACATGTCGCAAGTTGATGCGGCGAACGAGCTTGGAGTAAGTAAGCAAACGGTCAATCGGCTGGTTGACGTGGCAATGACGAAAATAGCTCGTGTTTATGAATCGTGGTGCAGGCGCGGTGAGGGATACGTGCTTAGTGAAAGGGAGGCGGAATAATTATGTTTAATCAAGACTTTTACCCGACGCCGGACGAGTTAATCGAGGAATTATTAGCGCTAAGTATTAGTAAGGAAATACCTTCGAGGTTTTCAGGGCTAAAAGGGATTAGCAGACTTACATTACATGGGCGTGTGCTTGAACCTTCCGCTGGTAAAGGAAATATCGTTTCGTATATCAAGCGAAAAATGAGTTCGATAAAAGTAGACGCAATCGAAATGGATCCGGAACTTTCAAGTTTTTTATTAGGCGCTGGTCATAACGTAGTCTGGTCGGACTTCCTTACGTTTGAAACATTCCGGGAATACGACTCGATTGTGATGAATCCTCCGTTCAGTGCCGGCGATAAACATTTACTACACGCTATTAATCTCGCAAGCAGGCAAATTACGAAGGACTGCGAAATATATGCGATTACCAACGCAGAAACTATTAAAAATCAATTCAGCGTTACTAGGAAGGAATTGGCGCGGTTGCTTGATCTACACAACGCGCGAATAAAGTTTGTCACTAATGCGTTTAGCGACGCAGAAAGGAAAACAGACGTTGAGGTGGCGCTAATTTACTTAAAGGTGCGCCGAGAAGATGCGAGTGCGGACTTATATAAGCGTACAGTTGACGCCGTATCGAACGCTCAACAACACGACATTGAAGGTAATATAACTACCGCGTTAAGTACGTTTGTTAAACAGCAGGAAGTCCAGGAACGACTTGACGATATATCAAGGCTAATCAGCGAATATGAGCAGGCTGTGCGCTTAGTTCGCGAGGATTACGAAGTAAGTAAACGAAAAGCCGATTTCCTAAGCTACATTTCGACTATCAACGGAGGAAAAATATTTACGCCAAGCGATACGTCGTCAAAAGATTACGAAGAAGAGTTGCAAAGGCTTCGGTCGACGTATTGGAAGCTCATCCTGCAAACGGATGAATTTATGAAGAAACTGACCACGGAAGCACAAGAAAAGCTGAATCGACAACTAGGTTCGGCTTCGGAACTAGAAATAAATTCAACTAACATATACATGCTTCTTCACGCAATCATGGCGAACTCTTCCGATATGCTATTGAGCAGTGTCGTTAGTATGTTCGAAAAGGTAACGTCTTATAGTCGCCGAGAATTTTCGACAAACATTCATTATTACAACGGATGGAATACGAACGAGGCGTATAAAATCGGCAAGAAAGTAATTTATCCGTTTTTCACTACCTTCGGAGATTGGGACATGGGAGCGCGCGATAATAGCTTTAATAGCGTTGATTACCGCATAAAAGGCTTTATTTTCGACTTACTAAAGGCCTTCGAACCTTTTCGCGAAGTGAATTACGATTTTGAAAAGATCGGCAAGGGTGAATTTAGAAACGACGTTCTGCGCTTTAAGATTTTCATGAAAGGCACGGTTCACGTATGGTTTAACGACCCGGAGTCGCTAAATAAGATTAATTACGTATGCGGTCGAAAGTTTAATTGGCTACCAACGGACGAAGAGCTCCGTAATGATCCGAAAGCACGCAATTTTGTCGAAAAAGAGTTCGGCGATATTGTAACGGACGTTAGACGGCTATTAAGCGATACAAATGAAACGGAGGATATCGGATGAACAACGAGCAATTTAACGATAAAATTAACGAACTATGGGCGCAGACGAAAGCCGGCAATCTGCCGCGTCCTTCGCGCTTTGAAGCAATCGAAGCGCTGACTGAGGAGTATTTCGCTGCTAGAGGTAAGATGCCGGAAGCTGGCGCGCTCGATCGGCTGGCGACGCTTTGTTTGTACGAAGAATTATCGGACGATACGCCGTGGAAGTCGCGTAGTAATGAATATCCAATAAACAGCGACCGTCAGCAAGAAGAAATCGAAAAGAATGAAGTTGGCATGCAGGCGCTTGGCTACGTTAATAATGACGGCAAGAAACCGCAGTCAGCAGGACGACGCAAGCGCACTGATTACGAGAATACGAAGGCGAACCGCTCCCGAAGCAGAAACGCCGAACGTAGGCGCAGATATCGTGAGTTTACGAAAGTACAGCCGGTTGTTATTTCGCATCTGATACCCTAAATAAATCCGCAACATCAATTTCAAGCGCTCTAGTGATGGCGAATACGTGCCAATCGACATGGCGTTCGTTCTTGTCGAAACGGCTGATAGAGCCTTGTGGTACGCCGGAAAGTTCGGCGAGTTGCATTTGCGTGATGCCTTTTTCTTTTAGAACTTCCGTTAAACGTGGCGTGACTTGTAGCATTCGGAAACACCTCCTAAAATAATTATACGATAACGAATATTTTTCGTCAATAAGTGTTGACATTCTTTATACGATATCGTATAATTAAAGTATAGAAAGGAGGTGAACGAAATGTTACCGTTACCGTTACCGTTACCGTTATTGTTATCGCAGCGACACTGTTGATAATGCGTAAGAATGGAAAATAAATCATGGCTAATTAACTCACTAAGCATTATATTGAATAGAGATGAGTGCTTTTGTCCATTTCAAAAAGAGACTGAATAGCGGAATCCTTAAATGTAGTTCAATCTGAAATATATATGATTGTCAGGATTTTATGCATGAGATGTGTAAATTAAGGGGGATTATTACATGCTTAAAAAATATTTAGAGAAAAGACAAAGAGAACGAGTAAAAATAATGGAGGACAAGGTAACAAGTCTTTCAGATAAAGAATTGAAAATTTGGTTCCAACGCGCAGAGTTAGACAATGAAACAAATTTACTTCATGCTGTATACGAAGAACTAACTAAACGTGGTTTTACGCATATGAAAGATTTTTAACGCTATACAACAGATTGACAGTCATGCTGATAAACATTTTAAGCAATGTTTAGATTAGGGAGGTTCTAGATATGGAGTGTAGTCATTGTGAAAAAGAACTAGATTTAGGAAAAAAGAATAGCTACAAGTATGACTATATGGGTAATATTTGGTGTACTAACTGTATGGAAATCGAAGTAAAAAGAGAAATGTAATTAATAATTTGTTGGTCGAGTTAAATATTGTAATCAAGTATAGGCTCGCATCAGCGGGCTTTTTTCGTTGCAACGGCTTACTTTTCGTCAAAATGTCTGCCTTATATATGTAGAAAGAAAAACGGTTACACGCTCGTCAGCTATGGCGGGCTTTTTATTTTATTGACGGGAAGATTCGCACGTTTGACGTGGAAATGAGCCGGCGGACTTGCCGAGCAATTGGGGCGAATCAATAGCGGTTTGGTTAGCCGCCATAAATTGTATATGACCGGACGCCTCTTCGCAATGCACGCGGACCAACGTCGGTCTACATAGCCGTCCTTCGGGGCGGCAATTTTACTTTAAAGGAGTCGATGAACATGGCGGAAGAAAAGCGCGAAGTTGTGACGGCAGAAAATTGGGGTAAATCTCGCACAGATGGTATCGAAGTTGTCGCAGAGAAGACGAAAGATATCGGAGAGTTGACGTATAAATTATCTTTGGACGTATCCGAAGCATTAACGGGACTTAAAGCCGTTCAGCGTGAGGCGCGTGAAGCAACGAAGGCGTTGCGTGAGTTAGAAGCGGCGCAGCAACCGAAAGTTGCGGAAGTAATGGCGAACTATTTGCCGATCAGTTCCGAGGATGCCGAGAAAGTTGTCCAAGCGATTATGCAAGGACGTCACAAAGGCGGTCATGTATTTCCGTACGAAAACGTTGACGACGTTATTGACGGCAGTGATTATGTGTTTGCCCCTATAATGACTCATCCGAATACGGCGGGAGACATCCCCGAACACGTAAGGAAATACGGAACTGGTAGCGGAAGCGTGACAACGACTAGTAATCGGACACAGCCTCGCGCGTGGTTTAAGGACGGTGGTGTAAAATGAGATATCGTAAAAAGCCCGTTGAAGTAGAGGCGATTCAATTTACTGATGATGCGGATTCTATAACGCAAATATCCGATTTTGCTGACAATGTGCTAGTCGTTCGTTATAGCAATAGCGATACGACTGAACTAGTGATAGACACGCTAGAAGGCCTTATGTCAGCGCAAGTTGGCGACTATATTATTCGCGGCGTTGCTGGCGAGTTTTATCCGTGCAAGCCGGACATATTCGAGCAGACTTACGAAAAGGTTTAATACACCCGAAATGGTAGTCCTAGTTAGTTAAAGAGGGAGTGGTTTTAGTTATGGCGATCAATGGAGAGATTGAATATTGTAATATTTGCGATGATATCTACGCAACATACCCTATATTATGGATGATGTTTAATTCTCACGAGGGAGAGACGTTTAATAGCCGAGAGGGAACATTTGAATGTCCTCGTTGTCAAAGTAAAATTACGCGATATGAAGGATTTATAGAAGCTTTACGAAAGCGAGAGTCTCCTATATTCGTAGACAGTTTACTAAGTTCGATAGATGACTTGACGCCCGAGTCTATAGATTTATTAAGAGTTGCATTGGCTAATTTTACTGTACCTTCATTTTCTATAAAAGTAAAGAGTGCGTCAGACAGTATTTTATCCGAGTTATTGGCGAAAAGGTATCTAGAGAAAACCGTTGGGATGGGTAATACTATACTAACGTTGAACGCTAATAAACTATGTCTCTTAGATAATTATGAACTACTTATTAAGCTATACCACCAACAATCATTTATCAATAACCCTGACTATTTAGTTCGAAAAGACTACGAATGCTCAAGAAGAAGGAGAAGTCGTCTATTAGCCTTGGTTAATGATTTTACAGGTGATGACAGAGAGGAAGTTCTTCAAAAATTCGAAGGTAAATGTGCGTTTACTGGTAAGGACGTTCCACTACATTTCGACCATATAATCCCATTAGCGGTTGGACACGGAGGAACTACTAAAGCAAATATGCTTCCTATATGGCAGCGCATTAACTCATCTAAAAACGCAAGAAATTTATTTGAATGGTACGAGGACAATGGTGACCGATTCGAAGTTAAACCGGAGTTATTCAATAAAGCTGTTGAATACATTGCGGGGCTTAACGGAATGACCTTCGCTGAATATCGCGAATATGTATACGACTGTCATGCGAATCCTAACGATAATTTAACGGAGGTTAGATAAATGATCGAGTTTTTCTGCTATTCAACGACATTAATGCACTTCCTCAAGGCGAATGGTCTTCGCTATAAATATACAGCGCTACACAAACGCACGGGCAATCGGATGTGGGTTTTCGAACGTACAGACGAATTAAAACGATATTTAGACGAATACGACGCGCGTAAAGCGTTGGCAAAAGCGGAATTATTAGAGCGCTAAGATGCGTCAATTAGTGAACGAAGGAGAGCGATAGTAAATGAGCGAACAGAAGCGAGCATTGCCATTCGATACGACAAAAGGATTTGCGGCGATTCCAACAGCCGTATGCACTCTATATGTAAGGCATCCGAAGTTCAATCCGACAGCCGAGCGAGTATATCGTTATTTATTACAGCGTCACAATGCCGACTATGGCTACGCTTGGCCGAGCTGGTCTTCTATCATGCGCGAGACAGGAATCGGCTCTAAAGGGACGGTCAGCAACGCATTGAAGGCGCTGGAACACCTTGAGTTGATAAAGCGCGTGACACATGCGAATGATAACGGCTGGGACAACAATTGCTACGTATTCAAGCCGCCGATCGATGATGAGGACGCGTTTTATCGTAAGTTTGGCGTTGAGCTGGCGAAGAGGTATCAGCGTAAAGAAGCCGTTGTGGACGAGTCGGAAGAGTTGGCGGAGCTATTATAGCGGTAGGTGGTACGATTTCTGTACTACCCTAGTACGATTTCCGTACCACCCTAGTACGATAAGTGTACTCTATATATCTTTACTTATAAAGCATTAATAATAAAGCCTTATAAACATTGCGCCACATATTCGCTTACGCTCATATATGTCGCCACGATTTATTAATATAAGTATTTGACGCAAAAGAAAGAGCGTTAGCGATAGAGAATAACAAAGCGATAACCATCGGTACGATTTCCGTACCAGCTATCGCCCGACTCCCATTAACGGGAATTAAGGAAGGAGGAACCTATTTGTTAGATTACTTACCGGAAGAGAAGGCGTACGTAGAAACATTGAAGGAGTACGGATTGCCCGAAGCACTTGCTAAGGATTGCTTGTTTAGCCGCAATGCCGACGAGAGGTCAATCGTTATTGAGTTCTTAGAGCGTTATGGAGCTTATATCAAGGCTTAAGCGTATCGTATTCGTCTTTATTTTCGTTGATATATCGTTGTAGGTAATTTATTGTAAACGAGAGGAGGACGCTAGTGGAGGCGGAATGGGTTGCGCTGATGTTGGAAGCTAAAGAACTCGGACTGAATGGATAGCGGAACAGGAGGGCGTCCAATAGGGCGTCTTTATTTGCGTTGAATAAACGAAGGGAGGATGAGAAATGGCGAAACAATTGAGCGAGAAGCAAATCGCTGCTATCGAGTATTTGAGCGTGCCTAAACGCGGAGGCTTAACATACGAGCAAATCGCAAAGGAAGTCGGAATCGCAAAGTCGACGCTGTTCGAATGGAAGAAGCAAGACGAATTTAACGACGCGCTTAAGAAGGAAGTTGTGCGCAAGACAACGGATCGTCTGCCGGAAATGTTCGATTCTATGCTCGATAATATTATTGAAACCGGAAACGCAGCGGCATTTAGAACGATATTGCAAATGCACGGAATGTTGACGGAGAAAGTAGAGGTCGATAATAAAAACGGAAGTCAAACGGATATTGATTCTATGAAAGCGCAAATTGAAGCGATGAGGCAGCGAAGGCAGTCCGATAAGTAAAATCGTAGGTTATATAAATAAGAAAGAATGCGGATAGATTGCGTAAATAGTTACGGACTAATTCGGACTTAGGGCGTTGATTTACTAGCCTCGCACTGCTGGCGCGTGACCCTCTCTTCGCTTTGATTCCGCAGATATTAATCGCTAACTTTATGCAGGATTCTATGCAAGGGGTTGCGGATATGGATGATTGCCAAACGTTGCTATATCGCGATTCTTATCGATGCATAAACGTATGTATGCGAATGATATGCCTGAGTATGCTACGAATGTTGATGCGACGCTGTTTGTTGCGAATGCCTAACGTAACAAAAGTAATAAACGATACATTTAATATTCGAAAGTATGTATATTATATTCAGAATAAACCCGAGGAAAATAGGGCCGGGGGTGGGTCAGACTAAAAACATCTGCCCTAGTGGTTTTTAAATACGCGAATCAAATTTTCACTTTGGCTTTATCGTAATAAAGCGTAATCAGAACGAAACTGACAACCGCCCTGTTGCCGGCTTTATTGTGTTTACGCAAAATAAAAAGCCGCCGAGGGTCTTAAACCTCGATAGCTTCGTATGCATCGTCAATTTCTTGCGATGTGATTCCGATATACTTAAGCGTCATTGCCGGCGTTGAATGGCCGAAGATTTCCATAATACGTGTCACGTCGATGCCTTTGTTATACAATTGCCAGCCGAACGCCTTCCGTAAGCTGTGCGTTCCAATATTCACGTCAATGCCAGCACGTTCGGCAGCATCGTTGAGTATGCGGTAAGCTTGGACGCGGCTGATTGGCTGATTGACGCCTTTGCGCGATTGAAACAAGTAATCGTCGTTATGACCGCCAAGCGCTTTAACCTCGGCAACCACCGTTTGGCTCAGTTTAATGCGGCGGGGCTTTCGTTGCTTACGTGTACCAGTCGTCTTTTTCTCAACGACGGTCAAATGCGTTTTATTACGTAAGTCGCCAATCTTCAACGTAAGCAAGTCGCTTATACGCAAACCGAAAGATACACCTATAACGAACAACAAACGATCTCGCCCGTGAAGGGCTTTTTTCATGCGCTCAATATCGCGTTTTGTTTTAATCGCATCCACCGCGTTACTCAATGTAATCACCTCATTGTTTTGTTACATTCATTATAAACGCTGTGAAAACGAAAGTCAACGTAAATAAACGAAAGGAGGGCGACAATTTGGCGTGGGTTAATAATCGATGGATTGCACGGAAAGAGCGTGCGGAATTAATAGATACTTACGAATCATTCCTGGCGGAGCTTGACGCTGATCATCCGGATGTTCTTGATATGCCGGAAGACATAGCGATTACTTATTTCGATAAATCGAGCGAACTAGAACGGCTTAACCGTATTAACCGTTGCGAAGGAAACTTACTCGAGTTTTCAATCGAATATTTCAGCGATGCGCGTAATCCTGATAACGACGGCAATTGGGAAGGCTTCGATATAACTCGCGTTGACGAAGCGCCCGACTTTCACCAAGAGATAGCGAGCATCATCAACGTAGTTTCAACTGATCATGTCAACGCGAAGATTGCTGCGGCAGCACCTCGTTCGCACGCAAAGTCGACTTACTTATCGAAAGCCTTTCCGGTCCATGAGCTTGTTTATCGCTTGCGTAAATACGTAATAATCATTTCAGAAACGCCGAAAGTATCGAAGGCAAACATGGAATGGATTCGTAATCAGCTTAAGTTTAATCGAAAGCTACGCGAGGATTTCGGTCCCTTGCTATCGCCGAAGGATCAGTCGAACATCCAGGATAACGGCGAAGGATTTATCGCATGGCATTATACTGACGGTGATTACCGCAAGCAAGTGGCGTTAGTTGAAGCGGCTTCGACTGGTCAAGCGCTGCGTGGACGTAACTGGAATGGCTCACGTCCGGATTTAATCGTCCTTGATGACTTAGAGGACGCACGACCAGGAGGGAACGCATCTACGCCCGAACAACGACAGTCATTGCGCGATTGGTTTTCGCAGACCGTCATTCCGTTAGGTGATCCGAAAGGCAAGCGGACAGCCTTCGTCTACATGGGGACTACCGTCCATTTTGACGCACTTTTAATGCAAGTTTTATACAATCGCTCGGACTTTCAATCGAAAGTATATCGCGCAATAATCGATCAACCGAGTCGGGCTGACCTTTGGGAACAGTGCCGGCTTATTTATATTGACCGAGAAAATCCGAATCGGCTTGCTGATGCGTTGGCGTTTTATGCGGATAACGAGGCGGAAATGCTGGCTGGTAGTCGCGTGCTATGGCCGGAAGTACAGCCGTTATGGAAGTTGATGACGTGGAAATGGGACAATGGCAGCAAAGCATTCAATACGGAGTACATGAATAATCCAATCGATGAAGAATCGATGATTTTTAATCCGGATACTTTTACTTATTGGAACGAAGGTGGAAAGCTATATAACTTCCTATCGGACGAATTTCTCATATCGATGGGACTCGACTTTGCTTTCGGAAGAGAGCGCGGAGATTATTCGGCACTACACGTTGTTGCAAGACATAAAGAGAACGGCACCATCTACGTTATAGATTCATTTGTGCAACGTTTACCAATAGATGATTATTTCGAAGTAATTGTCGATAAGGTTAAACTTTGGCAACCGGATGTTATCGCTGCTGATGCGAACGTTGCGCAGGAGTTCATCGCGGATCAGCTAACGAAAAGGTTAGATGCGGAAGGTTATCCGGCAACCACTCGATTAAAGAAAATAAAGAACCGGACGAAAAAGGAGCTGCGGATTGAAGCAATGAAACCGGACATTGAAAACGGCACGATTCGCTTTAATAAAAAGCATACGCTATTGCTTGAGCAGTTCGAACGATACGGTCAAGGCGCAAATGATGACGGTCCTGACTCGCTGCAAATGGCGGTATCGACAGTCGTTAAGTCGACGCGAAGAAAAGGCGGCAACGCCGGAAATTACAGATACTAAGGAGGTGGTCGAATGCAAGTTGACCGAAACTTAATGAATCCGATTGAGTTTATCATACCGATGCGTGAGGCATTAGGACAATCGGAGTGGCATCGTATTCTTGATGAAATGAGGCTGTACAGACGCTATGAAGGCGATTTAAACGTATGGTCTGATTACATTAAGCCGGACAAAATCGATTATGACCCGACTCTATTAACTATTAATTACCCGCGAAAAATGGTCGATACAATTGCGGCATGGCAATTCGAAAAAGAGCCGAAAGTGACGGTGCCTCCTGATGTACTCGATGATCCGGCTTTAATGCTCAAGCCTAACTATTCGCCGAGCAGCGAACAGGAAGCGGAAAACAGTCGAGCTAAAGCAAAAGAACGTTTGCTAACGTGGGTTTGGGAAGACAATCGGATGCATGAGAAATTATTGGCGGCTGCTAAAGACCGTGCGATTACAAGGAGCGGCGTATATGCCCGTTTACATTACGACAATCGACGCGGTGAAATAAAAATACTTTGGCACCCTTCAACGGAGGTTATCGCAGTATACAACGAATGGGATGTCGACCAGTTAGATGAAGTTCATTTTACGGCGTGGCTAGACGAAGAGCAGACGAAGCTTTGGAAGCTTTCTTATTATCTCGTATGGCGCGAAGATACTGGCGTATATGATTGCGAAATTGAAGAAGCAGTATACGACGGATTCGTAACTAAACAGACGGAACGTGTAGTGCGGCAGTCAATGGGGCTGGATTTCATACCCGTTGTCCATGTACCGACAGAGAAATTGAGCGGACAAACAGAAGGCTATAGCGAATTAGAAAAGACGATTGAGATTGCGGATGAGATTGACCGAAAGATGTCCGACTACTCCGACGCACTAAGGTTCGAAATGTTTGCTATTACGCTGCTATCAAACGTTGACGCAGACCCTAAAAATCCTTATCAAGTTGCGCCGGGCGGTCTTTGGGATTTGGGTGACGGCGACAAGGAACTAGGGGAACCGAAGGCAGCGAAGTTAGAAAGCGGATTTAAGTTTAAAGAAACAATCGAAGCATATCTTGACAGGCTGCAAAAACGACTTCACGAAAAAGTCGAGGTACCACTCGTAAACACTGCGGACATGAACACTGGCGGTATTAACGACATGGCGGTACAAATGATGTTCAGCGCAATCATATCGAAGACGCAGCGAAATTGGATTATTTGGCAGTCGCGACTACAAACGCTTAATGAGTACATTTTGCGCTATATGAAAGCGCGCCAAGATGATCCTCGTTTTAAATACGATAAGGAGTGGCTGTCCAAAGTTGACGGCTACTACAGCAGCAGGATTGTATTCGGACTACCTACGCCGCAAGACCAAAAAGCGTTAGTTGAACAATTATCCGAAGAAATTGCATCGGAAATGGAATCGATAAAGGGCGCAATCGCACGGAGTGGGAAAGACAATCCGGAGCAGAAGTTTATGGAAATCTTGCAAGAGCGTAATTTAAAACGCCAATCACAAGACCCGTATCAAGAACCAAGCGAATAATGAACGCACTGTCCGAACGTTAAGACGCTATAAACTAAACGGTTGTTCATATTCGCAACTTTATGAGCGACGGCTCTAAACCGGTTGGAGGTATACAATGTTTAAACGATTATTTTTACCGATAAATTTACAGTTGTTTTCCGCAGATTTAGGTGGCGAAGGTGGAGACGGACAATCAACGGCTGCGGAGCCGGAAAAGAAAACCGAGGAACAGTCCGAGAAAACTTTTACGCAAGCCGAACTCGATAAAATTCTCGCTGATAGAGTCGCCCGTGAAAAGAAGAAGCAATTAGAGACGGCCGACAAGTTAAAAAAGCTTGAGGAATACGAGCAGGCGGAAGAGGAACGTAAAAAGGCGGCAATGTCCGAAGCAGAACGTTTGAAGGCAGAGAAAGAAGAAGCGTCCAAGAAAGCCGAAGAAGCTGCGGAGCAAGCAAAGAAAGCTCAAGAATCTGCTAATCAACGGATCGTTAATACGGAAATCAAATCGATAGCACGATCGCTGAATGCGAATGATTTGAATGACGTGCTTACATTACTTGATAAGTCGTCCATTGAAATAGACGACGAAGGCAACGTAAAAGGCGTCGATGAAGCTGTTAATACGCTAAAAGAAGCGAAGCCTTGGATGTTTAAGCAGTCACTTGGCGCAGATGCAGTGGGCGGTTCAAATCCGGCGAAGAATCCTAGTGTAAATGAGATTTCCGCAAAAGAAAAAGAACTTGCGGATGCTCAAGAAAAAGCGCTTAAGGATAGCCGATTCATGGGAACAGTTACACGTATCTATAACGAGCTTATTGCATTAAGACAAAGGAAGTAATCCAGTCGCCAGCCGGCGGCTTTTTTTTATTACAAAACCAAACAAAAAGGGGATATGAAAAATGAACGTAGCAACTACTTATGATTTCCAACAACAAGTTCGCCAAATGCAAGCGAATGTAGATTTAATTTTAACTAAGGCTCCGGTTCTTTTCGGATTAATCGGCACAGGAGAAGCGTTAACGCAAACTAAGTTCGAATGGCAGAACGATTACCTAAATAGCGATACAGGCGATGTAAAATCGGCAGCAGCGGCTGACGCAACGGCTATCGTTTTGAAAGATGGAGAAGGGCGTAAGTTTACTGTTAATGCTCTTGTACAAAATGGTCTTGAAGTATTAAAGGTTACTGCGGTAAACGGTGATTCAATTACTGTTCAACGTGGTTATGACGCTACTGAGCCGGAAGCAATCACTGCGGATGCTGAATTGAAAGTTATTTCACGCCCGCGTCCAGAAGGTGAAGAAGCCTTCCGTCATAACGAGATTAATGATCGAATTGTATCTCATAACTATTCGCAAATCTTCTCTCGCTTTGCGAAAGTATCACGTTCTCAACAACAAGTAAACACTTACGGTGTGTCTAACGAATTGGATTACCAAGTTAACCTTCGTCTACAAGAAATGATTCGCGAAGTTAACACCACTTTAATCTATGGACGTAAGTACCCAGGTGCTGGCGAAAGTAACCCACGTACAACTGGCGGATTATTTGCATTCGCACAAGAACAGAGTTCTGCGAAGTTCGATATGGGTGGCGAAGAAATTGGCGCGAAAAAACTGAATGATGCTATCGAAGAAACATTCAAACGCGGCGGTCGCGTTGACACAATCGTGTGTGCTCCAAACGTAGCTCGTCAGATTACGAAGCTTGCTAGCGACACAATCCGTACAACTCGCGGAGAAGGTACTGTAGGACATCAAATCATGTCATTCATGAGTGATCTTCCTGGCGGTACAGTTTCCAGCGTTGTAGTTGACCAAAATATGCCGAAGGATCGCGCGCTATTACTAGATGTAAACAACATCAAAGCCCGTTACCTTCAATCTTTCTACGACCAGGATGCAACAAACCCGGGCGCTGACTACTTTGCTCGTGTTATCCGCGGTGAGCTTGGCTTCGAAATCAAGAACGCTAAAGAATCCGTTGCAGTATTATCTAATATCTCTAAAACTATTGCATAATTAACGGCGTCCATTCGGGCGCCCTTCTTAAGGAGGAACCGAAAATATGCCGATTAATGAAACGGAAAAAGAACGACTAAATTTGTCTATGCCCGTCGCTAATGACGTTAAGTTGGGCGATATCATAAAAGACTTACAAGAGAATACTGGCGACGGAAGCACTGCTGTAGCTTGGGGCGATGTTACCGGTAAACCGAGCACGTTTCCACCAAGTACGCATACCCATACGGCGTCTCAAATTAGTGACGCGTCCACAGTAGGTCGAGGCGTGCTTTCTGCACAAGACGCGGCAGCCGCAAGAACAGCAATCGGCGCAGGAACGTCTAGCTTAGCGATTGGTTCAACGGCAAGTACTGCAGCAGCCGGAAATCACGCACACAACGCAGGCCAAGTATCTACTACAGCAATTAGCGGTGTAACCGGCGCAAATGTGCAAGCTGTCCTGGAATCGTTAGCGGCTAAAATCGCGGTCTTAGAAGGAGGCAGTGCCTAATGAAAACAGCGAAATTTAAAGCTATTCCTAACTATGAATACAATCGCGATGGAGTGTATGCATTATTTAACGGAGAGGGCGTGCTTGTTACGAATGATGAAAAGGTAATCGAGGCGCTAGAAAAAGCAAAGCCGTTTGTTCAGTCAGAAGAAAAACCAGCACCGGAAAAACCGAAAGCAAAGCCAAAACAGAAATAACGGAGGTGACGCCAAATGACGGTATCGGTATCAGAACGATTGCAAACGCGGTTAAATAATGTTCCAGGCGTCACTCCGGCTGATATTGTCGATTGGGTCGCCGAAGCTGTTATTGAATCGGGATTTACGGAAGAGGAAAATGAGAATGCGGTATTTTATCTCGCACTTTCCGTCGGATATGAAACGATTACAGCAAATACAGCGCACTACTTTAAGTATACCGACGGCGAAGAAATGGTCGATAAGTCGAGCATCTACGCTAATTATATGCAACTAGCAAAAGAATCCCGAAAAAACTATCGAAAGTATAAGCGGGGAAACGGTGCTAGTCAATCGCATGTAGGAAGGGCAGACTGCCGATGAGCAAACAAGCGGAACTCGACGAACTACTTAGAAAGCTATCGCTAGATTACGGCAAATTAAACGATAAGCAAGTCACATTCGCCATAAAGGAAATCGGAAGAATACGGGGCGACATTAGCGACTTGCTTGCGGACTTTGCCACAGCAGATGGCACAATTAAACGTCAACGCTTGTCGAGACTACTACGCGAGCTGAACGATATCGAGGATCTAATGCGCAAGTACGGTACGTCTTCCATCGAAGGCATCGTATTGGAATCAGCCGGCTTTGCAACGGCGGGCATAAACGGAGCAGTCAAAACGGCGGTCGGTGCCGGTGCAATTGCAGGAGCTACACTCGAAAGGATCAATCGAAACGTATTCGACTATGTCATGAGACGCTACGGTGAAGATGGCTTAGTCTTGAGCGATCGTGTTTGGCGGCTAAGCGGAGATATGCGCGATGAACTATCGAAAGTATTGCGCGCTGATATTATCCGCGGAGAGTCCGTCAGCACAATGATTGCTAACATCCGACGAGTACACGAAAACGAGACGTGGAAGATTCGAAGATTGGTAGTGACCGAAGGCAATACGGCTTATCGAGTCGGGTCGGCACATAGCGCCAAACGAAGCGACGTAGTCCAGTGGGTCAAGATTACGGATAACGGACATCGCCACAAAGGGCACTCGACTCATCGATGCTATCAGTTAGCGCGCGAAGATAGATACGGGCAAGGCGCAGGCATCTACGATCCGATGGATAGCGAAATCTATTCGCCACATCCGGGATGTTCGAGCTATATAACTTATGTACTTGATGAGCGTTATTTGTAGAAAGGAGTGATTGCGATGAGCGCAGAAATAGTCGAAGTAATTCTAGGCGAAATACGAAGAACTAAGGATTATCGGTTAGTTTCGTATTTAAACGATAACGAAATCTACCTGTCATTTGAGAATGAAGGTATACGGTGGAAACGTGGTAAGTTTTCATGATAACGCCGGAAGACATCGCATTTATGAAACAGACGCGGAAAGAAATAGTTGCTGGACGTGTAATTGACGTCGTATTGACGTATGAACCGGAAGGTGAACGCGACCCGATTACCAACGAGCCAATTGGCGGCGGAGAGCATCTACTGCCGACTAAAGCCGTAGTCACCGAAGTATCTTCGATGGCACAATCGTCATTTGAACGGTTGCTTGACGCAGGAATACTCGTCGAAAAAGGCGACATTTGGGCATCGGTTGATATTGACGAAATCGCCGATGTATTCAATTCGCTGGTCCGCATTAAGTATGACGGGCAAGAATACGAAGTCATGGCGAAAGATAAAAAAGGCATTGGCGAGCGCAATCGTGCCGAATTTGTCGGGAGGTTGATATCGTGAGTAGACGGGTGTTTAACGTTAGTGTGTCTGGCCTTGGAGATACCTTGCGCATGTTAAATGACGCGGGAATTACTGAGGAAATCGGACGTGTAACCGAAACGTATGCGCGTAAAATTGCGAATGATTCAGCTAACAATGCGCCGGTTGACTCCGGAGCGCTTAAAGGCTCGCTATCATCTAGTCCGCAAAAAGAGGTAGAGACCGTTTGGACAGTCGGGTCAGACTTACCTTATGCTTTGCGCCAAGAATACGAACATGCTACGAAAAAGGGATTTGTTAGAAAAGCCGTTTGGGATAATCGCGACCCTTATCGTAGTAAAATCGCCGAAGTATTACGGAACATGGGGCGGTGATATTATGCAATTTAATTTAACGCATTCTTTACGTACGCATTTGGAAGCATCGACCGGAATAAAAACGGTATGGCTATATGACGGCGTAACGTTGCCGACCGTTAGACCGTTATTGATTGTTGAACAAATGCAGAATAATAACGCGCTAATTTCGAAGCAGCGGCGCGTTGAAACGACTTATCGATATCAAATCGGATTATACGCAGCGACTATACGAGAGCGGTCGTTATTGCAAGACGAAGTTAAAAAGGCATTACGAGAGAAGATCGAATTAATCAGCGCAACAACGCCGGGCGAAAAGCTCGGTTATTTTTATGCGCTCGTTACAGGTGAGACTCCGATTACACCGGATGACTCTAGCGATAAATCGAAATATCATCGCGTGTATTTCGACGTTGAAGTAAGCGCGACAAATTAAGGGGGACGAATAAATGGCGATCGAATATCGCGGAGAAGAAATATTATTTGCGGTTGAAATTGATGGGGTTGATGGCGCGACATTGGTACGTCCGTTAAACCAAACGGCAGGGTCATCTAATAAATCAGCAGACACTATCGATTTAAATACGAAGGACAAAAGCGGAAGTGATTATGGAAATATAACGCATGAAATTTCTATCGAAGGAATTATGACGGAAGGTGACCCATCACTGGAACATTTTGATTCTGCGATGGATGAAAAACGATTAGTAAAAATTCACGAAATAAATACCCGTACGCTTGAGGCGAAAGTGGGCGACTACATGATCTCATCTTTCGAATATAGCTTCGGAAATTCAGAATATGTTACTTATTCGCTGAGTGCTTCATTAAACGGTAAAAGAACGCTTGAAACGTTGACGCTAGTACCTGAAGGTGCGGAATAATCGACTTTCCTGGCGGGCTTCATGCTCGCCTTTTTACTTACGAAAATTATACCGAAAAGGGGTTTTATAAATGGCAATGTTCGAAGTTGGGCAAAAGGAATATGAATTGAAATTAGGTTTTAAATCAGTTAAACACTTGGAAGGTCTATACGAAGGCGGTTCGCTCGGATTTGTCGGCGTAGCAATGTCGGGATCATTGGAAGTATTCGCAGATGTTATTCATGCAGGACTTTTTCATACCGGTGAAAGCCTATCGAAAGAAACCGTTGAGCAGGCAATTGAAAAGGCATTTAACGACGGGAAAATCGATTTAGAATACATTCACAAAACGATTAACGAGGTTGTGCTGGAAAGTTTTTTCTTCGCGAAGGTAGTGAAGAACATGAAAGCCAAGAATCCGGAAGTGTTCGAACAACTGAACGAGATTTTGACTACGACAGAATAATAAAGGACGGTTGGCGTTTTCTCGGTCTTAAGCCTGCCGAAGTGCTGGCTTTTACGCCGAGGGAATACGTGCTGCTTATGGAAGCGCAACAAGAACGTCGTTATGACGAATATGAGCGCGACTCTCATATCGCAATTATGCAGGAGAAAGCGCATCGGTCAAAACAGCCGAAAGCAACCGACCTGTTCAAGCGTCCGGAAGAAGGCGTTACGGAAGAGTGGATTAAGCAGAAAGCTGAACAAGCCAAGCATGCCGAGGAATGGCTATCGCAATGGAAATTTTCGAAGAAAGGAGGAACCTAGATGATAAGTTCGCTAGTCGTTAGGATTGGCGCAGATATCACACGTTTAACAGCCGGATTAGCTACTGCTTCTCGACGAGTAGATGAGTTTGCACAGCGGAATAGGGATGCGTTCCAGGCTGTCGGAGCGGTCGGCGTTGCAGTGTCTGCGATGGGAGTCGCTGCGGCTGCCGGTATAGGTTACGCGGTTAAAGTTTCGTCAGATTTTGAGTCTGCTTTCGCTGGCGTAAAGAAAACAGTGGACGCAACGGATAAGGAGCTCGAAGGATTCCGTAAAGGTATTCTCGAAATGGCAAAAGAAATGCCGGCATCTGCCGAAGAGATCGCTACAGTTGCGGAAGCAGCCGGTCAGTTAGGTATTAAGAATGAAGCGATACTAAGCTTTACGAAAACGATGGTTAATATGGGCGTTGCGACGAACATGTCATCCGATGAAGCGGCGACAGCCTTGGCGCGATTGGCAAACATTACGCAGATGCCACAGGAAAAATTCGAAAATCTCGGATCATCAATCGTTGCTCTCGGTAATAACTTCGCGACGACTGAAACAGAAATCGTAAATATGTCCTTGCGTTTAGCCGGTCAAGGTAAACAAATCGGATTGACGGAAGCGCAGATAACGGCATTAGCAACAGCAATGTCCAGCGTTGGTATCGAAGCAGAGGCTGGGGGCACTGCAATGTCTACCGTAATGAAGAAAATCAGTAAAGCGGTTGACGGAGGCGGTAAGAGTCTAAAAGGCTTTGCGGAAATTTCCGGTATGAGTTCAACGGAATTTGAAAAAGCGTGGAAAGAAGATGCCATAGGCGCGTTGAATTTATTTATTGAAGGACTTGGCAAATCATCGAAAGAAGGCAAAAACTTAACGACGATGCTTGATGATTTGGGAATCAAGGGAATACGTGAGTCCGACACGTTGCTTCGTTTATCCGGCGCAACAGGTGTACTTGCTGACGCAATAGATATATCGACGCAAGCATGGAAAGAAAACAGCGCACTAACCAACGAGGCAAATGAGCGATATGAGACGTTCGAATCGAAATTACAAATACTGCAAAACAAGCTAAAGCATATTGTGCGGATTGTCGGCGATGAGTTTAAAGCGGTACTTGTCACGTTAATGACCGCACTCGATCCAGTCATTGACGGCGTTATTAAGATGGCGGAGAAGTTTTCGAAATTACATCCCGCAATTAAAACGGCAATTGTGTTAGTTCCTATGATTGCGACAGCTTTAGCGTTGGTTATAGGACCCTTACTTATTTTAGTAGGAATGATCCCTTTTATAACAGCGGGATTTGCTGCTATAAGTGCTGCGGCGCCAGCCGTGATAGGGGCTATAAGTGCTATCGCGTTGCCAATTACGTTGGTTATTGCTGCAATTGTCGGGTTAGTTTCTTCGTTCACATGGATGAATAAGAATGTTGAATGGTTCCGAAAATCAGTGGATTATTCCGTCGCCAAGATGAAAGAAGGATTTCTTGCGCTGGTTGAAGTTTTAAAGACCTTCGTTCAAGAGTTTAAAAAGGTATGGTCCAACGTAGGAGATTTCATGCGTGCTTTCCTTAACGGTGATTGGGCGCAAGCAAAAGAGCTTTTCATTAAAATATTCGTTGAAGCCTGGGAGTCGCTTAAGAAAGTTGCAAGTAAATTTGGTAGCGAAATTACTAAGGTTTGGGGCGACGAGTTCAATAAGATGGTAGAAGTTATCGGAAACCTAAAAACGAAGATACCGGAGAAACTCAACGGATGGAAAGAGGCTATTGTCGGGTGGTTTAAGTCTTTACCTTCAAAGGTTAAGTCGCAATTAAACTCGTGGTGGGCGGTGATTTCAGGGTGGTTCGTCGAGAAGAGAGATGCGATGACTGCACAGTTAACCGTTTGGGAGACAGCTATCATCGCATGGTTTAAATCCCTACCCGCAAAAATCACGTCAACGTTGTCTGAATGGGGAAAGGCGATTGAAGATTGGACAGAGCGACAGCATGAAGAAAATATCCGCCAATGGAACGTATGGCGAGACGCAATCAAAGAGTGGTTTGCGTCGATTCCTGATATGATGCGTGAAAAGTTAAGCGCATGGGGAGAAGCTATTACGACTTGGTTTAAGGAGATACCTGGTCGAATGAAAGCTGCGTTCGAGGCGTGGAAAACGAGCATTACCGATTGGTACGACAAAACGAAAGAGACGATCAGTACTAAACTTTCCGAATGGGGTAAGACGATATCTGAATGGTTTAAGACACGTCCCAAAGAAATTTATACGCAATTAGGCGAGTGGTGGACTAAGATGGCTGCCTGGTTTAGCGAAATACCTGCGCGAATCACCGCAAAGTTAAGCGAATGGTGGACGGCTATCAAAACGTGGTTCGCTGGTGTACCTAATAAGTCTGAAATCAAGGACATGGGTAAGAAAATGGTTGATAAGGTTGCGGAAGGTAACAAAGAGAAGAAGCCGGAGTTCATCGACAAGCTCGGAAAAATAATAATCGACGTTGCGGGCGCAGCACTTGCGGTTGCTGGCGTAGCTCTACTCGCAGCAGGACGTGAACTGGTTAAGCGCATCATCAAAGGAATTAAAGAAGTCGACTTAAAGCAAATTGGAGCGGATATGATTAGAGGCTTAATTAGCGGAATGGGTTCGATGTTAAAATCCGTTAAAGAGAAGGCGACTGAAATAGCGAATGCTGCCGCAGAAGCAACGAAGTCATTCCTTAGGATTAAGTCTCCTTCACGGTTGTTTAAGCAATTCGGCGTTCATACGGGCGAGGGCTTCATTATTGGTTTAGACTCGATGATTAGCGGAGTTGAACGCGCCAGTAACGATATGGCTAACGCTGCTGTACCTTCTCTATCCACGTCATATGGCACGCCAAGCATCGGAGGAATGGGCGTCATGTCTTCATTCGAAGGAAGCCTAGACGTAAGTAATTCCGGCATAGAAGGGGCGGTCGACATGATGAATCAAGCGTTGCAAATGATGAGCGGAATGCAAGTCGTAATGGATAGCGAAAGGGTAGGAACTCTTGTCGCGCCGTCAGTTGGTCGAAACTTAGCACGAGATAATTCGAGCACTAAAAGACGAAAGGGGCAGCGCTGATGAGCGAAGCAAGCGTATGGATAGATAACACCGAACTACAATCGCTAGGCGTAACAGTTAAGCTCGATTCTTCCGAGCCGATGCTGCCCGAGTTTCGTACGAATACGGTGACGGTGCCTGGACGACATGGCGCATATGACTTTGGCGCATATATGGACGTGAGACAGTTCGCATTAAATTGCGTATTGCCGCGGAAATCTTATACAGATCAAAAGGCGCAGATACGGCAATTCGTGCGGCTGTTCGTCGATGACTACGGACGTCCGAAAACGGTCAAGTTGCGCTTTGGTGACGAGCCGGACAAATATTATGACGTGAAAGTGAGCGGAGGCGTGCCGGTAGAACGACTGGCTAACCTCGGCTTTTTTACATTGCCGTTAGTGGCGCACGATCCGTTGGCGAAGTTTATCGTGCCGAGCAACGATATCATTATGGATAGTAATGTGCCCATACTTAGTGACGTTATTTGGGAGACCGGCTTAGGGTCGCGGAGAGTGACTGGGCCGACTTCATTTAAAGTTATAAATAATGGTACCGTCAGTATTCCGTTTTCTTTTAGACTTGAAGGTCGTGGCGAATTGATCTCAGTTTCAATTAACGGGCGAACCCTTTCGGTAAAAAACTTAAGCAATGAGGTCGTAGAAATCGACGGAGACACTTTCGTAATTAAATTTAACGGAAATACAGATATGACGAGGATGACTGGTTCTTTTCTCGAATTATCGCCAGGAGAAAATACCGTCAGTGTAAACGGCTATAGATTGGACGTTAGGATTGGCGAAAGATTGGTCTATAAGTACCTGTAAGGAGGGATGATTATGGCGGATGCGCCAAAGATTTTAGGGACGGATACCTTGCGTCAAGCTTATCCGAAAATAAATCAAGGAATAACCAATGCGAACATAGCACTGCAAGGGTTGACTGTTTCTAGTGAACACGCGAATCTCGCTTTAGAGACGGCGACGAGTGTGCAAGCGCAGTTTAATAAAGTCACAATCGAAGGGGATTCATCCGTAGAGGCTGCGCAGGCGAGGGTCGACGGAGAGAACAATGAGTTTTCGACGCTAAAAGAAAGATTGGACGCAAAAGACGCTCAAGCACAGACGAGTATTGACGACATAATTGTTAAACTAAACAATAGAACGGTTGGTAAAGTTTCGGTAACGGAGCTTGGTGCGACTGGAAATGGGGTTGACGATGATACTGCCGCAATACAGTCCGCATTGGATTTGGCGTTAGAAAAAGATTTCATTACTGTCGATATACCACAAGGCGTTTTTAAAACAACTAAAGAATTAATCCTTCGAGGAAACACTCATTTAAGATTGACGCCTGATACTATAATTGACCGAAGGCACCAAGGAAATATTATTCAAAATGGAGCAACTGGCGATCAGTATTACGGATACAACGGAAACGGAAATATCATCATCGAAGGCGGTATTTTTGAGAATAACGGTCACTTAGTACAGCAAGGTACCTGCATGGCGATAGCTCACGCAGAGAACGTCATTATAAAAGATGTCGTAATTAAAAACGTCAGCCTAGGACATGGGATCGAGGTAAATTCAAGTAAGAATGTGTTGATCAAGGATTCCCGATTCTCCGGATATGATCCTGGAACAACAAGAAAATATTCCGAGGCTATTCAGTTGGATATTGCGAAAAGTTTGGACGCACTACCTTGGTTCGGTGCTTACGACCATACCGCATGTAAAAACGTTTTTATTATCAATAACGTTATCGAGACATCAGATGAGCTTGGCGGATGGGGGCGAGGTATCGGGAGTCACAACGCTACAATAAACCGGTGGTTTGAAAATATTATCGTACAAGGAAATATCATAACGGATTGCTTGGAGTGGGGAATCAGAGGATACCATTGGAAATACGCATCTATTCAAGATAATCAAATTTATAAATGTGGCGGAGGAATATCTGTCAACCCACCACTGACGAGTAATGTAGAGGACACTAAAAACGAACAAGGAATCCAAACGAACGCTAGTCAAAACATCACGGATATTCAAATTAACAATAATATTATTAACCAAGGTGGAGGATATGGCTCAGCGATAAGTGTAAGCGGTGAGGCAACTGGTATTGTAGAGAATGTAATCTTAAGCGGTAATAGTATAAGAGATTACAGCGGCATCGGTATCTATTCGACTTATTGCAAATTTATTAATATTGCCAATAATAACATTTTTAAAACATCTGGCACAGGTATATCTATGTCCCAAGGTAACCACTTTAACGCCTGTGGAAATCATATAACCGAAGCCGGCGGAAACGGAATAACTAGTACAACCATCAACACGTCGAGCATTATAGGTAATGATATTTCGAGAGTTGGCTCGCACGGCATCATCGTTTCTACTGACAGCGACACCGTTAACGTTAATGATAATATCATTGTCGGCGTTGGAAGCGGGTACCAGCATATTCGCGTTCTTACAAATGTCGCAAGAATTATCGTCAACGGGAATAATTGCCGAAATATAACCGGGTCTCCTGCGCAATACGCGATATATTTCAGCTCAACTGTCACAAATGGAATAGTGATCGGTAATATGTGTGCAGGCATGCCGATTCAAATTGACAGTATGTCTTCAATAACGCTAGGGACTAACGTCTCATCATAAGGAGGTCGGACGCTACGATTAGAATCCTAAACAGGTCACGCCAGCCTATCGCAATACTCGAAAATGCATACGGAGTTTCATACTCGAAGCGTCTCAACGAAATTTGGGGCGCTTCTTTTATTTTACCGTTAGATGATAGGAAGAATGCCGAATGCCAGCCGTTCAACTATGTCGAAATAACTGACGATGCGACCGGCGAATATGTCGGACTATTTCGTATTGCGCCTGCGCAGACTACGAAATCGGAATCGACATACTCCGTTAAATACGAATGCGACCACGTTATCGCGACACTTATGGACGACGTTCTCTTCGAGTATCATCAGACGATAAACTGGACGACGATACAAAATATCGAATATATACTAGCGCGACAAACGACGAAGCATTGGCGATTAGGTCGATGCGACTTTACGCGTTATTTTCATTACAAATGGGAGGATGAAAACGGCTTGCTCGGACCATTGTTTTCTATCGCGCAGCCTTTCGACGAACAATACGAGTGGACGTGGGATACGATGTCATACCCATGGACGCTTAACTTAGTTCGCCCGGCAATGGACGTTAGTTGCGAAGTTCGCTTCGGCAAAAACCAGCGTGAGATTGAGCGGGAAATCGACCCGACTGGCGTTATTAATAGAATATATCCGAAAGGCTACGGCGAGGGCGTTAATCAGCTTACTATTCGCGAAATCAATAACGGGCGACCATATTTAGAGAACGAAGCATCTATCGCAAAATACGGGTTGATTCCCTACGTTTGGGTTGACCGCCGATTTGAAAACGTTGAATCGCTTAAGGCGAGCGCTCAGGCTTTGCTCGATGAACGCAGCGTGCCGAAAGTGTCCTATCGCATTAGTGCCGTAGACTTATCGGTATTAACAGGTATGGATGTGGATAAGTTGCGCTTAGGCCGTATTGTTCGCTTAGTCGATCCTGACCTTGGCGCGTTTGAAGCCCGTATAGTAGCGGAATCCAAGCCGGACATGGTAGGAAGCCCGGGAGACATTCAGCTAGAAATCGCGAATAAAACGGAGAACCTTGGCACAACACAAGCAGACCTAGAAAGACGCCAGGAGATTAACGAAGTCTATGCGCAAGGTGCGACGAATTTACTAGCTTATTCATATGACGATAATGCGGATTTTAGTAATCCGGCAATTATTCGTTTTAACTTACCGGAAGAGACAGTGAGAGTTAACGGTTTAACGCTATGGTTTGAAACTTCGGAATTTAGAACTTATGGGCAGGCAACGCAAGGCGGAGGCGCAACATCTACAACCACGTCTGGCGGGGGCGCTACAACTGCGACAAGCTCAAGCGGTGGGGGTGTGGCGAAATCTACCGCAAGCGGTGGTGGAAGTACTGCAACGAGTTCGTCCGGTGGAGGGACTACCATAACCAGCTCGATTTCTAATCCGACATTTTTTGCATATACATCCAACCCTGTCGGACTTAATCCGGCATATGCTGACCACATTCACGCGATTAACGTTACGGACCAAATGAACCATAATCATTCGTCGACTATCCCAAATCACCAGCACACAGTTATCATACCATCGCATACGCACAATTTCGATGTACCGAATCACTCGCATAGCGTTTCTATCCCAAACCATACGCACGATTTTACGATACCAAATCACATACATGAAATAGCGCACGGTATTTATAAACTTAACAGATTACCCTCGACGGTTACGATAAAGGTAGACGGTAAGGCCGTCTCTCATACATCCACAAGCGGAGATAATATCGATTTAGTGCCGTATTTATCAACGGATAGCGGTAACAAGATACAGCGAGGGTGGCATACGGTAGAGATAACCCCAAATGATTTGGGAAGGATTAATGCGCAGTTGAATTTACAGTTTTTCATTCAATCGAGAGGGGATTACTCACTATGATAAAACTAAAAATAGATACCTATAACAGTGGCAATTACGAGGTTGAGGTAGAGACATATAACGCTTCGGAAATTAATCAGCAATTAAATGATCGTGACATTAATACCGTCTTAGTGGGTGATTTAATATTTTCGCGAATAGAAGTTAAGCTAATTACGCCAATAACTGAGGCGTTAAAGCCTGAAATACCAGTCGAGGAAAATAACGAAGGAGAAAACGAAAAAATTAACGAAAGCACTGAATCTTTTTAAAGGTTGTTGCGTAAATATAACTAATGAGGTATTATTTTCATCAAAAAGGGGGATTTTCCTTGAAGTTATATTTTGCTAGTTTTATTGCGTTGTTCTTAATATTAACCGGTTGTAGTTCGGAAGAAAAATCCGAAACAAACACCGATTCAGATAAGGAAGTAGAAACTGCGGCTAAAGTTGAAGAAGAAGGACCAAGCGAGGACGAGGCACCTGTGGAACCAGCAGAAGAAGGTCCAACTGAGCGTACTGAGCCGATCGCTGACGGTAAATATCCGTGGGAAGTATACGAAGTGTTCGGCAGCGATGACGCTATTCAAGAACGTGCGCAAAATGGCGAAGTAGTATTCTTACTAAGCGACGCTGAGGCTTTGGAAAACGAATTGATTGAATTTGCTAACGGCAATTCTGAAAAGCCTAGCGAATGGTGGCATTCGGTTGTCCTGTACTACAACGGAACGCTAAAAGGTGAATATCCAGACAAAACGGACTACTTCGCTAAAATGGCGGAAATAGAAAATACATTACTAACAAAAGATACCGGGAACTTGTCAAATTTAATAAACGAAGCTGCACAATTAAGGGGCGCCAAATAAGGCGTCTTTTTTTTATTCCATCGAAAGGAGGGGCGGCACATTGTCGGAGCCAAGCGGGCACGAATTAAACGAAAAGATCGCCGACATACGCGAATGGCTGGTGCGAATTGATACGAAGATGGATAATCTCAACGACATCAAACGGCTTGCTGAACGCGCAGACGAAAAGGCAGATAAAGTCGATGACAAAGCCGAAGCAGCGCTGAACTTGGCGAGGGAGAATCGCGAGGACATACGGGATATGAAGGCGAACACGAAATGGGTTTGGGGAACGTTGCTAACGGTCATCGGACTGCTAGTAACGGTGGGAGTCGCGATTATAAAATAAAACGAAAAGGGAGCGGATTTATTTGGTTAAAGTATTTATCGATCCAGGACATGGCGGTACTGACCCGGGAGCGGTCGGCAATGGTTTACGCGAAAAGGATTTAACGCTGACGATTTCCAAGCGCATTGAGGCGATTCTCAAGACGGAATACAACAACGTCGAGGTTAAGTTAAGTCGCACCAATGACGCCACTTTGTCGCTGACTCAACGTACGAACGCAGCAAACGCTTGGGGCGCTAATTTCTTGCTCTCCGTCCATATCAACGCTGGCGGCGGAACGGGTTACGAGGACTTCATTTATACGACTGTCGGGGCGCCAACGACGACTTATCAAAACGTCATTCATGCCGAAATCATGGCGCAAATTGTAGAGGTTCGTGATCGCGGTAAGAAACGCGCTAACTACCACATGTTGCGCGAATCTAAAATGCCTGCGTTGTTAACGGAAAACTTGTTCATCGATACGGCAGCAGATGCGGCGAAATTAAAAGATGCGGCGTTTATCGAGAAAGTTGCTCGAGGGCATGCGGTAGGAATCGCGAAGGCATTTAATCTATCGAAGAAGCAAGCGGCAGTCAGCAAGCCTGCACCAGCCAATCCGTCAAGCACGCTTTACAAAGTACAAATCGGCGCATTCAGCAAGAAGGCAAACGCTGACGCACTCGTAAAGCAAGCGAAAGGTAAGAAATTCGATGCGTTTGCGGTGAAGGTTGGCGGGTTGTATAAGGTGCAGCTTGGCGCGTTTAGTAACGAATCTAACGCGAAGGCACTAGCGGAAAAGGCGAAGAAAGCAGGCTATACGCCTTATATTGCGAAGGAGGCAAAATAATGAATAATACTAAACCAATCAATGCCGGCACAGTCAGCCGGTTTATTTTACTGTTGCTGGCGCTAGTAAATACGGGACTGGAAATGGCGGGGATGAGCGTTATTCCTGTCGATGCTGACGGAGTGAGCGAGTTTATTTCGTTTGCATTCCTTGGTGGTACGGCGCTATGGAGTTACTGGAAAAATAACGACGTGACTAAGAAAACACGCGAAGAATAGGAGGAAATACGATGTCCTTGAAAATCGCCAAGAATCAAGGCTTAACTGACATCGTCTCGGCTGGCGACGGATCTAACGCAATTTCAACGCAGCATCCTATAGCTGGAAGTTCGCAAGAGGTTCGGTTGTGGTTATTTAACGATAACGCAGCCGAGCGATTTGAAAATATTTCGATTGATCCTACAGATACCGAAGGGTCTGACGAAAGTACGTGGATGCAGCTTGCGCCGGATAGCGGTGGAGTAGCCGGAATGTATTTAGCTGGCGGAGCCGCACTTTCGATAGCGAATATTGCAGATAACGGCGTGGGTAAACCGTTTTGGCTTAAAGTAACGACACCCGCAGTCGGAAACGTTCAGAATAAAAGCGATATTAAGCTGACGGTTAACTACCGTAAATTTGCGGTTTAACGGGCATGGCCTATTACCTTTCGCTGAATGGAACAAGCGACAGTCTGAAAGGTCCGTCTGTTCCTATCGATACGATCGAAATGATTTGCTTGATAGAAAGCGCACAGACTAGCGGAAACTATGTGATTGACGCAAGGGTCGGTCTTCCTAACGGTCATTTAAACAGTTCGGCGTTAGGCGCCGGCTGGTCCTCCTTTTTCATAAACGGCGTCAACAGTACGGTTTACTCGAGTATTTCCTACACAAATATACCGAAGGACCAAAAGGTAACGCTCAGATTCGGCGCTAACACTTTCACGGACGATGTTTACTTTCTTAGCTCGTATTTGCCGCATGCACGCTCGAAAGGTCGGCTATATAAAATAACGTACTACAACGCGGGCAAAATCGTAGCCCTATTCGACTTTAATACGAAGAGTGCGATTGATCAAAGCGGCAAGGGAAATCACGCAACGCTGGTCGGCGGGACTTGGTTGGACGATGGAACAGGCGGAGGCGAATTAGTCGGTGATGACGGTATGTTGACGGTTGATACGCGACAGATACTATTCGCCGATTCCTTTACGCAGGCTGAAACGAAGCAAAACTCATACCTTGATGGCGCTATTTCTGCAAGTACTTCGCAAATTAATTACGAGGACTCGACGTACGCCTTCGATACATTACAGCAACTCTACAACGAAGGTCAAATCGGATCGGTGCCATTCGATTCCCTTATTATAACTTATGCAAACGGGGCGACAACTTATGTGACTGTCCAAGCGATAGTGGATGACGCGGCATTGCCTTTTGATTTATCACAACGATTCTTTGTCATTGGTGAAAGAAAGTCGGATTTTAATGTGATGATTTATAAGGATGCCTTAACAGTAGTAGATACATTGCAGCGAATGATAGCGGAATGGTCTGAGTATCAGGAGACGATTAAACTGACGGTAGAAATATCGCAAAGACGGGTTGAAACGCTGGAAGTAGTTCGAAGGAAAACAATTGACATTAAATTATAGCGGAGGTGTTACGGATGGCGGAAATAAAAGCAGGCGACAGCGGAACCGTGCTCGAGTTGACAGTAGTTGACAACGGGCAATCAGTGTCGTTGGTTGATGCGATGGTCGACGTTGTTATTAAAGCGGGCACTCGACGAATAATTAAACGAGCGAACATTACGGATTTGACTAGAGGTATTTGCGAAGTAACACTTTCTGCTGACGATTTATCGAGCGACGGATTGTTCGTTGTGCAGGGAATTGTCAAGTATTCGAACGGTAATGAGTTCGCAAGTGACACGCGCAGATTTATCGTAGGAAAACGAATATAACAAAACGCCCTGACCCTCGTGGTTGGGGCGATTTTTTTGTACATACGAATGGTTTTATGTTGTATAATTAGCAAATAAAGGGAGGTTATACCGTGATAAATACATACGAATATAAAACGATAAAATTTGATAGAAAGGGCGTATTTAAATCGAAGTTCAACCCGGATGAAGAATTAAATAAGCTTGGCGCAGAAGGCTGGAAAGTTATAAGTTCTTTTACTGCCGGAGTCGGTGTTGGAAGCTCTGACGAAGTATTCTATACATTAATGCGTGAAAAATAATGGCCACGGCTTATGTCGCGGCTTTTTTACATTCCGAAATAATCATCCGTCACACTTTCGCCTAACTTCTTAAGCGCATACCTTACCCTACTTACCGTCGAATATTTCGGTTGATAATCCTCGTCATTACATAATCGCGAAACAGTCCTGCGGCTCAGGCCCGATAACTCTTCGATTTCTATCTGCGTTATTTCCTTTTTGTCCAACCATCGCCCAAACTTCGTCCGGCTTTTACCTAGTCCTAAAAATGAAAACATGCCGATCACTCCTGCGTTTTTGTACAAGTATCGACAAGCCAAAAGTTTTCTATACGCAAAAAAGTAACAACATAGACAGGCGTTCGCGCATAGGCTATTAACAGGGTTGCGGAAGTGTTAAGTAAGTGACGGCTAAACGCAATCATACAAGAAGAAACGCAATGAGGAAAAGAAAGAGAAAAGACGTTAAGAAAACGGAGGCGGAAGAAATGTTATTTACAACGACGATGTTATTGGCGGCAGGCTCGACGATATTGGTAGCGGCGGTAGACAAGACGGCCGAGACTTACGGATTTCACGCACTAGGCACAGTCATACGAATATTGCTACCACTCGCAGGACTTGCGGCAGGCGTATACTTCATCGAAACGAACGCGCTTATCGGGTGGCTCAAATGAGCTGGCGACATTTAATCACGAACCTTAACGCAAGGAAACGGTTGATCAGCGCATTTAAAAGCGGCAATATTTATCTCGGCACGCTCGAGCGGCCAATTTTTCCGAAAATAGTCTCCGTAAAAATCACCGACCATTCAACGCAATATACTTTCTCGCTTCCGAACGGCTTGAATCCCGACATACTTAAACGCAACTATTTCGCAATCTTACAACACTTCGGAGAACATATCCGACTAGAAGGCGAAGTCAAACGCTATACACTGACGATTTATTCGAAGTCATCAACCGGAGACTTGGCGTATGACATCGAAGATATTCGCGAACAGTTGACAAAACTCAAGCTCGGTATAATCTGCGGAAAGGATCGTACGGGCGCCTATGTAGCATTCGACTTATTAAAGCAACCGCACATCCTTATTGCTGGCGAAACAGGTAGCGGTAAGTCAACACAATTGAGGTCGATATTAACTACGCTGATACTGGCAAAAAAGCCAAGCGAATTAAAGCTATACCTAGGCGACTGCAAGAAGTCGGAGTTTCATATCTTCCGTAAAGTCGAGCATGTGCAATGCGTCTTGAGCAGCGGTAGAGATATCGCGGAGATGCTATGTCACATCAAACGCGAACTAGACGAACGCAGCGATTTGACGGAAACATTCGAAGTCAGTCATATCGATGAGTTGCCAGTGGAACATAGGCGTCCATATCTCGTGGTGTGTATCGATGAATTTGTCATGCTGCGCAAGGATGAGACTGTCATGGAGATATTGACGGAAGTTGTTGCGATAGGTAGGACGCTCGGAGTATTCGCAATCCTTTCGATGCAGCGACCGAATGCGAAGGTCCTAGACACGACTATTCGCGTAAACTTAACGGTGAGCATGGGCTTTAAGCTGCGAGACAAAACGGAGGCACGAATCGTCAATACGCCTGACGCGGAGAAGATAGAAGAACCTGGACGCTTTGTAATGAATAGCGACAAACTTTACGACTTGCAGGCGCCGTACCTCGAAATGGGGGACGCAAAGGAGTTACTAAATCCGTTCATGGTTTCGAAAGGTAAAACGAAACCAGTCACGCAGGACCAAGAAAAACTAACGGAAGAGGATGTGTTTTACGATGCCATTGACGCAGAGAGATAAGGAGATAATCGCAGACTTGAATCGATTCCGAGTAATGGATCGCGACAGTATTGCGGAAATACATTTCGCAGATAACAAGCGTCCGAATTACTCGGCTAACAACGTGTTGCTTCGTTTATGGCGCGACGGTCATATACAGCGGTCGAAAGCGTTCGTGCCGTTTCTATATTTCGGTGCAGAGACGCAGATTAAAAAGAACAGCGCAAAGATCGGCCACTTCCTCGCGATACTTGACGTGTATAAGGAGCTGCGAATGCTTGGTGCGACAAGGACGTTCTTAGTCGAGCCGAAGTACGGACGGAAAGGTACCGTTGAGCCGGACGTATATTGTCAGTATCGCAAGACTGGCTTTTTCGTGGAGGTACAGCGTACGCTTTATAGTGACCGGCAAATGGCGGAAAAGCTAGGTCGATACGTTGACTTCTATCGCGCAGGTATTATGCCGAAACCATTTCCGCATGTCCTTATATTAAGCGAGCGTCCATATGCGATAAATGCCGCCGACTATCCGTTTCGCATATTCCAAGCGCAGTCATTTACAGCGTTTGTCCAGTCGCTCAAAAAAGAAAAACCACCCGAAGCAAAGCCGATAACAATGACCGACGGCATTCGAATGGTTTTAAAGTGAGCGTAACTCTAATAATTGATTAGTGTCCGTAACATCTAACGCTTTAGCAATACGTGCGATATGTTCGCGATTAATAGTCGTGCGCTGATTGTTGCATATTTCGCTTATCACATTTGGACGTAAGCCGGTCATTTCTGCGAGCGCTGCCCGTGTGATATTGCGTTCTTCGAGTATCTCCGAGACTTTAACGTAAAGCATTCAGCGTCACTCCTTGTCCGTGATTATTTGATTTAATTATAACGTTATATCGATATTTTGTAAATAGGGATTGACATATCGACATAGCGATATATAATTATATTTAAATAAACGAATAAGGGGCGAAACTGATGCACTATCTATCGGACTACCAAACTTTCAATACGACGCAGCAATTAAACGACGCAGTTGACACGCATATCAAACGTAACGCATTCGAACTAAACGACACGGATCGCCTGACGCTGAGTACCATCGCACGATATGCCGTCAAGTTTGCGGGAGCAGCACATTTAAAAGCCGCAACCTTGGCGGAGATTATCGGCAAAAGTGAGAAGACCGCGAGGCGCATCGTCAATAAGCTTGGCGAGCTTGGCATCGTTGAGAAAGTCGCCACGCTACGTAAGATAAACGGAGGGAAGGGCGCCAACATATTGCGCATTCTACCCGTCAATGAGCTGCGTTTTACTCGCAATGACCAGTCGAGCGTGTCCAATCGTGTAGATAGCGCAGAGCCAACGGAGAGTAACGCTAAACTAGCGAAAAACGAAAACGAACCTTTAGATTCTATTAATCTTAAAAATAATACATATTTAGACACGTCAGTCCCATCGCAAGCCTTAAAAGATTCGCTGCCAAATGACGTCTACAACGCCATGGAACGGTACTTCATCGCCGAAGAAATTTATAAATATTACGGCATTCTTCTTCGAGCTAAACGATCAATCAACAGCGAAGTGGTCATCGAGGATAATCCGGAGCCGTTCGTGACTGCGTTCCATAATGCGATACTGAAAACGAAGCAGCAAAAGATCCGCAAGCTGGACGATTATTTGTATCGAGCATGGCAGAACGCGACTACTCGAATCGTACGCCAGCGGACGGTTAATGAAAGCGGAGTATTTTACGATTGGCTTAACGGTTGAATATAGAACATTCGTTCGTGTATAATAAGCTTAAAGCGGCGCAAGCCTAAAAACAACCGGAGGTAATTACGTATGATACGCGATAGGGGACTGCAAAAATGGCAAGGCTTCTTTATGACGGAGCATGTGGCGGAGCTTAAGATGTTGCGCGAAGAGTTGGAGAAATGCGAAAAGCCACTGATCGACGAATACCAGCGTGTGGAATTTGACGAGCAAGTGGCTTACGCGATGGAATATAACATGCCGTTGCGTCTGTCGACATGGCTAGGCGGATTCATTACCGACACAGTTGGACGTGTGCATTATTTCGATGCCATTCAGCAACAGTTGCGAGTGATTACGTTAATGGGCGAGCAGACGCGCGTGTCAATGGCGGACGTGGTCGACGTTGAGATTATCGATGATTAAATACGAATGCCATTTCGTTTAACAATCCGCCTCAACGGAGAAAACTTATTATGTTGCTGACGGACGTGTTCATTATCCATTTGAATATATTTGCGCGTTGTTTGAATTTCAGCATGGTCGAGTATTCGCTGTAACGTAAACAAGTCTCCACCATTTAATATATAATTTCGTGCGAAAGTATGACGGAACATGTGCGGATGTAAAGTGTCTATATTTATTTTATTTTTAAGCCGATTTAATCTGCGTCTAAATGCATCAGCAGTCAGATCGTCGCCAAAAGCGTTCATAAATATTTGGGAATCTTCGCCGAAGTATTGCTGCGTTTCATCGACTAATTGACGTAGTCTTTTCGCCACTTCCCGGCTTAAAGGAATCTCACGGTTCTTTCTATTTTTTGCTATTTGTGATGGAACATGCGCCGTTAATTGGCGGAAATCTATCTGCTCAGAAGTGAGAGACAATGATTCTCCTATTCGCATACCAGTGTCCAGTAAAAGTAGAATAAGAGTTTTATCGCGCCACTGAGCGAATTGTCTATCGTCATAAGATGCGAGTATTCTATCAACTTCATTATCGGATAGCCCCGGCACCTCTTGCTGCTCATCGTCACGGACCAGCGGAATGTTCTGCATAGGGTTGTCCGAAATAATTCCTTCATTATAAAGAAAGCGGAAAAGCGTGCGCAGGGTTCGTATGCGGATGTTTATAGTATTGACCGACAAGTTTTTACCGGTTTTAGTACGTGAATCATCTTCCGCATAAGGTGTTCGCTCATTCCGCAGGTAATTAATGTACATCCGTATTGTGTCGGCGTTGATCGTGTTAATTAATTTTACGTCATCGCCTAACCATTCGCGGAGATAACGAACTATATCAAAATAATTTTTAATGGTCCCAGGGCGAACTCCTTCCGCCTCTTTTGCGCGAATAAATATTACCATCGCTTGGTCAATCGTTGTATTTAGGTCAACGTCAGGCTGTAGGACCTTGCCGCGCCTAACCTCGTTTCGTTGTCCGATATAACTACGTTTCATGTGTCCGATAACCTCCTGAAAAAGTCACCGTAATGTCCTACGTTCACAATATCTACGACCTACATACAACGAAAAAACGCTATGTCATCGAATATGTCACCGTGTGATTAAACGGCATATAAACGTTGATACATAGCGTTTTCTTACATTAAGCGTCCCAGATAGGAATCGAACCTACGACCTACAGCTTAGGAGGCTGTCGCTCTATCCTGCTGAGCTACTGGGACATGATTATGTAATAGTGGAGTTGCATCAAACTTAATAATAGCGTCAGTAATATATTATAGACTGAATTTAATAATCGGTCAATATCTATATAAGAAAGGAGCATCAATGATAGAAATATCAAATGCTCCTTTCTAAAATATATTTGTGGTGAAGGAAAGCTCACTTTCATTTCCTACGCCCTTAAACTTTTTGGTGCTGAGCGAGCCACCTTAATCCAATCGGTATTTCTTTCGGTAAAACTTTAAGGCTGCTGTTAGCCTTGTTTTTAGGCTTTTGAATCTCGTTGTGCTTAGTTCAATGACGGGCTGGGTTACAGCGGTGATTAACTTACTGGATAATAGCAGTGTTAATAGTAATGCGATCCCTGCTAGCAGCAGGAAGCTCTCAGCGTCATTGAAGAAATTCTGCACATCACTTTCACGAAATACACGAACGAAAAATCCATGAAGAAGATAAACATATAATGTATTTTTCCCTAGATTAGTAAAGAAGTATTGTCCTTTAGGTACAAAGGAAAAGAAACTGATCATCATGATGAAGCTTAATAAATAAAAGCCTAAACGGGTAAACATTGCACCAATTGAAGCGGCGTTCAGAGCATCATAAGGTTTAGAGCCCAGCAACCATTCATAGTTAATGTTCGGATTTGTATAGAACAATATAAATACTGCAGCAAACATAATTAAGGCACCTATTCGAACAGGTGGTTTAAATAAAGCAAAGAAATGTTCTTTTTTAGCAAAATAGCCGACTAAGAAAAACGGAAAGAATACGAATGTTCTTGAAAGGCTCATAAAATTAGAAATCCAATCAATATATCCAACAGCTAAACCAATCAGGACAGCAGTACTAATGGCAATTGTAGGTTTGAATTTAGCAAATAAGAGCAATAACATATGCCAAAAAAATAAAGATATTAAAAACCAAAGTGACCAATGCGGATTGAATGGGTCAAGTGTGAATGTTGATTGATTATGCAAATAATAATAAAACACAGAGTAAATCAATTGAAAAATCAAATAAGGTATAATGAGTTTTTTCGCTATTTTTTTGATATATCCCTTTTTATAGTACCCTTTTGCAAAAAAGCCTGACGCTAATATAAAGGCAGGCATATGAAAGGTGTAGATTACTTTATATATTGTTAATATCGTTTCACTATCTTCAATAAAAGAGCGAAGCAGATGACCAAAGACAACAAAGATAATTAATATAAACTTTACATTGTCAAAATAAAATGTACGTTCTCGCATAAATCCTCCTCTTAATTAAAGACCCCCTAAAACATATTACAGTATATACCCAATCAAATAAGAAATAAACGATTTCTCCCTTGTAATGCGTTGGGATATAAACCAAAAAGAGGAAATTGCTAAGTCATATCTCCTTATGGTTCGTGGGTATTTTTTACTAAATAAATTAGAAAGAACTCTTCAATAAAACTACTATTTAAATTATAATGAATAAGGAAAATAGTAAAAAATATTCATTTTTTTAATTGTGTTCGTAATGCTGAGGAACCATATTCAGCTTATGAGAAGGAGGAACCTCAATGAAGTGGGGAAAGAAAAATCGCAAACACCCGAAACGAAAGAAGAAAGGGGAGTCACTAACTCGTTTTCTTACAAAGACAAAGCTATGGAAACGATTGAAAATTGGGCAGAAATATGGTGTCGCTCTATTTTTTACCATAGGATTATTTACCCTATCGACACTGATTTCCTTTATAATGATGGCTTATGCGAATACAAAGATAAATTTTGCTGAGGAAGCGACTGACAAGGCAATCGAAATTGCGGAAACCAGCGCTACTTTTCATCATAAGGGCTCTACGATAGGCAATTATATAATTGACTCTAACCCGAAGCATTTAGCTTTATTTAAGGAGATTGAAGCAGAATTTGAAAAGCAAAAAAAAGAAGTAGTACCAGTTTTAACGACGGATGAAATGAAAGAGCTTTATAATCAAATAGATAATGATGACAAGGAAGTAAACCGCTTGTTTTATGAAGAGATTGAACCACAGGTAAAGCTGCAAAACGTGAGGGAATATCGTTTATCAAAATTAAAGGCGGATAATTTAATCACAGATACAGTCAGTCATTTAAATCAATTATTAGAAATTGTGAAGTCTGAACAAATACAAGCTTCACAACAAGCTTCGAAAATATTAACGCTTACTTTAATTGTCCTAGTTGTTTCAATTATTATTTCTGCCGTTTTAGGAATATTATGTATCCTTATAATTAGTAAACTAATTTCAAAGAGATTACGGGAAATCGTACATGTTTCTAATGAGGTGGCTGCAGGAAACCTTAGTGTATCACAAATAAAGGTTACAGATAATGATGAAATATCTGAACTGGGACATGCAACAAATACCATGAAAGAGAAGCTGCAAGGGATGATTAAAGAAATCAATGATGTCTCTACAAATGTGTCTGAACGAAGCGGTGAATTATCGATTTCTGCAAATGAAGTGAGATCAGCTAGTCAGCAAATATCCTCAACAATGCAGGAATTAAATGGCGGGGCGGAAGAGCAAGCAAGCTCTTCTACAGCATTGGCAAGAATGATGGAGGATTATCTACATAAAGTAGAAATAGCGAAGAGCAATGGAGAAACGGTTCAATCAGGATCCAATGAGGTACTGAATTTGACAAAGACAGGAGATGCCCTAATGAAGGGATCTCAAAATCAAATGAATGTAATCAATGAAATAATGAAAGATTCTGTCCAACGGGTCAAAGGGTTAGATACTGAAACTAAACAAGTATCAAGATTAGTAGGTGTCATCCAAGAAATTGCCAATCAAACGAATTTACTTGCTTTAAATGCCGCAATTGAAGCAGCAAGGGCAGGTGAGCAAGGAAGAGGTTTTGCGGTGGTTGCTGATGAAGTCAGAAAACTAGCAGAGCAGGTTTCTTTATCAGTGAATGATATTACTAATATCGTAAAAGGTATCCAGCAGGAGTCTGAAAATGTAGTAAACTCCCTGCAAAATGGATATAATCAAGTGCAAAAAGGAACGGAACAAATACATTTAACTGTTGATACCTTTCAGGAGATCTCTCAATCTGTTAATTTGATGTCAATAAATGTAAATGAGATAACCTCCAGCCTTGAACAGGTTTCTACAGGGTCGATTACTATGAATAGTGCAATTGAAAGTATTGCTGCTGTATCAGAACAATCAGCAGCCGGTATAGAACAGACTAGTGCATCAGTTACACAAACCAATATTTCAATGGAAAATATTTCTGAAAGCGTACAATCATTATCTGAGCTTGCAGAAAAGTTAAATCAAATGATCATGCAATTTAAAGTGAAATGAAGAATCAATAGCGCATCGATTATGATGCGCTATCTTTAGTTTCCTTGTCCAACCATAAGGATACATATGTTCTGAGAGGTTTTTGAAGAGGCTGAGAATGCAATTAGACTAATGCTGTTTGGTGACATCGTGCAAATACTCTTCCGCTGGTCATTTGAGGAAGGTGATCCTCTTTTCTTTTGGGAGAAAGAGGATATTGGCGATTTTTGTAGAATTATCACCATATTTAGAAAATGCTTTAGGGGGTAAAATGAGTTGCCTACATCTAATGATTCAAATCAAAGAAGGATGCTGGTGAATAAAATCTCTCAACAAGAAGGAATCTATTCTGAGTTATTTATGGAAGCCATAGATGGGATAGTGTTGTGGGAGGATGGGGGCTGGATCATACATGCGAATGAATCTGCATGCCGTATTTTTGAAAGTTCTTATGATTATTTGATCGAGCATAAGATCAGTGATTTTATATATGAAAAGGATTCTAAGTATTTAAATATTGTTGAAGCCCTCTATGATAAGGGAGCGATACGTGATGAACTGCTTTTTTTAATGCCAAATGGGCAGAATAAAACACTTGAGTTTACAATGAAACTTCACTCCTATGAGGGGTACCATATGGCCATTTTTCGCAATGTAAGTGAAAGACACCGAATGGAGAAGGAGTTAAGGGAAAATGAGTTAAAGTTTCGCAAAGTATTTGAAGGGGCATTAGAAGGGATTATTTTATGGGATGGTGCTGGAAGAATAGCTGATATTAACCAATCTGCAGAAAAGATGCTGTTAGCAAGGAAAGATGAATTAATAGGAAAGTCATTGCATTATGTAGTGAAGGAATTTTCAGGTGCCTTTGAAGAAATTAAGGAAATTGTCGCCATTTTGTTAACTGAAGGTCAATATGAAGGTACAATTGAATTAAAACCTGAAAAAGGTGAGAAGAAAACGGTTGAGTATTTGGTTAACTATAATCTTTTTTCAGATTATACTTTAACAACCTTTAAAGATATTACCGAAAAACTTGAAATGGAAGATAAATTAAGAAAATCTGACACCTTAAATGTTCTAGGGCAGCTTGCAGCAGGTATTGCACATGAGGTTAGAAACCCAATGACTGCCGTAAAAGGATTTATCCAACTATTGGAGAATTCGATGGAAAAGGAACACGCCATGTATTTTAATATTATTTCGACTGAATTAGCGAGAATCGATTCAATTATCAATGAGTTTTTATTTCTTTCTAAACCCCAGGCTGTCAAATACATGGATAATGATGTAATTATTATCATGAAGGAAACAGTAAAACTACTGAATGCTCAGGCCCTTTTAAACAATATCCAATTTAGGACTTATTATGAGTACGGACTGCAACCTATCTCATGTGAATCAAACCAATTAAAGAAAGTCTTTATTAATATAATAAAAAATGCGATAGAAGTAATGCCTAAAGGTGGAGTCATTACCATATCCGTACGATCGGCAGAACATCACGGGATATATATTACGATTAAGGATGAGGGCGGGGGAATACCAGAAAATAAGTTAGATAAGCTCGGTCAACCCTTTTATACAACCAAGGAAAGAGGTACAGGGTTAGGTTTGATGGTGTCATATAAAATAATAGATGAGCACCATGGCCGCGTCCATGTTAATAGTGAGGTTGCAATGGGAACGACCTTTGAAATTTATTTACCTAATAAAAGACGATGATTTTTTTGGGGAGAAGTATTAAGTCATCTTGACTAACGCATCATTATTTGATATATATCTAATTAGATGATAATTGAATTTGTTAATGAAAGGAGATTAACTATATGCAATTAAGCCGTTTAGTTGCTTTTCATAAGACAATGGGTGACCCCACAAGAATACGAATCGTATATCTTTTATCTCAAGGTCCTTTACATGGGCAAGCAATTGCTGGAAAGCTAGGATTAACCCCGCCTACCATTACCCATCATTTACATAAATTAAGAGATATCAATCTTGTCTATACAAGAAGAGATAAGAATACAGTATATTATCACTTAAATGATTCTGTATTAAAGCATCAAGCACAGGCGATTGGAAATATTATTAATCATGAGAGTGAGCTGGAAGGCATGATAAATGAAAAGCCGGAGCAACAAAAAGTGATTGGCCACTTTTTTACGGGTGATGGGAAGTTAAAGACAATACCAGCTCAGAGAAAAAAGAAGCTTATCATATTTGAACACTTGATTAAAGGCCTTAAGGTTGGCGTGAAGTACGAAGAAAAAGAAATAAATGAATACATCAAAAGATTTCATGATGATTATGCGACTATTCGTCGTGAATTTATTATTAATCACTATATGTACAGAGAGAAAGGTATTTATGAAGTGAATCCGCCAGAGATGTGGGCGAAAATTGATTGAAAGGCTCACTTATTATAAGTGAGCCTCATCTGTCCATTAATAATATTCAGGCCGGCGATCAGAAAAAACAGGGATGATGTCTCGAATTTTATCCACTTCAGCAAGGTCAATTTCTGCTTGGATGATTTCTTTTTCATCCCCGCCTTCAGCCAGCACCTTACCCCATGGATCAATAATGATGGAATGGCCAGCAAATTCGTTATTAGGGTCAGAGCCTACGCAATTACAAGCAATGATATAACATTGATTTTCAATCGCCCTAGCTATTAAAAGCGCTCGCCAATGGTCCAGTCGAGGTGTCGGCCACTCAGCGACAACAAATACTGCTTTCGCGCCTTCTAACACATGTCCGCGTATCCATTCTGGGAACCGAATATCATAGCAAATGACTCCCGCACATGTTTCATCATCAATGGTGAACATTCCTTTATCTGCCCCAGATGCCAGGTGTAAATGTTCATCCATCAATTTAAATAAATGAAGCTTACTATAATTTTGAACATGGTTGCCTTCTTTATCAATGACGATCATCGTGTTAAACATTTTTTCATTTGCTTGTGTTGCAACCGATCCGCCAACGATGTGAACTTGATATTTAAGGGCAATCTTCTTCAAAAAATCGATTGTCAGCTGCCCATTTTTATCAGCTAAATGATTTAAATTTGTTAAATCATAGCCCGTTGTCCACATTTCTGGCAAAACGATAATATCTGGAGGATCTTGAGCCTGGCAAGCCTCATGAATAAAACTCTCAACAGATTGATAATTAACAGTGGGGTTACCGAATGCAATATTCATTTGGAGGCAAGCAACCTTGAATTTCATTTTTATCTCTCCTCAGGTAGTTTATTCTAATTTTTGATTCTTCTCTAAGTTATCTCATATAAGTCCTACTTTCAATAAAAATAGATAGATGATAGTACTTTAGCACTTACGTGACAACAGGGATTCGTAATACGTATGTCGAATGAACACGAATAATAAGAGGATTGAATGTCGATTCGCATTGTTTTAAAAAAAGATTGTCTAATTTTGCGAATCTATTTACTTTTATAGAAATTCTTGTAATAATTCTTCAAGTGGATAATGTTTACTAGTTATTAAAGTAGAATAATTGGGAAAAATAGGAGGAAGTAACTTGAAGTGGAAAAGGAGTAATATAATGGAAGATATTCAAAGGAAGAGAGAAATAATGATGGTTTCAGCAAAACAAAATGGAATAGGCAGTGAAATAACTATACGTTATAGCCAAGAGTTAGATAAGCTTATATATGAATATCAAATGATGAAACAAGACAAAAGCAAAAAGTCAGACTTTAGATTATTATTTAACCAAATCATTGTTGCTTTGAAAAAAACAGCAGTTTGAATAGAGGCATACTACTTTCTATTAAGAAATAAAATTAGGATCTGACTGGCAGATCCTCGGATGAACTTAAAATAAATCGATTAAAAGAACCATGAATAGTAATCCGATGATAAAAGAATAGGTGGATGTTCTTTCATGCCCATCACCATGACTTTCAGGAATGAGTTCTTTATAGATGATAAATAGCATCGCACCAGCAGCAAATGCTAAACCATATGGGACAAGAAAGGCAATATAATTTGTCAGGTAATAGCCTAATAGCCCTGAAACAATTTCAATCGCTCCTGTTAGAGTAGAAACAATAAAAGCTTTAAACCGGCTTATTTTTTGATTAACTAAAAATAATGCGACTAAAAAGCCTTCAGGGGCGTTTTGCAATCCTATCGCAAACGCAATAAGATTGCCGGTATCCCCACCGTTATTCGAGGCGTAGCTAACGCCAACTGACAGGCCTTCAGGGATATTGTGAAGGGTGATCGCAGCGATGATCAGCATCGCTTTTTCATCAAATTCAATGCCCTTTTTTGTATGTTCTAAATCTATATGCGGTATGTTTTTTTCCAATATTGTTAATGTGAAAACCCCGAGAAATACTCCAATAGCAAGAGGAACGAAGCCTCCAATACTCAGCGCTTCAGGTATTAGCCCCATTGTTGAGGCAGCCATCATAATCCCGGCCGTAAAAGCCAATAAAGTGTCACGCCATCTATGGGTTATTGAGCCGCCAATGAACAAGATTACTAAGGCGCCAAGTCCTGTTGACATGGCAGAAAGAGTGGTACCTAAAAACACTTCATTCATGATTCTTCCACCTTTCTTCTAAAGTGTATACATTGGTGAATTGATCCATCATAGTAAAAGCTTATCTCTCAACAATTATTGTTAAGTGGTCTTTCATGTTATCCGTTCCACTTTGCTAAAGTTTGGTCAGAAGGCAGCAGTAGCGTTAATAGACCGATTAATGGCAATAATCCCATTAGAGTCATGGTGGTTGTCAACCCAATCAAATCAATGAGGTATCCCAGTGCTACAGATCCAATTGCTCCCATTCCAAATGCAAATCCTACAGTTAATCCTGACATCATGCCGATCTTCCCTGGAATTAACTCTTGAGCATAAACAACAGTCACTGAAAAACTTAACATAAGCACAAAACCTGTAATCAGTAATAAGCAAAATGCTACAGATGCAGGTACAAATGGAATAAGAATGGAGAAAGGCGCAGTAAGCATCATCGAAAGGAAAATAATATTTTTTTTACCGAATCGATCAGCCAAAGGGCCTCCGAAGAATGTCCCGAGTGCTCCAGCAACTAAAAAGGCGAACAAATATATTTGTGCCTGGCTGATTGAAAATGAATATTTATCGATGGTATAAAAGGCATAAAAATTTGTCATTCCAGAAATATACCAAGATCGTGCGAAAATAAGAAATAATACTAGTGTTAAGGATAATTTCACTGCTCTAGTTATCGGTTTAGTCTCATTAGGCAAGTTGCTTTTTTGTTTTCTCTCCAGCTGCTCAGACTTTAGTTTATTAGCATACCAAAAAGCGATATAAAGTAATAAACAAACAGCCATGAAAGCTGCTATTGTAAACCATGCTGCACCAAATTGTCCGTATGGTACAAGAATGAGGGCTGTAATAAGCGGCGCTAATGATTGACCGGTATTTCCTCCAACTTGATAAATGGACTGTGCAAGCCCTCTTCGTGGACCTGCAGCCATATAGGCAACCCTTGATCCTTCTGGATGAAATACTGCTGACCCTAGACCAATAAATAATACAGAAACAAGAATCCATTCATATCTTGGTGCAATGGCTAATCCAATAATGCCGAATAAAGTGATGGTTAGTCCAATAGGCAAAGCGAAAGGGAAAGGTTTTTTGTCAGTGATATTGCCAAATACAGGTTGTAATAGTGATGAAACAATATTAAGTGCAAATGCAATCATTCCTAATTGAGTAAAGGAAAGGCCCATAGACTTTTCTAATATTGGGAACATTGCTGGTATAATTGCTTGAATGGCATCATTTAAGAGGTGACACAGCCCGATAATGAACAATATCCGATAACTGGTTGACTCCTTTTTGGGAATAGTACGGGCGATTGCGGCTTGGTTCATAATAAGACTCCTTTTTGAAAAATAAGTTATGTAAATGAATACGAATATATTATTGGAGTTATTTCTAAATAAATCAAGCCTTTCTTTTATTCTAAACAAAAGATTACTTCACATTCCTTAGAATTTAAGTAAACATAAAAAGAAGAGCATAGTGGCTCTCCTTTATTATTATTTTTTCGCAGATTCAATATTCCTCATTCTTGGATTGTCAGGACTTAACAGGCAAATATAAATTGACTTCAGTTCCAATATTCACGTTGCTGGAAATGAGTATTTCACCTTGAAAGGATTCTAAGATTCGTTTGCAGACAACCAATCCTAGTCCGGTTCCTGTATCTTTAGAGGTGTAAAAAGGTTCAAAGATTTTATCCAGTTGATCTTCTGAAATGCCCGAGCCAGTATCAGTAATTTTTAAATGACATTTTTGATTATGTGTCGTAAGAATAATTGACATAGTTCCGCCACGATTACTCATCGATTCTAATGCATTTTTTGTAATGTTAAGGATGACTTGTTTCATTTGATCTTTTGTACACATGACCATAACGGGATGGTCGGGCATAGACACAACATAGTTCACATTGGCCAAATTTGCTTCAGACCTGATCAGTAGTTCTAGTTCATGTATAATATTGTTTAAGTTAATATATTCCATTTTTTGGGCAGTAGGTTTACCCAGAATGAGAAATTCACTGACAATCTCATTGATTCGGTTAATCTCTTCATTGATTACTGAAAAATAATATTGATCTTGTGAAGATGTATATTTTTCTCCAAGTAATTGAACTAAACCTTTAATACCTGTTAAAGGGTTCCTAATTTCGTGAGCGGTACTCGCGGCTAAATTACCGACTAATTCCAATTTCTGCAGTTCGTTTTCCTTTTTTTCTAATGCGGTTTGACGTTTGAGCATTAGGTATTTAATCAAAAAGAATAATATATGGGTAATGATTATTATTTGTAAGGAGATTAAAAGGACTTTTTTTAGTACATTGAAACGGTCCACTTCTTTCACTTTAACCTCTATATTCCAAGGAAGCCTGTCAATTGGGAGGATAATCGATTGGTCAGATTGAGGTTGATAACCATTTAAAGCCACAATAGATTGTCCAGCGGTATTAGTAATAGCTAGTTGGGCATGTGGTGTCAGCATCTGCATAATGTTTTGCATATAATCCACACGCAACTGGGCTACTATGATCATAGTTAACTCATTATTATCATCCAGTATAGGGTTAGCTATTCCAACGATCTTTTGTCCGTTAGGTAACGTTTCTACTGTATCTGAGATGACCGTGTCCTTCGTTCTAATAACCTCTTGAAGATAATGATCCAGTGCTTGGTTGATATCATTGAAATAAGAAGTTGATCCATGCTTTACTTTCCCATTGCTGTTTAGAAGAAAGAGACCTCCATACCTCGAATCCATTCGGTTTGTTTTCTTAAGTAAACTATGTAAATCACCATCATCAGCATTTGGATCTATGCTAATTGACAAAATATCCAGCGTTGTTACTGTCTCAGAAATAAATTGGTCCCAATTTCTTTGGTGTATTGTCCCAAACCACTCAGCTTCGTCTAAACGATGCTTGTTATCACGTTCAAACGCAAAGTGAAAAATTACTAATCCGCCAATAATTATGGGTATGATGACAATGATTAAATACAAAAATATATTTTTTCGTCGACTATTCATTTAGTTATTCTACTCCATTAATAATTAATCAATATCTCTTATTATAACATTTTTTTCTCCTTGAGAAATATTGATAGAAATTGACATGTTTCTAAACGTTTTTTATAATTAGTTTGAATTCAAGAAGTTACGATTTTAAATAATTTGCAAAGGATTGGATAGTAGATGGATGAGACCAGCCAATCATTAAAGGTATATATTGTTTTATCAAGAGCGTACCGCGCAATTAATGAGCATGTGAATAGACGGATTCAAACTTATGGATTGAACCCGACAGAGTTTGCTGTACTTGAACTGCTTTACCATAAAGGGAATCAGCCGCTTCAGCAAATTGGCGGCAAGATTCTATTAGCAAGCGGCAGTATTACGTATGTAGTAGACAAGCTTGAAAATAAGGGATATCTGCGGAGAGTAGCCTGTCCTAATGATAGAAGGGTCACATATGCAGAAATATCTGATGAAGGCAGAGCCTTTATTGAAAATGTCTTTCCTGGGCATGAGGAGTATATTCACGAGCTGATGACCGAATTATCGGCTGAGGAAAAGGATACGGTCATAGATTTAATAAAAAAATTAGGGCTTTCAGTTGGAAGCAGATAAAACGGTTCAAATGGACCGTTTTTTCTATTTTGTTTGAATTTGGAAAAAAACTTCGGGAGTGGAAGGGATTTGTAAAAAGATTGTCGAATAAATGTAGAAAGATCATTATAAAGCAAAGCTTTTAACCAAACTCTTACTCAGTAAGAAAACAATACATAGGAGGTCGTGTGACTTTGAAGTTTGCTAATTATGAATATATTCGTCCAAATATGGAGGAAGTTGAAGACCGATTTAAGGCTGCATTAAATGCATTTCAGTCAGCTTCATCAATGGAAGAGCAAGTTGAGGCGATGAAAGAGGTAAATGCGATTAGAAATGATATGGGTACAATGGCGAATCTTGCATATATTCGCCATTCTATCGATACGAATGATGAATTCTATAAAGATGAACAAGACTTTATTGACGAGGTTGAGCCTCAGGTTGAAGGATTTGTGACTAAGTATTATGAGGCCTTGGTTGACTCGTCATTTCGCGTGGATCTTGAGAAGCAGTGGGGTAGCCAGTTATTTGAATTAGCAGATGCGCAATTGAAAGTATTTTCTCCAGAAATCGTTCCCTTGCTTCAAAAGGAGAATAAATTGTCATCAGAGTATACTAAGCTAATTGCATCGGCAAAAATCCAATTTGAAGGCCAAGAATTAACATTGGCGCAAATGGAGCCATATACAGAGTCAATAGACCGTGAGATGCGAAAAAAGGCAAGTGCAGCAAGATTTCAATTTTTTGCTGATAATGAAAATGAACTGGATCGGATTTATGACGAGCTAGTCCATGTGCGCACTGAAATTGCTCATAAGCTTGGATATAATAACTTTGTTGAATTAGCATATTATCGGATGTATCGCACAGATTATAATGCAGAGATGGTTGCGAAATTTCGCAAGCAGGTAGAAGAATTTATTGTGCCGATAGCAACTAAGCTTAAAGAAAGACAGCGAAAAAGAATAGGTGTTGACCAGCTTAAATTCTACGATGAAGGCTTTAATTTTTTGTCTGGAAACCCTACTCCGAAAGGCAGCCCAGATTGGATTATTGAAAAGGGGCAAAAGATGTATGATGAACTTTCCAAAGAAACGGGAAAATTCTTTTCATATATGAACGACAATGGATTAATGGATCTTGTTGCTAAAACAGGAAAAGCTGGTGGTGGCTATTGTACATATATTGATAATTACAAAGCACCTTTTATTTTTTCGAATTTCAATGGAACTTCAGGGGATATCGATGTATTAACTCATGAGGCTGGTCATGCTTTCCAAGTGCATTCAAGCAGTCATTTTGAAATACCTGAATATATTTGGCCTACATATGAAGCGGCTGAGATTCATTCGATGAGCATGGAATTCTTCACATGGCCATGGATGGAGCTGTTTTTCCAAGAAGATGCTGAGAAATATAAATTTGCACACTTAAGTTCCTCCTTATTGTTTTTACCGTATGGAGTATCAGTAGATGAATTCCAGCATTGGGTTTATGAAAATCCTTCTGCTTCACCTGTTGAACGGAAACAGGCTTGGCGTAGTATTGAGAAAAAGTATATGCCGCATAAAGATTATGATGGGAATGAATATCTTGAAAATGGGGGATTTTGGCAAAGGCAAGGCCATATTTATAATTCACCATTTTATTATATCGACTATACATTAGCTCAAATTTGCGCTTTCCAATTTTGGAAGAAATCAAGGGAAAATCATGAGGGCGCATGGAAGGATTATAGGCATCTTTGCTCACTAGGAGGCAGTAAGGCATTTACTGGTTTGGTCTCAGAAGCCAATTTGATTTCACCATTTGAAGAGGGTTGTGTAGAATCTGTTGTTGGTGAAATTGAAAACTGGTTAAACCAGGTGGATGACAAAGAACTATAGAGATTAAAAGCGTAGAGACGAATAGTCTCTACGCTTTTAATATTAATCCATTATTATTTAATCACGATTTTTTCATCCTGGATAACGGCCTGTAGGCTGCTATTGATTGAATTGGCAATCATGCGATCGGCGATTTTATCCTCTAATTCCTCTTGTATGATCCTGCGTAAGGGTCGTGCTCCAAAGGAAGGATGATAGCCTAGCTCAACTAGTTTCTCTTTGACCCCAGTAGAAACATCGAGATCGATACTTTGTTCTGCTAAAGTTTCTTTTAATTCATTTAGCATGAGATCAGTAATTTGTAAGAGATGTGTTTTATCTAATGACTGGAATTCAATGATGCTATCGAAGCGATTAATAAATTCTGGCTTAAAGAATTGACCAAGTGAATCTAAAATATTCCCCTCTTGAATTGCTTGATTTGCACCGAAACCAACTTGGATTTCTTTATTACCAGTGCCTGCATTACTTGTCATGATAATGACGGTCTCATTAAAGTTAATTGTTCTGCCTTGGCTGTCAGTTAGCCTTCCATCATCTAAAATTTGCAAGAATAGATGCTGAACATCTGGATGGGCTTTCTCAATCTCATCAAGCAGTATAATGCTATATGGATTGCGGCGAACCTTTTCAGTTAATTGGCCAGCTTCTTCATGGCCAATATAGCCTGGAGGTGAACCAATGATCTTGGACACACTATGTTTTTCCATGTATTCACTCATATCAAGCCGGATCATCGATTCTTTTGTTCCAAATAGCTCTTGGGCAAGCGTTTTTGATAATTCCGTTTTCCCGACTCCAGTTGGACCAATGAATAAGAAGGATCCAATTGGACGATTTTTAGACTTCAAGCCTGCGCGGCTTCTGCGAATGGCTTTGGTCACCTTTCGAACAGCTTCATCCTGTCCAATGACTTTAGCTGATAGATTTGGTTCAAGCTCAGACATTTTCTTTTGTTCGTCCTTCATTAGTTGACCAACAGGAATGCCTGTTTTCTTTTCAATGATTTCTTGAATCATTTGCAGTTTCACTTTAGGTCGCTCAGTACTCGTTTGATTTAATGCTTTTTCCAGTTTTAATTCTTCCTCACGAAGTTTCGCTGCTTCTTCATATTTCTCTTCTTTTAATACAGCTTCTTTTTGCTTGCTAATTTCTTTTAATCTTTCTTCAGTCATCTCTTCACTTTTATAATCTGTTATTAAGTTAATTTTAGAGCCCGCTTCATCCATCAAGTCGATTGCTTTATCTGGAAGGAAACGGTCTTGAATATACCTTTTAGACAATTGCACACATGCTTTAATGGCCTCATCTGTAAACTCTACTTCATGATAGTTTTCATATTGTGCTTTTAGCCCCATTAATATATTGAGTGCTTCTTCAGCAGAAGGTTCTTTTACGTGAACTGGCTGAAAGCGGCGTTCCAAGGCAGCATCCTTCTCAATCCTACGATACTCATTTAAGGTAGTGGCTCCGACTAATTGGAATTCACCTCTCGCTAAAGCGGGTTTTAGGATATTGCTGGCATCCATTGAACCTTCAGCTGAACCGGCGCCTACAAGCAAATGCAGTTCATCGATAAAAAGAATGATATTTTTTCGCTCTTGAACTTCACTGATCAATTGTTTCATTCTTTCCTCGAATTGGCCGCGAATGCCTGTGTTGGATACAAGAGATGCGACATCTAGTAAATAAATTTCTTTATTCTGCAGTTTTCTTGGTACTTCACCTTTTGAGATTTTAATTGCAAATCCTTCTGCAATTGCAGTTTTACCCACACCTGGCTCACCAATAAGAACAGGATTATTCTTGCTTCTTCTATTTAGTATTTCAATTACTCTATTTACTTCTTCATCACGGCCAATCACTGGATCAATTAATCCGGCTTTCGCCATTTGCGTTAAATTTTTTCCGACTTGGTCAATAAAACCACTACCGCCATTCCCTTGCTGTACTTTTATGTGGTTTTGCTTCTGTTGATCGGAAGCAGCTTCACTTACTTTTTTGAAAAATTCATCTAAAGGAATGTGATTATACCCTGAAAAACTGTTCATTGCTGGTCCGAAGGAAGGGAGCATATGTTTTTCAGTTTGGTAACAGTCTTTGCATAAATGAAGATGTGCTTCATTTCCGTTCATTACATATCTCATTTGAATAGTTGCTTCAGTTTGTTTGCATTTTTGACATTTCATCAAGAATTCCTCCCTTTGACTTTGACTATCTTTGACTTATATTTCATTATAATTTGACCTTAATTGACTTTCAAGTTTTTTGATTGGCTGGAATGCCAACTTATTCTAATCGAAATCCAAACTTTAGTTTGGATAGGGATGGATAAGCTTCGGTGCGGCTATGGGGAGGTTAATCGAATTAATTTAAAAAAGCTCGTCTTTGTTTGTCCTATCATTCATATATTGAAGTGAAGGAGGAGATTGAGTGAAGACAAACTGGGGGGCTTCCTTTCAAATTGCTGCCGTATATGTTGGCACTATAGTTGGGGCAGGATTTGCCACCGGCAGAGAAATTGTTGAATTCTTTTCTCGTTTTGGTTTTTTAGGTTTAATAGGGATGTTAATGAGTGGGTATATATTTATCTTTTTGGGGTCCAAGCTGATGCAGATTGCTTCTCGTATTGATGCAAAATCGTATCAAGAGTTAAATGAGTATTTATTTGGAAGGTTCTTCGGAATCATTATTAACGGATTAATGCTTGTGATGCTATTGGGCGTTTGTGCAGTTATGCTATCTGGAGCAGGTGCTGTTTTTGAAGAACAGCTAGGACTGTCAAAGTCAATTGGCGTTATTTTTACGATCATATTATCCATACTTACAATGATCATAGGAATAAAGGGCTTATTTGCTGTAAATGTTCTTGTTGTTCCTATGATGATTACCTTTAGTTTTATACTGCTGTTTTTATCCATAAGACTGCCAGGATTTGTGGAGCAGATTTTATATATTCCTTATGCTGAGGATGGATGGAAAGCAGTGGTCTCACCTTTTTCTTATGCTGCCTTTAACTTAATGCTTGCACAAGCTGTTCTTGTACCAGTCGCTTCAGATATAAAAGATGAGCAGACCATTAAGTGGGGAGGGATGATTGGCGGGGGAGTATTAACGCTAATCCTTATTTCAAGCCATTTAACTTTAGTGATGCTGCCAAACATTGAGTCTTTTGATATTCCAATGGCGGCTATTATGAAGTCATTAGCTTCTTCATTTTACTGGGTATTTGTATTAGTCATTTATGGTGAGATTTTCACTTCTGTCATTGGAAATGTTTTTGGAGTGGAGAGGCAAGTGAGACAATATGTTAATATACCAACCATCATTACTGTCAGTGTTATTTTTATGATTAGTTACTTTGGCAGCTTTGTTGAGTATGGGACGCTTTTGTCCTATTTATACCCTTTGTTTGGATACATTAGCTTAACTTTTATCATCTTATTATGGATGAAACCATTCGAGGACTTAAAAAAATAAGACTGTCAAATCTAATTTGACAGTCTTATTTGCTGGATTACCATAGCCATTACTTACTCTCGATGGTTTGTGCCATTTTGATGAAGGCGTCTTTATAATCTTTTTCATTTTCATCTGTAAATATAGTGAGTTTTACTTGTGTTTGCTCATTTTTGATTAACAATGAAGTAACCGTATCACCGTCATCGCTAGCTTCCATTACAGTTGCATCTTGGTAGAATGGATATTTAGGCAATTCAGGTGTAGTAATTTCCTTATTCACAGATTCAAGCTGAACCTTCGTATTTTCTTCTACCTTCGCCCAATCAATATCTTCAGGAAGTAGTTCAATTCTCATGAAAATATGAGCTTCCTTTTTTAAGTGTAGTACATCTTGATTAGGTTCTTCACCTGTTAGAGCAAAATCCGGCAAAACATACATAGAATAATCTTGATTATCGCTTTCTATTAAAAAAGCAGTATCTTCCTTAGTTTCTCCGTTTAGATCATATTCAATATTTTGTTCTAGCAGACGAATTTTGCCGTCATCATTATGTTCTTCTTCATTTTGATGATCATCATGATTCGCTTCTTCCTCTTTTGGCGGTTGGGAAGAGCTGGCTCCGTCATCATTTTGGCTAGTACCACATCCAGCTAGTACAAACATAAATAATACAGACATAAGCAACAGTTTGAGTGGGTTTTTCATTTGTCATTCCTCCCGGCATAGAATTACGCATTCATACAAATTAGACGGATTTGCGGTGAATACGTTACATTATTTTTCCTTTTTGCTCTAAAGTAAGGGCATAATGTTTAGATAAGTGGAAAAATAATGAATAACACAAGATCAAATACAATATGAGAGACAATTAACAGAGGGATACTTCTTTTCCATGCATATAGATATCCCCAAAATATCCCGCCTACAAGTGCAGCTATTGCAAGAATCCAATAGCCTGAATATAAATTCACAGATGCATAAAGCAATGATGAAATGAAAACAGCTGTTGTGACGGTTGTATATTTCATTACCCTCTTTTGGATAAAACCACGCCAAAAAATTTCTTCACCAGGGACAAGAATAAATAACAGTACAATATATTGCCATATATTTGATGGAGCATAGCGTCCATATAAGCTTGAGATACTATTTAAAAATGGAAGGTTTAGTATGTCAATAATCGCATAACCTGTCCAAAAAATAACATAAAGCAATAGCCCAGAGAATACACCGTAGATGAAATACGTACCAAAGGTTTGTTCATCATCAATTTCTTCATTTAAGATTGAATAGCTAATTAAACATAGCATCGTTGCCGTAAACATATACCAAAAAATCGATCGATCCATAAAGGTAAAGTACATGAGCACATGAGCAATTAAAAAACCGACAATTAAGCGGATGTCGGGTAATTTTTTAATCATTAAATAAACTCCTTTCATACAAGCCAAACCTATTTTACCAAAAAAGCGGTGTAAAATGTATATATTGTTATGACTTGGCACAATCTCTTCAAATTTATTTACAGAATACTTGAAGAGAAATCAAATGAGAGTTTTATTTAATTAAAAGTAAAAAAGCAGCATTTGTGTGCTGCTTTTAAGGGTTAATATCGTAATATCTGAGAGAAAGGAGACAACTATAAAAATTATTTTTCTTGAATAATTTTATAATTTTTGTGATTAACAACTGTTCTGTGCTCAAGCTCTAAATCACGATAATTATCCATATAGCTTAAATCTACAATAACTGAATTTTCGTTTACCTTTTCAACGATGCCGCGAAGTCCTTCGCGAAATTCAATGATATTACCAATCTCAGCCTTCTTCAATCGTTATTCCCCTTTTCTTCCCATTTTTTTTGTTAATAACCATTTTGCACTAAAAAAATGTATTCGTAAAGAATTTTATCTATTTAATTAGTTTATTCTTAAAGTATATTTCCTTGGAAATCAGAGTAAGTTTAGTTACAATAATAAATTGAAGCAAATAGATATTTGAAAAATCATAAAAAGGTGTGGCTTATGAACGAATCGATGGTAAATGAGATACTTGATAAGTTGAAAAATGACGATATATCGGAATACTTTGTAAAAAAGGATGATTTTTTAGAATTTAGGAAAGTGATAGTGAATCGCAAAGATTTTAAGCATTTTCGTGGTATTGCCCTTCGTGGGGGAGATGTTTTATATCAATACATAGAAACGGCAAGAAGTTAATAAGGTTCAGTGAGTGAGAGCTGGGAAGGTCAGTCGTAAGGAGACCTGATTTCCAGCTTTTTTCATTTTATTTGCATTTTTTTCTAGGGAAAGATTGTAAGCTACCTCACTCTTTAGTAAAATTATAAAATACAAAATTAGAATATTATAAAAATGATTACAGGGAGGGTCTATGGGACCATTATTGAAGTTGCAAGAAGAAATCAGCAAGGTGATGTCAGGTAAGGACAAGGAAGTTGAACTTTTGACAATCGCCTTATTATTTAATGGGCATGTACTATTAGAGAGTGTACCAGGAACCGGGAAGACGATGCTTGCTAAATCTTTTGCCAAAGCGATAAATGGTAAGTTTTCAAGAGTTCAATTTACACCAGATGTGTTGCCGAGTGATGTAACTGGCATTCAGTTTTTTAATCCGAAAAGACTAGAATTCGAATTGCGTCCTGGGCCAATAGTAGCAAATATAGTGTTGGCAGATGAAATTAATCGTGCTACACCTAGAACTCAATCGAGTTTATTAGAGGTTATGGAAGAACGGCAGGTAACAATTGACGGCCATACGATTGAAGTAAGCGATCCCTTTATGGTCATTGCAACCCAAAACCCAGTTGAGTCGCAGCAAGGAACCTTCCCGTTGCCAGCTGCACAATTGGATCGATTTTTTATAAAATTGGATATGAACTACCCATCCTTGCAAGAGGAAAAGATGATCATTCAAATACATAATAATCTATTAGCAAAACCAGAGGTACAAACTGTAATTGAGCTGGAAGAGCTTCAGGGAATGAAAGAGGCGGTTTTAAGTATTAAAATGAACGATGCCATTGAAAATTACGTACTGGATATTGTAAGGGCTACAAGGGATTATGGAGATATTGAGCTTGGAGTAAGTCCAAGAGGCACGTTAGCTCTAATAAGATCTGCCCAAGGAAAGGCTTATTTTGCCGGTAGAAATTACATGATTCCTGAGGACATTAAGACGATGGTTCCTTATGTTCTTGCCCATAGAATTTATTTATCCACGGAGGCGTCATTAACAAAGCGGGCGGAATTGGTCCTTCAGGAATTGCTTGATACGATTCCGGTTCCAGTTGAATCAGGTCATATCTAATGAATATGTGGAGAAAGGAGATCTTAGAGGATCAATACTTGTCTGTGTCAACAATTATTGCAACTATTCTACTTCTTGCCAGTTTCTATTTTAAATTAACGGTTGTGTTTTTTACAGCTGTTTTCATCCTTTTATTGATTTATGCAAATATGCTTTACCTTAAGAGGGTAGGTGATAAGTTAATATTGATCAATGAAAAAACAAGAACAAAGCTTTTCACCAATGATCGTGGTGAATGGCTTTTAACTTTCGAGAATAGAGGGTTGCCTGTGATGAATGGGGAGCTCAGAATTTTCTATAATGATGTTGTTTCACCTGAAGATAAAAGAATTGAAGAGCGGCAAGCAAATTATGAGATGAATATTCCTTTTTCTATTAATTATAAACAAAGAAAAGAAATTAGGCTTCCCTTTATAGCAAATAAGCGCGGGCTGGCAAAAATACGCAAAATTGAGTTGCATATTCCACATTTCTTCGGATTAGGAGAGGCTATTTTACAATACAAATATTTGACTAAACAAGAGGTGCTTGTGTATCCCGTGACGATTCCAGTTATGAACAAAAAGATAATGAATTCGAATCGTCCAGGTGATAGCCAAGCTTCGCAATCATTATTTGAAGATCATTTGTCTCCTGCAGGCACTAGAAATTACGTTTATTCAGATAGCTTCAATCGTATTCATTGGAAAGCAAGTGCGAGAAACCAACAGCTCCAGACAAAGATATATGACCATACAGCAGAGAAAGGCTGGAATATTTCCTTGAATATCTCAGTCTCTCATTCTGTTTCCAAACAAATGGAGGAGCTCATAAGCAGTGCCGCAGAACTTGCTTATTTTTTTCAAAAGAATGATATTTCTTATTCTATTTGCGTGAACCTTCGTGTGAATAGCAGTACCCCCTTCTTATATATTCCATTTGGAAAAGGGAAAGAGCATCTGCAAAAAGTACTTGAAATGCTGGCGGTTGCCGATCGTCACGGCTCTATTTATCCTTATGATAAAATGCTCTCTTTTTATGCTCGTCATCTACCGCGCCAGCCATATTTTTTACATGGTGGACAGAAACAGCCGAAAGCACAGAACTTGTTGGATAAGATTCAAAAAAATGGCGCTTCCTTATTTCAGCTTCATACGAATAATCAAACAGCGACAATAGGGCAGCTGTCTCTCACTGTAAAGGATGTGCATGCTTAATGAAGAAAGCATGGACTATGTTTTATTTGATTTTTATTGAAGTGATATTTGGCGGTTTGGTCATTTTACCATTTTACCCGCAGATCCTGGCAGAATATTTCATTATTTCTATAAGTGCAGCCATTCTTATCATAATGCTTTTATTAAAGTATCATGATAAAGGTAAAGCGATGTACTTATCTGCTGTATTGCCTATTATCATAGTATATGTCTATTTTTCTCATTTATCATTTGCATTTTTAATGTTGATAGCGGTTCTGATTTTTTGGAGAGGTCTGGTGCACTTTAAAGAATTCCAAAGCAATTCTGCGGGAGCTATGCTGTTAATAACATTGATTGCAGGGGTTGGCCTCTTAATATTTCCTTATGTTAAAACGGAAATGGACATTCAACGGATCGTTCTTTTTATGATTGTACAAAGTATGTTTATCTTAATCGGCAGCTTTTTTATTCGATGGTTGAATGTAAGGGCGGATCATATAGAGAAAAAGCGATATGCTTTGTATTTCTTCACGACTATCGGAGCTATTATCGGAACAGGATTATTAATTGCGGGAAGTGTGAATCTGTTAAAGTGGCTTTTCTTTAAAGTTCTGCAAATGGGCGTTTGGTTAATTTCAACAGTTATTTCTCCTGCCTTTGATATATTCGAAAATCTAGACCTAACTCCTGAGCTCCTAGCACCGGTTCCGGAGGTAGTAGACGAAGAGGAAACTTTGGAGGAATATGTGAAAAGCCTTAATCAAGAGACGTTGCTTGATCCGGCTATCCTATTTTCTATTATTACAATCGTCGCCCTACTTTTGTTTAGTATCTATTTATACCGCCGTCATAATGAAGGTAAAATCGATTTGATAGCCAATGAACAAACTTATCAAATGAGCACATTACATCCTATATTTGATGAATCTGCATTTTTAAATAGGAAAAAATATGTTCCAGAACACAAGGTACGTAAAGAGGTTTACCATTTTGAGCGATTGGCTGAAAAGTTAAAATTAGGAAGAAAACCTCAAGAAACATTTCCCGAATGGATGAATCGGATAGGGCTGCAGAATAATAATCATATAAATGAAATATATGAAAAAGTACGATATGGAAGCTTAAAGGCTGAAATAAGCGAAGAGGCTATATTTTTTAATGGCATGAAAGAGTTAAAAGGTGAAATGAAGGTACTGCATAAAAGGCAAAAGAAAGAGGAGAAAGAGTGGAAAAAAGATAGGGAAAAGGATAGGAATTAAAAAAATTAGTCTATTAAAGTAGATTCATTTATTATTGAAGCCTTTCTTTATGTTATTCTAATGGAAAACATAATAATTTTACATGAAATAAAGGAGAATGATTTAAATGATTGAAAAAGAATTTACAGTTATATCAGATACAGGTATTCATGCGCGTCCTGCAACACAGTTAGTCCAAGCTGCGGGCCGCTTTACTTCAGATGTTCAATTGGAGTATAAAGGGAGAAAAGTGAATTTGAAATCGATCATGGGTGTCATGTCATTGGCAGTTGGAAAAGGTGCAAATATTAAAATATCAACAGAGGGCAATGATCAAGAGGCTGCAATGGAACATTTGCAACAAATGTTAAGTAAGGAAGGTTTAGCAGAATAATGAGCTTTCTTCAAGGGATTGCAGCATCAGATGGAATAGCCATAGCAAAAGCTTTTCGCCTAGAAACTCATCATTTTTCTATAGAGAAAAAAAGAGTGAGGGATAGTGAAGAAGAAAAGAAAAGATTTCATGATGCTTTATTCTCTGCAAAAGGTGAGCTTGAGATGATACGCGACTATGCAGATGAAGAGCTAGGAACGAATCAAGCAGCTATTCTTGATGCTCAGCTCCTTGTTTTAGCTGACCCTGAATTAATTATCGCGGTCGAGGAGAAGATCACCCACCTTCATGTAAACGCTGAGTTTGCTATTATGGAGGAAACAGATCGATTTATCAATATGTTAGAGAGTGTTGATAATATTTATTTGAGAGAACGTGCCGCCGATATTCGTGATATTACGAACAGGATTCAATCTCATCTTTTGGGGATTCCGATACATAACCCGAGTATGATAGCAGAGGAAGTCATTATCATTTCAGATGATTTGACGCCTTCTCATACAGCGCAATTGAATTCACAATTAGTCAAAGGCTTTGTCACTAATATCGGCGGTAAAACCTCACATTCCGCCATTCTTGCCCGTTCAATGAATATCCCTGCAGTGGTTGGTGCAAAAACGGCCTTTCAAGATATTGAAAATGGTGATTGTATCATTTTGGATGGAAATAAAGGCTTAGTACATATTAATCCAACACCAGAAGTGATTGCAGAATATGAAAAGCTGCAGCAATTAGAGAAACAGAACCAATCTAATCTAGATTGGCTCATTCAGGAGAAGACTGTATCTGGTGATGGTCACGCTTTTTCCGTTGTTGGCAATATAGGAAGTGTAGATGAAGCGAGGGAAGTGATCCGCAAGGGCGGAGAAGGCATCGGTCTATTCCGTACAGAGTTCTTATTTATGGAAAAAAAACGGCTGCCTCTAGAAGACGAGCAGTTTGAAGCATATAAGACAGTTCTCCAGGCAATGGAAGGGAAGCCAGTGATTGTTCGTACCATTGATATTGGCGGTGATAAGGAGCTTCCTTATTTACATCTTTCAAAAGAAATGAATCCTTTTCTAGGTTTCAGGGGGATTCGTTTTTGCTTAGGTGAACAAACAATCTTGCGCACACAGTTACGTGCGCTATTACGTGCCAGCGCCTTTGGGAATTTGAAAATCATGTTTCCAATGGTTGCTGTGATTGAGGAATTCCGTCAAGGAAAAGCCATGTTTGAAGAAGAGAAACGAAAGCTAGTTGAAGAAGGAATAACAGTGGGTAACATTGAGTTAGGTATGATGGTTGAAATCCCTTCCACTGCTTTAATGGTTGAATCGTTTGCTAAGGAAGCGGATTTTTTTAGTATAGGCACAAACGATCTCATTCAATATACGCTCGCAGCCGACCGTATGAATGAACAGGTTTCCTATCTTTATCAACCCTATCATCCTGCGATTCTTCGGTTGATAAAAAGAGTGATTGATTACGCACATCAAGAGGGAAAATGGGTAAGTATTTGTGGAGATATGGCTGAGAATAAAGTAGCGATTCCACTGTTAGTTGGAATGGGTTTAGATGAATTTTCAGTTCACTCTTCATCGATTATAAACACGCGTGCCCATATAAGGGATTTGCGGATGCAAGATATTCAGCATATGATCGATAAAGTGTTAAATTTGCCAAATGCAGCAGAGGTTGAACAAGTTCTAGAAAACTTTTTAAATAAAAGTGATTAATTAGGTTTTAAATCAATAAAGTGCGGGTAATTCTACAGTAAGCACTTAAGAAGCCTTAAGTCAGCTAAATCATTCTCATTTTCCCCTTTAAGCTAGCCATTGGCTAGTTTTTTTTTTTGCCTCTTTGCAAACGGGGGATGATTGGCTTACGTCATGTAGTAAATTTAATACTGGATCCGTATAGATTAAAACATGAGAAAAAGTTAAAAATGATATCTTTTCTGGTGCATATTTGTTGATTTTCCAAAAAATAGGTTTAAATCTTTGGATAATAGGAGAAGTTATGGGTAAGGAGGTTTGAATATGAAAGGTAAAAGATTACTTATCCTATGTATCTCTTTATTACTTATTTTGCTCGCAAGCTGTGGGACTGGAGGAAATCAACAGTCAATTGTCAATCGACATGCCGATGCGCTATTAACTAAAACAAACGAATTGCAGTTTAGGTTTAAGCTTAACGAAAAGATTTTATTACAAGATGAAAAATACCAAGTAAGAGTATCTATACATAATCAGGAATTAGCCGATGCCCTTGGGACAAATGAAATCATATACGGAAGTGAAAAAGGCAATACGGCGGAATTCATTGAACCGGTAAAGGATAAAGAAATATTCATTTATATGGAGCCAATTCCTTTGCAAAATGATTTACATGTTTTTGATATTGAGAAGATGATTGTCAATGATGAGGCGGTGTCAGTAGAGCTGTTAAATGATGAGCATGTAGTTGCTAAAGGGTTTTTAACTCATTTCTCATCACAAATATAAAATTAGTACTGATAGACCTTCATACTTAATGTTGGTCTATTTGTTTTGTCATGCTTTCTTTGTTTCATAATTTTGCAGCAGGTATCCTCTCTTTAAAAGTAAAAAAAGAAGTGCTAGAATAAATTGATAGTAATATTCAGATATATTTTGATTGAAGAGGAGAGGAACAGATTGACGAATCAAACAGAAATTGGCTTTATTGGTACAGGTGTCATGGGGAAAAGCATGGCCAGAAACCTGCTAAAGGCAGGCCGTTCGCTTGTTGTTTATTCTCGAACGAAAGAGAAGGCTCAGGATCTTCTTGATGCTGGGGCTGCTTGGGCAGACTCTCCCAAAAGAGTAGCAGAGACGGCGAATATAATCATCACTATTGTTGGCTACCCTTCCGACGTTGAAGAGGTTTACTTAGGAGCAGAGGGATTGGTCGCCAATGCTCGTCCAAATACATATTTAATTGATATGACCACCTCTACACCATCACTTGCTGTGAAAATTGCGGACGCGGCACTTGGAAAAGGCATTCACGCTTTAGATGCACCGGTCTCTGGAGGAGACATTGGAGCAAAAGAAGCGAAATTATCAATTATGGTTGGCGGCAGCAGTGAAGCCTTTGCTGTTGTAGAGCCAATCTTAAAGCATTTAGGAACGAATATTGTTCATCAAGGTAAGGCGGGGTCTGGCCAGCATACAAAAATGTGTAATCAAATTGCCATCGCTTCAAATATGATTGGCGTATGTGAAGCAATCGTTTATGCAGAAAAAGCAGGATTAGATACTAATAAAGTACTCCAAAGTATTTCGTCTGGAGCAGCAGGAAGCTGGTCACTTTCAAATTTAGCACCAAGGATGACTTCTGGAGATTTTGATCCAGGTTTCTACATCAAACATTTTATTAAAGATATGAATATTGCCTTGCAAGAGGCTGAGTCAATGGGGATGACAACGCCTGGCTTATCACTTGCTAAAGAACTTTATGGAAACCTGGCTGAAGCAGGACTAGAGAACAATGGTACACAAGCATTGTATAAATATTGGGATAGATAGTTTTTTTATCAAACCTTTTTACTCTATTAGAAAGCGTAGGTAGACACACACGGGATAAATAAGGTCATGAAACGGATTTACTTCAAAAAGGGTGCTTTATGGATCATGGGCACCCTTTAAATAATAGCTATGGAGTATAAATATAAAATGTCTAGCGCAAGCGTTCTACCCCCACGGGTGGTTTGGGAAATTCTCCTAGAAAGGTAAAGAACACCTTTCCCTAAGGCTCGTCTTATGCTATGTCTTTAGGGTGAGCAATATGTCCCACGCTTTTCTTATTAGATTGATTGTATATATGATTCTATCCGGTCTAAACCATCCTTTAATAAATCCATCGAGTAAGCAAATGAGATTCTAAAATATCCTTCACCATAGGAAGAAAAAGCACTGCCTGGTACGACGGCCACTCCCGATTTTTCAACTAGAGCCAGTGCAAAGTCAAAGGAATTCATGTTTACTGAAGGCATTTTTACAAAGAAATAAAAGGCGCCATCAGGCTTTACAACCTCTAACCCCATGTTTTTTAAACGATCATACACATATTCACGACGGTGCATATACTCTTGCTTCATAGGAATTGCATCATCTATTCCTATGGTTAATGCTTCCAGAGCTGCCATTTGCGATAATGAAGATGCGCATGTGACATTATACTGATGGACTTTTAAAATATGCTTGGCAATGGTTTCTGGAGCGAACAACAGCCCGATCCGCCAGCCGGTCATTGAATGAGATTTTGATAGTCCATTAATGACAATCGTTTGTTCTTTAAGTATAGTAGCGATGGAAGTGTGAGCTTGATCAAAAGCCAGTTCACTATAAATCTCATCTGCTAAAATAAATATTTCTCTTCCTCGAACCAATTGTGCGATATCCTCTAGTTCTTTTTTAGTTAAGCTGACACCAGTTGGATTTGAAGGGTAGGGAAGCACAATGCATCTAGTCTTATTATTTATGTACCGCTCAATCACTTCAGCAGTCATACGAAATTGATTCTTTGTAATGTCGGCATAGACAGGCTTAGCGCCACACAGTGTGACAATGGGTTCATATCCTGGATAAACAGGTCCAGGCAGGATTACTTCACTGTCTTCTTCTAAAATTGTTCTTAAGGTAATATCAATCGCTTCACTTGCTCCAGAAGTGACTATCACCTCTGACTCAGGATTGTACGTTAGCTGATATTTCTTTTTTACAAAGGAACAGGCTGCTTTTCTTAGTCTTAGATCACCGGCATTATGTGTATAACTTGTAAAATTTTCATCAATTGCTCTTTTTCCTGCTTCTTTAACATGATCAGGAGTTGGGAAGTCAGGCTGTCCAATTGTTAGAGAAACCATATCCTTCGTATCAGCCACCATATTAAAAAACTTTCTTATCCCAGAAATCTCAATATGTTTCACTTTTTTATTAATTAAATGTTCCATGTTAGTTCACCTCACTAAAGCATATAGCTTATTTTACAGGAGAAAAACGATGAGTAAAACCCTAATGTGATTTTTCTAACTGAAAAAAGTTCAATTCAGCTTATGTATACCTAAAGGATAATGTCATATGTTTTATCAAAAAAGAAAAAACAAAAGAAGGAATAATAACACCAAAAAGATTTTACATAATTAGAATTATTATGTAAGGCAGGAAATGGTATGATATGTCTATAAACAGAAAAGAAAACATTTGGGAGAGTGGTTTTATGGAGTTAGGAAGGCCAGCGGAAAAAAGCAAATCAAAAATCGGTTCTTTACGATTATATTTCACCTTACCTATTATATCCTGGGCTTTATATGATTTTGCAAATACTATTTTTTCTTCAAACATTAATACGATCTTCTGGCCATTTTATATTAAGGAAGTAGTTGGGTCCAATGAAGTACTAGATCAAATCGCGAGTACATTTATTGCTTATGCAAATGCATTAGCCAGTATTTTTCTAGTAATATTTAGTCCGTTATTTGGCGTTATGATTGACCGTACTGGGAGAAAGAAAAAGTATATTGTGATCTTTACAATTTTCTCTGTATTAGCCACATGTTTGATGGGTGTTTTTGCAATGTCTGGCTTAGATGGCAAGATTTTTGGCATGCCAATCTTTCTTGCGCTCGTTATTCTTTGCTTCATTATTGCAAAATTCTTTTATCATTCTAGTTTAGTATTCTATGATTCAATGATTTCTGATTTTGGAAGTAAAGAGGAGATACCGCTTATATCTGGATTTGGTGTAGCGGTTGGTTATCTTGGCACGCTCGTGGGCTTGAGCGTATATTTATTAGTTATGGATGGCGATTTTCATAAAGCATTTATTCCATCAGCCATATTATTCTTGATTTTTTCTTTACCATTATTTTTCTTTGTTAAGGATAAACCAAAAGAAGTAAAGCAAAAAACTACATTTCTTTCAGGCTATAAGGAGATTTATAAAACCTTTAAGGAAATGAAATCGCATAAGACAATTTTTACATTTATGATTGCTTATTTCTTTCTAAATGATGCCATAGCCACAACGATTGTCATGATGGCACCTTACTCACAAAATATTGTTGGTTTTACTGCAGGTAAATTTATATTATTGTATCTAGTTTCAACGATTTCAAGTATTATCGGGTCATTTATTTTCGGCTATATTACAAAAGCTGTAGGTGCCAATAGAGCGGTAAAATACGTAGGAGTTTTACTAGTAATTGCTTTATTAATTGGAACTTTCGCTGTCAATGAGCTTATGTTTTGGATTGCCGGAAGTATGTTCGGTGTTGCCTTAGGTTCAATGTGGGTAACAACTAGAACATATATTGTAGAATTATCGCCAGTGGATAAGAGAGGGCAGTTTTTTGGTTTATTTGCCTTTTCGGGAAAAGTGTCCTCCATCATCGGCCCATTATTGTACGGAACGATTACTTTGGTGTTTGCTGAACATGGAAACTTAGCAAGTAGACTAGGAATGGGCTCGTTAATCATCCTTACTTTAATTGGTCTAATTGTGCACTCAAGGATTAAGGAAACAGAAGCTGTATAGATTTAACTTCCTACTCGATATTTATAATTTTTCAATTTGATACGATATAACATAAGAGGAAAATAATTCATGTTATATTTATAGTTATAAATAGATAGGAAGGAAGAATGATTAGTGGAAAAAGATAAAGGAATTTTATTAGAGAGTGGTACAAATGAACTTGAAATCGTGGAATTTTGTATGGGGAATAGTAAATTTGGCATCAATGTAAATAAAGTGAGAGAAATTATTAATCCAACTGCCGTTATTCCCATTCCTCATGCACATCCACATGTATTAGGAATCATTGAAATTCGCGGAGAAGTGCTGCCTGTTATTAGTGTGGAAAGAGCTCTTGGCTACCCCAAAGCGGAGCAGCCAGAACTTAACAAATTTGTTGTCACTGAATTTAATAAACAAAAATTTGTTTTTCATGTACATAAAGTAACGCAGATACATCGAATCTCTTGGAGTCAGATAGAACGGCCATCTGAAATGTATCAAGGAACAGATAGTCCAGTTATTGGCATTATAAAGATGGGCAGTGAAATGCTATTGATGTTAGATTTTGAAAAAATAATTACTGATATTAATCCAGCGTCGGGTGTAACGATTGATAAAGTAAAAAGCCTTGGCAAAAGGGAGCGTACTCATAAAAAAATAGTAATTGCTGAAGATTCACCCATGTTAAGGAGATTGTTGAAAGACACTTTAAATGCAGCAGGGTTTTGGAATCTGCAATTTTTTGAAAATGGTAGTGAGTGTTTAGACTACTTAGAATCAATCGTTCAAAAAGAAATTAATTTTGAAAATGAGTTACAGCTCTTAATTACCGATATTGAAATGCCATTAATGGATGGGCATCATTTGACTAAGCGCATAAAAGAACATTCGAAGTTAAACAAACTTCCAGTCATCATTTTTTCTTCTCTCATTACAGATGATCTTCGCCATAAAGGAAAAATGGTTGGTGCTAACGAACAAGTGAGCAAGCCTGAGATTGCAGAACTTGTACTAATGATTGATAAGTATGTCTGAGAATACAAAAAAAGCAAGAGCGTAATCGCTTTTGCTTCTTTTTGTATTCTTTACATTAGTGATTCGTATTAAAAATAACTTTCGCCTAACTTTTTGAATACCGGCTTTTCATATCGTTGTTTTTTTTGATGTGATGAATGGTGCTCCTCTTTCAAACCAATATAGCTCACCAGCAGTTTCTTTGCTTGATTAAGAGAAATTGTAGCCTTTGGATTACGAACCGACTGATCTAAGTTTCCCAAATGAGGAAGCTGAGAAAAATCTTCTTTTGAAGGTGGTAAGTGAAAGGTATAATTACCGCACTTAACTAAAACATCTGACTGCTGCTGACTGTTTTTGGGGTTGCGAGAATAATGAAGACCTATCTTTTTTGCTTTTCCTTCTTTTAATAGTTTTTGAAGGGCATCATGCTTGACTCTATATAAAAATTTAGGATCTGGAGCAGTTTTAGCATGACGGTTAACGGTGAAGATAGCTTGAGAGAGGTTTTCAACCGTTGGATGTAATTGAGGGTATTCATTGCTTTCTGAATTCAATGTGAAATCTCCTTTCGTTTTTTAGAACATTGTATGTTAATTATACCCCTTTTTTGAAAAATACAAAAGTATAACTTTTTCTGAAAGCAGACAAAAGCATCGATTATAATAGGTCAAAATTCATAAAAAAAAGTTCACCGACAAAAAGTTAAGATGAAAGATAGTAACCTCTATTTAAAATTCCATTCAATTTATTTGTATTTTTTATGAAAGAATATCTACCCTTGTTCCGTTCGGGACTATACTGGCTAACTCTAGTACGTCCTTGTTATGCATTCGGATACAGCCGTGTGATACCGCCTTCCCAATTGATGAGGGATTATTTGTACCATGAATACCGTAGCCAGCCTTTGATAAAGAAAGCCACATAACACCGAAAGGGCCTCCAGGATTAGGCTCCCGATTAACGATTATAAATTGACCTTCTGGCGTTCCAGTGAGCATTTTCCCAATTGCAACCGGATATGTTTTTTGTACAATTCCGTTTCTTAATAATGTTAAAGTTCGATTTCCTTTTGATACAATTATTTGATAGGGAATTTGAGTGTGGTCAGTTAAATTTGGTATTAAAATTCTCTGGCCAATATAAATGATAGAGGGGTTTGTAATGGCAGGATTAAAAGATAAAAGCTGGGAAAGAGGGATTCGATAATTTCGGGCTATATCTGTTAATGTTTCACCTCTTTGAATAATATGATACATACAATCAGTCCTTTCTTTACATTGCATAGTGTTATATATGCGATTAAGTATGTGTTTGAAACACAATAAGTGTAAAGAAAGGAAAAAAGAAGGGGCAGAAATGGCCCTGTCTTTTATTGTTGTTCTGATTGCAAGGTAAAGACACTAAGCTCAGGGCGGCAAAGAAAACGGAATGGCAAGCGTGTTGTGCCTATCCCGCGATTTACATATAAGAGAAGCGGATCGGTTTGCCCAATCTCATAAAATCCTTCATAATATCTTTCGCCATAGGGAGGTTTTACTAAGGCACCAATGAATGGGACTTGTATTTGACCACCATGACTATGTCCGCTTAGTTGAAGATTTACATTAAAAGATGAAGCACCGTCAGCAAGATCAGGCGCATGTGAGAGAAAAATATGGTAAGAATCATTTGGAATATCTGCAACCGCTGCCTTTATATCAGGTCTGCCCAGCATGGCATCATCAATTCCCGAAAGATAAATTTTTTCATCCTCATTTTTTATTATTCGACTTTCATTAAGAAGGAGATCAAACCCAGCTTCGTTCATAATGGTTTTATAAATATCAGAACCATATCCACCATGATCATGATTTCCATATATTGAATATTTCCCAATACTTGCTTTAAGTTCGCTTAAGAGAGGGGCAACCATTTCTGTTCTGTTGTATTTATTAGGTTCATCCATTAAATCTCCAGTAAAAATAATGATTTCGGGTTCAAATTCATTAATTTTGTTAATTAACTTTTTTAACTGAGTTAAATCGTAATGAAAACCGAGGTGTATATCACTAAACTGAACAATTTTTATGTTGTGAAAGCTTTTTGGAATGGAAGGGTGCTTAATTGTATGTTGATTGATTTCTAGTAACTTTGGTTCAATATCCCTAGCATAAAAAAATCCGCCTGCACCTGCGGCGATTGCCGTAAAAAGAGACCCAAAGACTCTTTTTATAAATTTTCTTCTTGAGACTTTATTTGTCATAGCTAATACCAGCCAATCTATTAAGATACATTCTTATACTAACAAAATATGTTTAGAAAAAGAAGTAGACACTTATATATATTCTATGAAAAAACACTACAATAATTTCCATAGTGAAGAAAAAATTTAATATAGTACAAATTTACTAGGAATTGATAATTGAATGTAAATCCCTAAAAAAAACAGGGGGAATATGGTATAATTGGTTATCTTATATCAATGAAAAGAATAGAAAATGGGAGTGCCGATTATGGATCCATTGGAGATAATGTCAGATTTAGAAAATGTATTTCCTTATTTTCAGCCAATTTTTAGTGCGGATGAACATAGGATAATTGGATATGAAGTGTTAGCAAGATATAAAGTGGACGAAAAAGTTGAAAGTTTAGGACCATTTTTCTTAGATGATTCAATCCCTGAAGATTACAGAATGGAAGTGGATGATGTCATCTTAATTAAAGCATTGGAGAAAGCATTGACACTCGATCCGGATGTTTTACTTTTTATTAATCGAGATGCAGATCTCTTGGTGAATCAGGATAGTGAACATTTATTGGGAATTCTTTTAGAGTTTGAAAAAAAAGGGATATCACTTGATCGAATTGTTATTGAGATTTCTCAGCGGTTCCCATATGGAGATTTTAGTCATCTTGATCATTTTATTAATTATTACCGTACATATGGAATTAAAATCGCTATTGATAATTTAGGTAAGGAAAGCAGCTATCTAGATCGAATTGGTCAATTGTCACCCAATATATTAAAAATTGATTTACAGGCGTTGCGTTCATCGGCTGTAAACCATAATTACCAGGAAATTCTCTATTCTCTTTCGATGCTAGCGAGAAAAATTGGAGCGACTTTACTATTTGAAAATATCGAGATGGAATATCAGCTGCAATTTGCATGGAGAAACGGTGGCCGCTATTACCAAGGTGCTTATTTAAATGGTCCGGAAGAGGAGTTTGTGGAACGAGATATTTTAAAACAGAAGCTGAAGGATAAATGTCATCAATTCATCTCATATGAAAAGAGAAAATTATCGTCTTTATATATGATCACGGAAAGGTTCAATGATACAATGACAGACTTTCTTATTAAAAACAGAAAATCATCAGAATCTCAAAATTTTCTACCAGCCCTCTCCCAGGCACTTGATGATGCAGCCTTTAGATTATATATTTGCAATGATAATGGGTTCCAGCTATCACCTAATATTTTTAAAGGGAGCGGACAATGGGTCGTGCAAAATGAATACCTCGATAAAAATTGGAGCTGGAGACCGTACTTTTTAGAAAATATTATGAGGATGAAGAATAATAAAAAAGGGATTTTATCCGATTTATATACTGATATTGAAACGGGAGAATCCATTCGCACCTTTTCTTATCCTCTGAATGAAACCGATTATTTATTCGTGGACCTGGCCTATCACTTTCTTTATGAGCATGATGCATTACTGTAATTGTTTAAAGGCAATATCACCCAGCATATTTCATTCCTTCATGTGTAATTATAAGCGTAGCAGTCATTGCAAAAGGAGTGAAGTATAATGAGTGGTTGGTTAATCGTCCCTCTAATTATAGTATTAGCCATACTTGCTTTTTCATTTTTTTCAACCAAAGGTCTAATGAAGGAAAAAACAGGCAGCAAAGAAATGGACTCATCTCTTCCTGAGGATGTCCAGGATAAGCCTTATTTAGCTAATCCAATATTTTTAGCTTATGGTATCTTCTTTGTCCTTCTCATCGTCTTGACACTATTTTTTGTCTTTTCATAAAAAAGTGACTCTTTTTGGGTCACTTTTTTTATTTGGTGCTTAGAATTTTAGCTTAATCTGATATTATTTGACATTCAATACAGTTTTTAGTCTTTCTAAATCAAAACCTGTAATCACTTGATCGTCAATGATGATTGTAGGGGTGGAATAAGATTGATAGGTCTCTGTCAGTTCTTTATGAGCTTTTTTATCTGTTTTTATATTTTTTAATTCAAACTCGAAGCCGTATTCTGTGAGAAATTTTTTAGTGATTTCACAAGGCGGGCACTCAGGCTGAGTGTATACAGTGATTTTTTGCATGGATTTTCCTCCTAATGTAGCCATTTTTCCTAAGAATGACTTTAATTTGTTTTTGAAAATAAAGGCGAAGTTTGAAAAAAAATCTAGGTTATTTTCAGCTTTTACTTGTGTAATGATATCACATTAATTTATCCTGTTAATATTGGTATGTAAAAAAACTCAATTTAAATTCATTCATTTTGTTAAGTTTGGATAGAAACATGCCTAAAGAGAAACCTATATATCAGTATATGGTTTGTTTGGAAAGGAGAGAAAGTATGTCACAACTTCAAGGCATTTTAACTAGATTAAAAAATCTTCAGGAACAATCTAATGGCAGTGAGCCGATGCAAAGATTTTTCGAGGTGAATGGCGAAAGAAAATGCCAAGTTACCTATCATCCGAAAAATGAAACGTTCGAATTGGAAGTTTACAATGATAAAGAAAAGCCAAAACGTTTCCAATTCGATAACATTGATATGATTACCATCGAAGTGTTCGATCTAATTCAGTAAGCCATAACTAATATAGGAGCCTTTGAAGGCTCCTTTTTTGTTTGGTTCTAATAATGAAACCACTTCGCTTTCCCCGTTCTTTCTCTATATTTCGCAAGAAGCTCAATCAACTCCTTTTTATAAAATCATTGAAGATGGGAAAAATAATTGCCAAGAGGTGATTCGATGATGATTCCAATGGTCATATGTCCTAACTGTCGAGAGGAAGCTGAATTAAACAACGTCATAACAGCACAATCAAATCAAAATATCATATTTGAATGCCCGAAATGTCATTATATTTGCAGGGATATTGAAACAAGTAAAGGTTAGTTTGTTGTTTAAAAGAAGACAGTGTACTGAAAACTATGATAAAATCATTAGGGATACAAATCATTAAATTTGAGGGGTTTTCAGTATGATCAGTCTCCATAGCGATGAATTTTTAGAAATAAATATTAAAGATTTACTTATTCCGTCAGAACGGGTTGCCCATGTACAAATTGGAAATAATTTGGAGCATACATTATTGGTATTAACTAAAAGTGGATATACAGCTATTCCTGTCTTAGATCCACACTATAAGCTCCATGGTTTAATTAGCACACCAATGATTATGGAATCTATTCTGGGACTGCAAAGAATTGAATTTGAACAGTTGGACGAAAAAAAGGTAGAAAATTTTATGAATCCTGAAATTCCAAGGCTGAATGTGAATACTTCTCTGCTTAATTCCATTAGTTTGCTTGTTGATCATCCATTTATTTGTGTTGAAGATGAGGAAGGCTATTTTGAAGGAATATTAACGAGAAGGTCGTTATTAGTTCAGGTTCAAAGACATCTGCATCAGAAGAAGAAAAAGGATTAATTTGAGCTCCCAAATAAATGGGGGCTCGATTTATTTGTAAAAGTTGTTTGGTTAAGTAAGGGGAGGGACTTGATTTCTTAAGTTCTGATAACCAAAAAGGGCAAAGACCCGTCTTTCCGGTTATCCCGTCTAAAGCTTGTCGCCACAGGTCAAGCCACCTCCACATTTGAGTAGTCTAGTTGCGGTGGCTAGGGGCTCGAGGTCTTAAGTCGTGATACCCAAAAAGGCAAAGACCGCCTTTCCGGTTATCCCGTCTAAAGCTTGTCGCCACAGGTCAAGCCATCTCCACATTTGAGTAGTCCAGTTGCGGTGGCTAGGGGCTCGAGGTCTTAAGTCGTGATACCCAAAAAGGCAAAGACCGCCTTTCTGGTTATCCCGTCTAAAGCTTGTCGCCCTTGGTCAAGCCACCTCCACATTTGAGTAGTCCAGTTGCGGTGGCTAGGGGCTCGAGGTCTTAAGTCGTGATACCCAAAAAGGCAAAGACCGCCTTTCTGGTTATCCCG
>NZ_JAUSUB010000009.1 GCF_030813235.1 Cytobacillus purgationiresistens | reverse complement strand
AGATCCCTGAAAGATGATCAGGTTGATAGGTCAGAGGTGGAAGTGTGGCGACACATGGAGCTGACTGATACTAATCGGTCGAGGACTTAACCAAATTGAAAAGCGTAGGCGGCTCTGGCGGCCGAAGCTGGACAAATTTGGCGTGTTACTTAGTAATTCTTCTTCTTATACATTATCTAGTTTTGAGAGAATAAATATTTATTTTTTCTCTTGAAAAATCTTAAAAAGACGTTATAATAATAAATGTCTTTAAAATAGTCTGGTGGCGATAGCGAGAAGGTCACACCCGTTCCCATACCGAACACGGAAGTTAAGCTTCTCAGCGCCGATGGTAGTTAGGGGCTGTCCCCTTGTGAGAGTAGGACGTTGCCGGGCGAAAGATTTACATAATTTTATATCATTATTCCGCAGTAGCTCAGTGGTAGAGCATTCGGCTGTTAACCGAACGGTCGTAGGTTCGAATCCTACCTGCGGAGCCATTTTTTAAATAATGTTAAGCTGGTGCTTCCATAGCTCAGCAGGTAGAGCACTTCCATGGTAAGGAAGAGGTCACCGGTTCGAATCCGGTTGGAAGCTCTGTAACAAACAACATAGACGGCCCCTTGGTCAAGCGGTTAAGACACCGCCCTTTCACGGCGGTAACACGGGTTCGAATCCCGTAGGGGTCACCATTTATGGAGGATTAGCTCAGCTGGGAGAGCATCTGCCTTACAAGCAGAGGGTCGGCGGTTCGATCCCGTCATCCTCCATCATTTTTTATTTTGTCTTGATTATTCAGGCCGGGGTAGCTCAATTGGTAGAGCAACTGACTTGTAATCAGTAGGTTGGGGGTTCAAGTCCTCTCGCCGGCATCATATTAAATCGGAGGGGTAGCGAAGTGGCTAAACGCGGCGGACTGTAAATCCGCTCCTTCGGGTTCGGCAGTTCGAATCTGCCCCCCTCCACCATTTTTTTGAATGAAAACTGTAAAAGTGGACAAAATATAATTAGTCCTTTTTATTTTGTTAATTTTTTATATAGGATTGATGGGCTATAGCCAAGCGGTAAGGCACCGGATTTTGATTCCGTCATTCCCTGGTTCGATCCCAGGTAGCCCAGCCATTTTTTTCGAGCCATTAGCTCAGTTGGTAGAGCATCTGACTTTTAATCAGAGGGTCGAAGGTTCGAGTCCTTCATGGCTCATAATATTTGAAAGACCTTAAGTGCTTCATGCTTAAGGTCTTTTTTGTTATATATCTTTTTTTGAGAGCAGGTTATGGTTAAATCCCTCCCTTATGCTCATATGAGGTGCTGTTGCACACGACATTTACTCAGGATTGGTTAGGTCAAATTGAAGTTTAATTAATTTTAAATGCATGTATAGATATACATAAAATTGTACAGTTGAACCATCTATCTGTAAGCGTTTACAATATATGAGAGGGACAACTAAGGGGGATGGACATGAAAAAGTTATCAATCATTGGAATGCCGATGGATTTAGGACAATTGCGTCGAGGAGTAGATATGGGTCCAAGTGCAATCCGTTATGCGGGGATTAATGAACGCTTACATGAACTGTTTGATGAAATAGATGATTTAGGTGATATTGAAATTGGCAGACCGGAAGTAAGTGTGGATTCGGAAACGGGTCTTAGAAATCTAGAATTAATAGCTGAGAAGACAAAGATTCTAGCAGATAAAGTAGATGATGTGATTGCATCCCAATCTTTTCCTCTCGTTTTAGGAGGAGACCATAGCATTGCAATTGGTACGCTTGCTGGTGTAGCAAAGCATTATCATAACCTTGGTGTGATATGGTATGATGCACATGGCGACTTAAATACACCAGAAACTTCTCCATCTGGGAATGTTCATGGCATGTCTCTCGCAGTAAGTCTAGGCCTGGGACATCCGGCATTGACAACTGTAGGCGGTGATCTGCCAAAGATAAAGTCAGAAAATATTGTCATTATAGGTGCCAGGTCTCTTGATGAGGGAGAAAGAAAACTTATTAAAGATCTTGGAATAAAGGTTTATACAATGCATGAGGTTGACCGTTTAGGTATGACAACCATTATGGAAGAGACGATAAACTATCTGAAGGGGAGAACAGATGGTGTTCATTTATCATTAGATTTAGACGGATTGGATCCTAATGATGCACCTGGTGTAGGTACACCGGTTATTGGAGGCATAAGTTATAGGGAAAGTCATTTAGCAATGGAAATGCTGGCAGAAGCAAATATGATAACTTCAGCAGAGTTTGTAGAAGTTAATCCAATCTTAGACGAAAAAAATAAAACGGCAACCGCAGCTGTCGCTTTAATTGGATCATTATTCGGTGAAAAATTATTGTGATTTATTAGATACAAGGCCTGGGGCGATGTCTCAGGCTCTATTTTTTTGTGTTAGTGTGTTGTACCTATTAATAAGATTGTCTAATTCAATACTCGCTTCAATTACTTGATGGTTTGAAAAAGAAGACAAAGAAGCTAATTTAATCATTCTGCTACGATATACTTCAATATCCCTTAATAATTCATTTGCTTGCATTAGAACAGTCCCCTTTCTCATTGATTTACATTCTTTATACCCAGACTGATAATTTAATAAACCAAGTCAGTAAAAATTTGTTAAAATAAAAAAGGATGAAATATTTAACGTAACAAAAGAACTATGATTTGGAAAGATATAAAAATAATCGTACATAATTTAAAGGGATTTTTCAGTCAAATGACATGAAAATCTGTAAGTAAAGAAAAAGTGAAACCTTTTCCGCTATCGATTCGTAATTATATCGATAAGCCGCATTAGAGCGGGGGTAAAAAATATGGAGATTTTAGTAAAGAAGAGAATCAAACAAGTTTTAAAAGGCGATCAAGATGCCTATGCTGAGATAGTTGAGATATATAAAGATAAAGTGTTCCATATCTGCTATCGCATGCTCGCCAATCAACATGAGGCAGAAGATATTGCGCAAGAAGCATTCTTAAGAGCGTACGTGAATATCAACAGTTTTAATATTGATTTAAAATTTTCCACTTGGCTATATAGAATTGCCACAAACCTTTGTATTGATAGAATTAGAAAAAAGAAACCAGATTACTATCTGGATGCGGAGGTTGCAGGGACAGAGGGGCTGACCATGTATTCGCAGATTCCATCAGATACAAGATTGCCCGAAGATGATGTACAAAGCTTAGAACTGCAAGAAACCATACAAAAGGAAATATCGAAGCTGCCGGAGAAATATAGATCGGTTATCGTCTTGAAGTATATAGAGGAATTATCATTAAAGGAAATTAGCGAAACGTTGAATCTGCCGCTGGGTACTGTAAAGACCCGGATACATCGGGGCAGGGAAGCTTTAAGAAACCAACTACGTTACGTATAAGAAGGTGAAAAGATGAAATGTAATGAAGAAATCATCCACTATATGCATGAATATTTAGATGAAGAGATCTCAGCTGAACATGAAAGTGAATTAAGAACGCATATACAAAAGTGTGAAACCTGTGCAGAGCACTTCCATGAACTAAAGAAAGCGATTGCTTTAGTTCAGAGTACCTCCCATTTTCAGGCGCCAAGTAATTTTACGGCAAATGTGATGGCGATGCTGCCTAAGGAGAAGAAGAAGGTAGGTATGCAGAGATGGTTTAGACATCACCCTATGCTCACGGCCGCATCTCTATTCATTGTACTAATGGCCGGAAGCCTCTTCTCATCATGGAACCAGGACCAGCAGCTTTCTGTTTCGAAACAGCCAAATCTTGTTGTCGATAATGACACCGTTATTGTTCCTAAAGGAGAAGTGGTAAAAGGGGACGTGACGGTGAAGAATGGGAATTTAAAAATAGATGGTGAAGTCGAGGGCAATGTGACGGTTATTAACGGGGAGATTAACGGGGAAAATTATCTTGCCTCAGCCGGACAAGTGACAGGAGATATTGAAGAAATCAACGCCATGTTTGAATGGCTTTGGTATCATATTAAAACGACTGCAAAAGGTGTAGTTAGTGTATTTGACCAAGATACCCAAGAAGATAATAAGTAGCGGAAGAATAAGAACACGCAATAATTGAATCCTGTTCTGGGTAATCTAAGGACAAGAAGAACCTTTTTAAAATGACAAAGGTTCTTTTTTGTTTTTAGAAGGTACGACTATAATAAGATTTTCTTGATATTTTTTTCATTTTCGCCCAATTCTTTGCATATTAAGAAATAAAGCGGTAGGATGGTTTGTAATATTATATTAATCCAAAACAAGCTTGTCTGAAATTGGAATTAGCATGAAATATGATATAATATGTAGGTTACATATGAAAATTAAAGCAAATGCTTTTGGAAATATATATTTGGAGGAAGGAAAATGTCGCTTATAGATTTCACATTTGCAGATTTCCCGTTTTTGAAACTACTGGCTAATACGGTTGACATTCTCCTTGTTTGGTTCGTCATCTATAAACTCACCATGGTTGTCAAAGGAACAAAGGCTGTTCAATTGGTTAAAGGAATCTTTGTCATTCTCATTGTAAAAGTCATCAGTGATCAGCTCCATTTACAAACATTAGGCTGGATGATGGAGCAAGTGCTATTATGGGGATTCTTAGCCGTTATCATCATTTTTCAGCCTGAATTGCGCAGAGCATTGGAGCAACTGGGCAGAGGTAAATTTTTTGCTAGAAGCGGCCACCAGGAAGAGTTGGATCAAGAAAAGCTGATTGAATCGATTGTTAAATCTGTCGACTATATGGCAAAACGCCGCATAGGTGCACTTATATCTATAGAGCGTGAAACTGGAATGGGTGACTATATCGAAACAGGCATCCCACTTCAATCAAAGATTTCATCAGAATTAATGATTAACATATTTATTCCAAATACACCGCTTCATGACGGTGCAGTTATTATACAAAAGGGTCAAGTTGCAGCAGCAGCCTGTTATTTACCGTTATCGGAAAGCCCATTCATTTCAAAAGAATTAGGAACCAGGCACAGAGCCGCACTAGGAATTAGTGAGGTAACGGACAGCTTGACAATTATCGTGTCAGAGGAGACAGGTGGGATCTCCCTCGCAAAAAATGGCGAGCTGTATCGTGACTTAAAGCTGGATAGATTTAAAGAACTGTTATCCAATGAGTTATTGTTCCAAAATAAGTCAAAACAGACTTCTTCCACTCTATGGAATTGGAGGGGTAAGAAAAATGGATAAGTACATTGATAAGCTCATTGATACGAGCTGGTTTATGAAGATTGTCGCTTTGCTTCTTGCCTTGCTGTTATTTGATTCAGTGTATGACCCGGATAAACAAGTAAGCAATGTGAATATCCCTGGAGACGAAGATACGGCTGTCCTGGAAGATGTTCCTGTCAAAGCTTACTATGATACTGAGAATTTAGTAGTATCGGGTATACCGGAAACGGTCACAGTCACACTTCAGGGACCGAAAAGTCATTTGCAGCCAGCAAAAGCACAGCGGAATTTCGAAGTGTTTGTAGACTTAGCGGATGCTGAAATAGGAGAGGAAAGTGTCCCTATTGAAATAAAGGATATTTCTGATAAGCTGGATGTAATTATTGATCCAAGTGTGGCCAATGTCACAATTCAAGAAAGAGTGTCAAAGGATTTTAGAGTTGAGGCAGAATTCAACAATGGCATTCTAGGTGAAGGCTTTGTGGCCGAAAGTGCAATCGCTGAACCTAATACGGTGACAATCACAGGGGCGATGGAAGATATTGAAAGTATTGGGTTTGTAAAAGCTACCTTGAATATAAGTGGCCCAATTACAGAATCAGTAAAAGAGGATGCAGTCATCAATGTCCTTGATCGAGAGATGAATAAGCTGAATGTGAAGGTTGAGCCTAGCAGAGTAGAAGTAAAAGTAGAAGTAAGTCGCATAAGCAAGACAGTCCCTATCAATATTGTTGAAAAAGGCGAACCTTCCGATGATGTCAATATAGAATCGTTAACACTGGATGTCGATGAAGCCACTATCTATGGCAAAAAGGACGTACTGGAAGAAACAGAGGCTGTCCGTGTAGAGGTGGATTTAAGTAAATTAGATGGGGATACGGAGCTAACGCTGCCAGTTATTATTTCTGAGGGGATTACTGAAGTGAATCCTAAACAAGTAAAGCTTAAAGTGAAAGCAAATAAGAATGAACCTGTTACAGAAAATAATGATAGTGATAATGAGCAAGCACAGGAACAAGAAACCAAGCGTACTTACTCAAATATTCCCATTAATATAACAGGATTGGCAGATGATTTCGAAGCTGAGTTTAAAAGTCCAACTGGCGGGCGGACAAGCTTGACCGCACATGGACGCAGTGATAAAGTAAACTCTTTAAAGGAAGCGGATTTTAACTTATTTCTTAATTTAGCTGGTCTCGATGAAGGGGAACATGAGGTTGAGATTAATATAAATGGTCCATCAGATATTAATTTAGAACCGGACGCTGAGAAGGCAACCATAGCAATCAAACCAAGAGAAGTATAATTTTTTCAAAGGATTGAAACAAAGAGAGCCGCTTTAATTGGTTTTCACGTATATGTTTAGAAGGAGCGATAAATTTATGGGAAAATATTTCGGTACTGACGGCGTACGCGGAGTAGCAAACAGTGAATTAACTCCAGAATTAGCCTTTAAGCTGGGGCGTTTTGGCGGTTATGTCCTTACAAAGAACCAAGAACGTCCGAAAGTATTAATCGGCCGGGATACACGTATATCAGGCCATATGCTGGAAGGAGCATTGGTCGCCGGATTACTTTCAATCGGGGCAGAAGTCATGCGCCTTGGTGTTATTTCAACCCCGGGCGTCGCTTACTTAACGAAGGCGCTTGGAGCGGAAGCAGGCGTAATGATCTCCGCTTCTCATAATCCAGTAGCTGATAACGGAATTAAGTTTTTTGGACCAGACGGATTTAAGCTTTCTGATGAGCAGGAACTTGAGATTGAAGGATTAATGGAGCTACCTGAAGATGAGCTGCCTCGTCCAGTTGGAGGTAACCTAGGCGTACCGAACGATTATTTTGAAGGTGGACAAAAGTATCTGCAATACTTGAAACAGACAGTAGATGAGGAGTTCTCAGGCATACATATCGCATTAGATTGTGCACATGGAGCAACTTCCTTCCTCGCTAACCATTTATTTGCAGATCTAGATGCTGACCTCTCTATGATGGGTGCATCACCGAACGGATTGAATATTAATGAAGGTGTAGGCTCTACCCATCCTGAAGCCTTAGCTGCATTTGTGAAGGAAAGAGAAGCAGATATCGGGCTTGCCTTTGATGGGGATGGCGATCGTTTGATAGCTATAGACGAGAACGGTGATATCGTTGACGGTGATCAAATCATGTACATCTGTGCAAAGTATCTGAAAGATCAAGGAAGATTAAAGCAGGGAACAGTTGTATCCACTGTTATGAGTAATCTTGGTTTCTATAAAGGTTTAGAAGCTGACGGCATCGGAAGTGTTCAGACGGCCGTTGGTGACCGTTATGTAGTCGAAGAGATGAAGAAATCAGGCTATAATCTTGGTGGAGAACAGTCAGGGCATATTATATTCCTTGATTATATTACAACTGGTGATGGGCTGTTATCCGGCCTTCAGCTTGTTAACATTATGAAAGTAACTAAGAAACCATTATCTGAGCTTGCGAAGGAAATGAAGAAGTTCCCGCAGAAGCTTGTGAATATTAAAGTGACTGACAAACATCATGTAACAGATAATGAAAAGGTCAGCACAGTGATTAAGCAGGTTGAAGATGAAATGAATGGAAACGGACGAATTCTCGTGCGTCCATCAGGGACAGAGCCGCTTGTACGAGTCATGGCAGAAGCATCTACAAAAGAATTATGTGATGAATACGTGGCTAGAATTGCTGCTGTTGTGGAAGTAGAAATGGGTATGAAAGACTCATAATAAAAAAAGTCATATGCATGAGGGAACAGACAAGTCCCCTCATGCATATTTTATTTTATGGCCATTTAGTGATTTCCCTTATATGGTAGAAAAACCCTATTGTCCAATGGTTTTATATTGACTTAAAGGTTATGATACGGTATGATTATCATGTTTTTGTATCATGCGAAAATATATCTAAGTGGAAGGTGGACAGAGGATATTCTTATAATTAAAGCGCCCGGACTAATCTATGGACGACACTTGGATTAGTTGACGAGGAGGAGGTTTATCGAATGATTCGGCGGATACCTCCCGGTTGCCAGCACAACCGAAATCACTTCTTTAAAACGTCAGGGCAACCTGATGCACAAAGAGAAGCGAATGTGAAAATAAGCGGCTTAACTGCCTTGATGTAAGGCTTAAGCTTAATGTTGAGGATAATGTGGTCCTAACATCATAAAATACGGAGATAAGGGGCAAGTATGCCCTAAAAGGCTTCTTGCCCCTTCTATTTTTAGGAGGAAAGAAGTATGTGCGGTATTGTAGGATATATAGGAAACAATGATTCAAAAGAGATTTTATTAAAAGGCTTGGAAAAGCTCGAATATAGAGGCTATGATTCAGCAGGAATTGCTGTGGTTAATGATAACGGCGTTCAGGTTTTTAAAGAAAAAGGCAGAATTGCAGATCTTCGCAGCATCGTTGATCTTGATGTACTGGCGAATACAGGAATAGGACATACGCGCTGGGCGACACACGGAGTGCCAAGCCATGAAAATGCCCATCCGCATCAAAGTAATTCAGGCAGGTATACCTTGGTTCACAACGGTGTAATAGAAAACTACGATCACTTAAAGCGTGAATACTTGCAAGAAATAGCTCTTAAAAGTGATACAGATACAGAAATCATTGTACAGCTGATTGAGCTATTCTCAAAAGACCTGAGCACAGAGGAAGCATTCCGCGAGACTTTAAAGGTTTTAAAAGGCTCTTATGCCATTGCTCTTTTAGATAAAGCAGACAACGGAACCATCTATGTTGCTAAAAATAAAAGCCCTCTACTCGTGGGATTAGGTGATGCATTCAACGTCGTTGCATCAGATGCCATGGCAATGATCCAAGTCACGGATCAATATGTGGAACTTGTTGATAAGGAAATGGTTATGGTAACGAAAGATGAAGTCATCATCAAAAATCTAGATGGTGATATCATTGAACGTGCGCCATATACGGCAGAGCTTGATGCAAGTGATATCGAAAAGGGCACGTATCCTCACTATATGCTGAAGGAAATCGATGAACAGCCAGTAGTCATTCGCAATATTATCCAAAAGTATCAAGATGAGAATGGCGCATTGACGATTGATGAAAACATCGTTTCAGCAATGAAAGAAGCGGACCGCATTTATATTATTGCTGCAGGGACTTCGAATCACGCAGGTCTTGTCGGCAAGCAATTCATAGAAAAAATGGCGAAGGTGCCAGTTGAAGTCCATATTTCAAGTGAATTCGGCTATAATATTCCGCTTTTATCTAAAAAGCCATTATTTATTTTTATCTCTCAAAGTGGTGAAACAGCAGACAGTCGTGCCGTACTTGTGAGTGTAAAAGAAATGGGCCATAAAGCCTTAACTATTACGAATGTACCTGGATCAACCCTATCTCGCGAAGCGGACCATACCTTATTATTACATGCTGGCCCTGAAATAGCCGTTGCCTCTACAAAAGCTTACACGGCTCAAATTGCCGTATTGGCGATTCTGGCTGAAGTAACAGCGAAAGCAAAAGGATTGAGCTTAGGCTTTAACCTTGTTCAAGAGCTGGGCATCGTGGCAAACGCAATAGAGATTCTATGCGATTCAAAGGAAGCGTACGAAGACATTGCCCGAAGCTTCCTGGCAACCACAAGAAACGCTTTCTTCATTGGCCGCGGCATTGATTACTATGTAGGCCTTGAAGGCGCGCTGAAGCTGAAAGAAATCTCTTATATCCAAGCAGAAGGCTTTGCCGGAGGAGAATTAAAGCACGGCACAATCGCTTTAATCGAAGACGGCACACCAATTATTGCATTAGCAACACAAGAAAGTGTTAACTTAAGCATCCGCGGAAACGTCAAAGAAGTCGTCGCTCGCGGTGCTAACCCGTGCATCATCGCAATGAAGGGACTCGAGCAGGAAGGAGACACCTTCATCATCCCAGAAGTGCACGAACTATTAACACCTCTTATCTCTGTCATCCCGCTGCAGCTGATTTCTTACTATGCAGCATTACATCGCGACTGTGATGTAGATAAGCCGAGGAATTTGGCTAAGTCTGTTACGGTTGAGTGATTTTGAGAAGTTTCAATTGATTTATGTAGTTTTATAAAAAAGATTGATCGTTTAAAACAAAATTCGATTATTTAAAATAAAGATTGATCATTTATAATAAAGTTTGATTAAAAATCCTGTGTTGATATGCAGGATTTTTTCTTATTCAACAATCGGGCCAGATTGTTGAACAAGTCCCTCAGAACTAGATAAGCCCGTTCGTATTACGATTTCGATTATTGAGAAACGTCTAGGGATTTTATCAAATTTGGAGAAACATCTTGATAAGTTACCCCGAACTAAAAAGTTTCTATCTGAAATTACAGAGTCTACCCAACAATTTCAAATCTGACGTTGTTGTAAGATTATTGATCAAATGTTACTGGAGCAACAACCCATTGTATTGTGGAAAGTACAACGTATTGGTGCAGTGAAATCACATCACTTTCAAGAAATAAAACCTCGGTTAGAAGCGTATATACAAGCGAAACAGGAAGTGGATAGTTATGAGCAAACAACAAGTTAAAATCATTTGGCCATTTCCAAAGGGAGAAAAAGCCGAATTAATTTGGATTGGTGAACCCTTTCGAGAAGACCATAAAATAATGATATATGCTTATTTCCGTACACATGGACGAACAGAAAAAATTCTGATGGACTGGGGAACGTTACCTTGTTTAGCAATTCAACACTTTTATACGGATGGGATTATTACAACTAGTCATCCACCTCAAGGAGTTCGAGAAGTGGATATAACTATTTATCCTAATGTAGTAAAGTTTTATGAGAAGCCCTGGAAAATTCGAGGTAACGATGATCCTGCAATTTCTCGTAGTTTCGTGTTCTCTTTTGATGGTAAGAATGTTATTTTACCAGTCATTGAAGCGTTTCGCAGTATATTAGCGCCAAACGGTTTTCTTTTATATCGCTTGTTTGAATCGAATTCCTTTCCTCAATTTTTTACAGAGACATATGAACCAAATAAAATTCATTTTAGTTTTTCAACATTGTATGAATTGAAATACTCTAGAATAGAGTTCATTTATCAACTGGTATGGTTACTAACGAACCATGATTTACGACAAGTATATGAAAATATCGCCTTTAATTGGTTGCAGGAAAAGACTTTGAAATTCGAATGGAGCTTTACACAACCGATCACAATAACAGCTCGTATAAAGGAGAAAAATAACACGTGTACAGTTTTACAAATTGTTAATGTGAAAAATAAACATATTCCGTACCAACATATTTCAATTTCGCATCCAAAAATACAAGATCGTGAGAAATCCAATGAGGCAAAGAAATACACTTACCGTTCTATTAATAAAAAGGACGATGAAGAAGGCCTTACAATAGATGAACAAGTCGATGGCTCTACTGAAGATTTTGATCTTGCACAAATGAATCAATTGAAACATGAATATACATCGGTACCTAAGATTGAACGAATTAAAAGCAATACCTCAAAGCAGCGTACGAGAGAGGATGAAAGTACAAAGAAATACTTTGGCAGTAATGATTCCAATCGGTCTACGGCAGACACTGGGGGTCAAAAACTAGCAAGAGGGCTAGAGCATCAGATGTTACACGAAATCCAAGCCCAGGGTGAGTTGCAAGATTTTATTAATGTGTTGAAAATAATGGAACAGCATCCACAAGTACAAACAATTCGTGCAATTATCCATGCTCTACCAGAGGGTGTAGGGCAACGGAAATTTACCAGGCTAAATGATGGTGTTACGAAAAGACGATATGTGATTGCTGAAATATCTCTCATGAATGGTAAACAATTTAATATTGTGGAGATAGAACGTGAAAATCGATCGTTGTCGATGCTCATTTTATCCTCGCCCACTATTCATAACTGGAAATCCATTTATCATTGTTTATTTATGAATCTTGTTAATGACAATGGCACTTGGACGAGTAAAACATTAAATTCTTGATATTCAAGGCGTTATTGTGATGAAGGCGAAGCACAGTTCTAAAGGTATTCGGCATAGGAGTGAAATGTTGTTAAAAAAGTTATTTAACACATTTCTATAAAATTAATTTTCTTCCATGTTCGGACCATTTTAATGGCAGATTAATAAAAGGAGAACAAGAAGTTATTGCTACTCCTAAACAACTTTAAAAAAGTTGCATTAGAACTAGATGTAAGTCTAAGGACAATTACAAATCGAATTGCACTTCAAGTAACATCCACAGACCTCACAAAAAAACGTACGGAATTATTAGAGTGGAGAGAGAAATTCCTAAATTCCAATAGAAAGCAATTTCAAACGGAGTTTAAAAAACATTCACTTACTTATATAAAAATGACAGAGAATGGCTGGAAGTCAATTTCCCTACACAACGTGATACCTTGCGCACACAAAAGCATCCAATTGTTACTGTAAATGATGCAAGATAAATTTGAAATTTAGAGAGAGGGATGTTACTTGAAAAGAAACGTATTATATATTGAAGATAATGAGAAAATAGGCAGTTGGGTAAAAGAAGAATTGGAACAGCGAGGGTTTTTAGTTCAATGGCTGCTTTCAGGTGAAGGAGCCGAAAGAGAAGTAAATCAGCATGAATTAGTTATTTTGGATATCATGCTACCCGGGTTAGACGGATTTACTGTGGGAAAACGATTAAAGAAGGCAGCTCCTGCTGTTCCTATATTGCTGTTATCTGCTCGAACATCGATAGAAGATAAAGTAGATGGTTTACAATTTGCTGATGACTATTTAACGAAACCCTTCCATACGGATGAATTAGTTGCAAGATTAGAAGTATTAATCCGTCGAAGTGGTGGAACACATTCCGAGCGCATTTCATTAGGAAATGATATTGAAGTAGATCCAGAAGTTCAAATGGTATACGACAAACGCACAGGTGAAGAAATTATATTAACAGGGAAACAACATCAAATATTAATGTACTTCTTACGCCATCCTAATCAGGTTTTACCCAAAGAACAAATCTATGAAGCCATTTGGCAAGAAGCTTATATTACTGGTGATAAAACAATATTGGTGCATATCCATCGATTGCGTCAAAAGTTGGAACGTCATCCAGATTCCCCAGGAATTATTGAAACGTTGAAGGGAATAGGCTATCGGGTGAAACTATGAAACAGAATAGATCATTATTTCGTCGTTTTCTAAAAGTGCATTTTCTATTTATCTTTTTTCCTCCTCTTGTGCTTATTTTCTTCACTGCGTTCGTTCCTGATAGCAATGAAAAAGAAATGAATATGTTAAATCTGTTTTACTTTACCGTACTTTCGTTTGGTTTTATTATTGTTGCATTTGTTGTAATATCTTGGCTGTTCTTCTTTAGACTTCGTAAACGTCTCACCCGCTTACAGGAAGTCATGTCATTTTCAGCTAATAATAATTCATTTCCTAAACCAATATCTGTTCAAACGGATCGTATGGATGAAATAGACCAGTTAGGAAGTTCTTTTAATTGGATGATTCAGCAGCTTGAAGACAGTCGCAAGCGAGAATATGAAGAGGAATTATTACGCCATCGACTCATTGCGAATTTATCTCACGACTTACGAACGCCACTTACCATTTTGAGAGGACATATCACCAGATTAAATAAAGAATCAATGAGTTTTGAAGGGCAAGACTCATTAGCAGAGATGAACCATACGATTACAAGAGTCGGAGATCTAATGGATGATTTACTTTCCTATACATTGCTTACATCAGGGAAACATCCTTTTCATCCCACTTCAACAGATATTGTACGATTAGTAAGAGCATCTGTCGCTGAGTGGTATCCTGCATTTGAAGAAAAAGAAATTCAGTTAGATGTTGATTTACCGACAGTGAAGACTTTTTATTGGGAAGCAGATCCTAAATGGATGACACGAGTTCTAGATAATTTATTTCAGAATATTCTTCGCCATGCAGCAGAAGGAAAATATACAAACATTGTGGTTGATGTAGAAAAAGAACTGATCATTGTTGCAGACAGAGGTCCAGGTATGGATAACTCTTCCTATGAGGGTGGGTCGGGGATTGGTTTATCGGCTTTAAATTATATGTTGAAAAAAATGAAGCTGAAAGCTGACTTTACATCAAATGAAAATGGTACAAGAGTAGCTATTGGTAGAGCTTAACCTAAAGTTAACCCAGAAGTAAACAGCAAGATAACCGAGATTTAACTTTGCTTTTTTATAATTAGAACCATAACAGAAAGGGAGTGTTATGGTTGCTTACGATCAATAACTTAGTCAAACATCGCGGAACTCAGATATCAGTTTTAAAGCTAGACCAGGTAGAGTAACTGGTTTTTTAGGTCCGAATGGGGCAGGTAAAAGTTCTACACTTCGCATCCTGCTTGGATTAGATCGTGCCACCTCAGGGAGTGCACTAATTAATGGAAAGCCATTCGCAGAATTACATAATCCTCTAGCAACAGTAGGTGCCGCACTTGATGGATTTGGAGCTCATCGTATGCGAACAGGACGTGCACATTTGCGTTGGATTGCTCGTGCCTCAGGATTATCTCGCTCACGTGTCGAGGAAGTTCTGGAAATAGTAGGTCTTACGAATGTAGCTGGTAAAAGGGTTGGGGATTATTCCCTGGGTATGGGGAGAAGACTTGGAATGGCTGCTGCACTACTTGGTGATCCAAAGATATTGGTTTTAGATGAACCTGTAAACGGGCTCGACCCAGAAGGAATTCGTTGGATTCGGACATTTTTACGTGAACGCGCTGAGTCTGGAAACACGGTGTTACTATCCAGTCATCTAATGGGAGAGCTTGAAGAGACTGTTGATGATGTGGTGATTATTAATAATCGTTGCAAATGGAACATTGAAAGAAGTAATAGGTAATCATTCCACGCTGGAGGAAGCCTTTTTTGCCCTGACATCTGAAAATGCAGGTGATGTTGTATGAGAGCATTTAACGCGGAACTATCTAAATTGTTCTCCCTGCCGGGTATTTGGCTTGCCTTTCTCATTGGAGCATTTGCCCCAGCGGTCATTGCTGCCTTGGACAGTACAGCACAAAAAGAGAAGATTATAGCTGGAGTTAGCACACGTCTATCTTGGTGTGCAAGGTGTCATTATTCTTGGTGTGCTTGCTGTCAACAGTGAGTATTTGACAGAGAGCAGTGAATCTGGTGGAGGGAATCAGATTACAACGAGTTTAACCGTTGTTGCATCCCGTTTCCACTTTTTGCTGGCAAAAGCAAGTGCAGTGACAGTGATCAGCATACTGCTTTCCATTGTTGCTATTCTAACAACTGTGTTGGCAACAAATCTTATTCTTGGTGAATACGCCCCTGCATTTGAAGCATCTAGACTGATCGGCGCGGTTTGTTACTGGATATTTACTGCTCTTTTAGCATTTGGGATTGCGGTTCTAACTAAGAATGGCATTATCCCGCTTGCTGTGCTCATGATAAATTCATCTGTTGTGACAGTCTCTTACCTCTTTACTAAGGTTACAAAATTAGCGTTTTACTTACCAGATATGGCTGGCCTTGATATGTTTATGTTTACGAGCGACAGTTTTCACACCCCATTCACAGGTGGTTTAATCATGTTTGCTTGGGTAACTGTTCTTTTCATTGTCGCAGCCATTGTATTCCATAGGAGGGACGTTACATCATGAGTGTCTCTTCTAGTAGAAAGATAACACTAATCCTTGGTGCTGAACTGGAAAAATTAGTTACATTACCATTGGTATGGCTCACTCTTATGGGGACATTCATTCTAAATTTAGTTTTAGCAGCAGCTTTTACTTCTGTTGGTCTACAAGGGGCAGCAGGAACGCAAAGTATACTGAAAATCGGACTTGCTTCTATGGGATATCTTCAAGCAGGGTTCATTATTCTAGGTATCTTAGCTACTTGTTCAGAGTATACGGGTGGACAGATTCGAACTACTTTAACTACGATCCCTTGGCGAGGGTTTCAACTATCCACGCAGCATTTAACTTTGGCAATTTTAACCATTCCTATGGCGTTTATTATTGCTGCATCAGGTGTACTATATGCTTTTATTATGATGAGAGACACAGCATTAGTGATTGAAATAGACGCTATGATAAAAACTTTAGTAGGTGCAACCGGCTATCTAACATTAACCACCCTTCTCAGTGCAGCTATAGGTGTTCTACTCAGACGAACCACTCCTGCTTTAGTGATAATGCTTGGTCATTATTTCATTGTCAGTCCATTATTGAAAGATTTTTTACCCAGTATTAAAAATTATTTTCCGGATACGGCAGGATATTATATGTATATGCCGCCTTCCTCTGATGAAATAAATGTCCTTACACCAATGCAAGGGACAGGTGTTTCAATGTTATGGACACTGATCTTTATTACAGTAGCTATTGTATTTTACCGTAAACGAGATGCCTAAGTTTAGGTTTCACCATTTATACAAAATAAGGAAATTGATTTATAGAGATGGAATTTTATTTTACTATAGAATTTTAGGAAGCAAAATCAGGGAAGAGGTTTTTCATGAAAATATTCGTGGCAAATCAAGCTTGCAAGAAAATTGATGGAATAATGATTCTTAAAGAAGTATCTATAACCATTTCGCAAGGTGAAAAAGTGGCGATCACTGGAAGTAATGGATCAGGGAAAAGCAGCCTTTTAAAACTTATTGGGGGTATATTTGAAGAAACTGCTGGGCAAGTGAAGCGATCTCAAATTAACATAGGATATGTACCTGAACACTTTCCGGAAAATATCCGATTCAAATTACAAGACTATTTAATGATAATGGGTAAAATGACTTGTAAATCGGAGGAAGGAATTTTAAAAAGAATTGAGAATTATGCTGAGCTGTTTGCAATTACAGACTTTCTATCTACCCCATTGAATCATTGTTCAAAAGGGACAAAGCAGAAAGCCGGAATTATACAGGCATTGCTAAAGAAACCTGATCTATTATTATTGGACGAGCCGTTAACTGGATTAGATGATAAGGCAAAAATCGCGCTTTTGAATCAGCTAATTTCTCTACAAAAGGAAAAAACGGTTATTTTTACTGCACATGATCCACTATTAGTGGAAGGATTAGCCGACAGGGTTTTAACTGTAGAAGGTGGAAGAATTGTCCACGATTCTACAAAAAACAAAAAGGAAAAATTAAGATTTATTAGGGCCAAAATCCCCGCAAGAGAGGTAATAACAGGGATCCCGTGTATTAGACATGAATTTGTAGGAGAAGGTTCTGTTGAAATAATCGTTTCAACTAAAGAGTCTGATAAGATTTTGGTAATGTTGCTAGAAAGGGGATGTTCAATATTGGAATTAACAGAGAGGAGGTAGTAAATTGTCAGCTTTTGTCTGTTATCAATTAATAAGCTTTGTTCGATCATTAAAATTTATCCCTCCTGTTATTATTTTTTTGGTATGGGTATTTATTTTATATGCCTATAAAGGTGTGCCTATCCTTAGTAGTTATGCAGTAACGTCTATTGCAATGTACTTGATCATGACATGGATTACGATGTCCATTTTTACATTGGATGAAGAAAGCGAAAAGCATATATTAATCTCTCATCTTAGAAGAAAAGCGAATTACTTATTTGGCAAATGGATAACTATTTTGATAGTAATGATACCTTTACTTTTGTTTGCTATCTTTTTCCCAATCATTACGGGAAGTTTCAAAGGATTTATGTCGATTAAGCTATATGCTTTTGCAATTTACAGCCACCTAGTACTCGTAATGTTTGGGATATTAGTCGGAACGCTATTTTCGGCTACCAAACTTGCAACAAAAAAATATGCCTGGCTTTCAGCCGTATTTATAATCGTAGTTTCACTTGCTTCAAAATCAATTATAGATAGTGCAATGTTTTTTAAATGGATTTTGTGGATCTTCCCTCCAGTTTTCAAGGTGATTGGGAATATGGAAGGCGAAGATCAAGTCCTAATAAATAAAACCTTGATATTGGACAGTACTTTTGTAATTGTTTATCTAATCGTGGGAGTTGCCATGTTAGTTCCTCTTTTTATAAAAAAGGAAAGTTAGCAGCTTTACCCATTCATGAATTTCCGTAAAGTCTATAGCATACATAACAAACTACCATTCTAGGGCACAATTCCAGTATAAGAATTGTTCTCTTTCTTATGTAAAGGGAGATTGTAATTACAGCCAATGAAATGTACCAACGCCGACAAACCTTTTACCTCGGAATGGCATGAAATGCACCAGTATGAGACAGGTGATTACCACCTCACATCTTCTGAAAGATTAGCCATACGTATATTGAATTATAAATGTTATACTTGTTGTACTAATTTGATTGATTTTCAATAAGAACTGTCTTCAACAATCGGGGCAGATTGTTGCAAACAAGGGGGAGCTTCTGATCTTATTAAAAACAAATAAAAATTATATTTGGGTATATTTCATAACTTTTTTTGCTCTTTGGTGTACAAAAGAATTATGGTTAGTCCAATACTTGGATATGATGGATTCCATTCCAAGAGATATAACATCAGCCGTTATTAAAATAGCCATTTGGGTCATTCCCGTTATTTTTTTGGTTAAAATTATGGAAAAAGATAATCCGTTATCCTATTTAGGATTACGTCATAACTTTAAAAAAGGGTTAAAATGGGCAGGTTGGGTGTCTTTAGTTTTCATATTCTATTTTGTAATTTTAAATCTAACCGTTTTAGAAAGTAATATTAATTTTCAAATGGGGTTGCATGAGTGGCTTAATACAATTCTGTTAGTTGGAATCACTGAGGAAATTGTTTTTAGAGGTTTTTTACTAAGAAAACTAATGGATTCTTATAAGTTCTGGATAGCAAATATAATTACAGCCTTACTCTTTGTGTCGATTCATTTTCCTATTTGGTTTTATAAAGGTCTGTTTGAATTCCCATATATTCTAGGTTCCATATTAACGGCTTTTGTATTGGGTATTCTATTTGGATTTGTATATAAGAAAAGTAAATCACTTTGGTCAGTAATTATTATTCATTCTTTGTATAATTTATTAGTGTCATTGTTCTACTAATGGGCGCAATTGTGAAGCAACACTTTAGAAAATGATCAAACTTTTTTATGAAAATTGTATAATACTTCACAAATAAAAAATCCATTTTGATCAAACTTTTTTCAAAACGGATTTTTCTTATTTAACACAAAAAGAGGGTTTGTGAGATATTTTTAATCAAACTTTATTTTAAACCTACAGTTAAAATACCGAATCCCCAGCAGAATTTGTGCAATCATATGAAAAAATCATGGAAAACATTCAAAAAAATCACCAACAAGTAAATCAAACCGAAAGAAAGATTATCAAGACTCGCTGCGCAATAAGTGGAATCAATTTATTTCAACTTCCAACTACAGCAAAAGCATTAATAGATATTACGCTATAAGAGTTTTTGTGATTTGAAAATAACAGTTAATTAAAACAAGTTCCTAAAGCTGTATATAGTATATTTATTATCATTCTTTTTATAAAAACTTAATTGCTCTTAAAACTAATCCTACTTATTTTGATTATCTTTTTACAAAAAGGGTGGGTTTCTTTTGTTATAAAATCAATGTTTATTCCGTAATTTTGATCAAAAATTATTCAAATCCATAGATAGACTTTTTTCAGCTATTATAAATGGATTTAACATTAAAAATAGGAATGCAAAATCAGTCTAGAGTCTGTTTCTAAGATAATATGCGGATCAAAAGATCGAATAAATCTTTCCGCAACGAAAGAACTGTTGCTAATAATGAATCAATCAACCTTAAAAATTATCTCTAATGGTGGTCATGAATTAAATCGTGAACAACCGGAAGATTTTGCTGAAGCAATCAATGATTTTTTAAATGATATTATTTTAAATTTTAGTTTACATAATCCCAATTAAGAAAAGAGCCAATCGTATCAAGGGTTGTAGTCTTTGATATTGAGAACTGTCAGATGGTCTAGTTTCTGCCCTTTGATTTGACTGGCTTTTGTGTTCTTTGATTAGTGAAATTTTTATTGTTGATCTTTTTAGAGTGATATTCTCTCTTTTGTGGTTGGGGGTTAGAAACGAGATTTTGCGGAGCAAAAATCAAGTTTCATCTTTTCATGATGACAATTAAGATGGCGATTTAATTAACGTAAGTGATGACAATGATGAAATTTGTGATTAAAATGATTGAGAATTCAAGCTGATTTAAAGCAATTGTTAAATCTTTTTGATCAATCCTTTTTATAAAAACTAACACGAATTCAAAACGAAACCCACTTCTTTTGAAAATCAACGTTTGCAACACACTTTTAATCAAACATGATTCTAAAGCTGCAAAAGTCGTACCGTTTATAAAAAAGTTTCACCGTATACCCCTTTGGATATGTTTTTTCTAAAGGGGTGTTTTTATAGTGGAAAAGAAAAGGAACATCTTGAATTGAAAGATCGATTAAGGAACTTTTGAGTGACAATAGAGTTGTTCTGTTAATGGCCAGATAATTGAATAAGCTTCCCTTTACTTTTACAATATGATAGAGGGAAATAAAATAAGTCTCTGGAGGTATTATGGATAGAAACAGATATTCAGCAATAGCCCATCAAAGCCATACTTTTTATAATCCGATTAATCCATCAAAGATAGACAAAGTTATTGAGTTCCTAGCTTTAAAAGATAATGACAAAGTAATTGATATAGGTGCTGGAAAAGGTGAAATTCTTCTTCAGATTATCGAAAGGTACAGATCTAAATGTATTGCTATCGAGAAATATGGTGATTTCACAGAACAACTTCAAGTAAATGCTAAAAATAGAGGGATTCTAAATAATATTGAAATCATTACAGAAGATGCTAAAGTAGCAATTAAGACAATAGATGAGCAGTTTGATGTAGCGATTTGTATTGGTTCAACTCATGCATTAGGCGGATTGCATGAAACTTTGGATACGCTTAAGAAGTGTGTAAAAAAGGGGGGATATGTACTCATCGGTGAAGGCTACTGGAAGCAGCAGCCAAGTAAAGAATATTTGGAGGCGCTCGGAGGAGCGGAAGAATCCGAATTACGAAGCCACTTCGAGAATGTGGAGGTTGGCGAAAAACTAGGCCTAATTCCACTCTGGTCATACACTACTAACGACGATGAATGGGATGAATATGAGTGGCTTTATGCTATGTCCATTGAGAATTATTGCTACGAACATCCTGATGATCCAGATCGCGATGCGATGTTACAAAAGATCCGGACTTGGAGAAGTACATATCTGAAATGGGGCAGAGATACCCTCGGATTTTGGATATATCTTTTTAGGAATAAGTAACTTCAATCAAAGGGCGAGATGGCTGAAGAACATAAGTAGAAAATGATCAAACTTTTTTATAAAAACTAAACTCAAATCTGCTGAAAAAGAATCCATTTTAATCAATCTTTTTTTAAGATGAATTCTTTTTTTTACCATAGAATGCGGATTTGTAAGGCTTTTAGATCAAATTTTATTTCAGCAACATTTTATGTTTACAAATAATAATAAAGTTGTTTTAATTTACAATAAAGTCATTTAAAAAATAATAAAGATATTTAAAAAGATGGTGTGGAATTGGTTCTTCATACCATCTTTTCTTGTTTCTCTGAGAAAGAAGAAGTTTCGGTATTCGTACAGTGAAGAAAAAAGGAGATGTGCTTTATGTTTTCTAATGAACAATTACAAGACTTAATTGAAGGGAAAATGGTAGGGAACAATTTCCCATATGATACAAATAATGAGCAAGAAATTGAAGCACATATCCGACGGTTATTTCATCGAATAAACCGTATTCCTAATTTAGTATGTGAAGCAGAGTGGAATCATTTTGGCAGTGGCTACGCCTCCTTTGTTGAACTTTTTTGTTATCAAAAAGAAGATGTTATAGTCGTTGAAGAGAAGTACGGTCGTCGAGAGATAAAGACAGAAGGGATTATTATTGATATTTGTCGTTTAGCACCTGTAGTAATCATGGGCGGAGATGACAGATATAAAACAATTCGTATCGAAACGAACGAAGTAGTTGGTGGGGCATACGGTTCTTTACTTGGTGGTCCAAATCTATTATATTTAAGCGAGAAATTTCAAACCATTGAAGAAAAATTGAAACAAGCCTTAAAAGAGTTTGATTATGAATTGTTGGAAGCTGAAAAAATAAATCAACCTTTGTCTTTTCAGACGAAAATTCCAACAATCTATCGTGAACCTAGAGGGTATTTAGTCATGGATGCTATTTTTTATTGGGAGGATTAGTTTAATTATTTTATTAAGTCCAAAACGAGGTGAATTGGATAAATAAAAGGTTGAGAAAGGGTATGTTGTACTATTCGCTTTTTGAAAATTAAACAACTTTATTATCCTTAAACTATCTTTCAGTGTGTAAATAAATTCTTAAATAACTTTAATAACCTCCTAAACGATTATTAGAAAGGAGGTTATTGTATTTTTAAGAATAAAATTAAACAACTTTATTATCTCTACATATTTAATGTAGATTTAAAATAAAGTCACGAAGTTTTTTGCCTTAGATATATCTATCTAGGCAATTTTTTTATTCAAATAAAGGTATAAGACGAATGAAAGCAGAATAGGAATCTAAGTACGCACTTTCTGGTAAAGGGGAAAATCTCATGAATAAATTAGTAAATGAAAATCTGTATGAAACGAGAAATAACCTAGTAAAGGAAATTGCTTTATTAAGTGAGGTTCAACTTAATAGTAAGCCAGATATGAATATGTGGAGTATAGCACAAGTTTGCCATCACTTAGTTTTAGTGGAAGAGGCATCTATAAAGGCTATTGCATGGGGATTAAAAGAGAATGATCGTACTCAAAAAGAACGTAAAAATGTTCAATTCATACTATTGGATAGAACGAAAAAGATTAAAGCTCCAAAGATCGTTGAACCAAATGTAGAATCATTTGAAGTTCCACAAATAATTGATTTGTTAAATGATTCGAGAAAAAAATTGATGGCTTTTCTTAGTACTATAGAAGATAAATCCATATTGGAGGAAAAATCAGTGAAGCATCCTGCTTTAGGTGAATTACCTCTTGATCAGTGGATTGAACAGATATATTTGCATGAACAGCGACACATAGAACAAATAAAAGAGATAAAATTACTTGTGGATACAAAGCACTAAACTTAGGGGTATAAACGGATTCTTGTGATCAAACTTTTTTATAAAAATCTAATACTTAGCTAAAAGAGTAAATTCATTTTGACTAATTTTTTTTCAAATGGCTTTTTTTACGTTTGCCGTTAAATAAGGATTGAAGGGAACTTTTTAATCAAATTTTATTTTATTGCTACATTTAATTGTAGAGTGACAATAAAGTTGTTGCATTTACAATAAAGTCGTTTAAAAAAATAAAGTTGTTTAATATTTGAATATATTACATCCGTTCGCTTATAATCAAAATAAGAGAACGGATGTTTTTGTTTTTAGGAGAATGGGTTCTACTAAACAAGATTATCAAAACGACGTAAAGGGTTAAACGAACTTTAAAATTTAGTAGATAATGCACTAATCTGGTGCTTATCCATTATTCATGCGAAAGTTTTTAGTATAAAAGCTGGTTGGACACTTAGAATTACATCCATTGCAGTCCATTTTTTTAGTACAGGACATACTCAAACATTTTCTATTCATAAAGTTGCCGAGAAAGAAGCTAGTGTTCGGTGACAATAAAGTTGTTTAATTTATAATAAAGTCGTGTAAAATAAAAACAAATAAAAAGAGCTCAACGTTCAAATTAATGTTACAGTTAGAAAGAATATTTTAAAAAGTGAGTAGGCGAACAAACATGATTGAGGTTAAAACATCTCCATTAAGTGATGGAGAATTTAATAGAGGGGTATTTACTACATGTGAAATCAAAAAAGGAGAACTTTTACATGTGGCACCTGTAATTTCTTATCCAAATGACCAGCATCAATACATTGAGCAAACATTACTCGCTGATTATGCTTTTGAGTATGGATTAGATCAATCTGCTATCCTTCTTGGGTATGGAATGTTGTTTAATCATTCTTATGAACCTAATGCCATTTATGAGATTAACTTTAAAAATCACACATTTGACTTTTATGCTTACACAGATATAAAAGCAGGAGATGAAATTCTAATCAATTATAATGGCGACGTTGATGACAAAGATCCACTGTGGTTTAATCAGGAATAAAAGGATCTAGTGACGATTATTGAAGATTCGTCTTCCGAAATGAACCAACTTTATTCTTCGGAAAATTAGAATTGAAGAAAAACAATTTTTAAAACATCTTTAATAACCATCTATCAAAGTGACTGATAGATGGTTATTGTATTTCTAGGAACAAAATGAACCACCTTTATTATCTCTACACATTAAGCAGGTTTATAATATATACGCGATGTATAAAATAGAGGGTGAAGTTTAGATTGCGCTCTTTTTTTAAAATGATTGAAACGGATATTATGCTAAATCGACAATAACCTTAATGGTTTCGCTTGATCAAAGGCTGATTGAATTTCATCTAATTTAAAAGTGTGTGTGACCATTATAGAGAATCGATTTTCTTGTCCTTCTTACACGTAAATCTACGTATGGTTCATCTGGCATACTATACACCTCATAATAGACATACTGTAAATTATACTACATTCGTTACGCATGAATAGAGCCAGGAATTTTCCTGGCGTGGAATTTTGAGAGGTGCTTCTAGTTCTATCCTTTGCCATAAAGAAACTATAATGTCCTTTAAACTGGAAAGGGCGGTAGACAATGTGATTGGATGTAGGGGAAATAAGCATTTGGAAAAAATCTTGAAAGGCAGAAAAACCTTGAGTCCACTCAGGAACTCAAGGTTTTCATTCATTTAAGGAAGCAGAATTTTCTCCAAATCCTCCAACACAATATTAGCTGATAATACACCACCAGATGTATTCCATGTTGCATCATCTACTTCATAAGACTTGCCATTTTTCACAACACTCAAGTTATTCCAGAGTGGATCATTTGTCCATTCTTTTGCAGTATCAACGGCAATTTTATCTCCAGGGACTGCATAGGTGAAGTAGAATAAGATATCTCCGTCCATTTTCGGGATGACTTCTTTTCCTACATCAATTGCCAGGTTCCCTAGCTGATTATCTTCAGTGAATAGCTCTGCTTGGTGCTCGGCATGCTTGAATCCTAATTGATCAAAGATGACACCTGAGAATGAATCAGTGTAATAGATTCGTACTTTATCTGCCATGAAGCGGACGACAGAGATTTCTTGATTTGTTTTCTCCCCTAGTTGTCCTTTTAGGGTTTCTACATTGTTATCGAAGTCTGCAAGAATTTTTTCACCTTGTTCCTTTTGGTTTAAGGCTTCAGCATATAATGCAAAGTTTTCCTTCCAATCACCACGAAGTGTTTCTGAGAAAATGGTAGGGGCAATGGCATTCAATTTGTCATAGACAGCTTCCTGACGAATCTTATTTCCTATGATTAAATCAGGTTTAAGAGCAGCTATTTTTTCTACATTTACCTCGTGTTCAACGCCAACAACTTCTACGCCTTCCATATCCTTGCTAATATGATCATACCAAGGTGAACCAAGCCATGACTGAACGGCGCCTACAGGTTTGACTCCTAATGCCAGCAAGGCTTCAGTTGCTTCATTGGTTAACACGACTATTCTTTTAGGCGCTTCATCCAATGTGGTTTCTCCCATTGCATGTTTTACTGTGTAGCTTGTATTTGCTTCATTTTTCTCAGTTGCGTTTGATTTCTCATTCTTGTCACTGCCGCAGGCAGCAAGTAGAATAAGAGTGAATATTGAAACCAAAATAAATGATAGATTGCGCTTCATATTAAAAGCCCTCCAAAGTATGTATTGAAAGTATTCTGATTGTTTATACGATCGGTATAATAATATATCTGTATGTAATCGTTTGTCAATCTAATTGATAATGATTTTCAGAATCATTGACTTTGGGCAATAATTATCATTTAATAAGAGTAAACCAATTTTACTAATTTTAAGAATTTAATAGATGATGGATTCGATTCTAGTGACCAAATTTATAATAAAAAGGAAATTTCATATGTTATTAAAAACCACGAAACAAAAATGGCTGGGAATGATCGCAGGCATCCTGTTAACAGTAGCTGCCATTTGCATGAGTATCGTTTATGGATATACCAATACGACCTGGTCGATGGCAATGGATTCGTTTATTCACTTTAATGGTTCTAACGAGCATATTGTTCTCCAGACAGTCAGGCTGCCTCGTGCATTAATCGCCGCAACAGTGGGGGCTAGCCTAGCGATCGCTGGTGTCATTATGCAAACCCTTACTAAGAATCCGTTAGCTTCACCAGATATATTAGGAATTAATGCAGGAGCCGGATTTGCAATTGTCCTGTTCGTGACCTTCTTTGGCATGAGTGATTTGCAGCATTTTACCGTTGTTTCTATTGCAGGTGCGGCTATTTCTGCCCTATGCGTATATGTAATTAGCATGAACGGAAGAGATGGACTGACACCGATGAAGATCACGCTTGCAGGTGCGGCCATGGCAGCATTATTCTCTTCTCTGACTCAAGGAATACTAGTGACTAATGAAGCGGCATTTGAACAAGTGCTCTTTTGGTTAGCCGGTTCAGTTGCCGGCAGGAAAATGGAGATATTAACCTCGGTTCTTCCTTATATCATCATAGGCATCGTTCTATCAATGATGTTTTCTAGCAAAATGAATGTATTAGCGACAGGAGAGGACGTTGCTAAAGGTCTTGGTCTAAAGACAGGCAGGTTGAAATTGATAATGGGTTTAACCGTTATACTACTGGCTGGAGGAGCTGTAGCCATTGCTGGGCCGATTGGCTTCATCGGTATGGTGATTCCGCATATTGCCCGTTATTGCATAGGCAATGATCACAGGTGGCTGATTCCTTTTTCCGGTTTATTAGGATCTATTGTATTAATAGCAGCAGATATTCTATCCCGATACATATTAATGCCGAGAGAAATACCTGTAGGAGTCATGACAGCTATAATTGGAACCCCTCTGTTTATTTATATTGCAAGAAAGGGGTTTGGCGGCAATGAAAAAATATAAAAGCCTTCGCTTATACAATGAAAAAGTTTCATTTTTATTATATCCAAGAGCTGGCATGATCTTCGCAATAATGGCAGTGCTTACTTTAAGCATCATTGTGGCAAGCACTGGAATAGGAGAGATGTACATAGCTCCCATTCAAGTACTGCAAGTTTTTTTGGGACAAGGGTCTGACCTAGATACCCTAGTAATCACTGATTTGCGTCTTCCAAGAATCTTAACTGCTCTTTTTGTAGGTATGAGCTTAGCTGTCGCAGGTGCTATTCTTCAAGGCATGATCCGCAACCCGCTGGCCTCGCCTGATATTATCGGCCTGACTGGGGGAGCCTCAGTAGCTGTAGTAACTTTCTTAACGATCTTCAGTGACGAGAACTACTCATTAACCGTCAGTATCAATTGGATGCCAGTAGCGGCGTTTACAGGTGCGGCAGTGGCTGCTATTATGGTCTATGTCTTATCATGGAAAAAAGGCGTATCAACCATTCGGCTGGTTCTGATTGGAATAGGAATAACCGCTTTAATGAAAGCTTTAACGACATTTATGATTCTTGTTGGACCGATATACAGAGCAAGTCAGGTCAATCTTTGGATCACTGGATCTGTTTCAGCTGCATCTTGGCAAAATGTACTCATATTGGCGCCTTGGAGCTTAGCTTTCATCTTTTTTGCATTTATTTATTCAAGAAATATTAATGTACAGGAGCTGGGAGAAGAGGTTGCTGTCGGGTTAGGAAGTAATGTTCAGAAGCAAAGAATGGTAATGCTGGCGATTAGCACCGCATTAGTTGGTTGTGCTGTTGCTTTTGCTGGAGGTATAGGGTTTGTTGGCTTAATGGCTCCGCATATGGCTAGGAGATTAGTCGGCTCGAATTTTGGCGCATTATTGCCAATCTCTGCATTAATCGGCGCTATTTTAGTATTAGTCTCTGACTTGATCGGCCGTACGCTATTTTCGCCGCTAGAAATTCCGGCAGGCGTTTTCACGGCCTGTATCGGCGCTCCGTATTTTATTTATCTTTTATTAAAAACGAAAACATCCTAAGGTCATTGCAAGGAGAGGAGGATAATCATGGTCAATGCAATTGAAACAAAACAGCTTACTCTTTCCTACGGGGACTCCATTATTCTGAAAGAGTTGGATGTGGAGATCACAGAGGGCGAAATTACAGTATTCATTGGAGGAAATGGGTGTGGGAAGTCAACTCTCCTTCGTTCGATTGCACGATTGCTAAAACCGATGTCGGGTGCTGTATTATTGGAAGGCAAGGAAATTGCCAAACAATCGACTAAAGATGTAGCCAAGAAAATGGCCATTCTTCCCCAATCCCATTCTGTACCAGAAGGGTTGACGGTAATGCAATTAGTGAAGCAAGGCCGATTTCCTTATCAAAATTGGCTGAAACAGTGGACAACGAAAGACGAAGAAGAAGTGCTGGAAGCGATTCGAGTCACTGGACTGGAATCATTAAAGGATCGTACGGTCGACTCGCTCTCTGGCGGACAAAGACAGCGGGCATGGATTGCCATGACGTTAGCGCAGGATACGAGCATTATTTTACTGGATGAGCCAACTACTTATTTGGATCTTACCCATCAGATTGAAATACTGGATCTGTTATACAAGTTAAACCAAACCGAAAAAAGAACGATACTCATGGTGTTGCATGATATCAACTTAGCTAGCAGATATGCACATTCCATTATTGCCATTAAAAATCAGCAGGTATATGGGAAAGGAAAGCCTGAAGAAGTGATTACGCCAGACTTGGTAAAGAAGGTATTTGATTTGGATTGCGATATAGTAGGCGATCCAATTTTTGGCACGCCAATGGTTATTCCTCATGGAAAGGGCAGACGCATCAAATAAGGGAATATTAAAGCTGAGCTTTTTAAAAAATATCTAAAGCAGGCCAACGTTTTATCTTAAATAAAATGACTAACTGCCAGAACTTATCCTCTGAAGTGGTAAACAAAAACCCCTCAAGATGTGAGGGGTTACAGCTACCAATTAACAATCGTAACGATAATAGCAATAATTAAAACGGGTATGCCTACTAAACCAGAAATAGCCGCAATAAATTTCTTTATACGATGTTCACTTTTGAAGATTTTCGCCAATACCAAGTAAATCAGTATCCCGATAAAACCGCCAAATGTATTCAAAATCACATCATCTATATCTGTTGCTCCAATAGCAAAAATATATTGAATGGTTTCAGCAGCAATAGAAAGTCCGCATATTATGAGAAGGGTTTTTAAAAATTCCCCTTTATTAAAAATCATAAGATACATTCCTGCTGGAACAAACATCAGGATATTGCCCCACACATTCACATCCACTAACTTTCTGCGTATGCCATTATCTACATTTATATAACTGGTAATGGTTTCAAAAGGTACAAGATTGACATTCCTATACCCGCCTCTTGATAAAAACAGCAATTCTACTATTAAAAAAATATAAAAAACAATCATCGACCAAAATAAAAACTTAAATATTCCTTTACTCATCAGCAAACTCCCCCGAAAATACTCGTCTAGTAAAATACTTTTCTGATATGTTTAAAAAGATTTAATCAAAAAGGACAGACCACCCTCATGCTTCTTCTCTAATAGACGAACGTAAAAGAGGGGAACCATACAATTAATATTAAAAAATTAATGGATGATTTTACATTGTATGGTCTGAAAATATCATTTTAATGAATTTATTTGAAACTTTTTTCAGTGTTTTTCTCCACTAATTACTTGAAAGGAGTTGTGAGATGGAAGATCGCAATCGCAGGCTCATTAAAAGAGCCATTAAAGGGGATAAAAAAGCATTTGAACAATTGCTTAAAAAGCATTATCAGCAAATTTACCGCACCGCCTTTCTATATGTGCAGAATCAAGAAGATGCCTTAGATGTTGTGCAAGAGGCTGCTTATCAAGCCTTGATATCCGTTCATACAATCAAAAGCCCCGAGTATTTCATGACATGGCTCACTAAAATCGTCATTCGCTGTTCAGGACAATTGCTAGCAAAAAGGAAAGTCATTGTTCCTTTAACAGAAGAGGTCTTACTTAGTTTAAAAAGCAGCAATGGCTCTATTAATGATGATGCACTGCTGCTGATGGATGCTTTAGGGAGTTTGAAGGACAGTTATCGTACGGCACTTATACTTTTTTATTACAACGATTATTCAATTAAAACCATTAGTGAATTAATGGAGATACCTGAAGGAACTGTAAAAACCTACCTCAGCAGAGGAAAAGAAGCACTCAAAATAAGCTTGGAAAGGGGGAGTCTCCATGGATAAGAAGCAAATGAAAAACTTAATTGAGCAAATAGACGTTCCGAGAGATGATGTGTTCAATGCGATTGACCGGGGAATCAAACGAGATCGAAACATAAAACCCTTTATAAAGAAAAAAATAATAATTAGCAGCAGCGTTTCAGCGGCACTCATCTCCATCACCCTTATTTCTGGTCTATTTAATCCAACCATGAATCGAGTATTAGCGGGAGCGCCAATCATCGGAGGCATATTCGAGCAATTTGGCGATCAAATGGGCATGCAACTAGCACAACAAGATTCAGTAACCGAATTGAATCAAACCGTAACCAAAGAGGGTGTAACAGTTCAGTTGAATCAGGCCTACTTTGACGGCAATGTGGTCTCCATCCTAGGGCACGTAAGCGGCGAGTTGAATAAAGGTAAAAATGAAGAAGGTGAGTTAAGCTTTGATGTGAATTTTGAAGAGAATAAAGGCGATGATGATCCATGGTTAAGCAGTATGTCTACTGATGTAAACAGCAAAGCTGGGGGATATGACTTTCAATGGAAATTAGTCTATCCATATACCACAATCGATGAAGACTTTTTGCTACCTATCACCATTCACCATATTAATGGCATAAAAGGAGGTTGGACTTTTAACACGCCCATCTCTCAAATGAAGAACAAAACCATCGCGCTTGATCATACAGAATCCTATCCAGATGAGCGCGTTCAAATCAGCTTAAATGAAATGAAGATAGCCAAAGCATCGTCAACACTATCATTTCAAACAGTTTCCGACTACAAGGGCGATCAAATCGATTTTAAAAAAGCGGTCGATGAGAAAGGAAATATTTTGTTTAATTACGCTAATAATACAACTCTTGCACAGTCAAAAAATGAAGAGGGCTACACTCAATCATTGCGCAAATCCATAGATAAAATAGGCGAGGATGTTCAAACAATTACATTCTATCCATTTATGAGTATAACTGAACCGCCAGTACAGCAATTGCTTGATGCTTCATCATTTACGCTTGGAAGCGAGCGATCAGATTTAAGAATTGAAGTGAATAACATCACTGAAAAGGATGATCAAGTCATTATTGATTATCAGTTCAATGGGAAAATGAGTAATCATCGTTTAGACCTGCTTCTCAATAACTTAAAGTACTCATTCGCTCTAATTGATCAGGATTTTGTTGGAGAAATTGATTTAGACAATCCTATACTTCCAGAAAAACATAGCATTTCCAGTAACGAAGTGACATTAATTGATAAGAAAACCTATCAGTTTCAATCTGTATTTCAACTAAATGGCGAGGAACAAATAGATAACTTCTCTTTGGAGAATACGATATTGCAATTTGATTTTTCGAGTTTTATTGAACAGAGGGAATTAGCGCCATTCACTGTTGAGCTATCAAAATAATGAATGAGAAAAGGTCAATTCCAATCGGCAGGAAATGATGCCGATGAATATTGACCTTTTTCTTTAACATGCAAGATAGGGTTTACAGGAGCTAAATATATATCAGCCATGTTTAAGCTGTGCTTGACTATCGATTAGCTGTAGTTGATGTTGTTGAATGATTTCTACTAATTGCTTGCTATATATTTTTTCGCCATGTTCATTCTCTATCGTACTGTAGCCAGCTGCTTGTAAGGCCATCGACTGCTCCATGTAGGTATTGGCTGAGAACAATCCATTCTTTTCGTAACGAGAGTGAGTAGATAGAAATTCACCATGATCTGCAACAGATTCATTCAGATTGTTGTACACTCTGAAATCATCTTTAATCGTCTGATTGTGAAACTCTTTCGTAGTTAAATTCGCTGAATCTCCGTGCCAATTATGGCTCTTAATGCCAAAATAATTGTTATATTGTGATGATAAAGTTGATCTTCCCCAATCGGACTCCAGTATGGCTTGTGCAATGGTGATAGAAGGGAGGATGTTGTGTGTCTTGTAATTAGATATTGCGGCTTCTTCCATCTCTTTAATGAAATCCCGCTGCATTGTTTTTTGATTGTTTATCGCTGCAGTATTCATTTCATCATCTAATTGCTTAAAGAAAGCTTCAACACGCTGCTTCTGTTCTTGATTGTAATTCTTATCTTTTGTTACTTGGTCTATATCTTTTAATATATAGTCATTGTCTCTTTCTTCTATAAATAGGGCAGCAATGCTTTCAATTTCCTGTTTAGATACAGATTGGATGCCATATTCGATTTGTGCTACCGCTGCGACATTTCGCCAATCTACTTGAACCTTCCCATGGCTTGTATCATCCACAATTGCTTGAATTTCTTTTGTCTTATCTATTGGAATAGTATTCTCTTTAACTGAGACATAGTAAATCACTGCCACTAGCAAAATGGTTACTATGAAGGCAGCTTTGCCCTTCTTCATATTGTGTGTCTCCTTTTCTTCTGTGAATTCATGTTTCATTCCTATCATAACTTTTCAATGACTCCGTCAGCCAGTTTTTAATCAATTTTTAATTGACAGAAAAGTTCGCCAAATGTATATTTATATTACGAATAAATTTATATTTTTATTCGCAATAAGAAAGGATGAATGGCAATGGCAAAAGGTCCTAAGGGTTTTTCTGAAATAGATAAGGAACTAATCAAAGGAAAACTGCGATCAGAATGTGAGAAAAGTTGGGCGGTACATGGATATAAAAAAACCAATGTGGGTGAATTATGCGGGAAGGTTGGAATCTCAATTGGCACATTTTATATGTGCTATTCCTCAAAAGAATCATTGTTTATTGAAACACTCGAAGTTTTGCAGAATAATTTGAAGGACTTCATGCAAGAGATGATATCTAAAGAACCAACAAAACAAGGTTTCGCAAAAGCAATCAAGCTGCTTTATCAAGAGTATGCAAAAAACAGCTTTTTATATTCTGTCATTAGTCCGGATTTTTTGTCCTTTTTAAATAAGCTGCCACAAGAAAGTGTGCTCAAGTTGAAATTTGATAATGAAAAATTCTTCCGGGAAAACATTCATAGTGCTGGATTGAAATTATTAGTAAGCGAAGAACAAGCATTTTCTGTTATAAATGCGTTATTGTCTATCCTTAACGTGAAACAAGTAATGCGGCCTGACCATTTCGAAGTATTCGAATTCATGCTGGATCATCTCATAAATGAGCTGTTTGAATAGGGAGGTCCTTTAGAAAAGAGGAGAACATTTGAAAAGAAAACCATTTATGATTGGAGTGATTACATTGATAATCATTGGCTCATTGGTTGTTTTTAATCATGGCAAAAAGAGATTTGAGCATAAGAGCGATTTGAAAACCGTAGAAAAGATTATTGTTGAATCCGACATTTCTAATATTGCTCTTGTAGAGGGTGGTTCAAGTTTACATGCAGAATACACAGGTCCAAAATGGTCTTTACTAACGCCTAATATAGATATTATTTATCACAATGAGGAAGCGGTTATTAAGGTAGAAGGGATTCCGGAGAAATGGATGTATATGGTGCCAGGGTCAAACACAAGAGGACAATTTGTGCTAAAAGTTCCTCCAGGTTTATTAGACCAAGTTCAGATTAAAACCCAGAATGGGAACATACATGTTCAAGCTCCAAGTGAAATAAGCAGATTATCCTTAAGTTCAAATGTAGGCAATATTCATGTGGATTCCTATAAAGGTGAGAGATTAAATATTGATGCAAAGAACGGTTCAATCGATATAGGGGCAGTCGACGGAGAGGTCAATATAAAGAATCAGACTGGAAATCTAAAACATTTGCATTTCGCTGATATTAAAGGAAAAAACAATATTAAACTGTCCAATGGCAAAGTAAAGATTACATTGCCCAGTGAATTAGACTTGAAAGAAATAGGACTAAATATTACTACTAAGAATGGCAAAATTATCTCTGACAACAATAAATTCCTTAAGGATAAAATAAAAAAACACGGGCCAGGTCAGGAGATTTTTCATAGAACAACTGGGGTAAACGAATTAAATATATCTGTGTCAGCAGGTAGTATTAGGATTGATTAGGTCTGATTGAAGAATGCACCGATAACTGCGGTGCACTCTTTTTTTATACTAGACATCGCTGTTGCTTCAACTCAATCGTCCATTTAGCTAGTCGAATCCTGCTGATGCACATGCAGGAGCAGGCAACTCAACGAGAACTTGATATACTTTTAATAGATTATTTTCTAGACTTAAGTTATTCAAATGAGGGGGTGATGAAAATAATGGATATGAAGAAAACTGGCAAGAAAATTGCGAAACTGAGGAAGGAAAAGCAGTTCACACAAATGGGAGTTGCCGATCAGTTAGGCGTTACCTACCAAGCGATCAGCAACTGAGAACGCGGGGAAACAATGCCTGATATTACAAAGAAGGAATGTATGAAAAATGGTTTGTGTGAAATATCCTCGCTCTTCCCATTTATAAGTGACGATTGCATGGAAGATATCAGCAGACAAAGCTATGAAAGCAAAGGATTCTCTTCGCTCCGGATCATTGCCCCTTTTCTTGATGATGATTTTCTCCAAGAGCTTGCGGAAGAAGCACTAGAGACACATAGATTTTCTGAAATTAAACCTTTATTTCCTTTTATCGACGTTGATCATCTTGTTCGTTCCAGGAAATAAATAAAAATGGGCTGGAGCATGGATATATGAATTCTGTCCATGCTCCGGCCCATCATTTTTTTAAGAAAATGGCTCGAAAATAAAGTCATCCAGGCGATGAAAGCAGATTTTCCCAAAATTTCTTATGGTTGCCTCGACAGGATAAAAAGCCGCCAATTGGTCAGAGAAATACCAACGTCTTTCATTTTTAACAATGATAAACAATCCCTCCTCATCGCCGATTGGCGTTAAACCTTCATTACCATTCCGCCAATTACCAAGCCCAAGGCCGTTCATTTTTTTAGCGAATGGAATCACTTCACTCGCAATCACTCCAACTTCGCTGATGTTTAATAGATGATTAGAATGGAAGGGTGCTTCAATACGATTATTGAGATTATGCCTGGCTATGAATTCAACTATATTCCCGGCAGGGTCGGTAAAATAAATAGCATTCGCGTTCCAGCTTTCAAAAAATACTTCATCTTCACCATCTACTATATTGAGATCAATCAGCTTTTTAATCCATGCTTTAGCTTCATTCATTTTGTTATGAGGGATATTAATGGCAAAGTGATAGATGGGATTATTTGCAGCAGCCGTTTCTTTAAATATTAATTCTGTGTCGCCTACCTTTACCGAGAATCTATCTTGTTCATCAATCATTAACTCCAGATTAAGCTTTTGCGTGTAAAATTCCTTCATGTTTGTAATTTGTTTCGTTTGAAAAGAAATGATTTCAAATTTCATAATGAATTATCACCTTACCTTTATTAAAGTTCTTCTATCTCTATTGTAGTTGCTTAGATATACGCTTTAATCCGAGTAAAGGTTGATTTTTTCTGCGACTATTGGCGTAGTTGGGTTAAATTTTGATAGTATAGAACATTTAAAAGCCTTACTAGTGTGGCAAGGCTTTTTTTTTCTTCTTGAAAAGTATCAACTCGATGCATCATTTAACTGAATTCTTAAGAATCTAAATCAAAAATACCCATACCATGAGTAAAAAACGGAATAGCTGTTTTTATCTATTCTTCGGCCTGCACCTTGCTATTTTGCTGCCAGTCCAGTGTAGCGGCATATATTCCCCAGCTCAGCATAACTGCTGCTACTCTTAGTGACTCGGGATCATAAGCAGGATGCTGTTCTAGCAGCATAGGATGGAAGACTGTTTCCATTTCTTTTTTTATTGTACTCTCAATGGTTGCAGTAAACGCCTCGAAGCTTTTTTTACATTGTGATATTAATGCATATTGGAATTCTGTAATGGCAAGGAAGAGGCTGATGATTGTCGTTTCATTTAGCTCTTTGTGCTTATCGATTTGATTTAATACAATGGTCATTAAATCTTATTCATGAAGCCGAATACGGGTGAGTTTGATGATCCTGATGTGGTGGCAGATATGTGGTACAACGTTTTCATAAACAAAAAAGGTGGTGAAGATGTCTATCCAGAAGGTGTGACACCATCAACTGTGAAGTTTTAATAGCATAAAGTCAGGGGGGCCGAGATTTTTGCCCCTCTTTTTTCTTGGGAAATATAAGAGGAAATATATATTAACCTAAAGTGTAAAGGGATTGTTTATCATTTTAGCTATTTTAGAACATGAGTTAGCTTTTAAACACTCATCATTGCACTGAAAGCAACTAATGATAAATTTTGCTTTATTGGGTTAAACATACATTCATAATGAAGAAACCTTTCATATTATTATATATTCAATGTAATAAATGTAAAAACATTGTTACGAAGAATTCGAGAAGGGAGCTGCTTGCTGCAGTGGGACCAATATGTATAAAAGACACTCAAAAGTATGGAAGAGGAGTATTTTCTACACGGGATATTAAGGTGGGCGAACTCATTGAGGTATCACCCGTTATAATATCACCTAAAGAAGAGTGGAAGTATCTGAAAAAAACGATTCTATACCATTACGGTTTCTATTGGGGAGAAAATTACGAGGATACAGCAATTGCTTTAGGGTATGGATCATTATTTAATCATTCATACACGCCAAATGCTGAATTTCATTATATTACAGATGATTTATTGATCGAATTTCATGCAATATCCGACATTAAGAATGGTGAGGAAATAACAATAAATTATAAAGGTGACCCTAAAGATAGGTCTCCATTATGGTTTGATGTAATCGAGTAAAAACAAATGAATTGTGTTTTCTGACAGAGAGGGACAAGCATTTGTTATGAGCATTAGATGAACCTAAGCCTCAGGATAGGGAAGATGCGCTAACTTTTGAATATTAAATATCCTTCAACATTGAATAACAGATCTTCTTTATTCTGACAAACTGATAAGACAAAGCATGGTGTAGATTAAAGAAAGTCATCGTAATTCACGATTAGTTGTTCATACCAAGTTCATTTTACTTATCAATCTGTTCAATAAGTTGGGCAAACAGCCCATCACCCTCCAACCATTCGGCTTTACTATACTCGAAAATACTTTGGGATGAGAGTTTTGTTTTTAACCAGGACTCATCTAAAGATAAATCTCTTAGTTCATCCCACAATACTTCACATCCCTTATAAGAGTAACAGGAACATAGACCGGTTCTATAGACATGCTGAAATCTCCCTGCGTCGTCTTTTGATACTTGGTCTTTTTCATTGATGGTTAAGTTTAATACATTCATGTTGCAAAGACTCCCGCTTAAATTTATTTAAATCATTCATTCAATCATTCGTCCAGTCTAAAACATGGAAGGATATTACATATAGGAAGAAGGCGTGATTTATACGATCAATCACGGTGTTGCTGCAGCTAATCTATCGTTAAGACATGGATTGGCTGAAGAAGGATTTTATTAGCAGATGTGGAATTCTAATACGAAGCATCACTTAGGGGGATTAGAATGTCAGTTTCTGAAAATAATAGTGTATGCACGATTCGGATTGGGGAAATAGAGGATGCCGAAAAAATTCTGGAGGTGAAGAATGCAGTTATTTCGGAAGGCAAGTATTTAATATCCGTTTCCGAAGAGGTTAATAACACACTAGAACAACAAAGAGAATGGCTAGAAAGTTTATTGGAAAATGAAAAAGGGACGCTACTGGTAGCTGAAGTAAATGGACATCTAGTTGGGTGGATTGTCTTTCATTCTCAAGATAGAAAGAGAATGTCCCACATAGGCTCCATAACAATGATGATTAGTCAAAATTACAGAGGCATGGGGATTGGAAAAAACCTTGTGAAAGCATTAATAAACTGGGCTGAAAAGCATCCAACCATTGAAAAGGTTAGTTTAGGTGTATTTTCAACAAACCATAGGGCGATTGCCTTGTACAAAAGTATGGGCTTCATAGAAGAAGGACGAAAAATAAGGGAATTTAAGATAAATGAAAATGAATATATTGACGATATCCTGATGTATAAGCTAGTTAAATAAGATTGAATAGTGAGAGTAGACTGAGGGATTCTTTTTTGTATAAAATATAATGTAATGTCTGAAAGATAATATATGAAAAAACTAAATGAAGAGATGAGGAAAAGAAAATGATTAATAAAGTCGGTCAAATTATGTTATATGTAAATAACCAAGATGAAAGTGTGAAGTTTTGGACAGAAAAAGTAGGGTTTAGCGTGATTTCGGAAGAAGATAACGGGCAAGGAATGAGATGGATTGAGATTGCCCCGTCGAGGGAAGCGGAGACGAGCCTTATTCTCCATAATAAGGAGCTCATTGGCAAAATGCAGCCAGAATTAAATCTGGGTACGCCTTCTTTAATGTTTTATTCGGATGATATTGATAAATTATATCAAGAGTTCACTGATCAAACGATTACAGTTGGAGAAATGGTGACTATGCCTAGTGGAAGAGTATTCAACTTTGCTGATGATGAAGGCAATTACTTTGCAGTAATGGAAAAAAAGTAAAGCAAGTAGCATTTAATTGGAAATACAGCTATTGAAGAAGACTAAAGATGAAGGTGAATATTTCAGTTTTAGGTTGTGGACGTTGACAGAGATGGCATTCTTTTATTATGACTTAAATTGCATGTATTAGGTAGGGAGTTACTGCGGCAACTCCCTACTTTTTAATGCTATCATTAATAGTACTTACATCATGGGGTGATCGTTTAAGAGTGAAACCTTATACTTCACCACTCATATATAAAAAGAAATGACTCATCAGATCACCGTATTTAAAAGGAGGGGTGTACATGAATCCTATGGATATGATGGCAGTAGGTTTCCCAGCTGTTATCGTTATATTAGTTCTCATTGGGTTTTACAAGGTGTTTGTAAAAAAGAGAAGTATTACCCCTTTTTATACTCCATTTGACGAGATAGTTGGACAAAGTGAAGTTGAATTTCATGAGGAGCAGGAAATTCTTGCAGAAGATAAAGACCAGAGTGACGATAAGCAAAAGAATAAAAAGAGTAAATGATTATGACATCAAAGGTACTCTTCAACCATGAGTAACTGACCCCCTATAAAACAAGGACTGTTGCCCATTAAAATCCCCAATAATTAAGCTTTTTCAATGGCATTAACAACCTGGAAGAAATCAACTTTAGTTAGCTAGGCTCCACAATTGCTGATTACATCATTGATGCTATTACGCTGCTCGTTAAAGAGACTTTTCAGATCTTCACAATAATGAAAACGATCAAAGGCTGTTTCGAGAATATATTGCTAGCTGCTGAAAAGAAGGCCCATTCTTATCATCTCACCCTCAAACCTGCTATACTTTCTCCTAACACAAAAGGAAGAAGGGAATACCTATGCGTTTAAGCATTCTAGATCAAATCGCAAGGCCAAAGGAAAAAACTGTAGAGGAAACGATGGCTGAGACGCTTGATACGGTTTCCTATGCGGAAGAATTAGGGTATGAACGGTATTGGTTTGCTGAACATCATGGCACAAAAGGAATGACATCGAGCTCGCCTGAGATTATGATGGCAGCAGCGGCAAGTCGTACGACCTCTATTCATGTGGGAAGTGGCGGGATTTTACTTCCTCAATATAGTCCTTATAAAGTGGCCGCTCAATTACTCCAGCTGCAATCGCTCTTCCCGGGGAGAATTGATGCGGGTGTAGGCCGCTCACCAGGCGGGAATGAGCGGATTCGTTTGGCACTTTCAGATGGTAAAGAAAATCAACTTTCTAAGTACCCGGAAAAACTGGAAGAGCTCATCCGTTTTCTTGAAGGAAATAAAGGTTTGCAAGCCACTCCGCGGACCGAAGAAGCTCCTGCGCTCTTTTCGTTGGGGCTAGGCGAAAACAGTGCCAAGCTTGCAGCTCAATTGGGCATAGGCTATGTATTTGGTCATTTTATTCATCCAGATAGAGGGCAGGAAGCGCATCAGAAGTACCGGGACAATTTTATTTCCGGGATGATGCGCAATCCGCATGCTTTATCGGCTATTTTTATTATTTGCGGAGAATCTGATGAACACGCTGAGGAGTTGGCGGCTAGTCAGGATTTATGGCTTTTGCGAACGGAAAAAGGTCTGGACAGCCGCATCCCGAGTATTGAAGAAGCTCAATCAATGAAGTTAAGAGAAGAGGACAAGAAACTCATCCAAAAGAACCGCAGGAGAATGATCATCGGTAGCCCAAAAAAAGTCAAAGAAGAACTAAGTGCTGTTACAGAACGGTATCAAAATGATGAATGGCTAGTTTTAACGAATGTCTATGACTATAAGGAGAAAAGACGTTCATTTGAAAGGTTGGCTTCACTATTTTAAGTGGAATTCATCAAAGTACAAATATGAATAAAGAAGCAGGAGCTGTCTCAAAAAATGAGCAGCTCCTGCTTCTTTAGAGTTTATTATTTTTTTAAGAAATCTGGTTCTGCAAAAGTTGGATTTGGATATTTATAAAATCCTTCTCCTGTTTCTCTGCCTAGCTTACCTTTATCGATATACTCAGTTTTAAGTAGCTCAGATAAATTTTTGGAGTCCTCATTGCCGGTCGCTTCTGCTTTTGCTGCAGAGATGTTATAAGCCGTTCTAATGCCAACCACATCTAAAATAGCGAAAGGTCCTAATGGTGCGCCTGTACCAATCATCCATGTTTTATCGATTGTTTCAGGATCAGATACCTCTTTAACAAGCAGGTTTTGTGCAGCTTCTAAAAGAGGAACCAATAGTGAATTTAAAATGTAGCCAGGCTGTTCTTTGTGCAATTGTAATGGAACCATACCAATTGCTCTAGCAAATGCAACTACTTCATCAAACACCATCATGTCAGTTCCTGGATGCTTCATCACTTCTGCGGTATTGTTCTTCCAAATTTCATTAGCAAAGTGTAAAGCTAAGAATTGAGCGGGTCTACCAGTCGCGTCAGCAAATTGACTTGGTAATAATGTAGAAGAGTTTGTTGCGAAGATTGTTTTCTCTGGCGCAACATTTCCCAACTCATTGTAGAAATCAGTTTTGATCTTTACCACTTCTGGAATGGCTTCAATGACTAGGTCGGCATCTGCAACAGCTTTTGATAAATCTGAGTAAAATGACATACGATTAAATGCCTGGTCGACTGCTTCGTCTGTCACATGTAAATCGTTTTTATAACTATCTTTTAATTTCGTAATTCTGCCTTTTGCTGTTTCCAACGCCTCATCAGTAATGTCGTAAACAGTCACATTAAATCCGTGAAAAGCTGTTTGGTAAGCGATTTGACTGCCTAATACGCCACTGCCAGCAATTGTGATATTTTTGTAATTCATGTTGAGTCCCCCTCAGGATTGTTCATTTTCTACCCTTCGTCATAATTATGACATATTTAGCAGATAGGTAACTTTAGAATTACTTAATGAAGGTTAAGTAAAATAGAACCATGAATAGTAATTTAAAAATTGACTGCCTCTATTATTATTGTAATGAGGACCATCCTAACCAAAGGTTTTCCGTTTCTTATTTATGATAAAATTGGAGAATCAAAAAAAGTAAAGGATGCTCAAACCTATGATCATGTTGATCCTTTGGCTAGGATTCATTATTTACCTGATTGTTCGTAATAGAGAAAAGCTGAGATTGCTTAGTGATGTACAAAAAATAGGTGTTTTTATTACATATTGCCTGACTGTATTTATCGCTTCTATGAGTATTTATTATGGCGGTAGAATGATAACGGAAGGTATGCATAACCCATTGTTTAGTTGCTTGATTCGTTTATGTGTAGTCATTTTAACCATGTGGTGCGCAGGATTGGCGTTGAATTACGTTCTAAACAAAATAACAAACGGTATGATTGATTTAACGAAACTAAAACGTTAGTAAATCGTAAATATAATTATTGGAATGTTTACTTAAATGTTTAACGCTAAGTTGAAAGTGGTGATTTTATCAATGCTAATTTTAGATGGATTATTTTTAATGATTATTGGATTTTATCTTTATCGTTTCATAAGAATATTATTTAAGATGAAGCAGGACAGAATATTGCCGGTAGCGAATGAGGAAATGAAAGATATCAGAATAGAGCCTCAGAGGCCAATTGATTCTCCTTCTGTACCCAGTCAAAAGTGGGGAATCATTGTTTATAGCATGAGCCTTTTATTTATTATTAGCGTATTTATCATAGGCATATCAACTGATTTCTTTGACTGGTCCATTTACTTGCTGCTATTTCTCCCGTTAGTGCATTCCGAAAATTTATTTAATCAATTCATCATATTAGATGATGGTTTAGTGAAAGGAAGCCGCTATGTTCCATGGGGGAAAATTAAATCATTTAGTTTTGTGCCAATAGATATTAATCATCAATACTTTGGATTTTCCAAAGAGGTGAATGATGGTTATGAATTAAAGATAGAATCCAGATTCCTGCCCATTCGCTGCATTGTGACATCTGATGCGATGAAAGAGAAATTGAATCAAACCTTAAATGAACGTTTAACACATACGAAAAATAAAGGATGAAGATAATGGATAGTAGAATAAAAGAATTAGTCGATTATTCAAAATTAAAATGGGGATTGGAAGAATATTATTTACATGATTTCAGTATTTATCAGAATGTGAATGCTTTTCATGAAACAATTTATTCACTTTGTACTGAATGGTTTCCTACTCATATAGCTGAAAATTCGGAAGATGATTTGAATCCGGAAGGGACAGCAGTCATCACGATCAATTTAGGCAGCAGAAAGTTTGAGAGTGTGATATTTGTTGGCGACAAGACGTTTGCAAATGGGGTAAGCTTCCCAAAAGAAACGAGCAAGGTGATTGAATGGATTGAACAAGAGACGCAATTAACATATATGAAACAATTTCAATTAGTAAACGAGGAAAAAGGGAAGCTATCATTTAAAGGGTGTATCGATGGTATTGCGGTCTCCCCTTCTGGATATATAGAATTAAATTTTGACGAAAATAGAAATCTCACATTTTTTTCTGTTCACGGCTATTTTCCAGAAGAATCAGTGGTGATAGAAGAGGAATATACACTTACTCTTAAACAGGCTGAGCAATGGATAGAACCTCAATTCCAACTAATCAACTTCCCTTCTTTTGAAAAGAATAAGGTCTCCCCTGCCTATGCCATGGAGGAATTGTATGTCAGTAATGATGCATCTTTATCGCTTCCCTTTCGTATAAATGATCGGCAGCAAGTGGAGTTAGATGAAAGATTGTATTGGGAAAGTCGTACCCCTGCCCCTTTTTCAAGAAAAGAATTAGACTTCAGCAGCGAGGTAAGTATTGAGCAAGCTCTTTCAGCGAAACCGAGCTCGGATTCCTTGCCCATCACAGCAGAAGACCAAAAACGATGTGTGGATACTGCAAAGGATTTCTTAAGTTTGGAATATCCAGCTGATCAGGGAAAGTGGATATTAAAGACTCTGTACCGTGATATCGGTTATATCCATGCGGTATTAAAGGAAAATGACAAGGGCAATTATGCCTTTCAACCTAAACTAGTAATAATCATTGATCCGCAAACTTATCAGATATTAAACTTTATTGATACCACATCCATATGGGAGAAGACCGGCGAAGCAGAAGAAGTCGTTATGGATAAGGCAACAGCCTACGAAAAAATAAAAAACTTAATCGAATTGACTCCGACCTATGTATACGATGAAAAACAAAAGAAATACATTCTTTGCGGTAAATTAGATTGTCACTATGGCGTAAATGCAAGCAACGGTGAAGTAGTTTCTCTAGATGATTTGTAGAATTAAGGAGGATTCCTTGGAGAAAAACAAACATGAGTTTTTTCTAAATAGGGCAGTGGAATTGGCAGTGCGCAATATTTCAACCGAAGGAGGCCCATTCGGTGCTATTTGGTGTGAATCGAGTGACAGACAGCAAGGATCCAACAGTACATGCTGAGGTAGTGGCTATTAGAGAAGCATGCAGTAAATAAAACACTTTTGAGCTAAAGGATTGTGTCTTGTATACGAGTTGTGAACCTTGCCCTATGTGTTTAGGTGCGATTTATTGGTCAAGGATTCATTCTGTCTATTACGCTGCCAATCGAAAGGATGCTGCAAGCCTTCATTTTGATGATGACTTTATATACGATGAAATTAATTTGTTGCCTGGAGAGCGTTCATTGCCATTCATTCAGTTACCGGTTATAAGCGCGCTTGATCCGATTCATTCATGGAGTAGCTTGGCGAATAAGACAATATATTAAGATTAAGATAACTGGGAGAGTAAGTTGGGGATGAAAGAGCTGATTGGGTCAATTTATATTTGTACCAGCATGTTGTTATTTTCTTTTCATAATTTTGGCGATTATTATTCATCTTTAGGATTTAAATTCATTCCATGGATTTTATTAATCATAGGTCTTCTCTATTTAATACCCTTGGTTAAGAGATTCTTTGCCCAATATGACGTATAAGTCTTTTCGAGTCCGGCCTTTTGATGGTAAAAGGCATGGCTTAATATGAGAGTATAAAGGGGTAAAGTGATTATTTGGGAAGATACAATCCAAATTCTACACAATTTTGTCAATCTGATTTCATCACTATTTTTCAATTATCACAAAGGTTCTGATAAAATGAAGATAAACAAGTAAAAAATCAAAGGAGATACATAATGGCTACAACAAAAAACTCATCTTCATTTAAAATCATTATTTTCCTCACAATTATTGTATTTGCGGCAATAACCATCTTTGTAATTGTCAGTAATAATAATAATAAAGAAGAAGGCAATGAAGTCGTATTTGATAATCAGCCTTCAACAGAAGGGCAGCCTATATTGGGCGATGATTCAGCACCTGTACAAGTGGTTGAATTCGGGGACTTCAAATGTCCGGCATGTAAATCGTGGGGAGAGACGGTTTTCCCACAATTAGAAGAGGATTATATAGATAAAGGTGAAGTGCAATTCTCTTATATCAATGTGCTTTTTCATGGTGATGAATCAAAGGTTGGTTCAATCGCTGCAGAATCTGTTCTAGATCTTGAGCCGGAATCATATTGGAGCTTTCATAAGAAGTTATTTGAAGCACAGCCCGCAAATGACCATGATACTGCGTGGCTGACAATGGATAAGGTGAATGAAGTAGCAGAGGAAACAACGAATATTGATCCAAATGATCTGCTGGAGAAAATGCAGACTAAAGAAGTGATTGATTCGGTAAATGAGGACATCACTTTAGTAAATGATTTTAAAGTCAAATTAACGCCTTCCATTATGGTCAATGGCAAAATGTTGGAGGATCCTTTTGATTACGAAAGAATCAAGGTTCTGATTGATGAAGCATTAGCAGGAAAAGAATAATGAAAAACAATCAAATCTCTCTTTATATCGCTTGGGTCATCTCGATCGTTGCCACATTAGGCAGTTTATACTTTAGCGAAATTCGCGGGTTTATACCTTGTGAGCTTTGCTGGTATCAGCGTATATTGATGTATCCGCTTGTTCTGATATTGGGAATTGGAACATTTTATCAAGATGCATCTGTTAAAAGAATCGTCCTTCCGATGGCCTTAATTGGTTGGTGTTTTTCCTTCTATCACTATTTAGTGGAAAAGGTGCCGGGGTTTGCAGAGATCAAACCATGTTCAAGCGGTGTCCCGTGCAATGTGGAGTACATTAATTGGTTCGGTTTTGTAACGATTCCATTTTTGGCTTTAACCGCCTTTACGCTGATTATTATTGTGATGTTCACGATGAAGTCAGGTAAGAAATAATGAAGATAGAGCGGGTTTCTTTATAAGAAATCGCTCTTTTTTTGTTGAATGCATTAAGAATTTGATTTTTCAGAAAGAGTAATAACGCGTGTGAAAAGGGATGTTAGCATTAGGATTGATTGGTGTAGTATTAACAGGATGCCGCAGCATAATTACGCCGATTCCAGTGAAAATGAAGAGAGAAGAGTGAAAATATCGCATAATTACACCGATCTCCAGTGAAGTTGAAGAGAGAAGAGTGAAAATATCGCATAATTACCCCGATCTCCAGTGAAAATGAAGAGAGAAGAGTGTAAATATTGCATAATTACGCCGATCTCTAGTGAAGTTGAAGAGAGAAGAGTGTAAATATTGCATAATTACGCCGATCTCTAGTGAAAATGAAGAGAGAAGAGTGAAAATATCGCATAATTACGCCGATCTCCAGTGAAAATGAAGAGAGAAGAGTGAAAATGAAGAGAGAAGAGTGAAAATATCGCATGATTACGCCGATCTCCAGTGAAGTTGAAGAGAGAAGAGTGTAAATATCGCATGATTAAGCCGATCTCCAGTGAAAATGAAGAGAGAAAAGTGTAAATATTGCATAATTACGCCGATCTCCAGTGAAAATGAAGAGAGAAGAGTGAAAATATCGCATAATTACGCCGGTCTCTAGTGAAGTTGAAGAGAGAAAGGGGTAGTTATCGTAAATACCGAGAACTTTTCAATCTAAGTATGTTTTTGTACTAAATCCTCTTAATGAACGATACATATCATTGAAACTTCTGTATATCTATATCCGTATTATTGGAAGTATTTTCAAAAAGAAGGAGGCTCTTAAAATTAAAAAGAACACAATAATCTCTGCTATACTCTTTTGTTGCTTAATAGCTGCTGCCCTTTCACCCTTATCAGAACTAGGCACAAATGTGAATCAATTTAATGATATGGGGATGTGGCTTTCAATCCCAGGAATACTCATAATATATTTTGCTCCTTTACTGATGTATGTGGCCGAGATGGAATGGGTGAAATATATCATGGCAGTTTTTTGTGCGATTGGCTTATTTATTTTTGCTTCAATGTTACTAATCGTGACTGGAATTGGAGTGTTTAATGGGGCGATCGCGTCACTGGTGGCTGTAATGGTGATATGCGGTCTCGCGAGTATTATGAATATCATGTGGTTCGTAGTGGCTTTTCGTTCAAATAACCATCGATCAGTAACCGTCAGTCATTAAAGAAGTCAAAATCCTGTTTGAGGGATTTTGGCTTTTTTACATTATTTATCGGTTTTTTAATAAAAGCATTAACCAGTCTTGGTTTTATTATAAAACCGAAAAGGTATACTAACTAATAATAAAGCTGTAGTTTAAATTAAAAACCAAAACTTTGGAGGTAGACTGTAATGAAGAACCCAATTAAAAAAGGAATGGCACTTGGATTAGGACTAGCTGTGGCAAGTAAAGAACAGGCACAGAAAATGATGGATGATCTCGTGAAGAAAGGCGAAATGTCGAAGCAGGAGTCAAAGGAATTCATGCAGGATGTAATGAAAAAAGGCGAAGAAAAGCAAATGGAAATGGATACAATGATGCATGAGAGAATGAAGAAAATGATGAGTGAATTGAACTTAGCCAGCAAGGATGAAGTTCAAATGCTTGAGCAGCGTGTTGTTGAATTGGAGAACCAAATAAAAAAGCCAGACTGAGGTTGCGAATCATTTAATTGCTTTAAGGAGGGTTTCCCATTTTTGAAAGAAGAATGCGACATATGCATCGCTATCGAGAAATCGCCGTTGCGTTTTCACGCAATGGCTTTGGTTTTTTTGTAAAAGAGTTGGGATTGCATGAATTCCTCTCCTTGCCAAAGCGGTTGCTCGTTAAAGGACAAAAGGGGACTCATACGAAAACAACGGGTGAACGTATAAGATTGTTTTTGGAGGAGTTAGGGCCTACTTTTGTGAAAATGGGGCAAATCGCCAGCACCCGACCCGATATCATTCCTAATGATATAATCGTCGAACTGGAAAAGCTTCAGGATCATGTGCAGTCATTTCCATTTGAAGAGGTTAAGCGGATTGTTGAAAAAGAGCTTGGAATGGAAATAAACGAGGTATTTAGCGAATTTCAAGAAGAGCCACTAGGATCGGCGTCTATTGGCCAGGTGCATTTTGGCGTCTTGCACACAGGTGAAAAGGTAGCGGTCAAAGTCCAGAGACCTCATATTGAAAAGGTAATGAAGACCGATTTAGAAATTCTTCAAGAGATAGCCAAACTTGCGGAACATCGACAAGAATGGGCCGCTAATTATCAAGTTACTGAGATTGTTGATGAATTTTCAAAGGCTCTGCTAGCTGAATTGGATTATTCCTTAGAAGGCAGGAATGCGGGCAGGATTGCCCAACAGTTTAAAGACGATCCTCGTTATCGTATTCCTAAAGTATTTTGGGATTATTCAACTAAAAAAGTGTTAACGATGGATTACATTGAAGGTACATATATTAATGAGCTGGAAGAAATTCATCAAAAAGGCTATGATAAAAAGCTCTTAGCTGAACGAATGGTTGAAGGGATTTTTCAGCAAATATTAATAGATGGGACTTTCCACGCCGATCCTCATCCAGGAAATGTATCGGTACTACCAGGGGAAGTAATTGTATTCATGGACTTTGGTATGGTGGGCCGTCTGACACCAGAAATGAAATCCAATTTTGCAACCTTAGTGATTGCCATGATGCGCCAAAGTACAGACGGTGTGATTAAAGCAATTATGCGAATGGGGGCAGTCCCCGATGATGTCGATATAGACTTATTGAGATCTGATGTTGATCTGTTAAGGGAGAAGTACTATGATGTTCCGTTTAGCCAGGTTTCTATTGGAGAAGCGGTTAATGATTTATTCTCGGTAGCCAATCACCATCATATACATATCCCAACCGATCTTACATTAGTAGGAAAAGCATTGCTAACAATGGAAGGGGTAGTTGAGAAGCTTGATCCTGATATAAGCATTGTGAAAATAGCAGAACCATTTGGTCGTCGCTTGATTTTAGACCGCTACAGGCCGGATCATGTGGTAAAAGATGCTGTTGATCACATGGGAGAGTATTGGGGTATTTTTGCCGATACTCCGAAGAATATTAAAGAAATTATTGCACTGATTAAAAAAGGGAAAGTTCCATTGGAGCTTAATTTGCCAGATAGTGAAAAGTTTTTAACAAGGATTGATCGAATTAGCAATCGATTGGCTTTTAGTATTGTATTGCTTTCCTTTAGTATTATTATGGTTGGTTTAATTGTCGGTTCAGCAATGGGCAGGCAATCCTCGCTACTCTGGAATATACCTGCGGTTGAAATTGGGTTTGTCATTGCCTTATTAATGTTTGTATTTCTCATCTATACGATATTCCGGGCAGGCAGGTTCTGATTAAAATGACTAGTACATCTAGTCATTTTTTTTATGGCAAATAGTTTGGTCACTCGATTGCTGCTATAATATTTTTTTCTCATAGGCTGACAGCACAATATTCGTTGAAGGGGTGCCAAAGGGCATGGCTTGGTCGATAAAGCCTTCTAATGTTTCAACAGATTTTGTGGCAACCTTAGCAATATAGCTGATTTCTCCAGCAACACGATAACATTCAATGACATCCGGGTGGGCATGACAAAATTGAGCCAGCTTTTTACAATCAATGGATTTAAATAAAACGAGAGCGGTGATGGAGCGGTCCAGCTTAGTCAGGTCCACCCTTGCCTCATAACCTTCAATTATTTGCTGCTCCTCCAGCTTCTTTATGCGTTCTGCGACAGCCGGTGCAGATAGATGCACGCGGGAAGCGATCTGTTTTATCGATGTCTTTGCATTCTCCTGAAACTGGGATAATATTTGATAATCAATGCGATCCATGATTTCACCTTTTTTAATTAATAATATAACTGATTTTTCAATAAAGATAAATGCAAAAGATAAAAATGACCTTTTCTATCCTATGTAACGAAAGTCTTAACTCTCGTACAATTGACATTAAGGAGTGATGATTATGTCGAAAACTTTATTGCTGCTTGCAAATGGATTTGAAGCAGTTGAAGCAAGTGTATTTACGGACGTATTAGGTTGGAATAAATGGGAGGGGGACGGTTCTACAGAAGTTGTTACAGCTGGCTTGCACCCCCAGCTTACGTGTACATGGAATTTTCAAGTAGCTCCGGAAAAGCAATTGGTTGACCTCAATTTAGAAGATTTTGATGCGTTGGCCATTCCCGGGGGGTTTGAAGAGGCTGGCTTTTATGAGGATGCCTTTAGTGAACCATTTCAGAGGGTAATTCAGCATTTTGATGCCAATAAAAAACCAATTGCCTCTATATGTGTGGCATCAATAATGGTCGCTCATAGCGGTGTGTTGAAAAACCGCAGAGCAACGACTTATAATCACCCAACGAGCAAACGATCATCTCAATTAAAACAGTACGGCGTGGAAGTGGTTAAAGAACGGATCGTCACGGATGATAATATTATGACTTCCTCTAATCCTGGAACCGGTTTTGACGTAGCCTTTCTGCTGCTTGAACGATTAACTTCAAAAGAAAATACGAAAAATGTGAAAGAGTTGATGGGTTTCTAATATATTTTCATGTATTTCATATTTCGACCGCAGTTGATGTATTCGAGAGTTATAATAATCTCAAACACATAACAGGAGATCAATATGAATACATTCAAATTTACAGGATTAATTCTTTTAACAACATTTTTGATGGGCTCTTCATTTGCGGTTGGAAAAATAGGATTAGCGCATAGTTCGCCATTGTTATTGGTGGGATTACGCTTTACCCTTGCAGGAATCATTATGGTATTGGTTGTTCTCGCATTGAAAAGACCGCATCCGAAAACAAAAACCAGCTGGTTAAAAATGGCGGTTATTGGTGCTTTTCAAACAGCTGGTGTGATGGGATGCATTTTTTTAAGCTTGCGTACGATTCCTGCTAGTGAATCTTCAATTCTCACATTTACTAATCCGTTGCTGGTGATCGTATTTGGAACACTATTTTTAAAAATAAAATATAGGTTGTACCAATGGGTTGGCGTGTTTCTAGGGATTATAGGAGTCAGCATTACGCTAGGTGCACAACTTGATTTTAAAATTGGTATGATCTTTGGCATTTTTTCATCTATCTTTTGGGCGATTGCAACGTTAATGGTTAATCAGTGGGGTTCTTCTTTTGATACTTGGGTTTTAACCGCGTACCAAATGTTATTTGGCGGACTTTTGCTGCTAGTCTGCAGTGTAATGCTTGAGCAGCCCTTTTTCGTGGCTAATGGCCAATCGATATTTATTTTATTATGGTTGAGCATCATGTCTTCGATTGTGCAGTTTGCCGTTTGGTATTATCTTTTGCAAAACAGCAACCCAGGGAAAACAAGTGCTTACCTATTCCTAGCTCCGTTCTTCGGTGTTTGCACAGGCTGGTTATTGTTAGAGGAGCCATTATCTCTTTCAATTATCACGGGAGGCGCCTTCATTTTCATGGGCATATTCCTGGTAAACAGAAAGTTCAAGGAGAAAATCGAACCAACAGCAAAAGCCCCTCATTTCTGAGGGGCTTTATTAGATTTCTATATGGAAATATTCTTTAAAGCCCGCTGTACCTCTGGCGGTAACCTTTACCGCACGCGTGGTGGGCATTTGTGCGATCCACCCCAGCTCAATGAAGCGGTTCATTAGGCTTGTGCCTAACGCTCCGGCCAAATGGTGGTGTCGTTCACTCCAATCTAAGCAGGCACGGGCGAAGGAGCGTCGATTTCTGCGTACCTCATCTAAATTTAAGCCAAACTCGCTAAAAAATTGTTCACCAATATCCGTAACCACAAACTCTTTTTCTCCCTTTTCTAAATATCCGGCATGGAGCATAGCTTCCGTTATTCGGACGCCCAACCTTCCTGCTAAATGGTCGTAGCAAGTTCTCGCCTCTTGAAGCAGCTTTAATTGGCTGGATTCTCTGAGTGAGTGGACCTTTGGTGCAGGAGATGCACCAAGTAAGGATTCCACCAATTCAGCCACCTCCTTATTTGCCAGCTGATAATAACGGTAGCGTCCGTGTTTTTCAACCTTCACGAGGTTTCCTCCAACCAATTTTGCAAGGTGGAAGCTGGCGGTCTGCGGTTTGATGGCTGCCATAAGGGCTAATTCACTGGCTGTATGAAATCGACCATCCATCAGGCTCGATAAGATCGTTGCCCGAGAAGTTTCTCCAAGTAGAGAAACAACCTCAGAAATATTCGGATTTAAGCTCATTTTTCTCAACCTGCCTTTTCTTGTTCAGAGTTGGGGATGATCATTTCTTTTTCTGATCAGTTACAAATACAACCTCTATTAGAGCAATGATACAAGCTAAAATTACTTGAGTGAGCCCATTGATTTCGATTGAATCGAACCAAAGATTTAAAACAGAAATCAATGCCCAGTTCACTAGAAAGCAAATGAGCAGTAGGCCTATTTTCAACTGGGTTGCGTTCCATTTATTCGGTAGCTTCATAAGGGTATGTAAAACCTTTATGAATAAATCACCTGGGATCCCCAGTAATAAATAGGACAATACAAACCAAAATATAGACCATAGAGATTCATATTGAACGCCTAAGATATTAAATAATCCAATGATGCCAAAATAATAAATGGCGCCAATAAAGGATAGGGCGCCAATCATTAATAATGATAGGGATAGGATAACGGTTATTTTTGTTAGTCGCGGTTCTTCTTTGAAGGAACGATCATCGTGCATAATAGTCCCCCTTTTTTATACGCTTTAATGATTTAAAAATGTAACGGAATTCTCATATATACTAAGTATAATAGAATATAAAATAAGTTTGTTTATTTTATTATCCTTCTTTTCTGATAAAATAACAAAGGCTGAATGGAGGTGCTATTTTGGCAAATGAATTCAAGCATCAATGGCGAGTTACAAAATATAATCCTGACAATCGAGATGAGAACGGTTCGTATACGAGAGATGAATGGACCTGTCCCTCGGAAATAGGTAAAACCATTAATCGCAAGGTATTTATGCTTCCTGAATATCTTCAGATAGAACAGGCTTACATTGAAACAATCATGCAGTTTTTACAGGAATGCAATGTCCAATCTGTAAGGATGTTCGGGGTAGAGGAGCGTGAAATTGAAGCTTCCATCTTATATGAAGAGTCGTTTTCAGACGTGAGATGGAAAGAAGATTCAATTGTAGACCAAAGCGATATTCCTATACTTTGCAGGATGATTCTGCGCAACTTTGCTTACTGCAGGCTTGAGGCAATGAAACAAATATATATTCATTTCGGCTGGGATTACTATATGTATATTGGAACAGCTCAGTTAACGCCTAAGTCAATTGAGTATGCAAGGCAGAACGGCCTATATGCTGAATCCTATGAGTCGCCTTATAATATTGCCGAAGAAGATGTTATTAGAATGATTCAATGGTCTGATATTAATGGAGAAGTGGTTGAGGGGGAAGAGATCATTCACAGTATTTCTAAGGAAGCCTATCAACAGATATTTCAGCTGTCTGAAGAACCCAATAACCGGTTGCTTTCCGCTTACTGCAGCTCAGAAAGACATTTTTCAGCCCTTCTTAAAGCATCAGATGGACTTCAACAAAAATGAATACTATTTATGGAGCGGAAAATAAAGAAGGATTAAGAGTAAGTGATAACAGACCCCTATAAAAGGGGGTTTGTTTTTTTAGAAGAATAAAGGTGTTATTTTGAGTTGACATATACAGTTAGACTGTATAAAATTTAACTATATAGTTGAACTGTATATGGAAGGTGGTAAATATGAAAAAACATAAACTTCTCCCCTTATCGGAAACCATGCATTATATTTTATTAGCTTTACGCGAACCGCTTCATGGCTATGCCATTATGCAAAAGATTGAAGAGATGAGCGATGGAGATGTGAGAATTGCTGCGGGTACACTTTACGGTGCAATCGATAATTTGTTAAAGCATCACTGGATTAAGCAGGTTCCATCAAATGATTCCAGAAGAAAGGTCTATTGGATTACGGAAGAAGGCATGGATATTTTAAAGACTGAACAGAAAAGACTGGCGCATATTCTTTCTTTATATAAGGGAGTGATGGAAGATGAGGAAGTTTAAATTATTTATCGATGTAAAAAAAGAAGAGAAGTGGCTGAATGAAATGCTTCAGGCTGGCTGGACATGCAAGCAAGCAAGGTTGTTTGGCAGCTATACTTTTGAAAAAGCCTCAGAACAAGAACAAGTCATTCGCATCGATTATCAAAATTTCGGAAAAAAACTGACATACTCTGATTATTTACAATTATATCGTGATTACGGTTGGGACCACATCAGCGGCTCGAAATGGTCCGGAACACAATATTGGATAAAAAAAATGGATGGTCGGGATGAGTTGTTTTCCGATGAGATGTCGGCAAAGGCTCTATATAAACGATTAATGGGCAATAATGGATTTTTTATCTTGTTTGTTATATTTGTGTTTTTAAGCCACCTAAACGCAGGTTCGGGGATATTTGACTACGCTTGGAGCTTAAAGTCAGCCTATTTGACACCTGGTCTCTGGGAAAAAGAAGGTATAGCCTTTGTCTCTGCCCTGCTATTTGAGACACCCTTTGCCTTGATGCGGTTTGGCTCTCCTTGGTTGATTATTTTAAGTGGTGTGTTTTGTGCATTCGCATATCTTAAATACAGGAAATACACTGCGCAGTTAACAGCCAAATAACAGTGCTATGCAAATATATTTGACGGTGAATCTAAAGAGATTCGCTGTTTTTTTATTTCACAGCGATAGCTCACATAGAAATTCAAAATAGAATATATATATAGCGAGGTGAGCGATTTGAATGTCATTAGCAAAAGCAAGCACCCGTGTTCAAGCTGGCTATGAGCACGAATAAAAAAAGAGTTTTAATAGGAAGTCCCATACACCAAGGACCTGTGATACTTCAAGAGTTTTTATGTTCATTAAGAAATATTGAGCGGTCTGAAATAGAAATTGGGTATTTCTTTATCGATGACAATGATGATGCCCTTTCAAGTCAAATACTGCGTGAGTTTGCGAAGGAAAATGAAAATGTGACTCTGCTTGTTTCTGGGCAAAAGGATACGTACTTTAAAAATGATACTACTCATTTTTGGAACGAGCATCTTATTTGGAAAGTAGCAAAATATAAGAATACGATCATCAATCAAGCGGTATATGAACAATATGATTATTTATTTTTGGTGGATTCGGATTTACTGTTGCATCCACTGACAATCAAGCAATTACTAGCTGCTGGGAAGGATATAGTATCTGAGATATTCTGGACTGCATGGCAGGATGACTCGATGTCTCAGCCTCAAGTGTGGCTGCGTGATGAATATACACAGCATGAACAAGGGAGGGGTGAAGAATTAACTTATGAGGAAGCATCAGATCGCTATTATCAATTTATCTCTCGAATGAAAACCCCGGGGCTCTATGAGGTAGGAGGCCTTGGTGCTTGTACACTCATCAGTCGTCGGGCAATGGATGCGGGTGTGGACTTCAGTCAGATAAAAAACCTGTCTTTTTGGGGAGAAGATCGGCATTTCTGTGTACGTGCTGCTGCACTTGGATTTTCATTATTTGTTGATACACATTTTCCTGCTTATCATATTTATCGATCCCCCGACCTCAATGGTATCAATCATTTTAAAGACGAGAGCGGTTATGCAGCAAAATCCATACATGGGACTATTGAAGAACCACAACGGGATAAATTAACTTTATCCATGATTGTGAAAAATGAAGGCAACCGCTATTTGAATCAAGTGCTGGAAGCGCATAAAAAGTATATTGATGAAGCTGTATTTATAGATGATGGCAGTGAGGATGATACAGTAAATATTTGTCTAAACGTGTTGAAGGGGATTCCCATCCATATTATAAGGAATGACACATCCAAGTTTAGCAATGAAGTGGAATTACGGAAACAGCAATGGGAGGAAACAGTTAATACAAACCCAGAGTGGATCTTAAATTTAGATGCAGATGAAATGTTTGAGAGTCAGTTCTCACAATATATTGAGCTGCTATTACAGCATGAAGGCATCGATTTATATTGCTTTAGGCTCTATGATATGTGGGACGATGCGCATTACAGAGAGGATTCTTTATGGTTTGCTCATCAAATATACCGCCCTTTCCTAGTCCGGTACCGCCCTGACTTTGAGTGTGAGTGGAAGGAAACAGCCCAGCATTGCGGCCGTTTTCCAGAGAATATTTTTAAGCTTTCACACAGCTTATCAACCTTGCGTGTAAAGCATTTTGGCTGGGCTAAGTACGAGGATAGATTGAACAAGTATGAGAGGTATATGAAACTTGATCCCAATGCACATTTTGGGATGGAGGCACAATATGATTCCATTTTAGATAAGGATCCAAACCTCATTAGGTGGATTGAATAGAGAGAGAAGAATCCTCCTTTATGTAGGAAAGTAGGATTCTTCATTTTTTCTTGCCAATATAAAGCAGGTGTGAGGATAAACCGAGAATATAGGGATCTGCTGCTCTTTCTTTGATTAATTCGATGATTTTATTGATCTCGTTATCTCCTTTATCTCTCCAATACGTCCATTGCTCATCACTTAAGATGGAACCAGGGTTAGATCCGATCAGCTCTAGTGTCTCGAAACCGCTTTGTTCCATAAATGGCTGAATTTCTTCAATTTCAAAATAATAAGCTCCAGTGAAACGTCCTTCATCACTGTGATTAAATCTCCCTGTTTGTGTGAAATGAAGAATGTTATCTATTTCATTGTTCGGCCGCCAATGCTCAGGGGAAAGAAGAGAAGTCAGTATATGTCTAATTCTTGGCATGAAAGCTACAAAAATGATGCCACCCAACTTGGTTACTCGATGAAGCTCACTCAATGCTTGATTGCGATCTTTTTCCTCTTGAAGATGATACAGAGGGCCAAGCATGAGTGACGCATCAAACTGTTCATCTTCGATCATATGAAGATGTCTAGCGTCAGCAGAGTGAAAACCATTGAATTGTCCTAATAAATTCAGCTCATCCGCTTTTTCCTCAGCTACTTGTACTAATTTTGCCGTAATATCTGTTAAAGTCACATCATATCCTTCGTGTGCAAGTGCCATCGCATACTTTCCCGGCCCTGCTCCATTGTCTAAAATATGACCACTTGAAGGTAAATGCTTTTTCATATAATGCCAGTTTACTTTAAATTCAATCGGTTCACGGTCCAATCGTCCCCATTCATCAAATTGATTATAATAATCTACCATACGACTCATGTTTCTATCTTCTTTCTCTATCGGAATAGTACTTTATTCGTTAGGGAAAGTAAAAAACCTTCAATAGACATGAAAAAGCTGTAACTGAATGCAAACTGAGAGAAAGGCTTTCGTTGAATGACACTAGGTCCTGTGCTATGATGCAAGTAATTAAAATAGTTGCAGGGGAACTCAAATGAGTTGAGAAGGTTAAAACCTGACCCTTAGAACCTGTTCGTTAAGACGAGCGTAGGGAGCAAAGTACATAGTACGTGAAGCGTAGATGAAATTTTGTACATAAAGCTCTCCTGATGGGGAGCTTTTTATATTGCTGCTAAGAACTCCTTCTGTATACATTTTAATAATCTTATATAAAAGAGGGACAACACTATGAAAAACAAAGTGGTTTTAGTCACAGGGGGAAGCCGCGGATTAGGTGCGGCCATCGCGCGGAAATTTGGTCAGCAAGGATATTTTGTTATTGTTAACTACATTCATAGCCAGCATAAGGCGGAAAGCGTAGCAGCAGAAATTGGCAATGACCATGCCATGGCGATTCGTGCAGATGTTCGGGATAGAGCGGAAGTTGAAAAAATGGTGACGCAGGCTGAGGAGAGATTTGGACCGATCGATATCGTAGTCAATAATGCGCTCGTTAACTTTAAGTTTGATCCAATTGCGCAGGCTTCTGTGGAGGATTTAACATGGGATCAATATAATGAACAGCTTGAAGGAGCGGTGAAGGCCTCATTAAATGTAATTCAGTCAGTTCTCCCTGCATTGAAGGAATCAAGCAGCGGCCGTGTGATTCAAATTGGAACAAATCTTTTCCAAAATCCAGTTGTCGCCTATCACCAATATACAACAGCAAAGGCTGCTTTGATTGGGTTTACACGCAATATGGCCAAGGAACTTGGACAATATGGGATCACAGTAAATATGGTTTCAGGAGGTTTGCTTGAGACGACGGATGCGAGTGCTGTGACGACGCCCGAAGTGTTTGCATTAGTTGCCGGCAGCTCTGCCTTACAGCGTGTTACCCAGCCTGAGGATGTAGCTGAAATGGTCGCATTTTTGGCATCCACAAGGGCAAAGGCAGTAACTGGACAGAACATCGTTGTGGACAATGGTTTGACAATGAATTAATAAATATAGAATTTTCAAATAATGATTGACATCACGAAATAATTTAAGTATCCTTACAATAATTAAATAGAAACATTTCTTATCAAGAGAGGTGGAGGGACTGGCCCTTGGATACCTCGGCAACAGGCTTATTAAGCACTGTGCTAATTCCAGAAGCAGCAATGCTTGAAGATAAGAAGAGAATGAATCATGGATATCCAACCTCTTCTTATAATGAGAAGAGGTTTTATTTTTGTGAAAAAATAATATTTTGAGGTGATTATGATGACAAACGTGCAAACAGAAAATGAATTACTTAAAGCAATTGAAGTAATCAAAGGGAAGAAGTGGGTGGATTTAACTCATGCATTTGGGCCTGACTCTCCCCACTTTTCAGCTTTTAATGATGCTGAGTTCTCCACATTATTTAGCCATGATGATGGTTTTTTTGCACAAAACTTTCAGTTCCCAGGTCAATATGGTACTCATCTGGATGCTCCTATCCACTTTGTCCGTGATACGAGATATTTACATGAGCTAGGTTTAAAAGAGTTCGTGCTGCCGCTCGTCGTTATTGATCAATCCAAGGAAGCGGCCGAAGATCATGACTTTACCTTAACTGTAGAGGATATTCACCGATTCGAAGAGGAACATGGGGAAATTGAGGAAGGATCCTTTGTTGCACTGCGTACAGATTGGAGTAAGCGCTGGCCAGATAAAGAAGCGTTTGATAACAAAGATGATGAAGGAAAAAGTCATGCACCAGGTTGGGGATTGGATGCATTGACATTTTTATTTGAACAAAGGAAAGTAAGTGCCATTGGTCATGAAACATTCGATACTGATTCCGCTATCGACTATCGTAAGAACGGTGCTTTATTAGGGGAGTATTATGTATTGGAACAGGATACCTATCAAATTGAGCTATTAACGAATTTGGATCAGGTCCCTGCAAAAGGGGCGGTCATCTTTAATATAGTGCCAAAAGCAGAGAGGGCATCAGGCTTTCCAGTCAGGTCATTTGCCATTCTTCCATAAAAGTACATTTGGGATAAGGAAAAGAAACCCTCTTTCTTAGAAACAGATGGTGCTGCATGTCATTCTGTAGGAAGATTACTCGGATTTTTTGCTATATTCGATTGGTGAGATTCATCTATTTAACTCTCTTTTTCCGGAATAATTAAAGATTTTAATTAGTATGATTTAAAACAGTGTTGACAGATTGGAAGATAATTTTTTAATCTATTGATTAATAAAATTTTTAGATAAGTAAATAAATATTGACTTATCCAGAGAGGTGGAAGGATTGGCCTGATGAAACCTCAGCAGCCGAACAGTTATGGAACGGTGCTAATTCCAAAAAGCATTTTTTGCTTTTGAAGATAAGTTGAGGCGATCCTGTATATGATCACCCCTCTTCTTATTTTTGAGGGTTAACTGCATATTGGAGCATGCCGATTAGACGACTAAAGGCAGCTTTTTCAAATTTATCATTTGAAAAAGCTGCCTTTTTTTCAATAAGAAAGGGGAATGAATAATGGCTGACAGGGAAAATGATTTTCAGTTTGGTTTTGATACGCTCGCACTTCATGGCGGACAAACGCCGGATCCGGTTACAAATGCGAGGGCGGTTCCGATTTATATGACATCCTCCTACGTGTTTGATAGTACGGATCATGCGGCTTCCCTTTTTAAAATGCAAGGGGAAGGTTACGTATATTCAAGAAATGCGAACCCCACAAATGCTGTACTTGAGGAGAGACTAGCGAAGCTCGAAGGAGGAGTTGGCGCCTTTGCTGTTGCATCCGGGCAGGCCGCGATCTCAATTGCAATGCTGACACTTGCAAAGGCAGGAGATGAGCTTATAGCTACGAATGCTTTGTATGGAGGAACCTATCATTTGTTTTCTGAAACCTTTCAAGGCTTTGGGGTGAAGGTCCATTTTGTTAATGGAACAGATCTGGATGAGATTGAAAGACATATCAATGATAAGACAAAAGCGATTTTCACAGAAACGATTGGAAATCCGAATCTGGAGATTGCTGATTTAAAGAAGCTTAGCGACATTGCCCATCGCAATGGGCTACCGCTTGTCGTTGATAGTACTTTTACAACGCCTGCACTATTAAAGCTGCTAGAATTTGGCGCTAATATTGTTATTCATTCTACGACAAAATTTATTGGTGGTCATGGTACCTCCATCGGCGGTGCAATTATAGACGGTGGCAACTTTCCTTGGGATAATGGCAGCTTCCCGGATTTTACAAGAAAGAAGTCAATCCTCGACAATCATTCCTTTGTTGAACTGTCTCGGGAGAAAGCGTTTATCAGCAAGGCGCGCTTTGAGCTGGGACATGATTTAGGTGCAACCTTGTCTCCGTTTAACAGCTGGTTGTTTATTCAAGGGCTGGAGTCGTTATCAGTACGAGTGAAGCAGCATGTGCAAAATGCAAAAGAAGTGGCTGCCCACTTAGCTTCCCATCCCGCGATTGAATGGGTGAACTATCCTAGTTTGCCGAATGATCCGCAATACCGTTTAGCGGAGGAATATGTGCCAGGTGGAGCTGGAGCGATATTTACCTTTGGAATAAAGGGAGGATTGGAATCGGCCAAAACTTTTATCAATTCCTTAAAGCTCCTATCACACCTCGCCAATGTTGGTGATGCAAAAACATTGATCATTCACCCTGCAAGTACGACCCATGCGCGATTATCGCCAGATCAGCAGCTTGAAGCCGGGATAACACCTGAGTTGATTAGACTTTCTGTCGGGCTTGAGGATGTTAAGGATATTGTGGCTGACATTGAACAGTCCTTGCAGATCAGCAGTCCTTTATATGTGCAAAGCACGAAGTAACGAGTGGACTATTCTTTCTCCAGCCAATCAACTGGCAGGCTGCTGTTTCATATCCGATGTCCGTTAAGTAACAGATAGATGTAAAAAAAGCGGAACCTCCCTTATGAATAAGGAGGTTTTTGTTATTACCGTAAAGCCTGCTTAAGTATGACTAATCCTTTTTCCATCTCAGCTAAGTCCGCGTAGGCATAGGACAGGCGGATATGATGCTGATCATGGGGATTATAAATATAGCCTGGGTTGATTAAAATTTGTTGTTTTATCAGTCTAAGGAAAAGAGATTTATTTACGATTGGTTTATTAAACCTTAGCCAAATATAGAATCCGCCTGTGGGCTTATGCCAAGAAGCTGCGTCCGAGAAATATTTAAGCAGAAGGGTGTGCATAAATTGAGCCCGTTTCTCTAATTCGCTCCTTAGCACATGTAAGTGCTTTTCATATAACTGACTTTGAAGCCAATGGGCTGCGATTTGCTGAGAAATGGCGCTTGATCCGTAATCTGTTTGCATTTTTATATCTGCTAATCTATTAATCACCGGCTGAGGTCCAACAATCCATCCGATTCTTAACCCAGGGCTTAATGTCTTAGAAAGACTCCCTATGTAGAGGACTTGACCAGATTCGTCTAAAGCTTTCAATGCTGGCAAGGTATCGTGGCTGAATAAGAGATCATGGTATACATCATCTTCAATAATTGGGATATGCAGAGAATGACAGGTCTCCAAAAGATGGCGGCGCTCCCCCAATGTCATCGTGCTGCCGGTGGGGTTATGTAAGGTGGGAACGGTATAAAAAATCGATTGTTTCCTGCTGCTATAGTTTTTAAGTTTAGTTTGCATTTCCTCATTTTTTTGAAAAGATATGACCTGCATCCCTGCTGATTGAAACGGATGGACAGAATTCAAATAGGATGGAGATTCTTGGAAAACAACAGACCCTTGCTCAAGCAAGCCTAAAGAGATCAGCTGCAATGCCTGAAGGGCACCGGAGACAATTAATATATTATCTGGTGAAGCATGAATGTTTCTATTCTTTAGATGCTGGCTGAGTACAGATCTTAGTTTTTTGTTTCCTTTCGGTTCAGAGTAACCCATATCTCTCGGTTGAAGTGTGATACTCTGAAGTGCTTGCTCGATAGCGTCGGCAGGCAAAAGGGAAGGAGAAAGCTCTCCTGTCCCTAAACGTATGATATCTTGATCCTGTTCATATTCATTAATTAATTGAATGGTATGGTAGTTAGGTTCGTGAATGCTCTCAGTAATATGCTTATCCCAGTCAGGCTGAGCATTTTTTAAGAGGATATTCCAGCTGTCGTTTGATATATAAGTGCCGCCGCCAGGTCTTGTTTCTATTAATCCATCAGCGGTCAGCTCATCCAGTGCAGCTACAACTGTACTGCGATTCACTTCAAAATTCTCCGCGAGCCTTCGCTGGGCCGGCAGTTTCGTTCCCACAGTCCATTCTCCATTTTGAATGCGCTCCTTTATCCAATCAGTGATTTGTATATGCAAGGATAAATGGGATGATCGATTGGGCTTCCAGTTCATTTAATCAAATCCTTTTAATTGGTTGGTTGTTAATCCATCCAATTGGTTGTTTCCTTTCTTTTTACCATAAATATAATAAAGGGGGAAGGGGGCGAGAGGTGTGGAGCCTTTGGTGCACGGATTTCTGCTGGCATTTGGCCTGATATTGCCACTGGGCGTACAGAATGTTTTTATTTTTTCACAGGGAGCGGAGCAAAGCACTTTTTTGAAAGCGAGCCCTGCAGTTATAACGGCATCTCTTTGTGATACGCTTTTAATTTTACTAGCAGTTTTAGGCGTATCAGCACTCGTTGCTCAGATGGAGGGATTGCGGTTGCTGCTGATGGGCGGTGGTGTGCTCTTTTTAATTTTTATGGGGTATACGATGTGGAGAGCGAGGCCGCAAGTTGCAGAGAACGTAGATGGATTGCCAATGAAGAAACAAGTTCTTTTTGCGCTCTCAGTTTCTTTGCTCAATCCTCATGCGATTCTGGATACAGTAGGGGTTATAGGAACAAGTGCACTTCGCTATGAAGCATATGACACTTGGATATTTACTTTCACCTGTATTTTCGTTTCATGGTGCTGGTTTTTTGGATTGGCTTTAGCTGGGAGAATGATGAAAAGGCTGGATGGATCAGGGAAGCTATTTATGGTGGTTAATAAATGCTCAGCAATATTTATTTGGATAACGGCATTGATTCTATTAAGAGAATTATTTTAAGTTACATACTTGCGACTGGCAAGTTAGGCTTCATGAAACTTTTAAAGCGCCTATTCGTAAATAATTATAAGGAAGATATAAGAGAGGGATGACTTCACTTTGAATAGGCCAGTTTTAAAGTTACGCAGAACAAAATCAGAATGGATTTGGGACATTATTGGTGGCCTATCGTTTATCAGCGCTATTGTATTTCTCATCATTTCCTGGGCACAGCTCCCTGAACAAGTGCCTGGGCATTATAATGCGGCAGGCGAGGTGGACCGATGGGGTTCTAAATTTGAACTTTTCATTCTTCCGATCATCGGTATATTCATGTGGCTTTTCCTTGGAATACTAGAGAAGTTTCCTCATGTTCACAATTATCCAGATAGGCTGAATGAAGCGAATGCGGAAGCGTTTTATTTGAATAGCAGAAAGTTACTGAATGTAACGAAGAATATATGTTTGATCTCTTTCGGTACTATTCTTGTCCAATCCATCCGCTTAGCATTAGGCTGGTCGGAATCGCTCGGAATGTGGTTTTTGCCAGTGTTGTGTGTGGGAGTGATGATACCAATTATTTTAGGAATGGTTCGTGCTTCAAAAATTAAATAAAGAAGCTGCCACTCATTTTATAGCGACAGCTCCAATTTTAAGGAAGTTCCGTATAGGTCAGCTTTCTAATGACTTCTTCATGTTGTGGATATTGAGCTAATAATTCATCTTGAGTAAAAAGCTCAAAGTCCGCAAAATCAAAACCTGGGGAAACCATACACCCTACAAGCGAATATGTATTTTGATTCATGACGGATGAACCGAAAATTGCGTTTTTCGGAACCTTCGCTTGAGGGACTTCTCCATTTTCAATGTCTAATCCTAATTTTATTTCTTCATATTTTCCATTTTCATGAATCAAATGGACGGTTAGTGAGCTGCCAGCGTGATAATACCATAGCTCATCTGATTTGAGGCGGTGGAAATGAGAAACATCTTGTGATCTTAACAGAAAATATATACTGGTGTAGAGACTTCTTTGGCCCTCAAATCTTCCGTTGAAATCCGTGATTTCTTCCTCAGAAGAAAACGTACTTCTGAAGAATCCTCCTTCAGGATGCGCCTCCAGCTGCAATCCTTTAATCCAATCGTTAGCGGTTTGCTTGTTCATTTTGTACATCCTTTCAATGGTGGATAGGTATTAAATTGAAAATCGCCCGCATGAGGGCTTCAAAGCATCGTTATGATTCCTGCAAAGCCAGGGTTCTATTGTTTTTCTTCCTTTTTCTATCAAATGAGTACAAATGACCCTGTGTTTTCTATGATAAAATCATTTATAAAAAGGAGGACGCCATCTTGCGTGCGAAGGAAAGCCTTCTTATAGTCACATATACTGAAAATACATTAAAAAGCCTAATGGATCAACTGACTGATATCGGTTTATTGGAGTTCTTTGATATTTCAGGGCTGACAATCGATGATTTAGAGTATGCCGCGACTAGGCAATGTTCATTGATATTAGTATCAAGCCAGATTGTTTACAAAATGGCAAGGCCTTATTTAGATAACCAAACACCTCATATTATTACAAGGAGAACGATAAACTACGCTAGGATTGGTGAACTATTAAAAATATCAAAGGGGACAAACGTGTATTTAGTAAGTGATTTGAAGCAGTCGGCAGAAGAATCTATTTCCCTCCTTAAGGAAATTGGTATTGAACTCGATTTTCAACCTTATTTTCCACAGGAACCGATTGATCGAACTATCCAGATTGCAATTACTCCAGGAGAACCTCAATTCATTCCCGATACGATCCAGAAAACCTATAACATTGGCAGTCGACTGATCGATATTTCTACATTAGTAGAAATATTTAACTACTTTAATATATCTCCATTTTCGTCCGAAATCCATTTATCAGCACGGTATGTACAATCATTGGTTGAGCTTTCTAAAGAATTGCGAAATGAAATATTTAAATCTAGGATTCTCCAAAACACTTTGGATAGTGTGGTGCAAAATATTGAAGACGGCGTCCTTGTTTATAATAATCATAATGAATTAAAGGCTTACAATAAAACAGCTGATGAGTTCTTGCAAATAGCTCAAATTAGAGGAAACCAACAGTTAGAGAATATTCCACCAGCCTTTTACTATGCGATTAGGAAGCTGGAAGTCGGCCAAGCAAGCTTTGTTGAGATTGAAGGCACTACTTTTCATATGAGAAAGAAAAGAATTATGGTCGATTCTGAAGTCCATCATACGTTGATTCTATTTCGAAAAGCCGAGGATTATCAAAAGATTGAATATGATTATCGATCGAAAGCAAAACAAAAAAACTTAATGACAAGGTATCGATTCGATGATATTAAAACAGTAAGTGCATCAGTCATTGACATGTTAAAGATTGCTAGTCGCCTGGCAAAAAGTGATTCCACCGTACTTATCCTTGGAGAAACAGGGACAGGAAAGGAAGTGCTTGGACAGGCCATTCACCGAGACTCCTTTAGAAGGGAGCTTCCGTTTGTTGGTGTGAATTTTGGAGCGATTTCTGAAAGCTTGATGGAGAGTGAACTCTTTGGCTACGAACCGGGATCCTTTACGGGTGCGAGAAAAAACGGGCATGTCGGGATGTTCGAGCAGGCACATTTAGGCAGTATTTTTCTCGATGAAATAGGGGATGCCTCCCCGGTTATTCAGAATCGGCTTTTACGAGTGATTCAGGAGAGGCAAATTATGCGTGTGGGAGGAGATACCTTAATTCCTCTTGATGTAAGAATTATTGCCGCGACCAATAAAAATTTCAAGAGATTAATTGAGGAAGGGTTATTTAGAGAGGATTTATTTTATCGGCTGAATGTCCTGCCGCTTCGCCTTTTGCCTCTGAGGGAAAGAAAAGAAGATATTATTTTATTAATCAACCTATTTTCAAAGGAATTTCAAGAAAGGCTGGGGCGGACTCCTTTTGTTTTTACAAGGGAAGCGATTCAGGCTTGTGAAAATTATGATTGGCCAGGGAATGTAAGAGAACTGCGTAATGTGGTTGAATATGTTGCCCATATTTGTGAGGATAAGGTGCATAAAGAGGAGCTGCCCTTTGGAAATGCTCGTGCACATCAGCCGTTGGTTGTTGTTCATCAACAAGAGGGTTTAGTAGAAATTCACGATGATTTATTGCAAAAGGGTTTTCTTGAAGATATGCTTTGCATATTGACTTACCTTAATAGAGAGGCAGTATTGTCAGCCGGCAGAGATGCAATGATGGATGAATTACGTGAACAGGGGCTGCTTCTGACCACCCATCAGCTTCGTTATAGGCAGAAGGTTTTGAACGATCATGAACTGATTGGTATTGAGAGAGGAAGAGCAGGCAGTAAGATTACTGAAAAAGGGAGGAGATTTATAGAGTTATTCAGTAGGAGCAGGTGCTAAAGGAAGCACCTGCTCTTTCAACTCCAGGGAGTATAATCAAATATTTGCTAAGCGGTAAATCGCTGTTGCGTAAATGGAAGCTGCTTTATATAAATCTTCTAAAATAATATATTCATTGATCTGATGTGCAGTATTTTCTTTGCCTGGAAATACCGCTCCATAGGCAACGCCGTTCTCGATAAATTGAGCATAGGTTGCTCCTCCGGTCGTCAATAATTTCGCATTTTCACCGGTTTCCAGTTCATATGCATGCTGCAGAATTTTAATCACCGGCTGATGCTCATCTACAAAATGTGGTTTCTTCTCTCTGACTTCTTCAATATCAAAGCCATACTCTTTAATGACTTCAGTTAATTTTTCGATTGTGCGTAAGTAGGGTGTTTCTACAGGGCAGCGTATATTGAGCGAAATAGCTCCTTCACCTTCAGAATACCTGAAAGTGCCGGGGTTAACGGTTAGCGGACCAGTTACTTTGTCGGTGAAGAAAATATTCAGGCCTTCACCATTATGACGTTCATGCAGCCGAGCGGAAATAAACTGAATAAACGGCTCCTCAGGTAAAAGATCAGCTAGAAAGAAGGCAAGTTTTGTCCCTGCATTGATTCCTTTTTCCGGCTCCATTCCGTGGGCTGATACACCCTTTAATGTAAAATGGATTTTATCATTTTCTATTTTAATAGTGGCAGTCTGATGTTCATTCTGGAAAAATGTATTGAAGTCGCTAAGAATTAGAGCCTGCGCTTTACTTGATGATATGACGGCCTCAGCATAATCGGGCACCATGTTTCCTTTTTCTCCAGAATAGAAAGAGCGTATCTGTCCCTTTTTGCTGCCCTTGTACTTAATTATTGCATTAATTTGGCCTTTCTCTGCATGAATAATCGGAAATACTGCATCAGGAGCAAAGCCGGCTAAAGGCTTAGGCTCAACCTTTATGTATTTCTTCATGCAGGACATTCCGCTCTCTTCATCCGTGCCAAAAATAATCCGGATGCGATGCTGCAAAGAAAAACCGCTTTCTTTAATTAATTTGATAGCATAATAGGCAGCCATTGTTGGCCCTTTATCATCGATAGCCCCGCGTGCAAACAGCTTTCCTTCCTTGATGATTGGACTGAAAGGATCTGATGACCATTCTCCAGTTGCTGGAACCACATCGAGGTGACAGAGGATGGCGATATATTCTTTGGCAGTTTCGGGTCCTATTTCTGCGTAACCAACCAGGCCATCGATATTATGCGTTCGAAAGCCATGGGCTTGGGCAAGCTGTAGCATATAATCTAAAGCCGCTTTAATCTTTAGACCTACAGGTGCCTCCTTAGAAAAAGTAGCCGGATCTTTTACGCTTTTAATAGATAATAGTTTAACTAAGTCATTTAATAAGTGATTTTCTTGTTCTTTCAAAGCATGTCTCCAATTCAATCTATTCCCTCCCCACAAATGTTCTATTACCTTCATGCAATTCCTATACCAATGTAAATGATAACGATTTAGTAGAAGTTCCTATTAATTAGTTAACCAATTAATAGGCTATTTGTTATTGGGGAGTGAATTGGTTAGCAAATTCGAGAAGTTTATCAGAAAATTCGAGTTTTTCACACAAATTATTCTGGCACAATAATTGCATTTAATCTATTGAATAAAAAATAGGGGGTTTTAATTTGCGGAAATCTTGGTCAAAGTGGATGATGCTTTTATTGTTCAGCGTAATGGTACTGTTGACAGGGTGCAATTTTGGAGAATCTTCAAAACCGACTGAAGCTGAGGGTGATGGTAAAAAGGCTGCAGAAAAAGAAGAGAATGGTGAAAAGGTTCTTAATTTAAGTCTGGATAACGATATACCTGACTTAAACCAATTGAAAACGACGGATGGGATATCGTTTTCCGTATTAAATAACGTAATGGAAGGCTTATACCGTTTAGATGAGAATAATGAGCCGCAGCCAGCAATGGCAGAAACCTATAAAATGTCGGACGACGGCCTCACCTATACATTTACTTTAAAGGATGATATTAAGTGGAGTAATGGAGATGCAGTCACTGCCGAAAATTTTAAATATTCATGGCTTAGAGCGATGCATCCGGATACGGCTGGCTCTTACGCTTCTATCTTAACGGATTATATTAAGGGCGGTGCGGAATATGCAGCTGGTGAATCGAAAGAGGATGGAGTGGCAATTGAAGTAAAGGATGACAAGACGCTGGTTGTAGAACTCATTCAGCCAACACCGTTTTTCGTTGATTTAACTGCTTTTGTTACGTATTTTCCTCTTAATAAAACATTCGTTGAGGAAAAAGGTAATAAGTTTGCTTTAACTTATGATGCCATCCTTTATAACGGTCCATTTGTCTTAACCTCATATGATCAGGCACAAGGGGTAACGATGAAAAGAAATGAGCAGTATTGGGATAACGATAAAGTAGCAATTGATAAAGTAAATATGAAAGTCATAAAAGAACAAAGTACCGCTTTGAATTTATATGAAGCAGGTGACCTTGATAAAGTGTACTTAGCTTCTGCAGATGTTGAATCTTATCAAGATAGTTCAGAATTCAGTTCAGAAACAGAGTTTAGAACGTATTTTATCCAGTTTAATCTTGAGAAGGAGCCATTTACGAACGAAAACATTCGTAAGGCGATGCAATTAGCCTATGATCAGCAGGTATTGGCTGATGTCATTTTAAATAATGGCTCTAAGCCTGCCTATGGCCTAATTGCAGAAGAGATGTCTGGCCTAGATGGAAAGAGCTTTAGAGAAATTCAAGGCGAAATCATTAAACCTAATATTGAAAAAGCGAAAGAGCTGTGGGCGAAAGGGGTCGAAGAGCTTGGCGGCACACCGCAGATTGAACTTTTGACTTCAGATGACACGCTTTCAAAAGATACAGGAACGTTCTTGCAAAGTGAATATAAGAAGAATTTAGGTATTGATATCAAACTTGTTACCCAGCCATTTAGCGGGCGATTGGATACGATGAGAGCTGGAGATTATCAAGTGGGTGTCAATAGATGGGGTGCAGATTACAATGATTCTATGACCTATCTGGATTTATGGGTAGAGCCTTCTAATCCGCCGTTCCGCGGAAACTATTCAAATGAAAAATATGATGAATTAGTAAACACTGCGAAGATAGAGGCAAATAATCAAGTCCGGATTGATAAATTGTTGGAAGCAGAGAAGGTATTAATTGAAGATGGCGTCATAGCGCCTTTATATTTTGATGGTTTAGCATTTTTGCAAAAGCCAGGTGTGAAGGGAATTGTTACTCATCCTTATGGGGCATCACCTGATCTTAAATGGGCAGTGATTGATTAATATGGAAATGGACTGGGGGAGAAATGATTCTCTCCCAGTCATGTGAACAAAACTGTTTTAAAGTGATGAAGGGAATTGGAGGTGACTTGCTTGAAAAAGTATTTTCTTCTCAGAGTGATGAACATTATCATTACCTTATTTATTATTGCAACAGCGACATTTTTTTTAATGAAACAATTGCCAGGTTCTCCATTTGATGAGGAAAGATTATCTAATTTATCGGATGATCAGAGGATAGAATTTTTATCGAGATATGGCTTAGATCAACCCCTTTCACAGCAGTACATCATTTATATGAAAAACCTGGTTACAGGAGATTTCGGAGAGTCCTTCTATTTTAAAGGACAGGAAGTTGCTGATCTGATCAAACATAGAATTGGACCTTCTGCATTACTTGGAGCACAGGCTGTAGTCTTGGGCATTACGATCGGCATTGTTTTAGGGATTATTGCTGCTTTTCGTCATAACACGATTTGGGATTTCTCAACGATGTTTATTGCGGTTATTGGTGTATCTGTCCCCAATTTTGTGTTTGCTGCATTACTGCAATATTATGTCGGTTTAAAGTTGGGGCTCCTTCCTGTTGCTTTTTGGGAATCGTATTCAAGCTCCATCATGCCGACAATTGCACTGTCATTAATGGTGATTGCGCTCATTGCCAGGTTTACAAGAAATGAGATGCTTGAGGTACTTCAGCAGGACTACATTATCACTGCTAGAGCAAAGGGCGTTCCACAGTTCAAAGTCATCTACAAGCATGCCATTAGAAACGCGTTAATTCCAGTTCTTACGATTCTTGGACCAATTGTAGTCAGTTTATTGACGGGTTCTCTCGTCATCGAAAATATATTTGGTGTCCCTGGAATCGGAAGCTTGTTTGTCGATTCGATTAAGGTAAATGATTATACGACGATTATGGGATTGACCCTTTTTTACAGTGCATTTTTTGTTCTCACAATGCTCATTATCGATCTGCTATATGGAGTAATTGATCCAAGAATTCGGATCAACGGGGCAAAGGAGTAGTGATATGAAGCCTATTGAAAAACGAATGAGTGAAGAATTATCCGATGATTTATTTGAGGTGGTTGGCCGAGAAGGACAGGCAAGTGAACAAATTGATCGGCCACAACTCTCATCGTTCAAGGATAGCTGGATGAGACTTTCGAAGAATAAAGGGGCTTTAATCAGCTTAGTTGTCTTGGCGGTGGTTTTTCTGCTCGCCATTTTTGGCCCTTATATGAATGAATATAAATATTATGAAACGGATTATGCAGCGGCCTATCAGCCACCAGGGGAAGAGCATTGGCTCGGTACGGATAAATTTGGCCGTGATCAATGGACAAGAATTTGGGAAGGTACTAGGATCTCGCTCTTTATTGCGATTCTAGCGGCATTGTTGGATTTATTTATAGGTGTTACATACGGGGCGGTATCAGCTCTTATTGGTGGAAAAACGGATAATATGATGCAAAGGGTCATTGAAATTTTAGTTGGTATACCGAATTTGATTATTATTATTCTCTTAATCATGCTAATGAAACCGGGGATTTTAACCATTACGATTGCGATGGTTATTACCGGCTGGGTGAATATGGCTAGATTAATGAGGGCGCAAATCTTTAAATTGAAGGAACAGGAGTTTGTTTTGGCAGCACGATCTTTAGGGGCAGGCAATAAACGGCTAATTGTTCATCACCTCATTCCTAATACGATTGGCATCATAGTCATTAATATGATGTTTACTATTCCTTCTGCAATTTTTACTGAAGCCTTCTTAAGTTTTATCGGCCTTGGCCTGCAGGAGCCAACTGCTTCTTTAGGTGTATTAATCAATGATGGCTTTCAAGGGATGAGAAACCACTTTTACTTGTTGCTGTATCCGGCCATTGTCATTGTGGCAATCATGGTAAGTTTTAATATATTAGCTGACGGAATGAGAGATGCCTTAGATCCTCGAATGAGAAAATAAAAATAGATAAAGAGGGATGAAGAGTGCATAAACCTATTAAAGTTTACAGAGGAGAATATTTGGAAAGTGCGCATGACATTCATATTGCAGTAGTAAATGTGAAAGGGGAATTACTCTATTCATATGGAAATCCAGATAAATATGTATTTCCAAGGTCGTCAATGAAACCCTTCCAGGCCATTGCGGTCTTAGAAACAGGTGCAGTTGATGTGGTGGGAATGGACGATCGGGAATTGTCATTAATATGTGCCTCGCATAATGGCGAAGCAATGCATAGAACCAGTGTAATGAGCATATTAAGCAAGGTTGAACTTGAGGAATCAGCACTTCAGTGTGGCACGCATATACCAAGGGATATGGCTAGTTATCATGAGCTCATTCGTGATGGGGGTCAGTTAACACCTGTATTTAGCAATTGTTCTGGCAAGCATGCAGGCATGCTAACAGCAGTAGCACATATGAAAGAGGACATAGCCGCTTATAGAGAGATTGACCATCCTCATCAGCAACGGATCTTAAACGTAATTGAAAAGGTATGTCATTTTCCAAGCAACGAGATAGGCATTAGTGTTGATGGCTGTGGTGTACCTGTACACCGCCTGCCCTTAAGGAATACTGCATTAGGGTATGCGAGTCTGGCTCTTTCTACTGACATACATCCAGCTCAAACGGCGGAATATTTGGACAGGGTAAAGAAAGCTATGGTGACTTATCCGGAGATGGTAGCTGGCACTGATCGATTTGATACAGATTTAATGAAGGTGTTTGGCGGCAGATTAGTAGCTAAAACCGGAGCAGAAGGTGTGCAGTGTATAGGAGATAGTGAAACTGGGATAGGCATAGCCATCAAAGCGGAGGACGGTAATGGACGGGCGGTGTCTGTAGCTACGATGGAGGTCTTAAAACAGCTGAATATAGGTGAGGAAGGCCAATATCGCCAGTTAAGTCAGTACATAACGGCTCCAGTACTCAATGCACGTCAAGCGGTAATAGGGCGAATTGAAGCTGATTTTCAGCTTAAGGCTGAGAAGATGCAGAATATAGAGTGATTTAAAATGAAGGAAGTGAGATTTGTGGACGCATTACTAGAAGTGAACAATCTCAGCGTTTCTTTCAGTACATACGCTGGTAAGGTTCAGGCTGTCAGAGGGGTTAATTTATTTTTGAAAAAAGGGGAAACACTCGCAATTGTCGGTGAATCAGGGTCTGGAAAGTCAGTTACGTCAAAAACAATCATGAATCTTTTGCCAAAGCGTTCTGCTCAAATAGAGGAAGGAGAAATTTTGTTTGAGGGCAAGGATCTGACGAAGTACTCAGAAAAGCAAATGGATAAGATTAGAGGATCAGAAATATCGATGATTTTTCAAGATCCGATGACTGCTTTAAATCCGACAATGACGATTGGGAAGCAAATTGCAGAAAGCATCCTATCTCATGAGAAGACGAGTAAAAAGGAGGCCATGCAAAAGGCGATTGCCCTTGTAAAGCTCGTTGGAATCCCGAATGCTGAAGGAAGAGTCAACCAATATCCCCACCAATTTTCAGGGGGAATGAGACAGCGTGTTGTCATTGCGATCGCCCTTGCATGTAATCCTAAAGTATTGATTGCTGACGAGCCTACGACGGCGCTTGATGTAACCATACAAGCACAAATATTGGACTTAATGAAGGTGATTCAACAAAAAATGGGGACATCCATTATCATCATTACTCATGACCTGGGTGTTGTAGCCAATATGGCTGATAGAGTAGCGGTCATGTATGCTGGAAAAATCGTAGAAACAGGTAAGGTAGATGAAATTTTTTACAATCCCCAGCACCCCTATACTTGGGGGCTGCTCGGATCGATGCCGAATATGGAAACGAGAGGGGAGCTCGTCGCTATTCCTGGTACACCTCCGGATATGCTGCATCCACCAAAGGGGGATCCGTTTGCTGAGCGAAATGAGCAAGCCTTGAAAATCGATTTTTTACGGGAACCACCCATGTTTAAATTAACTGAGACACATTTTGCAGCAACATGGCTCTTGCATGGGAAAGCACCTGTCGTTGAACGCCCAGTAAAAATGCAAAAAGGTCATCTTCAAACCAGAAAGCTGCAGAATGCGAATGAATTACAAGTGCGTCAGCTTGAACCATTAGTGCAGATAAAAAACTTGAAAAAATACTTTAGCGTAGGCAAGAATGAGGTTTTGAAAGCGGTTGATAATATCTCCATTGATATTATGAGAGGTGAAACATTAGGTTTAGTCGGTGAATCAGGTTGCGGGAAATCTACTCTGGGGCGCACCTTAATGAAGTTATATGAAGCAACTGACGGAGAAGTATTCTATCGTCAAGAGCTTGTTCATGGAAAAAAGAAAGCCAGTCAAATGAAGGATTTTAATAGAAAGGTCCAAATGATCTTTCAAGATCCATATGCGTCACTTAATCCAAGAAAGACGGTGTCAGATATCATAGCAGAGGGTATTGATATTCACGGTTTGGCAAAAACGAAAGAAGAGAGAAGGCAAAAGGTATATCATCTTCTGGAAGTGGTGGGTTTAAATCGCAGCCACGCAAGCCGCTACCCTCATGAATTCTCAGGTGGGCAGAGACAGAGAATTGGTATAGCACGCGCATTAGCTGTAGAGCCAGAATTTATCATTGCAGACGAACCAATTAGCGCCTTGGATGTATCGATTCAAGCACAAGTAGTTAATCTGATGAAAAAGTTACAAAAGGAGCACGACCTTACCTATTTATTCATCGCTCACGATTTGTCTATGGTCAAGCACATAAGCGATAGAGTCGGCGTCATGTATCTAGGAAATATGGTCGAGCTGGCCTCATCTGATGATTTATATAATGATCCATTGCATCCTTACACACAAGCATTGTTGTCTGCCGTTCCAGTGCCGGATCCAATGAGGGAAAAATCAAGAAATCGCATCGTATTGAAGGGTGAATTACCTAGTCCGAGCACCCCGCCAAGCGGCTGCCGCTTTCGAACCCGTTGTCCATATGCATTGGATTCATGTGCGAAAGAGGTACCTTTATGGAGAGAATTAAAGAAGAATCATTGGGCAGCTTGTCATATTTTAAAATAATAGCAAATCATCTATTCTACTCTAGGTTTTACCACAAACCAATCCGAAATTATTGCGTATCAATATAGAAAAAGGATTGAAGGAGTAGAATATGAGAGATTATAAGAGACGGGGTTTTTGTCTTCCTGGAGGCTATCGTTATTGTGGACCGGGATGCAGTGGTCCCGGGGCTCCAATTAACTATGTTGATTCTTGCTGTAAAAGACATGATGACTGTATAGATAGGTACGGGCCTTGCTGTAAATGTGACGAAGAACTTATCCGCTGTGTTCAATCTAGAACACGTGACAGAGGTAATGAAGGCAGTACCGCAAGACTGATTTCAGGCTTTATGAGATTGCGGTCGTCTTTTAGATGCCGGTGATTGCTTTTTTGAAATGAGTAATTAGTAAAAATAACCAGCGTTTCAAATGAACGCAGGTTATTTTTACTAATGAAGAATATTAGCCAACTGCTTTAAAAACTAAAACAGTATTATGGCCGCCGAAGCCTAATGCATTACTGATGGCTGCATTGACTCTGGTTTCTCTTGCTTGATTAGGTACATAGTCCAAATCACAATCAGGGTCTGCTTCCTGAAGGTTAATGGTTGGCGGGATAATCCCTGTTTTAATTGTTAATAAGGTGAAGATGGCTTCTATGGCACCTGCCGCACCCATCATATGACCTGTCATGGATTTAGTGGAGCTAATTGGAATATGTGGTGCCTGTTCTTTGAAGAATTCTTTGATCGCTTGTGTTTCTGATCGATCATTATATACGGTGCTTGTGCCATGGGCATTAATATAATTAATATCCTTCTTATCCAAACCTGATTGTGCGACAGCGATTTCCATTGCTCTCACACAGCCTTCTCCACCTGGAGCCGGACTCGTAATGTGATAAGCATCACTTACTGTGCCGAAGCCTACGATTTCTCCATAAATATAGGCGTCTCTTTTCAGAGCTGAATCCAAGGACTCAAGCACCAATGCACCTGCCCCTTCTCCCATGACAAGTCCGTCTCGATTTTTATCAAAAGGCCGGCAAGCTTTGTTGGGATCTGGATTAGAAGAGATGGCTCCCATTGCACAGAAGGCTCCGATACCGAGTGGGGTTAAAGATGCTTCTGTACCTCCAGCAATCATCATATCCGCTTCTCCTCTTTGGATGACACGCATTGCATCACCAATGGCATTAGATCCGGAAGCACAGGATAAAACAGTGCAGCTATTTACACCTCGAGCCTGCAGCGCAATGGCCACTTGGCTGGAAGCCATATTAGAAATGACAGTCGTAGTTGCAAAAGGGTATAAGCTTTCATATCCGCCTTTTTGTAGGTCCTGATATCCTGATTCAAAACTTTCGATGCCGCCGATTGCAGTCCCAAACCAAACGCCGATGCGCTCAGAATCAACATGCTCCCCAATCAAGATTCCAGCATCATTAACAGCCATAATGGCTGAAGCAATGGCGTATTGGGTAAATCTATCCATTCGATGCCGCTCGTTTACCTTCATATAATCAGTGAGTCTGAAGTCCTTTAGTTCTGAAGCCACTTTTGCAGAAAAGTTTGTTGTGTCAAATCTGGTCAATGGGGCAATTCCGGATCTACCTTGTTTTGCGGATTCCCAAATGGCATCGACATGATTCCCCATGCCAGTTAAAGCTCCGACTCCTGTTACAACCACTCTTGTCATGATAATCCTCCTTATAATCCGACTAAATCTACCATTTATATACAGTTTACAACAAAATCACCAAAATGAATATTTTATTTTCTAAATTTTAGAAATTTTTTAGGAGGTATTAATTAGAAAGTAACGAAATCTATCCTAGAATAAATGGGGTAGAAGGAAGTGTGATCAATGGGCAAAGTAATCGGATTTGAATTGAACAGTCAACATCCAGAAAAAGAGGCTGAATTTTATCACAATGTTTTTGGCTGGGAGGTGGCTGAGCCGCATTGGGGTTTTAGAGATGTGACTGCCTTAGAAGGAGGAATAAACGGGGGAATCTCAGAAGGGCCAAGTGATTATCCACATGGCACCAGAATTCTTATCGAAGTTTCTTCCATCGATCAAACAATAGAAAAAGCGAAAGACAGCGGGGCAATGGTGCTGAGAGAGAAGATGGAATTTGATGATTTCTATCTCGCGTACCTAGTAGATCCAGCAGGCTTAGGAATTGGGTTAAAAGAAAATAAATAATGAAGACAGGCAAGGCTTTTTTAGAGTCTTGTCTTTTTTCTGTTAAGAAATGGCCATTAAGGGAGGATACCGATAAAGTAGCTCAAGAACATCCAATTTTATTTCTGTAGATCTCCTCACAATTTAATATAACAAGAATAATTCTTGCAATAAATGTAAAACTAAGGTTATTGTAGTTTATTTTTTTGGGAGTGATGTACAATCATGGCTCATACTCAGAAAATGAGTTCAAGTGAATTAAGCGCGTTATGGATGACTTATCAGAAGAAGACGATGATTTTACGGATATTAGAACACCTTATCGAAACGGCAGAAGATAAAAATGCAAAAAAACTGATGTCAAGCTTGTGGAAGGAACTGCATCCTAAAGTATTGGAAATTAAAACGCTCATGCAAAATGAAGGGGCGGTCGTTCCAGTTGGATTTACAGAGGCAGATGTAAACCTCAGTGCGCCAAGGTTGTTTGAAAATGGGTTTGATATTTTGTTATGCCGCGTTCTAAAGGAAATAAGTTTGGGGCTTTATACATTGCACCTCACAATGTCGTATAGGAAGGATATTGTGAAACTTTATCAGGAACTAACTCAAATTACACAGAAGTATTATAATAACTTTACCCAATATTCATTCGAAAAAGGACATCTTCCTTTGCCAAACTATATAAATATGCCGAAAATCATTGATTTTGTCACTGATAAAAACTATACGAAAGGGTTCGGTCTGGGAGGAAACAAACGACCGCTTAACACCATTGAATTTAGTTATTTATTTCATTCATTGCAAACGAATGCTGTGGGTCTTCAGCTTATCACGGGCTTTGCACAATGTGCACAAGATAAAAAGGTGCAAAAACACATGATAAATGGAAAGGATCTATGCAAGAATATCATAAAAAAGACAGATGAAGTACTAATACAAAATGATGTCAGCTCCTCCTCCGTTTCAGGAGCAAGTGTCACTGTTTCTCAGGCCTCTCCGTTCTCGGAAAAGCTAATGATGTATTGTATCTATTTATTAAGTAATTTTGGTTTGGGTGGACAAGGGTTTGGTGCAGGCTTTAGCATGCGCGACGATATCAATCTGATATTTGGCCTGTATGCTAAAGATACTTATCAATTTATCAGAGAAGGACTAAAGCTGATGATTGAACGCGGCTGGTTGGAGGAACCTCCAAAAATGGATGTGAATGAACTAGATTAAATCAAGTTGACCGCAGTTTTTATGTGATATCTAATAGCTGAAAGTTGATTGACATCATCAGGAAAGAAACATATACTGTAATTAACGAAATTTTCGAATTTTAAAGGAGGAAGAGCAATGTTATTTTTATCGCCTGTTCAGATTAGAGTTTTAGCTTGATAGGGAGAAGTCTGCCTATTTCTTAAGCAAGAAGCTAATCAGGAACAGATGATAAAATACACATTCTCTTTCTGCTGACTGTTCGGTTAAGCAGACAAGGTGTGTTTTGTGCCTTGTTTTTTTGTGCACTTTTTTAATGAAAACTAAATTTATTATTCTGTCCTCCTGATTCGCAATGGAAGAATTGCAAAAAAAGGAGAGAACAAGATGAGTATTTTAACAATAGAGAAGATGACACATATGTATGGTGACCAAACGAATTTTAAAAGTATTAGCTTTCGCCTTCTTCGTGGCGAACACGCAGGGATCGTTGGAGAAAACGGAGCTGGGAAAACAACTTTATTGAAATTAATAGCTGGTGAACTTTTGCCGGATGAAGGGATAATTGAAAAGCATCCTCATATGAAAATGGGATATTTGCAACAACATATTGATCTAAATCCGGGTGTTACGATTAAAGGTTTCTTGCAGGAGGCCTATGCACATTTATTTGCGGCTGAGAGGGAAATCCACCATATTACAGACACAATGTCTTCTTCAGCAGGGGAGCTAGAAGGGCTGTTATCACGCTATGGAGAACTGCAAAATGCCCTTGATCAGTCAGATTTTTATCAAGTGGACGCAAAAATGGAAGAAATCGCTGCAGGATTAGGTTTGAAGGAGCTAGGTATGGAAAGGGATTGTGCCACGCTTAGTGGCGGTCAGCGCACGAAATTGCTGTTAGGTAAGCTTTTATTAGAAAAGCCAGATATTTTGTTGCTTGATGAACCGACCAATTTTCTTGATGATGTGCATATTCAGTGGCTAATTAACTATTTGAAGCAATATGAGCAGGCCTATTTGGTAATTTCACATGATGAGCGCTTTTTAAATGAAGTGACGAATATCATTTTTCATATTAGCCAAAAATCGATCAAGCGATATCCTGGGAATTACGCTTTTTTTCAAAAGTCCTATGAACTAAGCAAGGTCCAGCTCCATCAGGCTTATGAGAAACAGCAAAAAGAAATTGAAAAGCTGGAGGAATTTATTGATAAAAATAGAAATAGGAAAGCAAGACAAGCGAAAAGCCGGGAAAAAACATTAATAAAAACGGTCCGAATGGAAAAGCCGTCGTCTCAGGTGAGGCCAAAGTTTACCTTTTTAGTGAAGGAAGATCCTGTGAGTAAGGTTTTACAAGCGGAAGCGTTAGAGGTTGGCTACGGTGATTCCTTATTTTCCAAGTCTATTCATTTTCAAGTCAGGCGCGGTGATAAGATTGCGCTTGTTGGTTACAACGGGATTGGCAAGTCTACCTTGCTTAAGACATTGCTGGGATTCGTACCAGCCATCTCGGGGAAAGTGTTGGTTGGAGAGCGTGTGAAGGCAGCTTACTTTGCCCAAGAAGAGCTTGAATCAGACCAAACACCATTGGCACAAGTGTGGAGTATTAGACCTGATTTAACCCAAAGAGACATTCGCAGGAGTCTTGCGCGGTCAGGACTGACCGAGGAGCATATTAACAAGCCTTTGCGATTATTAAGCGGAGGTGAGCAAGCAAAGGTGAGACTTTGTGAGCTGTGCCTAACAGACAGCAATTTGCTCATATTAGACGAACCAACCAACCATTTAGATGTACTTGCCAAAGAGGCCTTAAAAGAAGCCCTCCAAGCATACGAAGGCACACTCATCCTAGTATCACACGAGCCCGACTTCTACCAAGACTGGATCACCACCACTTGGAAACTGGAAGACCTAAACTAAATCTTTTTGGTGCCTGTCACCTCCAAGTTTCGACAATTTTTGACAATGATAGGGGGAAGGTTATGATTTTTGAGATGACTTATCAAATTCGTGTAGCAGATTTTGCTGAAGGTTTTAGTTGGTATTGTACTTTTTTGGATAGGCAGCCTGACTTTATACCGCATGAAGGCTTTGCTGAATGGGAATTGATTCCGGGATGCTGGCTTCAATTGGCAGAGGGTGAAACCGCTGAGGGGAGCGGCCCTATCCGTCTAGGTGTAACGGATATTGCAGGAGAAATGAATAGACTCATAAGCCTATTAGCAATTGATCCTTTCGAAATCTATCAAAGGGAAGAAGTGCCAGTCAAATGGGGTACCTTTTCAGACCCATGGGGCAATCGCCTAGGCATGTTCGAATACCTAAACAAAACAGAAGAAGCTGAACGAATCGAAACAATCATATACAAATAAAATAGCAATGTCGAAAAATGTCGGTGACAGGCACCGACATTTTTTGTGGTTGTTTTTTGAATGAAATTAGATTATTATCAAATTAGATATATATCTAATTATAGGAAGAGCTTTAACCTAATCATTTATAAAGACAATATTTTTTTGTGGATCAATTCGATGTTTATCTAATTAGGTGTAATGCAGATGTAGGTTATGGTTGTTCATTGCCATGTAAAGGAGAGAAGAGTGTTGTCCATCATTCGGCTGTTTAGGGAAGAGAAGGATTATTTGAAGTTGTTTTCTGCTGGGATACTGAATGGAATAGGTGATCGGTTTAGCCAGGTTGCCTTGCTTGCTTTATTATTGAATATTACTGGATCAGGTTTAGCGGTGGGTCTTGCGCTCGCCATCAGGGTGATACCATTTTTGCTTTTTGCTCCTTTTGGCGGCGCGCTGGCAGACCGTTTTTCGCGAAGACATATTTTAGTATTTACCGATTTATCGCGAATACTGTTTGCGTTATCATTTATTTTTGTCAACGATTCATCCACTCTTTGGATTGTCTATGTTTCAAGTTTTTTCCTGGCAGCGGGTGAGGCCATCTATGCGCCAGCAAGAAAATCAGCCATTCCTGTGCTCGTTAAGCAGGAGAACATCGTTAAAGTGAATAGCTTAGAACAAGTGATGCTTGGTGTTGTACTCATTGGTGGTTCGTTTTCGGGTGGAGTCGTTACCCATTTTTTCGGTCCGGATCTCACTTTTATCATCAACGGGCTTTCCTTTCTCTTCGCAGCCATTTTTCTATCCAGATTGCATGCATTGGATCAGCAAGAGGAATTCACTGCACCGGAATTGGAACGCACAGATGCCAGGAAGTCATTTCAATCATTTTTAACATTCCATCAAACAATACTGGCTTCAAGCGCATTAACGATCATCTTGCTCAGCGAGATCCTTATTCCACTTGTAAATGGAATAGATAACGTACTTATAAGTATATATGCAGTACAGGAATTTAATCTTGGTGATGTCGGCGTCGGACTATTCTACGGTTCACTTGGTATCGGTTTAATGCTAAGCTTTCCATTTGCGGAACGCATTCAGAACCATCTGCTGAAAATTGGTCTGCTGGCATTAGTGCTAGAGGGAGCTGCATTAATGTTTCTTAGCCAAACACAATCAGTTACTGCAGCTATGCTGACATTTATCGTTGTATCGTTTTTCTCTGGTGTAGGAAATACTTGTTTTGATTCTGTGCTGATGAAGGAAACACCGAAAGCGCATCGAGGGTTCATTTTTGGTATATTAACAACAATTTCTAATTCATTAATGGGGCTGTCCATGTTTGCCGCAGGTGTCGCAGCAGAAATTTTCCCCAACCGTGCATTAGGGTTTGCGGGGGGATTAGGATTTGTCCTAACCGGAATGGCCTTATTCATTGTATATCTAATGATAAATAGGGGTAGAGGTCTAGCGAAATACTAGAATGTTAATAGAGAGTCCTATCAACTGCAGAATGGCCGGCATAAACTATGAAAAAAGGAGTGAAACCATGTCGTTTATGGCTGAAATTGTTCCAAAGGCTACAAAGGTAGCGCATGAATATGGAATTCTTGCTTCTCTCATCATTGCTCAAGCGATTCATGAGTCCAACTGGGGAAAAAGTAAATTAGCAACAGAAGGCTATAATCTATTTGGGATTAAAGGGGCATATGATGGGCAGTCCATTGTAATGAAAACATGGGAAGTAAGGGAAGGGAAGAATGTTCATGTAGATGCTCCATTTCGTAAATACCCTTCTTGGTACGAATCGATGCAGGATCTAGCTAACCTATATGTAAACGGAGTATCATGGGATCGCAACAAATATAAAGTCATTATCGGGAAAAAAGATTATAAGCAAGCAGCAAATGCTGTGCAAGCTGCAGGTTATGCCACAGATCCAGACTATGCGAAGAAACTAATCAATCTAATAGAAAACAATGATCTAATAAAATATGACTTACCTCCCGCACAAAACCCGTCTGCTCCTAAGAAATTTGAGATGCCAGCATTAAAGATTTATAAAGTATGTAAAGAGACTTTTGGTTATTTAACAGCGGACGATGCAACAAAGAAGAAGAATGCAAAGAGCACAGTCAAAGCAGGAAGTTATTATGTTTTTAATGAAAAAAATGGAATGGTCAATGTGTCTGCGAAAGCGGGTGTTCCTGGCTCTTGGATCAATGCAAAAGAAGCACCTAAAAAACAATATACAGTTAAGTCAGGAGACAGGCTGATAAAGATCGCTGCAGCCCATAAAACAACCGTTACAAAGCTACAAAAGCTCAATCATTTAAAGGACATCAATAAAATCTATGTTGGCCAAAAGCTTTTGATAAAATAGGGCATGTTCAAAAGGGGGGACTTAACTTGTCTCCCTTTTGAACATCCATCTAAGCAGTTTTTTGCCTTCATCAACATTCAGTTTACCTTCAGAGATCTCTTTTAAAGTTGTGCGCCAAGCAGCCATTAAAATTTTCTCAAGTGGCAGCTTCTCATGTGAATGTAACTTCGCAACACATTCTTCGATTGCATCCTTTTTTTGAAAAGGAAGCTCTTCACTCAGGAGCTTGCAAAGGTTCATTTTTACTGCAAAATCTAATCCGGTAATTAAAGCAGCCTCTAGTGCTTGATGAGATTGCTCAAATAACGAAGCTGCTCCCTCCATTCTATCTATTAGTCGTTGCTCCATTTCACTTCTAATCACTTCGTAAAGCTTAGCTTTTGAACCAAAATGATGGTAGACTGCGCCGGTCGTCATTTCGACCTTTGCAGCCAATTCGCTTATATTGACGGCTTTATAGCCTTTCGCGCTAAATTCTTCTAACGCTGCTTTAATTAATATATCTTTATTGCTTCCAGGTATCGGTATCCATTCTTTCATAATGGTTTTATTGTAGCATATTGACAGGTATGCGTAAATGAATTATGGTTAACGTAATCAACTTATGTAATACATAATTAGGTTATGCTAATAAAAGAATGGGGGAGAAAAAATGAAATTGGCCTTTTTGTTTTATCCGGTGAAGAATTTGAAAGAGTCCTTAACCTTTTATCGTGATCAGCTTGGATTTGAAGAAGCATGGAGGGAAGGAGAGCATACGGTTGCATTAAGATTGCCACAGTCAGATGTTCAATTAATGATTGAAGACGATGAGTTAGATTTAACCCCAGGTGCTGTTTTTCTTGTAGACAGCGTCGATAGCTATTATGAAGAGCATAAAGATCAATTCACCTTTATAAAAGAACCAGTAGATATCCCGCCGGGGCGATATGCAATATATAAAGATCCATCTGGTAATCTACTAAGACTCATTGATTTTTCAAATGAAAAATAAGCTAAATGGAGAGTTGAGACTGTAGATAAACTCATATCAATTTATGAAAAGAGTGGTATGGGATTTTCTGAAGCTTACCGCTCGCTTCTCCTGCAGGTGTCGAGCGGTAAGCATCTCCAAATCCATGGAAGATGGCTTACTTTAACTTTTGTCGACTTGCTGAGCTCTCCTTAACTATAAGGAGAGTTTTTTGGGCTTAAAAAGGTAACTGCAAGCAATTGGAGAATGTGAAAAAAGGAGAATATTTATCTTCGTAAAATTGTATCAATATCTTCTAGCTGCTGAGAAGCATAACAAAAAAAGGCGAAGCACTGAAAAAACAGCTGAAACGGTTTCAGCTCTAAAAGGGTGAATGCGAATGATAAAAGCAGTTATTTTTGATTTAGATGGGACATTATTGGATCGGGATACATCGGTGCAGCGGTTTGCGACGGCTCAATATGAAAGGCTAAACCCTATATTTCGGCATATTCCTGAGACGGATTATTGCAATAGATTCATAGAATTGGATGGACGCGGCTATGTATGGAAGGATATAGTCTATCAACAGTTAATAACCGAATTCACAATAGATGAAGCTTGGGGAAATTTACTTAATGATTATCTTCTCCATTTCAAAGAAAGCTGTGTCCCGTTTCCTCATTTGATTGAGACCTTAGACAGTTTAAAAAGAAGAAAGATTTCCCTTGGAATGATTACAAATGGCAGAAGTCGCTTTCAAATGGATAATATCATTTCTCTTGGCATCGATTCATACTTTAATGAAATTCTTATTTCTGAGAGTGAGGGTGTGAAAAAGCCGAATCTGGAAATATTCTACCGAGCACTAAATCGACTCGGCGCGGCTGCAAGTGAGACATTATATGTAGGAGACCATCCCAAAAACGATATAGAGGCTGCTCAAAAAGCAGGGTTAAAAGCTGTTTGGAAAAAAGATCAGCAATGGGACTGCAAGGGGGCTGATTATGTGATTGAAGATTTGCTTGAGGTCGACAATATTATAAAGGGTGTCCATAGGAGGACACCCAACTAAACCATTCTTTTGATTAAAGCGAATCTGATTGATATGTAACAGGAATATGTTTAAACGAGCTGACATCAAATAGTCCGATATCAGTTAGTTTCAGAGCAGGTATTACTGGAAGGGCAAGAAAGCTTAGAGTTAAAAACGGATTGAATGTGCTTTTCGCGCCGAGTTCTTCTAAAGCCTCATCTATACTTTCCAAAGCATGATTCACGTCGCTGTAGGATGCTTTTGACATCAGGCCAGCAATAGGAAGGCTAAGCTTAGCAAGGACCTCTCCATTTTTTACAACAACCAACCCACCTTGCATTTCTTCCACTGCTTTTGCAGCTGCGATCATATCATCATCATTGACACCAGCAATAATGAGATTATGCGAATCGTGAGCAACTGTTGTGGCAATGGCGCCAGATTGAAGCCCAAGTCCTTTTAAGATTCCAAGTCCAATATTGCCGGTTTGATGATGTCTTTCAATAACTGCAATTTTCAGTTGATCGCTCTCAACGGATGGAATGAAAAGATGATCAGCATTTTTATTTACTGCTTCAACCGCATGTTTTGTCACGATACTGTTTGGGATCACTTCAATGATATTGGCTTGCTCGTCTTCAATTGAGATATTAAAATCACTTTTTGAGAGATTAGGAATGTGAACACTGTCTTTTAACTCTTCTGCTTTTCCAGCACTCTCAAAGGATGGGAAGTTCAGTAATTCTCCATTTTTTACAACGCATTCCCCGTTTTTGAAAACAGAGTGAATCGTTAATTCATTTAAATCGTCAAGCAGAATAAAATCGGCTTTATACCCCGGCGCCACAGCACCCTGTTCAGTTAATCCAAAGCATTCTGCCGTATTTAATGATCCCATTTGAATAGCTGTAATAGGGTCGATCCCAGCCTTAATCGCTTTTCTTATCATATAGTCGATGCTTCCCTCATGAATGATATCATCTAAATGACGATCATCTGTGACGAACAGGAATCTACGGGCATTGCGGTCATTGACAATTTTAATGATTCTATCCAGTTCTTTTGCGGCTGTGCCCTCTCGGATCATGACATACATGCCTTTTTGTAAACGTTCGCGCGCTTCTTCCGCTGTTGTACACTCGTGATCGGTGCGGATTCCAGCAGCCATATAGACATCTAATTGTTTGCCGGAAAGACCAGCTGCATGTCCATCCACTTTTTTTCCCAGTTTACTTGCTTCTGCAATTTTTGCCATTAAATCTTGATCAGCATTCATGACACCTGGATAATTCATAACCTCTGCCAATCCAAGCACTCTTTTGTCAGCATAAAAAGGTGAAAGATCGTCTGCATTTAATGTTGCTCCGGCATTTTCAAACGGAGTTGAAGGGACACAAGAAGGAAGCATGAAGTAAGCATCAAAAGGAATGTCTTCAGATGCATCAAGCATGAATTGTATGCCCTTTGCACCGACCACATTAGCGATTTCATGTGGGTCACACATCACACCTGTGATACCGTGCTGCAAAAGAATTTTTGCAAATTCAGGAGGAGTAACCATAGAAGATTCAATATGAACATGTCCATCAAGAAAAGAAGGAGCGAGGAATTTATTCTTTGCGTCAATGGTTTCTATTCCTTCATATTCACCTATACCGGCAAAATAACCGTCCTTAATAGCTACATCACCAGTAATTACTTCACTGCTAAAAACATCTACGATTTTTGCATTCTTAATCACTAAATCTGCTGGTTCTTTTCCTGATGCTGTATGAATTCGATTGATGATATGATCCATTTCTTTTCCCCCTCAAATAAACTCTGTGTATATCGGTTAATTGCACCTTAATCTGATAATTAATTATCGGAATAAAAAAACAATGATTGCTGTGACAGATTGTTTAAGATTACCGTTCATTGTACCATTTAATAATGTTTAAGCCTGTCAGTTTGTCGTTGTTCCTAGCAAGGAAAGGATGTGGAACCTTTACAGTATCCAATACAATATCCCCACTGTTGAAGTTATTATACTCGGGAAGTCAGATAATATAAATTTAAAGACAATTTAGACTTCTGCTAAACAAGGTTTTACCTTTAGACAAAAGAATATAGAACAATGGAGGTTGAACAATCGATGAATATTAGAGTAGCTAAGAAAGAGGATTTAACTGATTTAACTGAGTTGATGAATCACCTTGGATATCCAACAACAACCAGGCAATTAATTGGACGTTTGACTTCAATATTTGCAAATCCTGATTATTACACATTTGTAGCAGAACTGGATGGCAAGGTCGTTGGTATGGCCGGTCTTCATCTTGGAAGATCCTATGAATATGATGGTCATCATGTAAGAATATTAGCATTTGTAGTGGATAGTTCATACCGGAACAAGGTATAGGACATAGACTCATTCAGGCGGCTGAAAATTGGGCAAAAGATCAGGGGCAGAAGCTATAGCATTAAATAGCGGCAATCGGGAGGAGCGGAAAGCAGCTCATCAATTTTACAAAGACAATGGCTATGAAATCAAAAGCAGTGGATTTGTGAAAAAGCTGGTGGACGTATGAAAATCAGAAAATATGATGATGGAGATGAACAAGGGTGGCTACAATGCAGGGTTCTATCCTTTTTGAATACAGCTTACTTTGACAATGTGTTTAAAGCAAAAGAAAAATATGAACATTCATCTATTGAGCTCGTGGCAGAGGAGGATGGCCTCATTGTCGGCCTACTGGATATCGAATATGAAAATGAAGAGAGGACTGTCTGCTCGAGGGGCACAGGGTTAGGAGGCATGATCTGGCATATAGCAGTCCATCCTGATTATCAGAGAAAGCAAATTGCTGCCCGGATGTTATACGAAGCAGAAAGCATCGCACAAGCAAAAGGACTCAACCGCTTTGAAGCATGGACAAGAGACGATGATTGGGTACAGCTTGGGTATATCAAGAATGGATTTCTCCAAGTAGATTCTTATTTGCATGTATAACTTGAACAGGATGAATGGAAGGAAGTAATTAAAAGCGAGGACAGTCAGCTGTTTCCTATTCAAGCCTTCGCCCATTATACAGGGCCAGATAAGGATGGAATTAAACGGCAATTCAACCGGGTTCATGATTGTGTTTGCTTTGAGAAGGAATTTTAGGATGAAGGTCTGAAAGAATGATAAGCCAGAGAAAAATATTCTCTGGCTCGGCATTAAATTAGCTCTCTTTTCTTCTGTAATAGCTCCTGAAACTCCTTCTCAAGCGCATCACTCGGTTCGATGCTCAATCGGGAGAGAACTTCAGTTATTTTCGTTTCAATGACAAGCAACTGATCTTCCTTGGCATCTCGTTCAGTCTCTGGTTCATAATTTTTGTACTCAGGGTAGGTTCCATTAAACAGCTTTATTTCCCGATGTTCAAATAGGAGGAGTCTGGTGGCGATTTTTTCTATAAAACGCCGATCATGGGAGACGAATAGAATGGTTCCTTCGTAATCATTTAAAAGCTCCTCGAGCGCCTCCACTGCCTCGATATCTAAGAAATTAGTCGGTTCATCCAGTATTAAAGTGTTGATATCGCTAACGAATAATTTGGCGAATGCCACCTTTACCCGCTCACCGCCACTAAGGACGTCAACTGGCTTATAAACATCTTCCCGAAAGAAGCGAAGTCTAGCAAGGACAGTTCTTACAAAAGTTTCATCTTGCCTTGAGGTCGATTTCACATTTTCTAAAATTGTTTCGTTTGTATTTAAAATATCGATATTTTGACTAAAATAACCGATTTTCATTGCAGGAGAGACTGAAAACCCTTCAGTCTGGTTCATTATTTTTTTCAAAAGGGTGGTCTTTCCGCTGCCATTGGGTCCAATAATCGCTAGCTTATCGCCACCTTTAATGTGAAATGTGGCTGGTTTCCATAGTGTTCGGTCTCCGATTATGCCTGGTGTATCGGTCACGCGCAGAACAATTCGGTTCTTAAAAGCTCGCTCATTAGGCAGATCCATTTTAATGGTCGGCAGATCTTTTATTTTTTCGACCTTATCTAGTTTCTCGAGTCTTGTTTCTATCGCTTTTGCCGTCTTCAGCAATTTCTTTTCCTTTTTGGCAAAATAGGGCTTGGCACCTGTAATGCTCGCTTCAGAAGCGCTGAGATTCTTAGGCTTTTTGGTAGCTCGTTCTGCTTTTCTGACCTTCATATCTAGAGCATTTTCAAGCTGGCTTTTTGTCCTTTCATAATCTTCATATGCGTTTTTTTGCTGAAGCAGTTCCTGTTCCTTTTGAGCTTTATAATCGGAATAGTTGCCATTGTATTCCTTTAGCTTACCATCTTCAATTTCCCAAATCTTCGTACAGAGGGCATCTAGAAACTCGCGATCATGTGAGACAAGAATGAAGGCACCTTGCCATCTATTCATGATTTTTTCGAGCCATTCGATATGAGATGTATCGAGATTGGTTGTCGGTTCATCCGCTAGCAGGATTTCTGGGTTCCTGGCGAGTGAAGCTTTAATATAATCCTGGGTAAGTTCGCCTCCGCTTTTATGGGAATCCGTCTGCTTAAGCTGTGGCAGAAGCTCTATTTGTGTTTTGTGAGAAAAACTTCCTTCATCAGGCGCTCTTTTACCTGCCAGCACCTCAAGTAAAGTTGTTTTTCCGCTGCCATTACGGCCAACTAATCCAATGCGATCCTGCTTTTGGATGGTTAGTTTTTCAATATCTGCAATGCAGCGTTCTTTTATATAGATTTTTAAGTAACTTCCTTCTAGTAATATCATCGAATCATCTCCTCTTTTGGAGACATAAAAAATGCCTCCTATCTTTAATCAGAATAGGAGGCATGGCGTGCACCAAATAAAGGACAGAAGTCCCCAAAGGTCACCTAAAGAAAGCCAATCCTATTCTGAAAACGACGATTGAAGGCATTGCAAATAAGGCAGACTCACTGCATATTTTTTACCTTCAATTGTTTGCTTTCGAAAAATAGGATTAGAACTTCATCGACTCAGGTCACCCTTCCATGTTTAGTTAATGTTACAATAAAACACTTCCAAAAGAATGTCAATGGTTAATAGCCTGATAAACAGTCATTGCATCTGTTATATTATATTGTTCTGTCTGTGGATTGCCGTCTGCGCCTGCGGTAACGAGAATATACTCATGACCATTAATCGTAGCGAGACTGGCAAGGCATAAACCCGCCTGCTCCGTATAACCTGTTTTTCCGCCGATGATTTCTCCATTATCAAACGAGTACGACACGATTTTATTGAACATGCTGTTCATGAACGTCAAGCCATCTGGATGATGGTTGGATGGTGAAGTTGCATAGGATTGAGAAGTGAATATTTCTTTAAAAATGTCATTCTTTATTGCGTAGGATAGAAGCTTGCTGATATCGGCAACACTTGAATAATGATTGCGGTCGTGGAGCCCAGTTACATTCATGAAATGGGTTTGATTCATTTCTAATTCCTTCGCTTTTTCATTCATGAGGTGAACAAAATTCTCTTCTGAACCTGCAATATGATTCGCTAATCCGGTGGACGCCTCTGCACCTGACGGAAGCATTACGCCATATAGAAGATCAATCACAGCTGCTTCTTCATTTGGGAGAAACCCAGCTATTGACGCATTTGCCTCATATAATTCTGTAAACAACTGCCCGGGCAATGTAACCTTTGCATTTAGATCGGTGCTATTTTCTATTGCGATGATTGCTGTCATGATTTTTGTGAGTGAAGCGGGCGGGATTTGCTCATCCTTATTTTTTTCCATGAGCGCGCTGCCGTCCATACTGACTAATATTGCATTTTTGCTATAGAGGCCCGACGCTCCTGGTGTGATTGTGTTTTTATATAAAACCCAGCTAAACAGGAGGCATAATAGAATAATTGAAACCCCGTAAATTTTTTTCATAAAAAAACAACTCCTTCTACTATTATTGAAACAAATAGGAAGGACTTGTTTTTTAAAACTCTATTAGCAATACCTTAAGATTCTCTTAAGATTGGCAGTGTAACGGTAAAAACCGTTATTCCTGCTTCACTTTTTGCTGTGATATCTCCATCGTGTGCAAGGACTATCTCTTTTGCAATAGCAAGTCCAAGGCCTGCCCCTCCTGAGTGAGAGGAGCGTGATTCATCCAGACGGTAAAACTTTTCAAAAATTGATTGAAGCTTGTGCTCTGGTATGGTTTTCCCTTTATTGGAAAATTCGATGATGGCATTGACCTCTTCCGTTCTGACATCTATATCAATCGTACTATGATCGTCGCTATACATCATGGCGTTCTTTAAAATATTATTGAAAACCCTGGCTAATTTATCTGCGTCTGCATCCACTGTTACATTTTCGCCAGCATTAACAACAGCTTGACTCCCTTTTGAAGCCAGAAGCGGATAAAATTCATCTGCCATTTGCATTAGCATAAACGAGATATTAATCGGTGATTTATCTAACACAATCGTTTGCAGATTAAACCTGGTAATATCGAAAAACTCATTGATCAGCTCTTCTAATCGATTCGCTTTATTCAATGTGATTTTCACATATTTTTCCCGTTGCTGTGCAGGCATATCATTCGCTTCATCCAATAGACTTAAATAACCAATGACAGAGGTGAGCGGTGTTTTTATATCATGAGCTAAGTACACAACCAAGTCATTTTTCCTTTGTTCAGCCTCCTGTGCATCCCGTGCCCGCTTTGCTAGATTCCCTTTCACTGTATTTAAGTTTTTTTCCATAAAATCAAGCTCAGGTGGGAGGATGATTTCTTTTTCATCCTCTTCTGCAAGCATATGAATGCTTTTATTAATTTCTTTAAAATAACGAGTAAACCGTGTAAGGGCAATGTAAAAAATAATCAATAGCAGAACAATCATCCCGGTCGCAAGCCAAATGGGTTTATTGCCTTGAAACAGATTCATGTAAGTTGCTCGAGCAGCATAATAATCAATCTCAAATAAATTTTGCAGCAGACGAATAAACCAATCAGCGAAAGGAGCTTGGAGAATACCATCTATGAGTACATTGCTTATAAATAACCCAATGGCAACTGCAATGATTAGGATGATAATGATTTGGAGAATCATTTTTCTCTTCAGTTTGCCAAATTCATTTTTCAATCATATAACCTACTCCCCATACCGTTTTAATGTATTTTGGATGCTCAGCAGAATCATCCATTTTTTCACGAAGATGGCGAATATGTACCATAACCGTATTATTGCTGTTAAAATATTTCTCGCCCCAAACCTCGTGGAATAATTCCTCTGAACTAATGACTCGCCCGCGATTTGCACTGAGGAACCATAGAATGGAAAACTCTGTTGGCGTGAGCGATAAAGGTTTTTCGTTTAATAGACATTTGCGGGTATTCTTATCGAGAATGAGACCAGAAAAAGCGAGAATGTTTTCATGTTGTTCTGAATCGGATTGATTATACTTAGTAAAGCGCCTTAACTGTGCCTTCACTCGGGCAATAAGCTCCAAAGGGCGAAAAGGCTTCGTAATATAGTCATCTGCCCCAAGCGTCAAACCGGTTATTTTATCTATTTCCTCATCCTTTGCCGTCAGCATAATGACGGGAAAATGTAATGACTCTCTCACTTTCCTCAAAACGGTAAAGCCATCAATCTCAGGCATCATTACATCAAGGATGGCCAGATCAAGCTTCACTGAATCAATACAATGCAAGGCCTCTTCTGGAGAATAAAACTTATAAACTTGGTAGTTTTCATTTTGTAAATAAACTTCAATTAAATCTGCTATTTCTTTTTCATCATCAACGACTAATATATTTGCACCCATTATCCAGCCTCCTGTAACCCTTACTTTAAAAGAAAAGAAATCATCTTCTCTGAATTTCATCTTATAAAAAGCTTAACAAAACCTTAAGAAATGAGATAGATAACTACAGTATAATCACTAAATCAATGTTACAGTAAAATAAACATCATAGGATGATCCCGTTGACTATTGTTGCTTTTGGTATCCATTATCGTAAAGTGGAATGAATAATATATTATTGAAATATACATTCGATTCTATTAATATGACTATAGACATGATAAAAAAGAACTATTTTTTAATCAAGAAATGCATACATCAAAAAGGATGTGTTGAAACTGTCTATGACCATTGGCCAAGGTGACAAGATCACCGAGCTTTTACTTAATGGAACGATTACTTCTATTAATCATACGATTCCCATAGATTTGAAACTTGATACTCCTGCTCCTTTGGACCATTCGTTCAAGATTGAGTTTGGTGTACTGATTGGAATCACTGGAGATATTAGAGGGAAGCTTCTTCTTTCAGGCGACCAGGCTGTGTTTGGATTTATCGGAGAATCCTTATTTGGCATGGAGCTAGCAGGCGAGATGTTACAATCATTTAGCGGGGAACTAGGTAACATGCTTGCTGGAGGACTTTCATCTGCCATCGCTGACGATGGTTTAACAACCGATATTACCGCTCCTACCTTAATGGAAGGGCATACCACCATCACAGGCTTTAAAAAAGGGGTCAAACTTCCACTTTCATTTGAAAAGTCAGGAGAAATGATTATTTATATTTTACTAGACTAAAAAATCTCATCTAATAACTGTTGTTAACATACACAGCTATCAGATGAGATTTTTCCTTATTTGTCATACTTTAAATACTCATAATGATCTAGCGCCACGCTCTCAAGCACTTGATTATCTTTGCCTCTATACACTTCATATTGCCTGTACTTTTCTATAATCTGATCACTCTCTATTTGAGTATCCACTAACTTTAATTCTAAAGTGGGGATAATGCCAGCCAATGGATCCTTATCTGCCGCTTGATCGACTTCCTCCACATCCTTCAAATCGTTCACAACTGGAATCATCGAATACATATTATCTGGCTCATGATTATGGCGAACAAAAGAATCAGGAGACTCACTATAAGCCACAAATCCTATAATAATCACTAACCCGAATAGACAAATAGCCTTTTTCAACCGTATCAGCCCCTTATTTGCGATTCTCAGTACAGTATATGCATGTCCAATGGGGGTAGAACCGAAATGTTCGTGTGGAAAACAAAAAGAGAGACTTGTATTCATTAATAATCCCGAACTCAGGTGTGAATCGAAGGAGAAGGTAGAAAAAAAGAGATAATAAACCCGAACTCAGGTGTGAATCGAAGGAGAAGGTAGAAAAAAGAGATAATAAACCCGAACTCAGGTGTGAATCAAGGAGAAGGTAGAAAAAAAGAGGTAATAATCCCGAACTCGTGTGTGAGTCGATGGAGAAGGTAGAAAAAAAGAGATAATCATCCCGAACTCAGGTGTGAATCAAGAGAGATGGTAGAAAAAAGGGATAATCATCCCGAACTCGAGTGTGAATCGAAGGAGAAGGTAGAAAAAAAGAGATAATAAACCCGAACTCGAGTGTGAGTCGATGGAGAAGGTAGAAAAAAAGAGATAATCATCCCGAACTCAGGTGTGAATCAAGAGAGAAGGTAGAAAAAAAGGGATAATCATCCCGAACTCGAATGAAAACCAAGAGAGAAGGTAGAAAACAACAAACCCTATAAAAACAAGAAGTAAAGCTTTACCTTTAGCTCTCTATCATTATTTTCGTGGATTCATCCTGAACACAGTGACAGAGATTTAATCAATAGTTTCTTTATCTAGTAACATAATAAGTACTTTTGGTGATCCCAATTTTTTTTAGATTCTTGTCCATAACTCTTTGGATGACCTTCCGCGAAACCACCTCGCCACACCAATCATAAACCAAACTCGTTGTTATTCTCATATTAGGAAAAAGAAGTGATAATTCATCGATACTCCGCAGAATATTGGCATCCGAAATATGACGCTCATCACACCTCACACAAAACAACGCTTTCTTCCGATAATCCATAAACTCATCACAATGAGGACAGCTGATCCCCTTTTTCAAATCCTCATATTCATACGAAGGCTTTCGGAAAAGGGTTGGCGTGCTTAGATTTAGTAAATGAAATGTTCGGCGATATCTCTATGGGCTCTGCTCATTTTCGAAGGAATATTATTTAAATGGCGGATATACCGATTAATTTGCTGTGGAAAGATCATCTTTTTATGGGGTGGTGCTTGATAGAGCATGAAATCGGGGTGGACAAATACTAGGTAATATTCGATAGGCAACTGTATATTTAGGGTTTTTAGAAGAGGTCTCAGTAAGGATTCGCTGCGTTGGACTTGCAGTAGTGGGTTTTTAATCTCGGAACCGGAAGCGCTTGACCATATGTCACCATTAATATAAAAATCACCTTCATAATTTTTCACTTCAAAGGCTATGATAGTCTTTTGAAAAATACAGAGGGCATCGATTTGGAAAATCGTATGTTTATATTCCAAAGTTAGATCATATAAAATGATGCTTTCGTTGGATAGCTGATTTAGCCAGCCTTCCCAATGCCTTTCTCCTTCTGCACCTTTCGTTAGATTTTCTAAATACTGCTTTTTTTGTGGTGGCATAATCAATCGTTTGTTTAAATATTGCATGAGGGAAAAATCAACAGAATCAATAAGAGGTTTTAATATCATAATGATCATCCTTTCGAGGGGGATTGGGGTATAAACCAATCATAGCACTGATTTCCAATGATGACCGCAAAAAATTAACCCTGACATAGTCAGGGTTAAATAATCAAATATGCAAAAATTTCACGCAAACAGGATCCGGGACAACGATATCTTTTTGCAGTAACGATAGCTTGCCTGTCACAGCGTCTCTGGCATATAACACGAGAGTGCCTGAGTTTTGGTTCGAAGCAATTACGTAGGCTTCCGTAGGATCCAGCACAAAATCACGAGGCCAGTTTCCATAGGTAGAAGTATGCTCTAAAAAGTTAATCGATCCGTTCGCGGTATCGACAGCATACACAGCAATGCTGTCATGTCCGCGATTTCCAGCATAAATAAAACGGCCATCGCTAGAAATATGAATCGCACTGCCTTGATTATTGTCAATGAAGTCTGAAGGGATAGTAGAAATCGTTTGAACTTCTGCAAAGCTTCCATTTTCAGAGTCATAGGATAAAGTAATGATTTCGGAGCTTAACTCAGTCATTACGTAAGCCCATTTACCATTGGGATGAAAAACAATATGACGTGGGCCGCTGCCAGGTTTAGCAGTGAATACTGCTTTTTCCTGCAACAGTCCTTCCCGATTTTCATAACTAATGACTTGATCAATTCCGAGATCAACTGCAATCGCATATTTTTCATCCGGTGTAAAACCGGCAAAGTGCGTATGTGGTTTTTCCTGGCGCTCATCTGGGCCTGATCCGTGATGTGCAATTACAGAAGCAGGCGGCTGAAGCCTCCCACCAACGCTTAAATACGATTCAATTGTACCTTTATGATAATTTGCCGTTAAAATGCATTTAGAATCTTGGTCAGTACTCACGTGACAAGGCGGCGACCCAGCTGTCAATTGACTGTTTACCATATGAAGTGCACCTGTGTTGCTATCGACCTCATAGGAAGCGACTCCACCTTCATCGCCTTTTTTCATAACAGAAATAAGAAACTTGTTATCATCGCTAATGGTTAAATAGGTTGGATTTTCAATTGTTGCTGCAAGCTTGACATCAGTCATTTTCTCATCAGCCAATGCAAATGAATAAATTCCCTTGCTTTCGCCTTTTGTATAGGTTCCAACATAACCTATCATTTTATTGTCCTTCATTAAAAATCCTCCAAAAATGTATAATTTTCTATGATCTACTCTATCATAATAGCCTAATATAACAAAAAATCTAATTGCTTTTCTCAGATAAAGAATGTTATGCTTTTACATAATATTTTACAGGGAGGCTAGGCATATGTCGCTTGAAAGCGTAAAGGCTCATTTGAAAAAATATGAGCGCGATAAGGACATTTTGGAGTTCGACACCATTAGTGCAACGGTCGACCAAGCAGCTGAGGCCATCGGAGTGATACCGGCAAAAATAGCAAAAACCTTATCCTTTCGGGGGGAAGGCGATTTAGGAATCCTCGTTGTTGCAGCAGGAGATGCAAGGATTGATAATAAAAAGTTTCGCGAAACTTTTGGCATGAAGGCAAGAATGCTTTCGGCAGATGAAGTAGTCGAACAAACAGGGCATATCGTTGGTGGTGTATGTCCATTCGGTCTGGCAAAGGACCTTGATGTTTATATGGATGCATCATTGAAGCGGTTTGAATTAGTGTATCCTGCCTGTGGAAGTCAAAACTCGGCAATTGAGTTGACTTGTGAAGAATTGTACAAATATGCACATGCCAAAGAGTGGATTGAAGTAACAAAGGGCTGGCAAGAAGATGATGTGCGTGATGAAACGGCAACAGCGAAAGAACATATGTAAGGAAGGGTGAATCTGTCATGGATTCACCTTTTTATATGTGAAAAAATCCGTTTTCCCCATGCAATATAGGCTTTCGCTTTATGGTACGATAGAACTAGTATCTGTTCTTGAAGAAATATATGATATTTCCTGATTACTTGATTAATAGTAAAATAGAGATGAATGTGTACAAAGGGGTTGCATTTATGGGAGTCGTCATCACAGGGATGGGAATTATTGGCCCTGGTTTTACGTCGATTGAGAGTTATACAAATATATTAAAAACAGGAACGTCCGTATTAAAGAGAGAGAAAATGAAAAATAAATTCATTCATACGGGTAGAGTCCAATCAGAAGAAATGAATCTAACCTTTGAAAAGGGGAATAGATATCCAAAATCAGCAAAAATGCTGCTTCATGCCAGTGAAATGGCCGTACAGATGGCAAGGGTTACACCGAGAGATTATAAGACAGCTGTCATTATAGGCTCTTCAGGAGGCGTTATTTCAGAAGTAGCTAATCATACAAGCGAAATGGAAACAGGCAAGCGGCTTGGTCCATATGCAATTGGAAATATGAACGCAAATACCTTATCTAGTAGTATCAATGCCCAGTACCATTTGAATGGAATGTCCTTTACGTTAGCCAATAGCTGTACATCGGGAATGGATGCCCTTCATTTGGCGAAGATACTCATACGATCGAAAGAAGTAGATTTATGTATTGTCGGAGGGGTAGATGCAACAGTTAATGATTTAGTGCTGCAAAGCTTTTTACCTCTTCGGGTATTGCAAACTGGAGAGACATTATCTGGTCCTTTTTCGGGGGGAGAGGGGTTTGCGATGTCTGAAGGGGCTGGGGTGTTAATCGTAGAGGATGAGAAATCTGCTTTGAATCGTGGAGCAGATATACTAGGAGTAGTAAAAGCAACGAGTATTACACAGGATGCCCGCTCTCCTTTTCTGTCTGATTCATTAGGCGGAGCCATGCTAAAAGCAGCAGACGAATGTATAGGAACAAGCATGCCGAGCTATATCAATAGCCAAGCGCTCGGTATTGAGGAAAATGATGCAATCGAAGCAATGGTTTATGAGCGGAAGTTTACCGGCAGCAGTATCCCGATTACATCGATTAAAGGGATGGTTGGTCATGCTATGGGGGCTTCAGGCACTTTCCAAATCATCGCTAGTCTCATCAGCCTGAAGGAGCAATTCATCCCGCCAACCATCCATAGTAATCCCACAAAATATAAGAATCTGCCAATCATTAGAGAAAAGATGGATGCTCCAGTGGAAAGTGTTTTCATAACTACACATGGATATGGGGGAAATAACGGGTGCGCATGGATATCTTGAGGAGGGAAATGAGTTGGAATTCATATTATTATTAACAGTATCGTTTATTCCACTATTCATTTCTGTTTCTATACTCTTTTTTTCAAAGGCTTCGTTAACTAAAGCCTTATCACTATTTTTACTTATGCTTTCTTTTTGGCAAATGGATATCGCCTTTTTGTATGCCAATGAATTTCTAAGTCTTGAAGTGATAGATTGGCTATTTAGGATTTTAAGAATGGGTCCGATTTTTATCATGCCGCTTATGTATTACTTCTCCTACTATTTAGTTAAAGAAAATTTAGTTCAATTTAAGCTTTTGTTTAATAAAACGGGTTTAATGATTGTCACTGGATTCAGCATTGTTACCTATGCAATCAATTTTACAAATGCAGGCGTAGCCTCTTACCAATTTGTAGAGGCTGTACAATTTTCTCCTTCGCACTGGGTCCCGGTATACGGGGTATTAAATTTTACCTTTATCATAAATATCCTTCTCGTGTTTGTTAATTGGTTCTTTCTATTTGTCGTAACGATTCGCTTGAAAGGAATCTACTATAAAGGATTTTATCTTCAGCTTGTTATAGCAGCAATGATCATTTTTGTAAACGGCGTAATCAGTGGGTTTTCCGTTGTTCCGCTCTTTTTCTCGAGCTTTAATTCTATTATCGCCGCACTCATTCTATTCTTGGGCTTTTTCCAAATGCAGTCTCAGCGAATTAGCGATATCAATCTGGAGCTTGTAAGGCAAAGTGATTTATTGGAAGCAATCATGGATATTAACCCGAATTATTTATTAGTAAAAGACGCGGAAAATCGGATTGTAAAAGTAAATAATTCCTTCTGTAAACTATTTGCCGAATCAGGAGAAGACTTACTTGGAAAGAATCCATCTACTTTGTCGCACTTTACTCAAATGGTAGAAGCAGGCTATGAAATACCCTATCGATATGCAGATTGCAAAGGGCGTGTTTATTATATTCAGTGGGGATCTAGACAACTTAATCAAGAAACGGGCGAGACCTATACGATCTTCTTTGGAAATGATGTGACAGAGCAGAAGCGCAATGAACAAGTGCTGCTGTCATCTGAAAAAATGAAGGTCATTGGTGAGATGGCAGCAAGTGTTGCCCATGAGATTAGAAACCCGTTAACAACAATTAGAGGATTTATTCAGCTTTTAAAAGAAAGAAATCCTGAATCCTCGTATGAAAAAATATTAATCGAGGAAATCGATCGAATTAACCAAGTGTTAAAGGAGCTTCTGATTCTCGGTAAGCCCGAAGCAAAAGAGGAAGACGCTCAGGTGATATCACACCTGGATGCGATAAATGAAGTGAATAATATCAATCTGTTATTTGAAGCCTTAGCGTTAGAGCAGAATAAACATATATCTGTTTACAATAAGTTAAAAACACTTTCGCTGATTGATATGGATAAATCTCATTTCAAGCAAGTGATGATCAATGTAGTAAAAAACAGCCTTGAAGCAATTCCCGCTGAGGGAAAAGTCAAAATCATGCTGGATGAGCTAGGAGATAGAATCCGCATCCGTGTCATGGATAATGGGGAGGGCATTCCTAAATCGAGGCTAGCCCGGATAGGGGAACCTTATTTTACGAGCAAAGAAAAAGGAAATGGAATTGGCTTAACCATCTGTTTTAAGCTAATGAATGAAAATAACGGAGAAATGCATGTGAAAAGCAAGGAAAATAGCGGGACAATTGTTACTATGCTTTTTCCGAGTATAAAATAATGGATGAACCGGGCGCTGTTTAGACAGTTGCCCGGTTTTGCTTTTTTAAATAAAGATTGATTTGTCAAAGAATTTATTGTATAGTACATTACAACAGTAATGTACTATGTTAGGGGGCGATAGCCATTCTTAATACAGAAAGCAGTAAGCCGATATATGTCCAAATAGCGGAGTGGCTTGAATCGGAGATCTTAAGCGGGACATTCAAAACGGACCAAAAGGTGTATTCCCAATATCAATTGGCGGATATGTATACGATTAATCCAGCTACTGCTGCAAAGGGTCTCAATTTGCTAGCAGATGAAGGAATTCTATATAAAAAACGGGGTCTCGGAATGTTTGTTTCCAGCGAAGCGAAAGAAAAAATCCTTTTCAAGCGTAAAAATCAAACATTGAAGAGATTAGTTGAAGAGGTGGTACTAGAGGCGAATCGGCTGCAGGTGAGTAACGAGGAGCTTCTATCTATGATTAAAGCACTGCAAACGAAGGAGGGAAATCAGTGAAAATCATTGAATGCAGAGACATTTCAAAGATGTATTTTCGCCAGAAGGCATTGGAGCAGCTAACCTTTTCGATAGAGGAAAATAAGATTACTGGCCTCATAGGGAGAAACGGCGCTGGAAAAACAACCTTGCTTAAGCTTATATCAGGTTTTATTAAACCGACTGCCGGAGAGATAAAGGTTTTTTCCGAACAACCATTCAATAATCTTTTTGTATCAGCAAATTCCATTTTAGTTGATGATAGCATGAGCTTCCCCGCTGCATTAAATTTAGGTGATATTATGGATGCGGCAGCCGCCTTTTATTCGAATTGGCATCAACCATTGGCAGAGGGACTGTTAGATTATTTTTCATTGGAAAAATATAAATACCACAACCGGTTATCTAAAGGACAAACAAGTACATTTAATATGATCATAGGCTTAGCCTCTCGTTGCCCATTAACACTGTTTGATGAGCCAACAATAGGAATGGATGCAGCAGTGAGAAAAGACTTTTATCGAGCATTATTGAAGGATTATTTGGCTTTTCCTCGGACAATCGTTTTATCGAGTCACCATTTGGAGGAAATCGAGCATTTATTGGAGGATGTTCTGCTTATTAAAAATGGCCAATGTTTGCTTCATCTTCCTATATACGATGTAAAGGAAATGATGATTAGTGTTGAAGGGAAATTAGCAATCGCAGACCAGGTGCTACAGGAAAAGGAAATCATCTATGAGCAATCGATTGGTACTAATCATGTGCATCGCGTGCTCCTGCGTGAAGAAGCTTCTGTTGAAGAATTACAAGGAGCCGAGCGTATGGGTCTAAAGATAAGGCCAGTCAATGCAAGTGATGCGTGCGTCTATTTAACGGATAAAGGCAAAGGAGTGATTGATGATGTCTTTAATAAAAACTGACTTGGTTAAGGTATTGAAGATGCAATATTTATTTAAATTTAAGGCGAATATAGATGTGTTTAGCTCTTTGATCGGAATTCAGTTACTGGCTGTTCTTTTTTCTTTTGGAGGATTTTATCATTCAACCCATGGTTGGGGTATGGTTATTAACCTCCAACAGTATTCGGCAAACATCGTTATTTGTTTTACATTTATATGGGCGTTGATAACGGCCATTACGATTACAACTAAGCCTTATCGTCATTATGACTTTACCTTTGTGACCAATCGTCTATCAAGCAGCTTATCAAATATTCTTTTCCTACTCACAGTCAGCGTACTAGGCAGTATAACAGCTATGCTTTCAAGTAATCTGATAAAATTCATTGTCTATATGTTTCTTGATGACTCCATTGTTTTGTTTAAACAGCCATTTTTTGATTTTTTTACAGGGATGATAACGACCTCACTTTATACGTTTTTATTTTGTTCAATCGGTTATTTAGTGGGTGCATTTATACAATATCATAAGGGTTTCAGTGTAGTGATTCCTGTTCTTTTTATGGGATTGTTAATATTTGATGGGATGACGATGAATTCTACTACAATTACGGGATTTACGGAATTTTATATAAAAGAGTCGAATCCTTTCTATTTTCTTTTGAAAACGATACTGATGTCCAGCTTGGTACTAACAGCTGCGATTTCAATTTTTAATCACTTGGAGGTGGAAAGATGAATGTAGTAACCATTCTTATCTCCATAATAGCAGTGGTAATAGCTATTTTCCTCTTATCAAAAAGGTTTAAGATGACCTATTCTTTGCTTATTATTTATATTGGCGCCCTTTTGATCTCATCTATTTTTATATGGTTTATTTCCATCGAGGATGAAAGAGAGAGGATTAAAACGGATGAGATGACTAATCAGTTCAACGAAACACTAAGACAAGGGGAGAGGGAAAGAATAGATCCATTATATTTAATGAAGGAAGAGACCTTTCAAATAGATGAGGATCAGGAACTGACATTAACAAGTAATTATGAATGGGAAGTGAGAGTTTACGTCGATAGAAAGAATATTGATGACGGTAAGGTTGAAGCTTCCATTTATCATATTGGACCTTATGTAGATGGCGTTTATGTAACTGATTCCCTTGCTCCGTATCGATTGAAGAAAAAAGAGGATACTCTAGGGTTTTATGTACCTCAAGATAGGACGGTCAAAGTGACCATGGGAGCACCTGAGTTCACTGTCACTCAATTTAAGTATGGTGAGGTCTTTTCAGAAGATCCAATTTACGCTAATGATCCAGCTATTTATTTGCAAGTTCCCAAAAGCTTGAAAATAAAAAGAGGTGAAGGGGTTTTTATCGATTACGTTAAATAAGAAACGACTAAAGGATTGTTGTTATTCGAGCATTAACTGGGGGTGATTTTTATATGGAGGCATTTGCTTTCTTTGGACTTTTTAATCTTCTTGTATATATAGGTATTTTTATTTTTGCGATTTATGTTGCAGTGACAATCATGAAAACATCCAAGCAGCGAAATGAATTCTTAAAAGAGATTCGTGATGAGTTAAGAAAACATAATAATCATAAAAATTGAATTAAAATACTGTAGAAAAAGGATCACTGCCTTCAAGCCAGTGATCCTTTTTTCCTTCTCAAAGACAGAATTGCAATCGTGCTCAATATCAAGAATGTACCAATCCACTCCATGGCACCGAAAGTAACTTGAAGCTAGATGTCAGCCAGGAAGGCTGTTGATAATGGTTCGGCACAGCCAATGATACTGACTTCAGAGGCTTTTAAGTATTGCAAGCTTTCTAAATAGCAATAAAACGGGATGACTGTTCCGTTGATGATAATAAATAAAACAGCCATGAACGCTTGTGTTGTCCATTCCCCAGACATAATCCAGGGAGGATGAATGAAACTAAAGCATACGCCTCCAATCATCATTCCCCAGCCGATGGTAAGCACTGACACCCATCTTGCTAAGATCTTCTGTGGGTAAAGTGTGTAAAAGGCTAGCGCAAGGGCAGATGAAAGTCCCCAAAAGAATGCCCAGCAAGAAATCGAAAGGCTGTGTATATTACCTTGTGTAACAAGAAGAAAAGTGCCAGCTATCGCCATTAAAACAGTAAGGGACTCAATTTTATTGGGTGGTTTTCTTCCACGTATGGCGAGATAAAGTGTGATGAGGGCTGGAGAAAGGTATTGGAGCACAGTGGCGGTTGCAGCATTCCCATGGTGGATGGCGGCAAAGAATGTATACTGCAAGGCAAGCATCCCTAAGATACCGAATAATAAAATACTGATGTGATCATATCGGTTTTCCCAGATCTTCCACACTCTTTTTTTGTCTTGTTTAAAGGCAATGCTAAGTAATATTAGTCCTGCTGTGAGCAAACGAATTACGACGAGCCATTCTGGACTAAAATGCTGCTGATGGAAGAGAAATTGGGCAACCGTCCCGGAACTCCCCATAAAGTTGCGGCAGTAAGGACAAGAATAATCCCCTTGCTTCTTGTTCAGGTAAAGCGGAACTCATATTCATGATGAACCTCTCTAAACAGTGAATATTCACTCTATTATAGGCATTTCTCATAAGAGGTCAATAAGGTTTGACAAACATTTTGCAGTTAGTTAAAATGAATGATATTCAGTCATTAGTAAAGGAGATGGATAATGGATAAAAAAGAGAAAATTGTGCATGCATCCATTGAAGTGTTTCGGGAAAAAGGCATCGAGAAAACAAAAATATCGGATATTGTGAAACTTGCAGGAATCGCACAAGGTACTTTTTATTTATATTTTCCATCTAAATTGTCTGTGATGCCCGCAATAGCTGAAGTGATGGTAGAAAAGATGATTACTTTTGTGCAGGAAGAAGTAGATGATGCTGCATCATTCAAGACGAAGCTAACACAGGTAGTTGATGCGATTTTTGCCTATACGAATGAATATCGTGAAGTTTTGGCACTGATCTATGCAGGGCTGGCCTCGAGTGATCATATTCGTCAATGGGAATCCGTATATGAGCCATTTTATTCGTGGATTAGTGATTTTTTACAGGAAGCAAAGGAAGCAACTATGATTCGATCATCATTGAATGTAGAGCGATCATCGAAGCTATTTATCGGGCTTGTAGAATCGGCAGCAGAGCAAGTTTATCTTTATGATCATACGAATGAAGAAGATGCGAAAATGCAAAAGGCTGAGGTATTAGATTTTCTTTATCATGCACTTGGTCTGCAAAAGTGAAAAAAAGATGGAAGCGTAAATTTGACTTGCCAATCGGCGAGTTTTCTTTATGAAAAAAATGACTGAAAGTCAGTCATAAAGAGGAGGATACATCATGAATAAATCATGGATTTTTGTCATATTAACCTGTCTTGCTGAATTGGTATGGGTGTATGGGTTTAATACTGCTATAGTTTGGTGGCATTGGGTATTGGTCGTTGGTGTAATTTTAATAGACTTTTATTTTCTGTCAAAAGCATGTGAAAACTTGCCTACAGGAACGGTCTATGCGATTTTTGCCGGAGTTGGAACGGTGGGTACATCTGTTATGGATGTCTATTTATTCGGTGGCAGTATTAATTTAGGGAAAATAATCTTTATCTCGCTCATTGTGCTGGGTGTCATTGGCTTAAAGTTAGCTGACAACAAGGATGAGAATAAAAAGGTAATGAAGGGAGCTGCTTAAGATGGGTTGGTTATTTGTCATATTAGCTGCAATTAGTGAAATCTTTGGTGTGGTGGGCTTAAAGCTGTATAGCCAGCACAAAGGCTTACGGAATGGACTGTTATACATGGGCGGGTTCGGTGCTTCTTTTGCCTTCCTTTATGCTTCTTTTCAGTATCTGCAAGTAAGTGTCGCCTATGCGGTTTGGATTGGGATAGGCACTGCAGGAGCTGTTCTTTTGAGTATGTTTTTCTTTGGAGAATCGAAAAGCCGTTCACGTATTGTGAGTGTTATTCTGATCATTGTTGGAGTAACTGGGCTAAAAGCACTTTCTTAATTAAGAAAAGCGCAAGCGCCTTGCTTATCGCCGTTGACTTATCTTGGTGAGAAGACCTGAAGTTTGATAGGCAATAGGACGCTTGCGCTAGACATTATTCAAATTGAAAAATTTATCTTTCTTATCTTTGAAAAAAGGCCAGAGTGCACTCACTCTGGCCTGCAATATTTATTAAATGAGGTCGTCTTTCAATGCAGCCCAAAACCCTACAGCAATCGAAAGGAAGACAATGATAAAAGGTGCATATAAAATAATGAACTGATTCATTTCTTTCGCTCCTTATGCATGATTGTCTCTTTTACCTTGTACATAGTCCTTATTAAATAAGAACAGCCTTAATAACAAGTAGAGTGACGGTAGCAACAGACCAAGCCCAGCAATAAACACAATAATTAAGGAAAGAGCCATTGCTTCGTTTGTAAAGCTGTCGTAAATTGTTAAATACGGATACAGCAGATATGGATAATGGGAAATTCCGTATGCAAAGAAAGCGAGATAGTATTGCCCGCATACAAGTAAAAAGGCAAAGCCGTAAGCTCGTCGCTTCCAAAGGAGAAAGACAGTCCCTGCAAAGAAAAGAACAGAAAGCGCAAACATCCACCAAAGATCCATTATCCGTGTAAAATGTTCAAGATTATGAAAGCGCAGCTCGACGATAATCCCTGTTGCTGTGATAATGGATGGAACGGACCATATTAAGGCATATTTACGCAGTAAATTGGTTGCTGCCTCGTCCTTAGCATAGTTGGCATACCAGGTTAAAAAAACAGCAGAGATGTAGAGTACTGCCGTTAGACTTAAAACAACAATGCTCCAAGTAAGCGGGCTTGTAAACAATGCCCAATAATCAAGGACAGGCCCTTTGTCATTCATTGAAACAAATCCGCCTTCTGAAATCGTCAAAATAATCGATAAGGAGGCAGGGATAAACAAACCAGTTAAACCGTATAAATACGTATATCTCTTATCCTTCAATCCCCCGTACGTTGTAAAAGCGTAATAAGAACCGCGAATCGCTAACAGGACGATTGCGATGCTCACAGGTACGAGCAGTGTCGTTCCATAGTAATAAGCTGATTTTGGAAAGAAGCCAACAATCCCTACAAAGAAAAAGACTAAAAAAACATTGGTAACTTCCCATACAGGTGATAAATACCTTTGAATGACACTATTTAAAATATGCTGTTTGCCTCTGAATAAACTGAAAGCATTGAAAAAACCAGCCCCAAAATCAATCGAAGCAACAATGACATATCCGAATAAGAACAGCCATAATACAAAGATTCCGACGATCTCAAGTGTCAAATGAATCACCTGCTTTCTCAATCTTTCGGTCAGCCAATTCTTGTTCTACAGTATTTTTCTTAAACATGCGGCTCAGCACAACCGCACTTCCCACACCTAAAACTAGGTATAAACAGGCAAATAAGATGAGCATCTTGTCTACCTGTCCACTTGTTGTTGCCGCATCATGTGTGCGCATAATGCCTCGCAAGATCCACGGCTGTCTTCCGACTTCAGTAAACCACCAGCCTACTTCAATACCAATGAGTGAAATCGGTCCGCCCAAGACAATGAGCCACCTAAACCAGTTTGTTTCGATAAATGTCCATTTTCTCCATATGCCAATGAGATAAATAAAGGATAAGCCAATCATCGCCATTCCGATTGTAACCATAGCATCAAAAAGATAATGGATATATAACGGGGGAATATCCTCGTCTGCAAATTGATCAAGCCCTGTTACCTCAGCAAAAGGGTTGCTGTAGGCTAGAATACTAAGCGCATAAGGGATGCGAATCGCATGTTTGACTTCTTCTTCATCAAGTACTCCGTATAAAACCAATGGTGCGCCTTCTTCTGTTTCAAAATGCCATTCAGCAGCAGCCAGCTTTTCAGGCTGATATTCTGCCAGAAACTTCCCTGCAAAATCACCAATCAGAGCAGTTGAGATGGCAAAAATTAACCCTAGCTTCATCGTTAAAAATACAGCTTTTTTATGATATATATGATTGGAGCCTTTTAATAATCTAAAAGCTCCGATAGCAGCCAGAACAAAGGCAGAAGCCATATAAGCAGTGACAAGTACATGTGCCACTTTTGTCGGCATTGCTGGATTAAACATGGCAAGAACCGGAGATATATTCACGATTTGCCCATCCACAATATCAAACCCTTGAGGCGTGTTCATAAATGAATTGACAATGGTAATAAATACGGCGGAAAAAGAAGCCCCAAGTGCAACTGGAATGAGCAGAAGCAAATGCTTTCTCTGGTCTTCAAATCTATCCCAGGTATACAAATAAATCCCCAAAAAAATCGCCTCAAAGAAGAAAGCAAAAACCTCCATAAAAAGGGGCAACGCAATTATATGACCGACCAATTCCATAAAATTAGGCCAAAGCAATGAAAGCTGCAGACCGATAGCGGTGCCAGTCACCACCCCAACAGCAACTGTAATGACGAAACCGCGAGCCCACCTTCTTGCTAATAATATGTAATGTTCATCATTTTTCTTAATGCCGACCCATTGAGCAATCATAATCATTAACGGGATACCGACACCGATTGTGGCGTAAATAATATGAAACGATAAGGTTAACTCAGTTAATACTCTGCTGAAAAATACTGCTTCCTCATTCCCCATTTTAAAACCTCTTTTCTTTGGGGTAGTCCTATTTATGAAAAAATCCGCCCAATAAGTGATAGCCCCAGAATAAAAGCTACAGTAAAGGCGAGCCAAATAAGCTTCTGTTCCTGCTTCTTATACAACCAACCAACCCCCTCAAGTACTTATTCATACGGCTAATATTAATTTTTACCAATTTAGGATTTTTATTTATGTTTTTCGATGATATTTGGATAATGAGCGTTTTCTAAATGATTAAAAACGGAATCGAAGGACATTTACCCGTCACCAAAGTACCATTTACATGGAAATAAGGCTCAAATAAAATAAATAATAGCAGTAGAAAAACGGAAAATACTGTAAGTAGATATGGACAACCTGGGCTTTTCTCTAAAAGGATGAAGAAATTCTAATGATGAGGGAGTGAGGTTTTTGAAAAAGAGACTTGGTCTGATTGGCAGTGGTGTTTCAGGTCTGCATCTTGCTTATGCTTTGAAAGATGAATTTGATATTACCGTCATTGAAAGGCAAGCATCTGAAAAGATGAGAGATGGAAGGATCATGTCAACCCAAGTGCATTTTGGACCGACAAGGGCACGTGAAGAACGCTTTCATGTACCGAAATGGGGCGAACAGCCTCTGATCGAAAGTATTCATATTACACTTGGAGATAAAAAGTTATTTGTATGTAATTTACAAGAACCGGCATTATCTATTGATCAACGTCTATATTACTATCATTCTGTGAATGATCTGATAGATAAGGGCGTGGATGATAAGGTGGATAAGGAAAGTGCTGAGAGGCTAGTAGATGGGTTTGATTTAGTAGTGGATTGTACAGGGAAGAATGGACCTCTTTTTCCATTTCCAATTGAAGAAGCCTTGTCTCCATTAGAGGCCCCTCAGCGGAAATGTATTGTCGGATATTTCAAAGGAATAAAATCGAATCTCCCGCTTGGTGTAAGTGTGGCGATTCTTCCTGAAGAAGGTGAAATGTTCGAGATACCCGCCTTAACTGAACTTGGTCCTGTAACCATTTTGTTTATTATGGCCATACCAAATGGTGACTTGGATGTATTTAAAGGAGTGAAAGATGCTGTTTCCTTCAGTCAGACCATGAGAAATACTGTTCAACAGTTTTTCCCGGATATTCATAGCAGAGTCGAAGAGCATAGCTTTGAATTATGTGATGAAAAGGGCTTTCTGCAAACAGTTTAACTAGATTGAGCAACTAGTGCCCAAACGGAAGTCAAAATCGAAAAAGGGTTAACTAGATTGAGCAACTAGTGCCCAAACGGAAGTCAAAATCGAAAAAGGGTTACTAGATCGAGCAACTAGTGCCCAAACGGAAGACTAAATCGGAAAAGGGTTAACTAGATCGAGCAACTAGTGCCCAAACGGAAGACAAAATCGGAAAAGGGTTAACTAGATCGAGCAACTAGTGCCCGAACGGAAGACAAAATCGGAAAAGGGTTAACTAGATCGAGCAACTAGTGCCCGAACGGAAGACAAAATCGGAAAAGGGTTAACTAGATTGAGCAACTAGTGCCCAAACGGAAGTCAAAATCCAAAAAGGGTTAACTAGATCGAGCAACTAGTGCCCAAACGGAAGTCAAAATCGAAAAAGGGTTAACTAGATTGAGCAACTAGTGCCCAAACGGAAGTCAAAATCGAAAAAGGGTTAACTAGATCGAGCAACTAGTGCCCGAACGGAAGTCAAAATCGAAAAAGGGTTAACTAGATCGAGCAACTAGTGCCCGAACGGAAGTCAAAATCGAAAAAGGGTTAACTAGATTGAGCAACTAGTGCCCGAACGGAAGGCCAAATATGAAAACCGGACATCTTTTGCCCGGTTTTTCATATGACCGACTTAATCATGAATAATGGTTTTATTCTCCATGTTTCACTTCATCCTCTTCCGATTTTTCGTTTTTTGTATAGCTGATTGTAAAATAGGCGCCAGCGACAAACACAGCTCCGCCGATGATGTTTCCTAGTGTGACGGGGATGAGGTTATAAAAGAAACCAGCTAAGGTAACGGATTCAGATCCACCATGCATGACTGCCATCCCAAGGATCGACATATTTGCTACGCTATGTTCAAAGCTTGCTGTAATAAAGGCGAAAATCAAGAAGAATATAAGGAATAATTTGGCGATATCCCCTTTTGCGCGGAGTGATGTCCATATTGCGAGGCAAACAATCCAATTGCATAATATACCCCGAAAAAACAACTCTGACAGGCTTGCATTCATTTTATTTTCAGCTGTAACCATCATATAATGATTTGCGCCTACTTCGCCGAAGATGCCCGATAATAAGACGAGCAGGGAGAGCAATAGCGCACCGACAAGATTTCCTGCATAGCTCCATCCCCAAATAAGAAAGGTTTCTTTCCAAGAGGTAGTTTTGGAGAGTGAGCTTGCGGTAAATATAAGATTATTTCCAGTGAATAATTCCGACCCAGCCCATAAAACAAGGGCGAGAGCAATTCCGAAAGTAGCGCCTGTAACTACGGAGAGAAATGGAGACCCAGCTTCATACAAAGGGTCTCCAACAGAAAACAACACCACAGATCCAATGCCGACGTAGGCACCGGCAAGTATGGCGCCTAAGAAATAACTGAGCTTGGATGCTTGTAATAACCCGTACTTATTCTTTGCCTGTTTGTTCAATGTTTTCAAGGTGTCATTGTACATGAACATGCCTCCTCTATTTCCACGTTTACCCATTAGCTTTATTCTTAAACGAACAATTTCGACATAAATTACGTTTATTAAGAGTGAATGACGGGAACGAGGTAAAAATATAAAGAAATTGTAATACTGAAGGAGGCTTCTCTTATTGGTACATTTTGAAGTAACAGTGAACGGTAAAAAAGAAGCGGTTGAAAATGAAAGTTCATTATTGAATTTTTTGACTGATAAAGAAGTGGAAGTGCCGAGCCTATGCTATCACCCAAGCCTTGGAGCAATTGAAACTTGCGATACATGTATTGTTAAAGTGAATGGTGAGTTTGTTCGGTCTTGCTCTACAGAGATAAAGCCAGATGATGTGGTTGAAACGATGGATTCAGGCGTACATGAAGCACAGTTGATTGCTATGGATCGAGTGCTGGGTAACCATGAACTCTACTGTACGGTGTGTGATTATAATAATGGGAATTGTGAAATACATAATGCCGTAAAAGAAATGAAAATTTCTCATCAAGAAACACCACATTCCACAAAAGAATCCCCAATCCAGCGCAATGATTTTTATCGTTATGATCCTGATCAATGTATCCTTTGCGGTCGCTGTGTGGAAGCATGTCAGGACGTGCAAGTAACCGAAACGCTGACGATAGATTGGGAACTTGAAAGACCGCGAGTAATTTGGGATAAGAACTCTCCAATAAACGAGTCCTCTTGCGTGAATTGCGGTCATTGTTCTACCGTCTGTCCTTGTAATGCAATGATGGAAGTCGGCATGGAAGGGGAGGCAGGGTTTCTATCGGGTTTCCAAAAAGAAGCGATGCGACCAATGATCAATATAACCAAGAATGTTGAAACCGGATACGAGTCGCTCATGACAATCTCTGACATAGAGGCGCAAATGCGTGAAGAGAGAATTGAAAAGACGAAGACCGTCTGTACTTATTGCGGAGTAGGCTGTGCCTTTGATGTGTGGACGAAGGATCGGCAAATCTTAAAAATTGAGCCACAGGCAGAAGCACCTGCAAACGGAATTTCAACTTGTGTGAAAGGGAAGTTCGGCTGGGACTTCGTCAATAGTGATGAGCGTTTGACAAAGCCGCTTATTCGCGAAGGTGATGAGTTCCGTGAAGCAGAATGGGAAGAAGCTTTCGATTTAATCGAAAAGAAATTTAAAGCAATTAAGAAAGACAAAGGCTCCGATTCTTTGGCGTTTATTAGTTCATCTAAATGTACGAATGAAGAATCCTACTTAATGCAAAAGCTTGCTAGAGGTGTCATCGGCACGAATAATATAGACAACTGCTCCCGTTACTGTCAATCACCTGCCACTATGGGATTATGGCGAACAGTGGGCTATGGCGGTGATTCTGGTGGGATTGGTGATATTGAACAGTCTGAACTTATTATCTCTATCGGTTCTAACACGGTAGAATCACATCCTGTTTTGGCCACAAGGGTAAAACGTGCGCAAAAGCTAAATGGCCAAAAAGTAATCGTTGCAGATATCCGCAAGCATGAACTCGCAGAACGTGCAGACTTATTTGTAAAGCCAGCTCCTGGAAGCGATTTAGTATGGCTATCTGCTGTTACTAAATATATGGTTGACCAAGGCTGGCATGATGAAGAATTTTTAGAGAAGCATGTAAACAATGTTGTTGAATTCATGGAAAGTTTAGCACCATATACACTCGATTATGCGGTTGAAGAAACAAATCTCTCCAAAGATGAAATCATCTCTATTGCTACCAGCATCAAAGAAGCTAAAACAACATCTGTCTTATGGGCAATGGGTGTAACACAGCATGGAGGCGGAAGTGACACAAGTACAGCGATTTCCAATCTCTTACTTGTTACAGGCAATTACATGAAGCCAGGTGCTGGAGCTTATCCGCTTCGTGGACATAACAATGTACAAGGTGCAAGTGATTTCGGAAGCATGCCAGATCGTTTTCCTGGCTACGAGTTTGTTACTGATGATAATGTCCGTGAAAAATATGAAAAGAGCTGGGGCGTCAATCTGCCTTCAGAACCGGGTTTGAATAATCATGAGATGGTGGAAGCCATTCATGAAGGTCAATTAAATGCTGTATATCTAAAAGGAGAAGACATGGGAATTGTTGATGCCAACATTAACCATGTACAAGCAGCCTTTGAAAAACTGGACTTCTTTGTTGTACAGGATGTGTTTTTCTCAAAAACATGTCAATACGCAGATGTAGTGTTACCTGCGAGCCCTAGTCTTGAAAAAGACGGAACGTTTACAAATACAGAAAGGCGTTTCCAAAGGCTTTATCAAGTATTGGAGCCTCTAGGCGAGTCGCTTCCTGATTGGAGAATCATCATGGAGGTTGCGAATCGACTAGGTGCAGATTGGTCCTATGAGCACCCGAGTGAGATTATGGATGAGGCAGCCTTACTAGCTCCGTTGTTTGCGGGTGTTAGCTACGATCTGTTGGAAGGATATGATAGCCTGCAATGGCCAGTGGCTAAAGATGGGACTGATACCCCGCTTCTTTTCAAAGAAGAATTCCCGCTGCCAGATGGAAAAGCAATTCTTTATCCTGTTCAATGGACAAAGCCGCTCGAATTTGAAGAGGAATACGATATTCATGTCAATAATGGACGTTTACTCGAACATTTTCATGAAGGTAACCTGACGTATAAGTCAAAAGCCATTTCTGGAAAAACACCGAGCGTCTTTTTGGAAATATCAAAGGAACTTGCTGAAGAACGTGGAATTGAAGATGGCACAAAAGTGCGCTTAACCTCGCCGTATGGAAATGTAAAGGTCAGCTGTATCGTGACTGACCGTGTATTCGGGAAGCAAGTATACTTACCTATGAATACGAGCGGAGAAGGAGCAATCAATTACTTAACAAGCTCTCACGCTGACAAGGATACCGATACACCTGCGTATAAAGAAATTTTAGCAAAAATGGAAGTGCTTGAGCCAAAAGGGGAAAGCCCATTACCAAAAACAAATCACCGCTTTGGCAATCCACAGCCGCAAATAGGCGTGAATGTGGCAGAGAAGTGGGCAAGAGAAGATTATGTTTTCCCTGGTGACCTTGTTAAGGAAAGGAGGGCTGCTAAAAATGGCTAAAGCAACCACTGTCATTCGGAAGATGGAAGTTGATCCAGAGGAAAAGCGGAAGGAAGACCTTCGTGAATTAGAAGATGTCCTGCTTGATAATAAAGAAGGGATAACGGATTTGCTTAAACTGCTTCAGCGCTTTCAGCATAAAGAGGTATTTCACATGGCAGAGAGTATGCTGGGACAGAGTGATAAAATACTTGAACGCGTCGTTATTTCAATGGACCATCCAGAAGTCACGCAGTCGATAAAAAATATGCTGCTGCTCGCTCAAGCCCTTGGAAAGTTGAAAATGGACGAACTGGAGCCAGTTATTCATAAGGTAAATGCTGCCGTCGAAAACATTGCCGAGTACGAACATAATCACAATAAAGGGAGCTATCTCTCTATCCTTTCAACATTAAAAGATAAAGAGGTCATGCAAGGGATGAACGTGATGCTTGCACTGGTTAAAGGATTCGGCATCCGTGAAGAGGATGGAGGAAAAGAATCTATTGATGAAAATGAAAGGCCTGCCCGGCTCTCAGACATCCCTGAAAGAGATAGACCTGACACGCCTAGTCATGAGAGTAATCCGCAAAAATCAAGTAAATGGGTATACTTCATAGGCGGTGCAGTGGCAGTCGCCGTTCCGTTGCTATTTAGAAAGAGACAATATTGAGTTGAAAGTCAGAGGGATAAGCCTCTGGCTTTTTTCGAGTGTCTGTTCAGAGCTCCATGCTCAAATATTCCACAACAACAAAAGAACTAAGCTTTTTAGCTTAGTTCTTTTTATACGCACCTTATTCAATTTCTGCTGGAAGCCATCCCTGAGACCATTTTTCAATTTCCTTCATAATAGGTTCCAAGGCCGCTCCTTTTTCTGTTAAGGAGTACTCAATTCTAACAGGCGTTTCTGGAAATACCTCACGCAACACAATCCCTTGCTGTTCGAGGTCCTTAAGCCGTTCAGACAGGACGCGCCCGCTTATCCCCATAGATGTTTCCAATGTGCAGAATCGCTTTGGGCCTGATAAGAGCTGATATATGACAAGTCCAGTCCAGCGCTGGCTCATTAAACTCATGGCTTTTTCGAATCGAGGACATATGAGAGCTTGATTCAAACCGTTTCACCCCTATTTGTAAAAATCCAATGTACGATTGTTTATATAATTACAATACAACATTTAAATACTTGACACAAGTAAATAACAAAAATATAATTACTTACATAAAGTAACTAACTAATTTTTTTTGATCAACTAAATGTTGAGGGGGTTTTAACTATGAGTTTTCATGCGAAACCAAATATCTTTGTTAATCAAGTTGAGTTAAAGGTGGAGGATTTACAGCGATCCCTTGACTTTTATCAAAATACAATCGGTTTTAAAGTACTCGAGAAAACAGATAGGACCGCAAGTCTTACAGCGGACGGCGCTCATCCATTACTGACAATTGAACAGCCGGAGGATATCAAAGCTAAAGAACCACGCAGAACGGGGTTATATCACTATGCTCTGCTGCTCCCAACCAGAGCACATTTGGCTAAAATCATCCGTCATTTTATTAAAACAGGCTATCCTTTGCAAGGAGCTTCAGATCATGATGTGAGCGAAGCGCTCTATTTAGCCGATCCAGATGGGAATGGCATTGAGATCTATACGGATCGCCCTTCATCTAAATGGGAGTGGAAAGGGAAAGAGGTTGTAATGGGCACGAATGCCCTTGATGTACAAAGCATTATGGATGAATGGGATGGACGACCATGGGAAGGTCTGCCAGCAGAAACAGTGATGGGTCATATTCATTTACATGTAAATAATATAGAAGAAGCAAAGCATTTTTATCGTAACGGCTTAGGTTTCGACATTGTGAACAATTATGGCAACCAAGCACTTTTTATTTCAACAGGCAAATACCATCATCATATTGGCTTAAATATATGGAACGGAATCGGTGCTCCGCCTCCATCGGAAAACAGTGCTGGCATGCAATCTTTTACTTTAGTTTTCCCATACCAAACCGTGCTTGATCGCATAATCAGCCAATTGGAGTCAGTCGGAGCTTCAATTGCCAAGGAAGATGGGGTTCAAACTGTGCAGGATCCATCAGGAAATAAGATAAGATTAATCGTAGAGTAAATGGTTTAATAAAGAAAAGGTGATATGAAATGGATCTGGAATGCGATGTTTGTATAGTAGGAGCGGGTCCAGGAGGCGCACTTCTCGGTTATTTACTTGCTAAGAATAATCTATCTACCATTGTCATTGAGAGACACGAGGGGTTGGATAAGGAATTCCGCGGAGAACATCTGAATCGTGATGGAGAAGATATATTAAAAAAATATAATTTGTTTAAAAAGGTAGAAAAGTCTGGAATACTTCTTATGGAAAGCATAGAATATTGGCAGCATGGTAAAGTATTTAAAACAGTAACGCCTTCAGAAGAGGAAAAACATGTGGGTATTCATGTACCACAAAAACACCTGCTAAGCGTTCTTCTAAATGAAGCAGCCTTTTTTCCGAATTTTAAACTATTAACAGGAACAAGAGCGGTATCGCTAATGAATGATAATGGTGCTGTTACTGGAATAGTAGCGAAAAAAGGGGAGGAAGAAGTGATCATTCGCAGCTCAATCGTTGTGGGTGCGGATGGGCGCTTCTCTACCATTAGAAAATTAGCAGGCATTCCTTTTACTAAGATTGCTCATGATTATGATTTATTATGGGCGAAAATTCCTTGCCCGGAAGGCTGGACACCTACCATTAGGCAAACCTTGATTGGCGAAAAGCAGCTGGCCCTCTTTTCTCAGGCGGGTAACTATATACAGATCGGCTGGAATATCGAAAAAGGAACTTTCCCAGCTTTGAAAGTTCAATCGTTTACTCCATTTATAAAATTGGCTATTGAGGCTTTTCCTGATCTGAAGGAAATGGTGCAAAAACATGTTCAATCATGGCAGGATTTTATATTATTAAATGTGCATAGCTGTAAATGTCAATCATGGGTCCAGGATGGCCTTGTATTGATGGGGGATGCTGCACATACAATGAGTCCTACCGGTGCTTATGGTCTTAATTGTGCTTTAAAGGATGCTAGTGCATTATATGAAGTAATCACTGCTGCCCAAAGACGTAATGACTTCAGTGAAAACCAATTAAAGACATTTGAATATATGCGCCGAGGTGAGGTTGAAGGATTACAGGCCAATCAGATCATACAAGAGGAAGCCTATAGCAACAATTTTGTATCAGCTTAAACTTTAAAGGGCGCAAGCAGTCTTTTAAGAACAGTCCTTAGGGGGATAGGAAATATGAATCATATACAAATAGAATCTAAAGCACTTGCTTTGCTAGAAGATAAAATTAAGAGAATTAGAACAAGTGAAGGGGCGATTTACTTAGTCGGCCCCATTAATCTTCCTGTCAATCTGGAAGGTGAAACAGTAAACTTTAAGTGGTACTGCTGGTTAAACAGCAGTGAGGTAATGGGAGATTCCAAGCAAATCATCGATCATCTCTCATCTGCTAACCTAGCAGACTATCAGCAATCAAGTGTGCTGGTGTATGGAGACTTTGAAAACAGTGAAGATGCGTTAATCCGCTTTCACTCCATTTGCCATACAGGTGATATTTTTGGCAGTAAGAGATGTGACTGCGGCTATCAATTGAAGCAGTCAATGAAAATGATCAAGGCAAATGGTTCGGGTGCAGTCTTTTATTTAGCGAATCATGAAGGACGAGGAATCGGCTTATTCAGTAAAGCGATGGCTTACGTATTGCAGGAAAATGGCTATGATACAGTTGAAGCGAATGAAGAACTTGGGTTTGCTGATGATTCAAGAAATTATGATGACGCCATCCAAGTACTGCAATCACTGAGAACAAAGCAAGTAACATTGATTACAAATAATCCCAAAAAATTAGATGCGTTAACCCAAGCTGGAGCCAATTTAATTGGCAGGACACCTCTTTGGGGCGACAAATCCGAATATAATGAGCTTTATTTGCAAACCAAGGTGTTAAAATCAGGTCATTTGCGAATGGAAGGTAATGATACCGATGACAAATGATCACTTTTATATGAATCTAGCCATAGAAAACGCAAAGGCGATGAAGGGTCAAACCGATCCGAATCCGCTAGTTGGCGCGGTCATCGTAAATGATAATCGAATTGTTGGTGTGGGAGCGCATATGAAAGCCGGGGAACTGCACGCGGAAATCCATGCCATACGAATGGCAGGTGACCATGCGGCAGGAGGGACGATTTATGTGACGCTTGAGCCTTGTTCCCATCATGGAAGAACAGGTCCATGCGCAGAGGCAATTGTTAAAGCGGGGATCAAAAGGGTTGTAATTGCTGCTCTTGATCCAAACCCAATTGTATGCGGGAATGGTGTGGCCATCTTAGAGAATGCAGGAATTGAAGTCCTTACTGGAGTATGTGAAGAAGAGTCAAGGAAAATGAACGAAGTATTCAATCAATTTATTGTTGAGAAGAAGCCTTTTATTACATTAAAATCGGGCATCACACTAGATGGGAAAATTGCTACACATACTGCAAGCAGCAAATGGATTACGTCTTCTGAAGCGCGTGAAGATGTGCATAAGCTGCGAAGCGAACATATGGCAATCTTAGTTGGCGTAGGCACTGTCATTCATGATGACCCTGAGCTGACTTCGAGAATACCAAATGGGCGAAATCCGCTTCGAGTCATTTTAGATTCATCTTTGCGTATCCCGCTGGATGCAAAAGTAGTCAATGATCAAAAGGCTGAAACGTGGGTTTTTACAGGAAAGGCTTATGATCAAGAGAAAAAGCGCATGCTGAATGAAAAAGGCATCACTGTTTTTCATACAAGCACCCTGCAAACCGATCCGCGAGAAGTTGTGAACATACTAGGTGAAAACCTTATATCCTCGATGATGATAGAAGGCGGGGGAAATGTGAATGCATCATTCTTGGAACATCAGCTGATTGATAAGGTTGAATTATATATTGCCCCTAAACTCGTAGGCGGGAAGAATGCACCGACCTTTTTAGAAGGTGTGGGTGCAGAGCAAATGAGTGATGCGGTTGAACTGACAGATGTATCTGTAGCGCCTATCGGTAAAGATTTTAAGTTCACTGGCTATCCAGTCTATGTGAAACAATAGATGATAAAGGAATGTGACGATGAAATTTGGATTTGATATCGATGATACTTTAATTAACTTGCGAGAGCACGGGTTTCATATTTATAACCAAAAGCTGAATCAGACGGTAGCGATTGAACAATTTCACAAATTGAAAACGCTGGAGATTCATTCGATATTTGGTTTGTCAGATGAAGAAGGCTATGAAATGTGGAAGGACTCCCTGGAGGAAATCTATTTCACAGACTGCCCCCCTTTTTCAGGTGTAATTGATCTATTGCAGCAGCTCACTGAACAGGGCCATGAGATTTACTACATTACTGCAAGAAAGCCAGCCTATTGTGAGCAAACGAAACAGTGGCTAATAGATAATGGCTTCCCTGTTAAAAATGATCATTTTTATTGCGGAATGAAAGACGAAGAAAAGGTCCAAATCATAAAAGAACTTCAACTGGATTTCTATTTCGATGACAAGCCTGAAGTATTAAATACTTTATTAGAGGAAACGGTGAAATGCTTTGTGAAGGATCAATCGTATAACCAGCATATCAAGCTGCCTCGCTTCAAAGACTGGTCCAAGCTTGAACTGCAATTATTAGAGAAGAATGTCATTTAGAAGGCCCCTTAGAGGGGTCCTTTTTTTGCTTTGAAAACCAGAAGAAAGAATGAGATAGCGTCTTTTATATAAAAAAAGGTCAGCTATCGAGGATTTCGAGGCTAAAGCTGATTTCTCCCTGATATTAATTGCTCACGTCTATTTTCTTTCCAATCCTTATGATTTTTACAGTAAAATACTTGTTAAAATAAACAATTTCATGCATCGTAAAAGTGAGAGGAGTGGGTGTCATAATGTTAAAAGGAAAAACAATCGCAGAATGGAAACAGAATTACCCATTATTAGAGGAAATCACTGCTTTACAGGAAGCTTTATGGATAAATGAACAATACAATTCAACTTTAAATACAGCTCTAACAAGAGATGATATCGATGATGCAGCTGCGCGTCTCCAACGATTTGCCCCTTATATTGAAAAGGCATTTCCAGAGACTATTGAAGAGAAAGGCATCATTGAATCTAAACTAATTGAAATACCGAAAATGCAAGCGAAATTAGGTGGATTGCCTGGAAAGTTGATGCTTAAGTGTGATAGTCATTTGCCTATTTCAGGTTCGATTAAAGCACGCGGAGGAATATATGAAGTCCTGAAGCACGCGGAACAGCTCGCGCTGCGGCATAACAAAATAACAGTAGAAGATGATTATAGTAAGCTTACCGAACTAAAGTCTTTCTTTTCTAAGTTTTCTATTGCTGTTGGTTCGACTGGGAATCTTGGATTGAGCATCGGAATCATGAGTGCTAAGCTTGGATTTCAAGTGTATGTACATATGTCGGCAGATGCAAAGAAATGGAAGAAGGATCTACTTCGTGAAAAAGGCGTACATGTTGTCGAGCATTCGTCTGATTTTAGTGAAGCGGTAGCAAAAGGGAGAGAACAAGCCAGCCACGACTCGAATATGTATTTTGTGGATGATGAAAGCTCGACGGATTTATTTCTTGGTTATGCTGTAGCGGCTTTAAGATTGCAAGAGCAATTGAACAAACTCAATGTGATTGTAGATGAAGAGCATCCATTGTTTGTTTACTTACCATGTGGAGTGGGAGGAGGTCCAGGGGGAGTGACTTTCGGCTTAAAGCAGATTTTTGGCTCTAATGTTCATTGCTTCTTCGCTGAACCTACACATGCTCCATCCATGCTAATCGGTCTAATGACAGGGCTTCATGAGGAAGTAGCAGTTCAGGATTTCGGCATTGATCTCCATACAGAAGCTGATGGCCTGGCTGTTGGACGTCCTTCGGGATTTGTTGGAAAAGCATTAGAGCATGCTATAAGCGGTGTATACACAGTCGAGGATGATAAGTTATTTTCATTACTAACAGAGCTTGCTGATGAAGAAAATATATATTTGGAGCCATCAGCATTGGCTGGACTTGCCGGACCTCTCAAGGTACTTTCTTCAGAGTATATCAATCAAAATGGTTTCCAGACCTCTATGAATCAAGCAGCACATATCGTGTGGGGGACAGGCGGAAACATGGTGCCAGAAGCGGAGATGAAAAGTTACTACAATAGGGGAGAGAAACAGTAGAAGTTCCCATACAAAAGGAGGAAGAGCCATTGCAAAAGCTATACTATAATGACGCATATATAAAAACATTTCAAGCTCTGCTGCAAAACCAACAGGAAGATGAGGAAGGAAGATTATACGCAGTCCTCAACCAAACGGGGTTTTATCCAACAGGCGGCGGCCAGCCGCATGATACAGGTGAATTAAATGGTGCAAGAGTGACTGATGTAGAGGAAGTTGAGGGGGAAATCCGCCATTACATTGACACCCCTATTCAAGAAAATGAAGTAACTGGGGTCATTGATTGGGATAGGCGGCTTGATCATATGCAGCAGCATGCTGGCCAGCATATTTTATCTGCAGCATTCGCGGAGACCTTAGGTGTGATAACAGTTGGCTTCCATCTTGGGAAGGAGCTTGTCACAATCGATCTGGATACAAAAGAATTATCTGAGGAGCAGGCTGCGGAAGCAGAAGAACGAGCAAATCAAATCATATTAGAGAATCGCCCAATTGAGCTAAGATGGGTGGATGCGGCAGACCTGGATCAATATCCGCTGCGCAAACAGCCGACCGTACAAGAGAATATTCGTCTCGTGATCATCCCTGAATTTGATTATAACGGTTGTGGTGGCACTCATCCTTCCACAACAGGTCAAGTGAGCGCCATCAAAATTTTAGATTGGGAGCGGCAAAAGAAGCAAACCCGTCTGACCTTTGTATGTGGTGGCCGTGTGCTGACCCAGCTTCATAAAAAGCATACAACCGTGAAGCAAGTCAGTCAGCTATTAAGTGCCTCTGAGGAAGAATTAGCAAAAGCAACTGCGCGAATGATTGCACACAGTAAGTCGGTTGAAAAGGAGTTAGAGGATGCCCGAAATGAGCTGCTAAATTTTGAAGGGGTAGAATTACTGAAAGAAGTAAGCTTGCAGGGAGAAAGTAAAGTATTAGGCAAGATTTTTCAGAATCGCTCTATACAAGAATTGCAGAACCTTGCTAGACAAATGACTGCTGAAGCACCTGAGGCAATAATCTTTCTCATCAATGAATCAGATGAAAAGCTGCAATTTGTTTGTGCAAGAGGATCGGAACCCGGCTTTAGTATGAAAGAAATTGTCGCAGAGTTATTATTGATGATTGATGGAAGAGGCGGTGGGAACGAGAAATTTGCCCAAGGAGGCGGAGAAGCTAGCGTAAGTAGTGAATCTCTCCTAGACAAGGCATTAAGTTATGTTATATAATCTAACATAAATCTATTAGAATTGAAAAAATATTTAGAAATATAGCGAAAATCAATTGTCAAGAATGGTACAAATGTATTACAATTCTATGTAAGGGTTTATGCATTACGTTGAATGTTTATGTCACTCACATAAGCACCTCAAGTAATATCCATACTGGCTAGGAGGAAGTAGAATGTTTCCGCCAAATACCCTCTATATTATCGGGGAGAGCAAGACCTCTTCCAATAATGCAATCATGCAGCAGTATAATGGATTCTTTATTGCCTTTGTGGTGGAACGAGAATCTGGGAGAATTATTGATGCGGAATGCTCATCAACCATTCAATTAACATCAGCTTTTATCCAATCTATTTTTCTGGAGAAATGTATTCTAGATGTGGAGGAGCTGCTGGCAGAGATTGAGCAGCGTTATTTTGGTTCTTCGCAAAAAGCAATTATGGTGGCATTTAAGAATGCCTATATTAAATATACTCAAATAATGAATAAATAAGCTGCTTTTTCTGTTCATCGCAGATGAAATCCAGCTGCTAGAGAAGTGTTTTTTGACTCTGGCAGCTGTTTTTTTTATATTTAAAATTTTTTTGCAATTACTAGATTGATAATTTATAATAATAAAATTATTATAATATAATTTGGAGGGCTGAAAATGAAGTTATACGTATCAGTTGATATGGAAGGAATCACTGGATTGGCAGATTATACACATGTCGATTCATCAAAACACAATTATGAACGAGGACGTCAAATCATGACGGATGAAGCCAATTATGTGATTGCGGAGGCATTTGAGAAGGGATGTCAAGAAGTCCTGGTCAATGATAGCCACTCGAAAATGAATAATCTTCTAATTGAAAAGCTGCATCCGGAGACCCAGTTGATTACAGGCGATGTGAAGCCATATTCGATGGTACAAGGACTTGATTCATCCTTTTCAGGAGCGATGTTTGTCGGCTATCATGCGCGGGCGTCCATGAAGGGTGTTATGTCCCATTCCATGATTTTTGGCGTTCGCCAGATGTACATAAATGATGTAGCAGTTGGAGAAATGGGCTTTAATGCATATGTTGCAGGCTACCATGGTGTACCGGTGTTAATGGTTGCCGGTGATGATCAGGCTGCATTGGAAGCTGAAAGACTGATACCAAATGTCACAACAGCTGTCGTTAAAGAAACGATTACTAGATCTGCAGTGAAATCTTTAACACCAGTAAAGGCAGGAGAGCTGTTAAAAGAGAAAACGGCTCTTGCTCTAAAAAATAAGGATTTAGTAAAGCCGCTCGTCCCGCCAGATCAACCGACATTGCGAATTGAATTTGCTAATTATGGTCAAGCAGAATGGGCAGCGCTCATGCCTGGAGCAGAAATTGAAGAAAATACAACGATTGTCCGTTTTCAAGCAAAGGATATTCTCGAAGCCTATAGAGCTATGCTTGTAATGATTGAATTAGCTATGAGAACGACATTCTGTTAAGGGGTGCTTAGAGTATGTTCCAATATATTATGAAACGCCTCATTGCGATGGTCATTACCTTATGGTTCATCATTACATTGACATTCTTTCTGATGCACTCTATTCCGGGGTCGCCATTTAATGAAGAGCGCGCCACAAGTGAGGCAGTTCAACGGAATTTAGAATCTTTTTACAATTTGGATAAACCTCTCTATGTTCAATATGGTTCGTATTTGAAATCTGTAGTGACATTGGATTTCGGACCTTCGATCAAGAAGCCATCGCAATCGGTGAATGACATGCTCGGACGCGGATTTCCCGTTTCATTCGAGCTTGGTATTGTCACCTTACTTGTGGCTGTTTTCTCTGGTATTACTTTAGGTGTCATTGCAGCACTACGGCATAATGGCTTTCTGGATTACTTCGCGATGTCGATCGCGGTGTTAGGAATCTCAATACCAAACTTTGTTTTGGCAACCTTTCTCATTCAACAGCTTGCTGTGAAAGTTGAGATTTTTCCGGTTGCGACATGGTCGAGTCCGATGCATATGGTCCTGCCAACGCTTGCCCTGGCGACAGGTCCGATGGCAATCATCGCTCGTTTGACACGTTCAAGCATGCTTGAGGTGCTAACTCAGGATTACATAAGAACGGCGAGAGCAAAAGGGTTATCCCCTGTAAAGATTGTTTTCCGCCATGCACTGAGAAATGCACTTTTACCTGTTGTAACAGTACTTGGTACACTCGCTGCCAGTATTTTGACAGGAACCTTTGTTATCGAAAAGATCTTCGCCATTCCTGGTATGGGTAAGTACTTTGTTGAAAGTATTAATACGCGCGATTATCCAGTTATTATGGGTACGACGGTTTTCTACAGTGCAATTCTCATCATTATGCTCTTCTTAGTCGACATTGCTTATGGCATTCTTGATCCTCGAATCAAGCTGCATAAAAAGGAGGGAAGCTAATTGGAACTGAAAAAGCAAAATGATTCTAATATAGCACCAGATATTCCTGATGATTGGTTTACTCCAAAAAATAAGGATCAAGAGGAAGCGGAAGCGGTTGTCAGACCGAGTCTTTCTTACTGGCATGATGCATGGAAACGATTGCTGAAGAATAAATTGGCAATGACAGGCTTTCTTTTTCTAATTGCATTGACTATTATGGCGATATTTGGTCCGATGATGTCGCCGCACAGCGGCTCGCAGCAATCGTTAGCTAATCAAAATTTACCTCCATCCTCAGAGTTCTGGTTTGGAACGGATGAACTAGGGAGAGATGTTTTTACAAGAGTATGGCAAGGAGCGCAAGTATCACTTTTTGTTGGTCTGGCTGCGGCGTTAATCGATTTCGCTATCGGTGTGGCTTATGGCGGGATAGCAGGATATAAAGGGGGCAGAACGGATAATTTCATGATGCGGATTGTGGAAATCCTATACGGACTGCCCTACTTGCTTGTCGTTATTTTAATCAGTGTCGTTATGGGACCCGGATTATTCACCATTATTTTTGCACTATCAATTACGGGCTGGGTCGGTATGGCGAGGATCGTCAGAGGACAGGTCCTGCAAATCAAAAACTACGAATTTGTATTGGCATCGAAAACATTCGGAACGAAAACAGGCCGGATAATTAGAAGGAACCTATTGCCTAACACAATGGGGCCGATTATTGTACAGATGACATTAACGGTACCATCCGCTATTTTTGCTGAAGCCTTCCTTAGCTTTCTTGGCTTAGGCATCCAGCCGCCGCTTGCAAGCTGGGGCTCGATGGCAAATGATGCCTTATCCACCATATTAACAGGTCATTGGTGGCGCCTCTTTTTCCCAGCCTTGTTTATTAGCTTAACAATGTTTTCATTTAACGTATTGGGCGATGGATTGCAGGATGCACTCGATCCTAAGTTAAGGAGGTAGCCAACATGGAAAAAGTACTGGAAGTAAAGGACCTTCATGTCACCTTTTCAACCTATGGCGGAGAAGTTAAAGCTGTCAGGGGAGTCACCTTTGACTTGCATAGGGGTGAAACATTAGCCATTGTCGGGGAGTCAGGCTGTGGTAAAAGTGTTACATCGCAAAGTATTATGAGACTGATTCCATCTCCTCCAGGAAGGATAGCGTCTGGGTCAGTTCTCTTTAAAGGGAAGGACTTAACAAAAATTAAAGAGCGGGAAATGAGAACGATCCGAGGTTCGGATATTTCGATGATCTTCCAAGATCCGATGACTGCGCTAAACCCAACGCTGACAGTAGGCAAGCAATTGGTGGAAGGGATTATTCAGCATAATGGCTCCACGCAGCAGGCAGCGAAGAAGAAAGCGCTTGAAATGCTTACATTAGTCGGTATTCCTGATCCTGAAATTCGTTTCAAGAATTATCCGCATGAATTTAGCGGTGGGATGAGACAAAGAATCGTCATCGCCATGGCGCTTGTCTGTGAACCGGAAGTGCTTATTGCTGATGAACCGACAACCGCATTAGATGTCACGATACAAGCACAAATCTTAGACTTGTTCAAAGACATACAAAAGAAGACGAATGTATCAATCATTTTAATTACACATGACCTCGGGGTTGTTGCCCAAGTGGCGGACCGGGTTGCGGTTATGTATGCAGGGAAAATTGTTGAAGCGGGTACGAGAAGAGACATCTTCTACAAACCGCAGCACCCATATACAAAGGGCCTATTACAATCCGTACCTAGGCTGGATCTAGATGGAGCGGATCTTATTCCAATAATAGGGTCGCCGCCAGATTTATTCTCACCGCCGGTCGGCTGTCCATTCACGGCAAGATGTGATTACGCAATGGAAGTTTGTGACCGGGCTTATCCATTTAAAACACATTTAACGAATGAGCATCATGTGGATTGCTGGCTTCAGGATGAAAGGGCACAAAAAATGCTCGCATCCATCAAATAAGAAGAGTTTCACCAGAATAATATTTCTCAGTGCAAGCTTGCTGAAAAATATAAAACTTTATTTAATTAAAGAGGGGGAAATTGAATGAAAAAGCTTTTATCTGTGCTAATGATGGGGTTATTTGTACTAGTATTAGCTGCTTGTACTGCGAATGAGAATACTGGCAGTGAGCCCGGTAAAAAGAGTGATGATGGTGATAAAACTGAAGAGACAGACGAAAAGGTATTATACATGAACAATTCACAAGAGCCAACATCTTTTGATCCATCAATCGGTTTTGACTCATTATCCTGGGCTGGATTGAATAATTTAATGGAAGGCTTCACACGTCTTGGTCAGGACCATGAACCAGAGGAAGCCATTGCTGAAAAATGGGATATTTCTGAAGATGGTAAAACCTATACATTCCATATTCGCGATAATGCCAAATGGTCAAATGGCGATGCTGTAACAGCAGGTGATTTCGTATTTGCATGGAAAAGGTTACTAGATCCTGAAACAGGTTCACCTGCAGCATTTTTAGCTTACTTTATTGAAGGCGGAGAAGCGTTTAACAATGGGGAAGGCAACGTTGATGATGTGAAAGTTAAGGCAGTGGATGACAAAACCTTTGAGGTAACATTAACAAGTCCACAGGCATATTTCTTAAGTGTGATTACAAACCCGGCATTTTTCCCAATTAATGAAAAAGTGGCAACTGAAAACCCACAATGGTTTGCAGAAGCTGAATCATTTGTCGGAAACGGACCTTTCAATTTAACAGAATGGGTACACGACAGCCATTTTGTAATGCAAAAGAATGATCAATATTGGGATGCGGCTAATGTAAAGCTTGATAAAGTGCATTGGGCAATGGTTGATGACACAAATACAGAATATCAAATGTTCCAAACAGGAGAGCTTGATACGTCTGATGTTCCACCTGAGTTAAGCGAGCAGCTTTTTGCTGATGGAAAAGCTGAAATGGTCGACCAAGCTGGAGATTATTTCTACCGATTAAACTTAACATTAGAGCCATTCCAAAATAAAAATATTCGTAAGGCATTTGCGATGGCTGTGAACCAACAGGAAATTGTAGATTTTGTAACAAAGAATGGTGAAAAGCCAGCGTACGGTTTCGTTTCGCCAGGTTTCGCTGATCCATCTGGTAAAGATTTCAGAGAAAGCAACGGCGACCTTGTAAAAACGGATATTGAAGAGGCAAAAGCATTGCTTGCTAAAGGTATGGAAGAAGAAGGCTATGAAACCTTACCAGAAGTAACATTGACTTATAGTACAAGTGAAGCACATAAGAAGATGGCTGAAGCTGTACAGCAAATGTTTAAAGAAAACCTGGATGTAGAAGTGAAACTAGCAAATATGGAATGGAATGTATTTGCTGAAGAGCAGACAGCACTGAAATTCCAGCTTTCACGAAGTTCATTCCTTGCTGACTATGCTGATCCTATTAACTTCCTAGAAAATTTCCAAGCGGGTCATTCTATGAACCGTACTGGTTGGGAAAGCAAAGAATATGATCAGTTAATCAAAGATGCTAAGAATGAAGCAGATGAAACGAAACGCTTTGAATTAATGTATGAAGCGGAAAAAATCTTATTTGATGAAATGCCGATCATCCCTATCCATTTCTATAACCAAGTCTATCTTCAAAATGAAGCTGTTTCAGGTATCGTTCGTCATCCAGTTGGATACGTTGAGCTGAAATGGGCAGATAAAAAATAACTTAGTTAGATAGTGTGAGATTTGGAGTCTGAAAAAAAGAAGGGGTGTTCGCTGTGAACATCCCTTTTTCGACAACTATTTCCTGAGAAATATGAGGAATATCGTCGGTAGTTGTCTTTATTTCTGTAAGGACTGATTGGAAATAACTCTATATGGATTTGCATATAATGAAGAACAATGTAAATGAAAAGGGTGAGAGAAATGACTTTGAAACCAGTGCGGTTAAAAAAAGGTGATACAGTTGGGATTATTGCCCCTGCGAGTCCCCCAAATCAAGAAAATTTACAACGTTCATTCGCATTTTTAGAGGAGCTTGGCTTGAATATAAAGATGGGTGAACATGTATATGACCAGTATGGCTATTTAGCAGGTTCAAATGGTAATAGATTAAAAGATATACATAATATGTTTCAAGATCAAGAGGTGAAAGCAATCATTTGTGCGGGTGGGGGCTATGGCACAGCACGAATTGCTTCAGATATTGATTACAGCATCATTGCGGAAAATCCAAAGATATTCTGGGGCTACAGTGATATTACATTTCTGCATACCGCGTTCCATCAAAAGACAGGCCTTGTTACTTTTCATGGGCCAATGCTTGCGTCGGACTTAGGAAAGATTGATGCTCATTCCTACTCAAAACAATATATGAATCAGTTATTTGAACCGAAAAGGCTAGAGTATACAGGAGATTTGAGTGAGCTTGAAGTGATGGTTCCAGGTAAGGCTAAAGGCAAGATTGTGGGAGGTAATTTATCATTACTTGTCAGCACACTTGGGACAGAGTTTGAAGTTGACACGGAAGATAAGCTGGTATTAATCGAGGATATAAATGAAGAACCACGGGCAGTAGACCGCATGCTCAACCAGCTATATATGGCAGGAAAGCTAGATGCGGCGGCAGGGTTTGTGATCGGTGACTTTAACAATTGCATACCTGACAGAGAGCAATCATTGTCATTAGATGAAGTGCTCGATCATTATATTGGCAAGGCAAATAAGCCAGCTGTTAAAGGCTTTGAAATTGGCCATTGCTCACCTCACTTTTCATTACCGCTTGGTGTAGAGGCAGCATTAGATGCAACGAATAAGCAACTGACAATCGACAGTGGCATTAAGTAAAGGTGGTCACAAATGAAGATAGCTAATATTGAAACCCATAGAATTGCAGTGCCGCTCATTAAGCCATTTAAAACGGCATTGCGCACTGTAGAAACAGCTGAAACTTTAGTTGTAAAGATTACTTGTGATAATGGAGTGGTTGGCTGGGGTGAGGCACCGCCTACCGTAGTCATTACAGGGGATAGTATGTCCAGTATTGAATCGGCTGTACAACATGTTTTAACGCCATTTTTAGTCAAGCAGGACTTCGCAAACTATGAAGCGATTTTCCAAGGAATTAATTCAATACTCATTGGCAATTCCAGTGCAAAAGCAGCAGTTGATATGGCTTTATATGATTGTTTATCACAACATTGTCAGCTTCCACTTTATCAATTCTTAGGCGGGCATAAAAAAACTTTGGAAACAGACTATACAGTTAGTGTAAATGGGCCGGAGGAAATGGGGGAAGATGCTGTTTCTTACGTTCAGCAAGGCTTTGATGTATTAAAGGTAAAAGTAGGCAAGGACGATGTCAAAACAGATATTGAAAGAATTAAGGAAATAAGATCGAGAATTGGTCGCGGCATTAAACTTAGGCTAGATGCTAATCAAGGTTGGACTGCCAAAGAAGCCATTACTATTATTAAGAAGATGGAAGATTTAGATTTGCGAATCGAGTTAGTTGAACAGCCAGTTAAGGCTTGGGATATTGCTGGGCTGAAACAAGTGACCGATCATGTGGATACGCTTATTATGGCAGACGAAAGTGTCTTCAACCCAAAACAAGCTTTAGAAGTGGTGAAAAACCGCAGTGCGGATTTAATAAATATTAAATTAATGAAGGCAGGCGGTATCTATCAAGCGCAAACAATCAATCAGCTTGCTGAAGTGAGCGGGATGGAGTGCATGGTAGGCAGTATGATAGAAACGAAAATTGGTATAACTGCTGCAGCTCATTTTGCAGCTAGCAAAAAAAATATTACTAGATTTGATTTTGATGCACCATTAATGCTGGCTAAAGAAGTAGTAGAGGGTGGAATTATCTATTCGGGGAGAAAGATATCCCTGCCAGAAACTAATGGTTTAGGTATTACCAATGTGGAGGTAAGAGGAGGCGTATCTCTTGAATGCTGAATATAAATGGCTAGTAAATGTTCCGGTTGCTACATTATGGACATCACATGATTCCGCACGTCTAATAGATCAGCAGGCTGTTGCTGCACCTGCTGATATTGAAGGCTGGATAAAGGGACTGACCTATGACAAAAGCTTGGCTTTATGCGATATGAATCTTGTACAGTCCCAGCTATTATTTGGTGAAGAAGTGATTGTGATAGAGGAGAAAGGTGATTGGGTTCATGTCCTGGTTCCATCACAAGCATCCTCAAAAGATGAGAGAGGATATCCCGGCTGGTTGCCTAAAAAGCAGTTAGGCAAAAGATCGGATTGGGCAATTGATCAAGGTTCGATCGCTGTCATAAGGGCAAAGAAAACAGTTTTGTCATTATCAGATGATGAAGAACTGCTTCTAAGCTATTTAACAGTGTTGCCAGTCATGCTTGAGGATGGAGAAAATGTAGTTGTCCAAACACCTGAAGGTAAGGGGACACTGTTAAAAATAGATGTATCGATTCATCCATCGTTAAATGATATTCCAAAAGGTGATGGAGCGGGGATTGTCACAGCAGGGGAACAATTCCTTCACTTACCCTACTTGTGGGGTGGAATGAGCAGCTTCGGTTACGATTGTTCAGGACTAAGTTATGCAGTATGCAAGGCCAATGGCTACATCATTCCGCGGGATGCACATGATCAAGCAGAAGCGGGCGACGAGGTTTCATTGACCAATCTGCAGCCAGGAGACTTATTGTTTTTCGCTTATGAAGAGGGAAAGGGAAGCCTTCACCATGTAGGCATCTATTATGGTGACGGTCAACTTCTCCATTCACCGAATACAGGAAAAACAATTGAAATTATTGATTTAAAGGGAACCGTTTATGAAAAAGAGCTTTGTGCAGCAAGACGCTACTGGCAGAAGGCGGGGGAATAGACGATGTCAAATGATGCGTTATTACAAGTCAACCATTTAAAAAAGCATTTTCATATGGGTAAGGGGCAGATATTAAAAGCAGTAGATGGGGTTTCCTTTGAAATTAAGAGAGGGGAGACCTTCGGGATCGTTGGCGAATCAGGCTGTGGCAAGTCCACAGCAGGAAGGGCCATTATTGGCCTTTATGACAAAACTGATGGACAAGTTCTATATGATGGCAAGGACGTTCATAAGATGACAGAGAAAGAACGGTCTGCTTTTCACCGCAAGATGCAAATGATTTTCCAGGATCCGTATGCTTCCTTAAATCCTCGATCAACTGTACAGGAAATCATTTCAGAGCCAATGGAAGTACAAGGATTATACCCTGATAAAAAAGAGAGACAAGCGAGAGTTCACCAATTATTGGAGGATGTTGGTCTCAATAAAGATCATGCCAATCGCTATCCCCATGAGTTTAGTGGCGGTCAAAGGCAAAGAATCGGCATAGCAAGAGCGTTGTCCCTCGATCCGGACTTTATCATTGCTGATGAGCCCATCTCAGCGTTAGACGTATCGGTACAGGCACAAGTAGTAAACCTGCTTAAAGGATTGCAAAAAAAGAAAGGGCTCACCTACCTTTTCATTGCCCATGATCTATCCATGGTTAAGCATATCAGCGATCGTATCGGTGTCATGTATTTAGGAAATCTAGTTGAATTAACTACTAGTCAGGAGTTGTATAGCAATCCGCTGCATCCTTATACTCAGGCGCTTCTTTCAGCAATTCCTATCCCAGATCCGGATATAGAAGATCAGCGTGAAAGAATCATATTGAAAGGAGAGCTGCCAAGCCCAATGAATCCACCAAGCGGCTGTGTATTTAGGACGAGATGTCAGCACGCGATGGATGCTTGTGCACAAATAAAACCGGAATGGCAAGAAATCAATGAGAATCATTTTGTTGCTTGTCATTTATATAATAAGGAAATAACAGGCGGGAATGATCGCACCATGGCAGCAGCGTCAAAAGAAAATGTCATTTAACCAGTTAGAAATAGAAGTAGCTGAATTAATATCCAATTGTAGCGGGCGAGCAAGTATCTACCTTCAAACACCAGAAGGCATCATTGATATTAAGGGACAAGAGATTTACTCCTCTGCAAGCTTGATTAAGATACCTATATTAATAGAAGGCTATCGTCAATATGAAAAGAATATAGTGGATTTACAAGAAATCGTGCCTATTCCACTTGAAAAAGTGACGACCGGGGCAGGTATAATACAAGCTTTATCACCAGATCGTATGATGAAGATGATTGACTTGATGACAATGATGATCATTGTCTCTGATAACACGGCTACAAATCTTTTAATTAATCGTCTAGGTATAGATAATATAAATAAATGCATGGGTTCCATTGGATTAAAGTCAACGAAGCTCCAAAGGGAAATGATGGACTTCATTGCTTTAAATAATAATATCGACAATAAGACAACAGCCAGTGATATGGTACTTGCGCTTAAAGCAATGAAAGAAGAGTCATTTTTATCAGCAGCCAGCAGTCAGCAGGCATTGTCCATTTTAGCTTATCAGCAATTTTTAAAACTAGCTGAAGGAATGGATCTTGAGCAGGTAAATGTCGCAAGTAAAACAGGAGAGCTGCCTGGCGTGCAGCACGATTGTGCTGTCATTAGTCATGGCGATCGAATCGTGTATGTTGCGGTATTAATTGATGGGTTAGAGGATCAGGAAATGGGCAGACACACGATTGTTGAAATAGGAAGAAGCCTCAACAAATATGTAATGGGTGCTTAACGCCCCATTATTTTTGTTTTGTTTATACATAATAGGCAGCAAGGAAGAAAACCAAAACAGTTTCCAATTCAAGGAAATAAATGTTTTTGTAAATGCCCCTGCCCTCATTTCTTCTAAACTCGTTAATCGACGGATTTTCCAGTTGCTTTCCCCGAGGTAATGAGAAAAAACAATATGTATAATCATTATGAATAGACGCTACAACTAAAGCATATGGATTTGATAAGGAAAGACTTATGTCAAAATCATGTATTAGCATGAGAATGAATTTCGTTTTCATCAAAAATGATTGACTTTTTCCATTATTTTTAGTTAAATGGTAGTTGAGGTTGATAGTGAGATTCATTATCAACTTGGTTTTTGGAAGCTATTGAGAATGATTCTTAATTTCGTAGAAACATAGACAAAACAGTGAAAGAGTAAGGGGAAGTCATGAAAAAAAGGTATTTAGTCATTGCGCTCATACTTTTATCTTTAATCTCTTTGTTTATCGGAGTTAAGGATATTAACCCAAAAGATATATTTAATATGACTGAAGACCAGTGGCATATTTTTTTAGTTAGCCGGGTTCCTCGTCTTATCAGTATCATAATTGCGGGAGTGAGCATGAGTATTGCTGGTTTAATCATGCAGCAATTAACGCGAAATAAATTTGTTTCACCAACCACAGCAGGTACATTGGATTCAGCCAGATTAGGGATCCTCGTATCCATGATGCTTTTCACTTCAGCAAGTCCGTTTGTTAGAATGGGAGTCGCCTTTATTTTTGCTTTGGCGGGTACATTCTTATTTATGAAAATCTTAGATAAAATTAAATTTAAGGATGCAATATTCATACCGCTTGTCGGGCTGATGTTTGGTAATATAATTGGTTCAATTACTACCTTTTTCGCTTTGAAAAATGATCTTGTGCAGAACATGTCATCATGGCTACAAGGGAATTTTTCAATGATGATACAGGGACGATATGAACTATTATATATAAGTATCCCAGTAATGATCGTAGCTTATCTATTTGCAAATAAGTTTACGATTGCAGGTATGGGTGAAGAGTTCTCTGTGAACTTAGGTTTAAATCATAGGCAAATCGTTAATATCGGTTTAATTATCGTCGCGCTCATTACGACTGTTGTCGTACTTACCGTAGGTATGATACCATTTCTCGGTTTAATCATTCCGAATATCGTTGCTATCTACAATGGTGATCATTTAAAGAAAAACCTGGCACATACAGCATTATTAGGGGCTGTGTTTGTACTGATTTGTGACATCCTTGGACGCGTGGTTATCTATCCGTATGAAATTCCAATTGGTGTAACAGTCGGGGTCATCGGCAGCGGTATATTCCTGTACATGATTATGAGGAGAAGGGCATATGAGTAATAAAACAAAAATAGGCATCCTCGCTGCGATTTCAATTATATTAATCTTTACATTCCTGTTCGTTGGCTTAGGAAGCAACTGGGATTATGTACTTCCCAGAAGAGGAAAGAAAGTATTGGCGATTGTTATAACTGGCGGCGTCATCGCGTTCTCAACCATGATCTTCCAAACCATCACAAATAATAGAATTTTAACACCTAGTATTATTGGATTAGATTCACTTTATTTACTCATTCAAACCTTTTTGATTTTTGTTCTTGGATCATTGAATGTGACAGTAGTGAATCATAATATTAACTTTCTTATATCTGTAGCATTGATGGTATTGTTTGCCAGTCTCTTGTATCAGCTTCTGTTTAAGAACGAAGGTGGTCAAAATATATATTTCCTTCTTCTTGTTGGGATTATCTTTGGAACCTTCTTTAATAGTATCTCTTCCTTTATGGAAGTATTGATTGATCCGAATGAGTTTATGCTTGTTCAAGATAGAATGTTTGCGAGTTTCAATAATGTGAATACGGAATTATTGGTCATCGCAATAGTGCTTATTATCTTAAGCGGACTTTATTTCTTCAGATTTGTAAAGTATTTAGATGTCCTTTCGCTGGGCAGGGAGCAAGCCATTAATTTGGGTGTTGACTATGATTATGTAGTGAAAAGATTGCTCATTATCGTAGCAATTCTCATCTCAATAGCCACAGCTTTAGTAGGACCAATTACTTTCCTGGGCCTACTAGTTGCAAATGTCGCTCACGAGTTTATGAAAACCTATCAACATAAATACTTAATTATCAGTTCAGTATTGATTAGTATTATCGCTCTTGTTGGAGGGCAGCTGATTGTTGAAAGAGTATTTACATTCTCTACAACTTTAAGTGTGATTATCAACTTTGTCGGTGGCGTGTATTTTATTTATCTTCTATTAAAGGAGAGTAAAAAATGGTAGATGTGATGAGTGTCTCTAAGCAATATGGAAATAAGTTTGTTGTCGATGATGTCACGGTTAATATTCCAAAAGGCAAGATTACTTCTTTTATCGGTCCCAACGGTGCAGGAAAGAGTACCTTATTATCAATGATCAGCCGGCTCATTTCAGCTGATAAAGGCGAGATCAAGATTGAAGGGAAACGGATTCAAGATACTAAAAGCAGGGATTTAGCTAAACAAATTTCGATATTAAAGCAATCGAATAATATAACAGTCCGCTTAACGATTAGAGAATTAGTTTCATTTGGACGTTTTCCTTACTCTCAAGGAAAATTGTCTCCAGAAGACTGGGCTTATGTAAATGAAGCGATTGAATATATGGAGTTAAAAGAAATAGAGGACAAATATTTAGATCAATTAAGTGGCGGTCAGCAGCAACGAGCGTATATCGCAATGGTTATTGCTCAAAATACAGAATATGTTTTACTTGATGAACCGCTAAATAACTTGGATATGAAGCATTCTGTGCAGATTATGAAAGTTTTGCGCAGATTGACTCAAGAACTAGGAAAAACAGTAATTATCGTTATTCATGATATCAACTTTGCTGCTAGCTATTCTGATTATATTGTTGCTCTAAAGGATGGTAGAGTAGTCAAGGCTGGAGAAACAGATGAAATTATTGCTTCCCCTGTTCTAAAAGAAGTTTATGATATGAACATCCAAATCCAGGAGTTTAACTGTCAAAAGTTTTGCATGGTTTTCAGTTAATAAGAATGGTTTCAACATATTGATCGGGATAATAAAGGCAAACCTTGCTGCTATCAACATGGATGAAAGGGCCCTCATCTTAAGTGCAAGGGTATACATAAAATCCTTTTCACGTTACCTTTCAATATTGAAATAATACAAAAAAATATTTCTGAGGTGGAAAACATGGCAAGAAAGTTATCACTTTTTTTAATAACAGCACTTTTTGCACTAGTATTAGCTGCTTGCGGCAATTCAGATAAAACTGAAGAGCCTGAAAGCAAAGGTTCTGGAGACGAAGGAACAGAACAAGCAGAAAAGCTGACAATCAAGCATGAATTAGGCGAAACTGAAGTTGATGTAAACCCTGAGAAAGTCGTTGTTTTTGACTTCGGTGTGCTAGATACAATTGATAAATTAGGTGTAGAAGTAACTGGAGTGCCACAAGCAAACATTCCTTCTTACCTTTCTAAATTTGAAGATAGCAAGTATGAAAATGTCGGCGGATTAAAAGAACCTGATTTTGAAAAAATCAGTGAAATCGATCCTGATCTAATTATTATCTCTGGACGTCAAGCAGACGCTTATGAAGAGCTTAGTAAAATTGGTCCTACCATCTACATGGGTGTAGATACAAAACGTTATATGGATTCTTTCAAAGAAAATACGACTCAGTTAGGTGAAATCTTCGATAAGGAAGAAGCAGCAGCAGCTGAGCTTGCAAGTGTTGAAGAGTCAATTAATACATTAAGTGAAAAAGTAAAAGGCACAGAGGGCACTGGCCTTATCGTGCTAGCAAATGAAGGAAACATTAGTGCATACGGAACAGGTTCACGTTTCGGTATCATCCATGATGTGTTCGGAGTCAAACCAGCAGATGAAAATATTGAAGTATCGACTCACGGACAAAGCGTCTCACCTGAGTATATCGCTGAGAAAAATCCAGATTACTTATTTGTAATTGACAGAGGTGCGGCAGTTCAAGAAGGTGAATCTTCTGCTAAAGCTCTAATTGAAAATGATATCGTTAAAAAGACAACAGCTTATGAAAATGATCATATTATTTACCTTGATCCAGATTACTGGTATCTATCAGGCGGCGGCTTAGTGTCTGTTTCTGAAATGGTAAAAGAAATTGATGAAGGTTTAAAATAAGAGTAAGCCAATAAAACGAGCAATTATCCTATTTGACGGAGTGTTAATTACACTCCGTTTTTTTTTATGTAATGTATTTATTTGCCTTTGTTTATTCCGCAGCCTGGTATTTTAATTCAGTTTGTTTTTTTTCTGCCAAGCATCCATTATATAAGGTAGGCCAGCATAAATAAGCAAGATTCCTAAAGGGGGTTCAAACCATTTTATGTTAGAGATTTCAGACTCATTTAAAGCAACAATTGAAGGCGTGCATGGAAAAAGGGGGAGTGAGTGGCTGCAGCAGCTGCCAACTCTTATCAGTTATTGTGAAGAAAAATGGTCGATAAAAATATTACAGCCGTACGATCTCTCTTATAATTATGTTGCTCCCGCAATTACTGATGCAGGTGAGCATTATGTAATTAAATTGAGAGTCCCTGATAAAGAATTTAAAGATGAAGTCAACTTTCTCCGCTTTTATAAGGGAGATGGGATTGTAAGGTTAATGGCTGAAGATATAGAAAAAGGCATAATATTAATGGAACAGCTTTCCCCAGGCAAGTCGCTCAAATTTGTTGAAAATGATCAGGAGTCAGTGGCGATAGCGGCCAATGCAATAAGCTCTTTATGGCGCCCAGTTCCTTCTGGACAGGATTTCCCCCATGTTCGTGATTTAGCTGAAGGACTAAATGGTATACGGAAGAAATTCAACGGGGGCACGGGACCGTTTGACCGAAATCTGGTAGGGCTTGCGGAGAAATGGTTTCCTAAACTCATTGCCAGCACGGAACAAGAGGTCCTTCTACATGGTGACTTCCATCATGAAAATATTCTTCTTAATGAAAATGATTGGATCATCATTGATCCTAAAGGATTAATTGGTGAGGCTGACTATGATATAACGAATTTTCTTAGAAATCATTTGCTGCATTTTTCAAATCCAAAAGAAATCTTATATAATCGAATCAATTTATTTGCAAAAAAATTAGATTTAAACAAAGAACGCATTTTAAAATGGGGATTATGCCAAGCTGTGTTGTCTGCCTGGTGGTTTCTTGAGGATAACTTAGAAGGATGGGAGGAGGATATGAGGGTTGCTCAATTATATCTTGAGCTTCTTGAGGAATAGAAGAACAGCATCTCAATCGGATGCTGTTCTTTTATTTTAATGATCTTCTATATTTATATTGATTCAACTGAAAATGTATAAAACAGCCAATACAGAATCCAAGGATGGCAATAAATGCTGCTAATCCAACCATAACTGTAAAGATATATCCGACGATTGTCCAGCCCAATAAGAAGCTAATTAGACCAATGGCTAAACAAACAACTGCAATCGTTTGATTAAATTGTTGCTGGTCGCGGTCTTCAGGAATATACTCAGTCGGGTGTTTCTTAAGAAATAATTTTGCAAGGCTCATGATGGGATTCGTTCCAAAGATTAAGCCTATTAGGCCTGCAATCAAAGGGATAGCCAAAATCCAAACCTGCCCTGTAATCCAAGTAAGCACAACACTTCCAACAATCACCCATTGATTTGTCTTCACGAGCGGTCGCGGAATCGAGTGTATGGTAGTTTCCATTTAAAAAACCAACCTTTCTCATCGGTTTTGTTTAGTATCTATATCATACTTTCTTAACGGGTATTTTGGAAGGGAAATGCGTTAATTACTAAAAAAATAACACGCTGCAGTTAAGCGTGTTATTTTTATTAAGAAGATTATAGCTTAGTTGGATCGTCAGTATCACTTATATTTGTTTGTATATCCGTTTGGGAACCCATAGGGTGTGTACCAAGAGCGTCCTTTACTACACCTTTTGTGTCAGCATTTTGGTTGATTTTTGTTTCTTCAATTCTTTGGTCAAGCTTTTGGAGGTATTTTGAAGCAAATTCTTTTCCGCCGAGTCCAAAGGCTAATCCAAAGGCTAGTGCTAATCCACCTAATAATAAGATGAATGCAGAGTTCACAATTGATGCGGCAATACCTAATTGATCAAGCCCCATAAAGATGGCTGTCGCAACAATCGCAATTTGAGCAATTGCAGCTAAGAAACGGTTGTGCGGACCTTGAAGCAAGGAGAGCAATAGACGGTTCACTAGCTTACCTAGCCATAGTCCGACTCCGATAATGACTAATGCTGCTAATACATGAGGCAGGTATGCAATGACTCCAGATGATAGAGTCACAAGGAATGTTAAACCAAGAATATTCAAGGCTTGTACTACGAATAACACAACAACGAGAATTTGGACGATCGTACCGACAACTTGTGTAATACTTACATTGCTCGAACTTTTCAAGCCCATTCCTTTAAAGTAAGAATCTAGACCAATACGTGCAAGTAATCCTGTGATTAAATCCTTCACCCATTTACCAAGCCAGACACCGATGAGTACGAAGAAGATAGCTGCTGCGATGTTTGGAATCATCGTCATGACATGAGTGAGCATGGCAATTGCTGGAGCAGAGATACCTGTGATGTCTAATTGCTCCAATGCAGAAATGACTGTTGGGATTAAAATGAGTACATAAACAACGGTTCCGATAACAGCTGCAAGGCTTGTACCTTCAAATAGGCGAGAGAGCCCTAATTTGTTTGTTAATCTTTCCATACCGATAACATCAAGGAAGTTCGTCACAATATTCCGGACAATTTTTGCAATAAACCAACCTACTAATAAAATCAGAGTAGCTGCAATCAATTTTGGTAAGAAAGCAAGAAGGCTATTTAACATGCTGCTAAATGGGCCAGCAATGCCATGTAAGCTCAATGCATCCAATACCGCTGGTAAAAAGATAAGCAATACAAGATAAAATACAATTTTTGCAGCTTGATCGATTACTATAGCAGGTTCTTTCACTTTATCTGTCAATTTCCATTTACTAAAAAGTTCATGGATTTTAAGTGTTTTTCCGCCTTTTTTTATAAGATAGCTTAGAGTAGCTGCAATCAACCATGCAAATAAAAGAACGAGTGCTGCTTTTAATACACTAGGAATGGCGTCCATGATGGTAGTAAGCATGCCAACGAGTGGGGAGGCAATGATGCTTAGGTCAAGAATATTAAAGAATAAGATAAACGCGAACACAAGGATTAAGTAATAGATTACTTTACTAATGATCTTCTCCGAGGAATACTTTCTTTCAGTTCCTTCAGGATAAACCCAGCTATCTAATTTCACTTTATTCAGCGCTTTAAGAACGGCTTTCTCCACAAATTTTGCAATCATCCAACCAATTAATAAGACAATGAAGGCGAATAATAAATCAGGCAGTTTCGCTATGTAGTAGTTTAGACTGTCCCATATATTCGGATATACCAAAATCTCATCACTCCTCTAGTAAATTAGTAATTTTCTTAACCATTCTTTACCCGACAAAATAACAGATAAACTTTTAAATAGAAAAAAGAGGAAGAAAGAAATAGGTGTGAATTTATCAATTTATCATGAATCAGCGTGCATTTTGTCTAATCGAGTGTAGAGAAATGTCGAGAGAGTACTATCTAAAGTCGCATAGAAAAATCAGTATTATCTTCATATTCACAATATTTTGAAATGATATATGCTAGATGGTAGAAAGCATTTTCTTCTAGAGAAACATAATCTTTCATACTCAAGAGAAAAGGAGTTTGGTAGATATGATGAAAATGGTGCAAAGAACAATTGGAACGTTAGGTTTGGCTTTGTTGTTCACCCTTGCATTATCCTTGATTTCAACCACAGATGCAGAGGCTTATTCATGGAATCGGACATTGAGTGAAGGGTCGAGTGGCGCAGATGTGAGAGAGTTACAAATCCGTGTTGCTGGATGGGCTGCAGATTCAGCTTCACAAACATTTGTAGCTGTTGATGGACAGTTTGGTCCAGGAACAACCGCTGCTGTAAAAAGATTTCAACGTGCCTACGGATTATCGGCAGATGGAATTGCAGGTCCTGCAACACACGCAAAGTTAAACGCATTGGAAACTTCTACAGGAACAAAAAACTTCAACTATAGTGAATTTCACTCGAAGGATGGCAGTGGATTTAGGAACGGTAAGGTTCCAGAAGCGACAGTAAAAGAGAATATCCGCCGTCTAATGTATAAGCTAGAAGCGATCAGAGTAAAGGCAGGAAATAAAGCGATTACGATTAACTCAGGTTTCCGTAGTGTCTCGCATAATAGTAATGTAGGCGGTGCCTCGAATAGCCAGCATATGTATGGTATTGCTGCTGATATTAACATCTCTGGCGTATCAACTGCTACAGCGAAAAATTATGCGAAAACTTCTGGGTTCAGTGGTATGTATAACGAGAGCGGCTTTGTTCACTTGGATAGCCGTGCTGAATATTCTTATGGTTCACAAGCATGGTGGTGGGAATAAAAATAATGGGAGCTGTCATGAGACAGCTCCTTTTTATGTTATAGGAGCAATAGAGACAGTAACTAGGTTTATTTGATAAGAAAAACTTATGTAAAGTTATTGAAAGATGTGAATTAACTTATGATTAAATGGAAGGTATCATAAGTTAAAAAGGAGGGAGAGCTATGGAAGAAATCTGTTTTAGGCAGGCAGAAGAAGATGATTTAGAAAGAATAGTAGAAATGCTGGCAGATGATAAGCTTGGGAGCGGGAGAGAAACATTGGTATATCCCTTGCCTGAAAGTTATCGGAAAGCATTCTATGCCATTCAAGTTGATCCTAATAATGAACTCATCGTTGCTGAGTGGAAAAATGAAATGGTTGGGGTTCAGCAACTTACCTTTACCCCTTATCTCACACATCAAGGTTCATGGAGGGCAACAATTGAAGGCGTAAGAATAGCGGCTCACGTTCGCGGGCAGCAACTCGGGCACCAGTTAATTAGCTGGGCCATTGAGCGGGCAAAGAAGAGGGGGTGTCGCATTGTGCAGCTGACAACTGATAATAAAAGAGAAGAAGCTTTGCGATTTTATGAAGACTTAGGGTTCCAAGCCACACATCAAGGGTTGAAGCTTCATTTGTAGCCAGTTTACATGAAAAGGACCATTCTTGTAATGATAGTAGAATGGTCTTTGTACTGTGGAATCCTTATTAGGCCTGTATTTCAGTATTCTTCTTCACATGAGCAGCAAGCATTTTTGATGGGGTAGGGAGGTTATCCTTTTCATCCCAGCTTTCAGGATTCCAAAGTTCTGAACGCTTAAACGATTTGGCGCAATGGATAAAGCATTCCTCTACCTTTACAGCAATTCCTAGTTTCGGTGCGATTCCGTTTAAGGCCATTTTTTCTAGGATACCAGCATCACGAATAATGGTTGCCTTCCCATTAATCCTTAAAGTTTCCTCTAATCTAGGGATAATAAACAACAAGCCAACATTAGGGTTGGTTAAAATATTGCTGATACTATCTAAGCGTCGATTACCCGGGCGCTCTGGAATAACAAGATGTTGTGCATCCATTATATGTACAAACCCTGCTTCGTCTCCTCTTGGAGAGTTGTCACATCTACCATCCGCATGGGCGGTTGAAAGAAATAACATAGGGGATTTAGCGATAAAATCTCTGCAATGTTCATCTATTTCATTAATGATTTTGTTGGCAGCGGCTTTTCCAGGTTGATCGAATAATGAACGCAGCTCATCCTCGGATTGTATGATGTCTTTAAAAAGTGAATGATTCAATATGAGCCCTCCTTTACTCTTTTATAATTCAATAAAAAGGAGGGAAATCCCTCCTTTAATTAAGTGCTATAACGATTTTGTTGTGATTTATATAGCTGAAATTGCGGGAGGCAAATCCCGATTAATATAATCACAATTCCGATGATTTGTGCCTGTGAGATTTGTTCCCCTAAAATCAACATCGCTGCAAGAACTGCTGCAGGAAGTTCCGCAGAACCAACAATGGTCGCTAATCCAGAATCGATATGCGGTGTACCGAGTGCAAAGAGCACGATCGGCAGGATAACCCCAAAGAATGCCATCATTAAGCCATAAGGCCAAATCCCGCCAAAATCAATGCCGGTATCTGCAACTCGTGACCCAAAGATGAGAATGAGTATGCATAAGCCTCCTAATGAAATAAAGACACTTCTTTGGATAGTAGGGATATCCGTTGCAACCTTTCCACTAAAGAAAATGAATAAAGCGAAGGTAACTGCTGATAATACTCCATAAATCAGTCCATCCAAAGCGATAGAGTGTATGCCTCCGGAGACAATATTGCTCGCAAACACGGTTCCAATAATCAAGAATAGTGCGGATATTACTTTCATTTTGCTTGGCATCTTTTTCAGATATACTGATTCTAGCAATATACCAATCCATGTGAATTGAAAGAGCAGGACAACCGCGATAGAGGCGGGGTTTCTTTCAAGGCTTAGCCCATATAAAATACCTGTAAGACTTAAGGCTGTCCCGGTAAGCATAAGCGCTCCAATTTTTTTAAATGATATCTTGACCTTTTTTACAAAAGGAAGAACGAGAATAAGTAAAGTGAGTCCAAATAAATATTGGCTGCTTGTCAGTTCATGTACGGCAAAGCCAGCCCCAAGTCCGAGTTTGACAATGGAGGCCAATATCCCATAGCTGCATGCACCGATGAGAATATATAGTGAGTATTTCAAGTTGTTCATATCCAAGACTCCTTATTAATCTAGTTGACGGACCTATCATATCATTTTTTCTAATCAAAGGTCAGTGGTTATGAAAAGGAAAAATAAAAAGTATGTAATTGATACTAACGAGGAGGTAAAAGGAAGAAAGGCAAAGGAATTGGGGATTTGGCTGGGTAAAACACCAATTTCGCTGGATTTTAATAGATATCGGAAGAATAAGTCAAAAAGAGACCAATCTCAAAAAGTCGATTTTTGAGATTGGTCTCTCTTATAAAGAAGATTATTCACCTAAATACGCATGGAACATCCATATATGCTGATCAATTGATGCGATTAACCCAACCGCGAAATCATTCGTTGCTGGAGCTTGCTCATCTTCTGCAAGGGAAGCTAACGCATATAGTTCTTCTCTTAACTGCTTATAGTCTGCTATTAAACTGGCAACCATTTCGTTAGCTGTTTTCTCGTGATTCGTTTCAGCTAATGTTGTTGCTTGCAGATATTCACCCATAGTAGCAATGGGTTCTCCACCGATAGTAAGAAGGCGCTCAGCTGCTTCATCCACAATATTTGCAGCCTCATTGTATAATTCCTCAAACTTTTCATGAAGGGTAAAGAAGTGTGGACCCTTCACATACCAGTGATAACGATGCAGCTTAGTATATAAAACGCTCCAGTTAGCAACTTGTGTATTTAATGCAGCTTGTAATTTAGTAATTGGTGCTGTTTGTACTTGATTCATATTTACCATTCCTCTCATATTTGCTTATGAATTAATTATAACAGTTTCTATTTTAAAATCAATACTTATTTAAAATAATTATAATCTAGTATTTATTTTAATCTGAATCAAGCAAGCTTTCTTTTTCTAAATACGAGATATATCAAGTATAAACAGATAAAAAGGATACCAAAACTAATAGTGACCATTGAAAAATGCTCTTCGAAAAATGGTTTAGCTTGAGTACCGAGTAAGGCAATTATTGCTGCTTCCAAGAAAAAACGGGCACCTCTGCCGACGATAGACCAAGTGACAAGCATGCGTAAAGGAATCTTTGAAATGCCGGCGAATATCGTAAAGACTTTATAAGGAAGAGGAGTGAAGGCAGAAATTAAAATCGCTACAGGACCATATTTGTTAAAATAATGTTCAACCTTCTTAATTTTCTCTTCTGAAAAAATAAGTAATAGTACTGGTCTTCCAAGTTTATGACCAATATACCAGCCAAATATCGCGCCAACGACTGAAGCAAAGGTTGTCAGAAAGGCGTACCAAAACACATTCTCGGGAGCGGCAAAAGCCATTGAGATGAGAAGCACATCAGGAGGGATAGGCAGGAAGGATGAATCAGCAAATGAAACAAAGAATAATCCAAACACCCCATAGTCAATCAGCCATTCTTTAATCGCATCAAATAATTGTGACATACACGTCGTTCCCCTTTATTCTTTGTTGATGAACAGTTCGTCCACTACTAATTACTGTATGTGCACTTTCGTATTTCATTACTAGGAGGTACAATGGAGTCATCAAAAGAAGAATATATGAGTTTGCTTATTAGAGTCGTAATTATTTCAAGTGAGGTCTTTTAAATGGAATACATATTATTTTTTATATTAGGTGGATTGATTAGTGTTCTGTCAGGTTTCTTCGGTATTGGTGGAGGGTTTATTTTAACACCGTTTCTCATGTTAATCGGGTATCCGCCGATTGAAGCGATTGCTACTAGCCTTTTGTTTACTATCGGCAGCTCTATATCAGGTATTGCTGCTCATATTAAATTGAAGAATATTAAATGGAAAGAGGGAATCATCCTTGGTGTAAGCGGAGTTGCGGCAACTCAGGTCGCACATCCATTCGTGGTATTTTTGGAACGGAATGGGATGGATGAATGGGCGATACCTTTACTTTATATTGTATTGCTCTCCTATTTTGCCTTGAGGATGATGAAGCAGGGCAATGGGCAAACGCAGAATCAAACCGCTTCTTCAACTGCTTCAATGATATTGAAAATGATTGCAATCGGTTTTTTTGCTGGCTTCGTTTCGACAGCCATGGGCGTCGGTGGAGGATTTATCATGGTGCCGCTAACTGTAGCCTTGCTCGGATTTATCCCGAAAAAGGCCGTAGGGACAAGCCTGTTTGCAGTCCTTCTCATCGTGACAACTGGATTTCTTTCCTACGCTTCCACTGTTGCAATTGATTATCAAGTCGGCTTAGTGCTGCTTGCTGGGGGCCTCATTGGATCACAATTTGGTGCAAAGCTGACGAATAGCTTTAGTAATAGAGAAATTACGCTCCTCCTCGGTTGTTTGTATCTCTCAACCTTAGCGAGTGTCATATTAAAAGTTTTTCATCTAGCTATTTTAGGATTAAGTGTCGTCGGACTATTTATTCTGTTCTTCTTTATCACTTCATTCTTTAAAATTCGTTTGAATAAGGTACAGTCACAAGAAAGCTAATATAGCGGTGGGTTAAAATGATGAAAAAAAAGTAATGCGATGATCAGCTTCGTTTTATATTGAAGAGGATAAAGTGAGGCTAGTTATCATGCTCCTGTAGTAAGGCGAGGATAGGGAAAGGACTAGATTGGAAACTAGTGCCCGGGTGGTGAGGAAAAGCTCAAGAGGGTTAATTAGATGGAGCAACTAGTGCCCGGATGGTGAAGAAAAGCTCAAGAGGGTTAATTAGATGGAGCAACTAGTGCCCGGATGGTGAGGAAAAGCTCAAGAGGGTAAACTAGATGGAGCAACTAGTGCCCGGATGGTGAGGAAAAGCTCAAGAGGGTAAACTAGATGGAGCAACTAGTGCCCGGATGGTGAAGAAAAGCTCAAGAGGGTAAACTAGATGGAACAACTAGTGCCCAGATGGCGAGGAAAAGCTCAAGAGGGTAAATTAGATGGAGCAACTAGTGCCCGGATGGTGAGGAAAAGCTCAAGAGGGTAAACTAGATGGAGCAACTAGTGCCCGGATGGTGAGGAAAAGCTC